>NZ_JBFAHV010000020.1:0-180496 GCF_040654375.1 Nocardia sp. NPDC050710 | reverse complement strand
CCGGATCACACCGAATCATCATCGGCAGCGGTTTCGGGTCATTCACCGACCCGGACGGGTTCGAATGGGAGGTCGCGGTCTGAGTCGTTCGGTCCCGCTCGGATGTGGCTATGCGGTGAGTGTCCGATTGCCCGTTATATGACCTGCATCACAGGGTGTCAGGTTTTTCGTCGCTGCGGTGTCTAGTTCTCGAGCCTCTCGGAGCGAAGGAGACACCATGGGCAACAACATCGATGTGGTCGTAATCGGCGGCGGATATGCCGGTGTGATGGCGGCCAATCGTTTGACGCAGCGCGACGACGTGACGGTGACCGTGATCAATCCGCGCCCGGTCTTCGTTCCGCGACTGCGTCTGCACCAGCTGGTGGGCGGGACCCACGATGCGGTCGTCGACTATGCCGAAGTGCTGGCCGAGGGTGTGCGGCTGGTCATCGACAATGTGACGCGGATCGATGCGGCCGCGCGCAGCGTGACCCTGGCCGAGGGCGCCGCGATCGGCTACGACTATCTGATCTACGCGGTCGGCAGTGGCAGCGCGGGCCCGCAGGTGCCCGGCGCGGCCGAGTTCGCCTACCCGGTAGCCACTTTGGAGGCAGCGCAGCGGCTACGGTCGGTGCTGTTCGACACACCCTTGACGGCCCCGGTGACGGTCGTCGGTGGCGGCCCGACGGGCATCGAGACCGCTGCCGAACTGGCGGAGCAGGGGCGCACGGTCACGTTGGTCTGTGGCAGTGTCGTCGGTCCGTACCTGCATCCGAGGGCGCGACGCACAGCCCGCAAATACCTTGCAGGACTGGGTGTCACGGTGCTGGAAGGCCCGGACGCCTCGGTCGCCGAGGTGACCGCGGCGGCCGTGGAACTCGGTGATGGCCGCGTGCTGGCGAGTGCGGTCACCATCTGGACCGCGGGCTTCGGTGTGCCGGATCTGGCCGACCGCAGCGGGTTGCGCACCGATACCGCCGGGCGTCTGCTCACCGACGAAACCTTGACCAGCCTCGATGACGATCGCATCGTGGCGGCTGGGGATTCGGCGGCGCCGTCGGACCTGCCGTTTCGGATGTCCGCCTACGCCGCGGGATGCCTTGGCGCGCACGCCGCCGACACGGTGCTCAACCGGATCGCGGGCGAGCGGCCGTCGCCGATCGACCTGTCATTCCCCGCAATGTGCATCAGCTTCGGCCGCGACGCCGGGATTTTCCAGCTCGGCCACAAGGACGACACCGCGATGCGGCTCTACTTCACCGGGTTCGCGGGCAAAAAGCTCAAGGAGTTCTCCTGCGCCGCCAGTGTGAAGCATCTGGTGACCGAAGCGCGCAAGCCCGGCTCGCACCACTGGCCCAAGGACGGCAAGCACCGGCCGGCGCTGCTACTGGCCCAGAGCGCCGACGCGGTGGCACCGATCGCCTAGGACACCAACCGCGTCGTCGCGCACGGCTGCCGGTGACCCCGGCCGCAGGCGCAGCGACGGCGACCCGGATCGAACGGCTACCGACGGAAAATGGGAGAGACTCCGTGAGCACGACAGGTCAACCAGGCGGGCAGCGGCAGACCGAAAGCGCGCCGGGAGGTCGCGCCAGCTGCGACCACGTTACCGCCGAGGCGACGGAAACGTTTGTCGCCCACCGCAATCTGCTGTTCACCGTCGCCTACGAGATGCTCGGATCGGCGGCCGACGCCGACGACGTCCTGCAGGAAACTTGGCTGCGATGGGTGAAGGTCGACATGGCGACGGTGAGTGACCATCGCCCCTACCTCGTCCGGATCACGACCCGGCAGGCGCTCAACAGGCTGCGGTCGATGAAACGCCGCAGGGAGGCGTACGTGGGCTCCTGGCTGCCGGAGCCACTGCTCACCACCCCGGATGTGGCCGCGGATGTCGAACTCGCCGAAAGCGTGTCGATGGCGTTGATGCTCGTGCTCGAGACGCTGTCACCGACCGAACGAGCGGTGTTCGTGCTGCGCGAGGCATTCGGATTCGGCTACGACGAGATCGCGGCCGCGGTCGACAAAACCCCTGCCGCTGTGCACCAGATCGCCCACCGCGCCCGCCGCCACGTCGAAGCCCGCCAGCCGCGCCGCTCGGTCACCTCACAGCAGGCCGAAGCCGCTGTCGAGGCGTTCCGGCGCGCGCTCGAGTCCCGGGACCTGCAGGGCCTGCTCGACGTACTCGCCCCCGACGTAATGACGATCAGCGACGGCGGTGGCATCAAGCAGGCCACACCGCATCCGATCATCGGCGCCGACAAGGTGGCCCGTTTCATCGTCGGCCGCCTCACCAAGAACGACGTAATGCTCACCGCCGAGGCGACCACGGTCAACGGTGGCCCCGCACTGGTTCTGTATGTCGACGGGGAGTTCGACGGCGTCATCGCGGTCCGCGTCGAGGACACCCACATCACCGGCCTCTACTACATCCGCAACCCACAGAAACTGACCTACATCGAATCCGAAACCCCACTCACCCGGCAATGAACACCGGTTACGAACCAGCCGTCACCATGATGCTCATCGGTAACCCCCTCTCAGGTACGGCGACCGCACCCGAGATGCTGCCCGGCTGGTCCGGCACGCTCGGCCAGCTACTGCCCCCAGGCGCCGGTGGCCGGTTATTGCGATCGACCGCCTTCTTCGACGGCCGCGTGGCCACCCACGCCGTCACCGTTCTGGTCTGCTGGCTCTCGCTGGGCGTCGCGCTGTGCCTGGTCAGCGGACTGCGCGCTGGGCGCCCCGGCGGAGTTCTGAGCACGCCCGCATCACCTGTGACGCGCTCACTGACGTAACGCTTGAGCCCGAAACTGCCTGGTATACAACATATTACGCCCTAACTGTACGAACTTCCGCTTCCCCTGACGCCGAAGTCGAAGCGGGACAACGAAACAACAAACGAAAGAGGAACATGTCGAACCACACTGCCTGCGGCGCATTGCCGACCCGTCCACTCGGCGGCACCGGGATGGACATCACCCGAACCGGATTCGGTTCCTGGGCCGTCGCCGGGTCCGGGTGGCGGTTCGGCTGGGGTGCCACCGACGATGCCGAATCGGTCGCGGCCATCCGACACGCCATCGCCTCCGGGGTCAACTGGATCGACACCGCCGCCGTCTATGGCCTGGGTCATTCGGAGGAGTTGGTGGGACGCGCGATCGCCGACCTGCCCGAGGCCGACCGGCCGTTCGTCTTCACCAAAGCCGGACTGGTCTGGGACCCCGAAAACCCGACCGCCGCACCCAGCCGGATCATGCGGCCCGACAGTGTGCGCCGCGAGGTCGAGGACTCGCTGCGCCGCCTCGGTGTCGACCGCATCGATCTCTATCAGGTGCACTATCCCGATACCGGCGAGTCTCTGGAGTACGCCGGTGACGGCTTCGGCGCGGTCTCCCCGAACGCGACCCCGCTGGAGGAGTACTGGCAGGTCATGGCCGATCTGAAGGCCGAGGGCAAGGTACGTGCGATCGGTCTGTCCAACCACACCCCCGACCTGCTCGACCGCGCCGAGAAGGTCGCCCACGTCGATGCGATCCAGCCGCCGTTCTCCGCGATAAACCGCTCCGCCGCAGCCGAAATCGCCTGGGCCGCAGAGCATGGCACCGGGGTCATCGTCTACTCCCCGCTGCAATCCGGGTTGCTCACCGGCGCTTTCACGACCGAACGCGCCGCCGCCCTGCCCGCCGACGATTGGCGCTCCGCGCACGCCGATTTCACAACGGGCCTGGACGCCAATCTCGCTCTCGCCGCCGCGCTGCGTCCGATTGCCGAACGGCTCGGCGTGAGCGTCGCCGAGGTCGCGATCGCCTGGGCTCTGGCCTGGCCCGGGGTGACCGGTGCGATCGTCGGAGCCCGCCGCCCCGAGCAGGTGAACGGCTGGCGTGGTGCGGGTTCGGTCGAACTGTCCGCTGACGACCTCGAGGAAATCGCCGCCGCCATCACGACGACCGGCGCGGGCATCGGCCCCACCCGTCCCTGACCGTCACCAACCGTCTCGGCCGGGTGTCTCGGAACGGCTTTCGTGCACCGTTCCACACCGGCCGAGGCTTGTTCGACAACTCGCAAAGACGACAACTCGCAAGGACAACGACATGAGCAAGCGCGTTCTCATGGTGCTGACGAGCACCGCCACCCTCGGCGACAGAGGACGGCCCAACGGTTTCAACGCCGCCGAAGCCGCCCACCCATGGGTGGTCTTCCGCGCGGCCGGTTTCGAGATCGACCTGGTCAGCACAGCCGGCGGCGAGCCACCGCGCGACGAGGTCGATCCGACCGACCCCGACCAGGCCGCCTTCTTCGCCGAGACCGCGAAGCAACTGGCCGACACCCCCCGACCACGCGATATCGACCCGGCCTGCTACGACGTCGTCTTCTTCGTCGGCGGGCACGCCACCATGTGGGACCTCCCCGACAACCCCGAACTGGCCCGCCTGGCGCGCACCGTCTACGAGAACGGCGGAGTCATCGCGGCCGTGTGCCACGGCCCGGCCGCGCTGGTCGGACTCACCCTGTCCGACGGTTCCTATCTGGTCGACGGCAAGCGGGTCGCCGCCTTCACCGAATCCGAGGAGATCGCCGCCGGCATGATCGAGATCATTCCGTTCGTACTCGCCGAGCGACTGATCGCCCAGGGCGCACAACACAGACCCGCCCCCGACTGGACCGAGCACGTCATCCGCGACGGACGTCTGGTCACCGGCCAAAACCCCGCCTCCGCCCGACGCACCGCCCGGCAAGTCGTCGACGCACTGACCGGCTAGAACCCGCGTCAAGCAACGTAACGATCCGCCCGGCGCCACCATGCCAACCCAGACCGACTGATCGTCGTCACCTGATCGCGACCACCATCGCGTCGTTGATCGACTGCCACGCCACACCCGTCTCCAGAAATCCGGCCTCCTTCAATCGCAGGCAGTGCCACGCGACCGGATGTTCCTCGCCCCCGCTGTGCTGTTCGAAAATCGCGCGGCTGCCCGCGTGTTCCTCGGCCAAGCCCGAGTCGCGAGCTACCGTCGCCCACCACTGCTCCCAATCCAGCGCACCTTCGGCACGGGCGCGTTCCTGGTGCGAGTTCTGGATGGCCGCGTCAATGGCGTTGAGCATGGGGGTTTCCGGATCGGGCATGTGATCGGCATTGACGAATACCCCGCCCGGTCGAATCAGCTTCGCCAGGTCGGCATACAACCGGGTCACCGGTTCGGCCTTCATCCAATGCAACGACGTCGCGGTCAGCACGGCATCGAATGGCTCGTCCAGCAAACAATCCATCCAGCGGGGATCGGCCAGATCGGCCGTCACAAACGTAATCCGTGAATCCCCTTCGAACGATCCCCGTGCTATTGCCAGCAGCGTCGGATCCACATCAACCGCGACCGACCTCGCTCGCGGCATGCGGGCGAACAGCCGTCGGCTGATAGTGCCTGTCCCACAGGCCAAATCCAGCACCAGTGGCTCGGACCCCACCGCGGCCGCCACCACATCCATCATCACCCGGAACCGTTCCTCGCGTTCGGGTAAATATAGTTCCTGCTGCTGATCCCAACTGCGCTGCCACAATTCCCAGTCCACAACGCCTCCGTATCCGTGATCAATGAAGTTCTGCCGAACATTGGTATGCGTAAAACGCGGACGCGGCCGCTGAACCATGACCTACCTAATTACGACGATCTCGCACGACTTTTGAAATTCGACATCGAACCCGGGTTCGGCAGGAAACAGTACACAATTTTCGACCGAATCCACCACAAATAGACGCCCGATTCCCGCATTGTGTCGAAAACGATCGGATCTGTCGCAGAGGCAATTGCCGGATGTTACGTGCGGCACGCGCAGTGGCGCCCTCAGGGTTCAGCTGAGACGGTGTTCGGCGAGAAGATCGGCGTCGCACAGGATTTCGTCTATGGGACCGTCCGCGACGATGCGTCCACCGTCGAGGATTACCGCGCGGTCGCAGATGCGGTGGGCGTAGGGCAGGTCGTGGGTCACCAGGACGAGCGTCGTCGGCAGGGTCAGCAGGATGTCGGCGAGTTCGCGGCGGGCCACCGGGTCCAGGTTGGCGGCCGGTTCGTCCAGGACGAGTACCTCCGGACGGCATGCCAGTACGGTGGCGAGTGCGGCGCGGCGGCGTTCGCCCAGCGACAGACGTGCCGGGGAGCGATCGGCTCGATCCGACATTCCGACCGCGGTGAGGGCGAAGCGCACGCTCTCGGCGAGGCGCTCGCCGCGTATACCGAAATTGATCGGACCGAACGCGACATCTTGTTCGACGGTCGGCATGAACAATTGATCGTCGGGGTCTTGGAACACCACACCGACGCGCTGACGGATGGTGCGAACGGTGGTGCGGTCCAAGCGTATGCCGCCGATGTATACCTCGCCGGAACCCGCGGTGAGCACACCATTGAGATGCAGCATCAGTGTGGACTTGCCCGCGCCGTTGGGCCCGAGAACCGCGACTCGCTCTCCAGCTGCGATGTCGAGATGGAGCCCGTTGAGCGCACCGGTCCCATCCGGATACGCGAATGCCACGTCGACCAGGCGTACCGCGGACACTCCGGACCCGTTCACCGGGCGACCCAGGCGCCGACACAGACTCCGAGGGCGGCCAGAGCGGGGACGCAGGCGAGAGACCATTGTCCACGGGTGGCCGGAGATGTGCCGAAATCGGTGACGGTGCCGGTGAACCCGCGCGAGAGCATGGCCAGGTGGACCCGTTCGCCTCGTTCGTAGGATCGCAGGAACAGGCTTCCGACGCCGCGCGCTGTCGCGCCGATCTGCCGTATCGTCCGCGGGTCGTCCCCACGCGAGACCCGCGCCAGACGCATGCGTGCCGCCTCGTCGGCGATCACGTCCACGTAGCGCAACATCAGCACGACGATTGTGACGACCATGCCGGGCACGTGGAGTCTGCTGAGCCCGCCGGGCAGTTCACGAACGCTCGTCGTGGCCGCCAACGTCAGTGAAATCCCCACCCCGATTGTTCCTTTCGCGATAATTCCCCAGGCCGCGTAGAGACCCGTCGTCGACATCGACAGCCCGAACAGCATCGTCCTGGGTTCTCCGGCCGCGAACGGCAGCAGAATCGCCAATACGACGAAAGGTAATTCGATGAGTAGTCGTGGCGCGATCCACCGCAGTGGGATTTGCGCCACGCGCCAGAGCGCGAGCAGTCCGGCCGCGTAGGCAGCGAACGGCCAGAACATCTCTCGTGGCGTCGCCACGACGGCGAAAACCATGACCGCGGCGCAGACGATCTTCACTTCGGCCGGAGCCCGATGCACCGGCGAACTGCGAGCCAAGTGCAGCCGGTGGCTGACCGTGGACATCTACCACGAACCCGGCTCGGGTGACGCGCTTCCACCCTCCGAAACACGATCGGCCCGTGGGTGTTTCGATCGACCTACCCTGATGATGCGCAACACCGCGAACAGTACGGCGAAGGCGGCAGCGACCCCGAGCACGCCGGCGATGCCGGTCAGTCGGTCGTTACCGTCGATGGTGTAGTCGGCCAACGGCGAATGCGCGAGCGCATGGCCGCCCGCGTTCTGGGCGATGCACTCACCGTGCAACTCTTCGGCTCCGTCGACCTCGACGACAGTGCAGCCGCGCTGCGTCGTGGCATCGAGGCCGTCCGGCTGCGAACTGGCCACATAGGACAGCAGGCCCGCGACGAGCACCGCGACCGCGGCGAAACCGAACAGGAATCCGTTCACCGAGAGTGCGGCGCGCCGCGGGGTCGCACTCGCCGCTTCGCGAGCACGCAGCAGATACACGAGGTCGGGGCGGGCGTTGACGACGGCGACGACGGTGATCGCTGTGATGATCCCTTCCCCGATGCCGATCAAAGTGTGGGTGACCAGCATGTACCAGGCGACCGCGCCAACAGTTGACCCGGCGGCGCCGCCTATCGCGTACTCGACGACGAAACCCATTGCGGCGAGGATGGTTCCGGACAATGCGGCGAGGAAGGCGATGACACCGATCCCACCACGCCTCGGCGCCAGTGGGAGCAAACGGCGCGCGACGAAGTACCCGACCGCCACCCCGATCAACGCCATATTCGTGATGTTCGTACCCAGCGCCGTCAACCCGCCGTCGGCGAACAGCAGCGCCTGCACAACCAGCACGATCGCCACACATAGCGCACCCGCATAGGGCCCGACCAGAATCGCGGCCAGCGCTCCGCCCAGTAGATGCCCGCTCACACCGGGCAGGATCGGGAAGTTCACCATCTGCACCGCGAAGATGAACGCCGCCACCAGACCCGCCATCGGGGCGGCACGCTCATCCAGTTCGGCACGCGCGCGCCGCGCCGCGAAACCTAGTCCCGCAATGGCGATAACCGCGAATATCGCAGAGGTGGGGGCGTCAACAATGCCATCACTCATATGCATGGCCGATGTGGTGCAGCTCACCCCTCGATACGATACGCGCCATATATGTACAAGTGGACCGATATGTTGGGTATTGGCGATGACTGGCCCCGGCGAAGAGAGGACGGCAGAGTAGAACAGTGGCCCCAAGCCCCCCGCTCAACCCCGAACACGCCCGGCCCGCAGCGCCCGGCCTGGATGTCGCGGGTATCGAACACTGGGCCCATCGGTTCGACCTGCTCTCGGACGCGAATCGGCTCCGGCTGCTGGTGTGCCTGCACCACACCCCCGACCAGAGCGTGACCGACCTGGCCGCCGCCGTCGGGATGACGGCAACCGCCGCGTCACATGCCCTGCGCCTGTTGCGCTACCAGGGCTGGGTCACCGCATCCAAAAGCGGCCGAATCGTGCGCTACCGGCTCGCGGACGAAACGATCCATCAACTCCTGCACTGGATCGGCGCTCCCCACGCCTCCGCGCCGAGTCCGCTCTGAGGGCCGCTCCCCCAGCCACCTGCGCCCTACGTGCTCGACGGCCAGGCCCTGTCGTCCACCGCGAGCCATGGTTCGCTGACCGCGGATGTGACGGGCGTGCCGGTGAATTCGCGGACGTCGCGGTAGAGATGGGACTGGTCGGCGTAACCGCTGTCGGCCGCCACTTGCGCGGGCGAATGTCCCCGGACCAGCCGGTGCATGGCGTGGTCGAAACGAACCAGCCTGACAGCGCGTTTCGGTGTCAGGCCGATCTGGGTGCCGAAGCGTGACCACAGTCGTTGGCGGCTCCACCCGACTCGAGCGGCAAGGTGCTCGACGCGGAACCGGCCTCGGCTGGCAATGATTTGGCGCCATGCCCAGACGACCTCCGGGTCGGCCCGGCGGTCGTCTCGCAACCGCGCCGAGAGCGTCGTGTCTACCAGTGCGAATCGTTCATGCCAGCTTTGCGTCTCGTGCAGGCGCTCACGCAGGCGTGTGGTGTCGCGACCCCAAAGATCTTCGAGTCCAACGATATTCCCGCTCAACTCGGCAAGCGAGCACCCGAGGATGGCATGTGCGACAACCGGTGACAGGCGCACCTGTACACACTCGATGGCTTCGACGCGCACCGGCGCCGCGCTGCCGGCCAGACCGAGGGTCAGGCTGCCCGAATGGTTTCGGCCTGTCGAGTCGCGGACGTCGAAGCAACGGTCACCGAACTCGACGACCACCGTGACGGCCGGATGGGGAACGGCACGTAGCTGCGCCGGGCCGTCACCATGAATACGGAATCCAGCCATATCGACGCCGCGCAGTGCGGGTGTCCGCGATGGTCGCGCAATCTCCCAGGCCACACGCCGATTGTATGAGCGGTTCATACCATCCGCGGACGCTGACATTTCTTCAAGACACATTTCGTTTTCGCCCAGCAGAGTGGTGGCATCACGGATCGACCGAAGGAGGACTCATGGACAAAACCGCCACCGCCGCAACGTCCTACCGCCGCGTCCCGCATGTTCGGAGCGAGATCCTCGACTGCGGTCACACATCCATGATCGAGAAGTCCGACATCACCGGCGCACTCATCCGCGACTTCGCCGGACATCGCTGAAAACACGTGCGGCAACGGAAGGTAGCCGCGCGCAACCAGAACCTTGACCCTGAGGAAGCATGCTCATGCGAATGCTCATCTCCGGCGCCAGTATCGCCGGTCCGGTGTTGGCGTACTGGCTTACCAGGCACGGCTTCTGCGTCACCGTGGTCGAACGTGCGCCGGCTCTGCGTAAGACCGGCGGTCACGCGGTCGACCTGTTCCGGCCCGCGATGAATATCTCGGAGAAGATGGGCGTGCTCCCGAGTATCGAGGAGCGGGCTACCGGCGCGAATCGGATGACCGTCTACCGGGAGCGCGCGCGGCGTCCCGTTCGGGTGAACCTCTCCAAGATCTTCAGCGCCACCTCCGACCGGCACATCGAGATCATGCGCGACGACCTGAGCGAGATCTACTACGACGCCGCGCGCGACGACGTCGAGTACCTCTTCGATGACTCGATCACCGCGATTTCGCCGGACGGCGAGGTGCGGTTCGCCAACGCCGCGCCACGCCGTTTCGACCTCGTCGTCGGCGCGGACGGGTTGCACTCCACCGTGCGCCGCCTCGTCTTCGGCGACGAGTCCCGCTTCAGCGCCTTCACCGGGGTCTACCTCGGGGTGATGACCTTGCCCAACGTCTCCGACCTCGATGGCGAGCTCCGCCTCCACGTCGGTATCGGCCGCACCGCCGGTATGTACGGCGCGCGGCACCTCGGCGACGCGCCGGCGTTGTTCCTGTTCCGGCGCGAACGCAAGCTCGACTACTGCCACCGCGACGTGCCCAGGCAGAAGGAGTTGCTGCGCGGGGCGTTCGGCGGTATGCACGCCGAGGTGGACCGCTGGCTGGCGGAGCTCGACCGCACCCCGGCGTTCTACTTCGACTCGATCACCCAGATCCGCATGGACACGTGCTCGCGAGGGCGGGTGACACTCGTCGGCGACGCGGGCTACTGCCCCGGCCCGGCCGTCGGCGGCAGCACCAGCCTGGCCGTCGTCGGCGCATATGTCCTCGCCGGAGAGTGGCGCGGGCGGGCGGCAATCACGAGCGCGCCTTCCCCGCCTACGAACGCGCGATGGCGGAGCATGTGCGCGGCAGCCGCGCGGTCGCACTGAGCGCGGCGAAGACGCTGGTCCCCACGTCCCGCCTTGGCGTGTCGGGACTTGTTCAAGGCGCTCGCCTGGTCTCCGCTCTGCCCGCGAGGCCCCGTCGTGCCTTCCTTCGCCTCACCACCAAGAGCGCACGCCTCTACAACTCCATGACCGTCGACGACTACCAGCCCTTACCCGATCGAGCACCGCACCCTTCCTAAGGCGATTTCTCGCACGGATATCCCTCAACACCCGTCCAGCACACGTGGCCGCCGACCGACAACGTGGCCCAACCCGTCGGGCGGCCCGGACGTCCGTTGCCTGGCTCGACGATGAGATCACCGATTCTGATCGAGACCGGGTAGCCGCACCGTCACTACCGAGCTCTACTTGACTGTCGGGGAGGCAGTTTCGACCCTGCACTATTCGACGTCCTCGCTACGTATTCTGCAAGTATGTTGGATCCTCTCAGCCTTGCGGTCGGTGGCGGTCTGGTCGGTGTCGGCTGGGTATGTGGTCGGTTCGGGCATCGGCGGCGAGCCCAGTTCGGGTCGAAACTTCGCGCGCGCTGCGGTTGCGGTCACGATCTGGCGCTGCACGACCGGGCCGCAGGCACCTGTCACGCCCAGATCTCTCGTAAGGGCACTCACGGCCTGCGGGAGTGGGTCGGCTGCAACTGCCGCCGCTACAACGGCCCGACCCCGCTGGAGGAGATGTTCGCGTCGCCGATACTTCCGCCGGAGTCCTGAACGGGCGGAAGATGATTCACCGTAGCTGCGCCGAATCGGTTGTGGTTCGACGGAATAACCGAACTTCGCACGGCGAGGGAAAGCTCCACCCGCGAGATATCGGTCTCACCGTCGGGTGGCAAGCCGCTGGTTGGTGACCTCGAGCTGGCGCATCGTGCTGGCCGTCAAGGCGCGCACCTGGGCGTCGTCCAGACGTCCGCACAGTCGCCCCCAATGCACCGCGACCTGCTCCCCCGCCGACACATCGGGCACCGCCGCGTAGCCGTCCACCCGGATCGGCATCGGCTGCACCGTTTCCGCCGTGAGTACGAGCTGCCGCCCGTCCCAGCTCAGCTTGCGGCAGCGCAGCGCGATCTCGTCGTCGGTGCGGTCGACCACCGTCCCCCAGGTGATTCGGCAACTGTCGAGCACGTGTAGTGGATGCCCGTTACCGTGCCCGACCAGCCGTGACCACGGGTACACGCCGAAGACGTGGAAGCAGTGGTTGGCCGCGGCCTCGTCGGCCAGTTCCGGGCCCAGATGCGCCCAGTACCTGCCCGCAACCGGTCCGAGCAACGCCAGCAACTCGGCGGTGAACTCGGCCGGGTCCAGGTTCGCGCCGATTCCGCCGCCCAGCCAATAGGATTCGACGAGGCGGCGATCCAGCGGGTCGACGATCCCGGTCATCGTCGCCATCACCCGCAGATACGGCCACGCACCGGTGAACCGCCGCGCCACCGCTCGCACCTGGTCATCCGATCCGTCCCGCAACGCGGCCGCGTCGGGTGGCCCACAGAAACCGAGTTGGTTGGGGGCGTACGCATACCGGGCGAACATCTCCGCGCCACCGCCCGTCATCAGCCGGGCCCCTCTCCGGCGCGGTCGACGCACCACCGCTGCTCGAGCCCGCCGAGTCGCCATATGCCGACGGCGATCGCCCAGGTGAGCACGAACAGGCCGACGACGAGGAAGCCGAGCGCGCCGAGATCCAGATCGCCGACCCAGGCCACCGGACCGCTGGTGATGCCGAGCTTGTCGGTCAGTATCGAGATGATCTCCTGCGCGCCGATCAGCAAGGCGACGGCAACCGACAGCCCGGTGAGCGATACCAGATTCAGCAGGCCGATGAGGAGGAGGAAGGTTCCCGAGACGCCGGTGCCGAATACGCCGGTCCACCGCTGCAACCCGGAGTTCTCGTCCCGCAGATTCGCCGCGAGTGCCTTGACGCCGAACGCGAGCAGTGCGACGAGGACGAACACGATGGTGGAGTGCCCGAGCGCGAACCAGAATCCGACCGACAGCGGTTTCCGCCCGTCGGCCACCAGTTTTCGGGTCGTGTTGTCGATCGCGGCGATGTGGTCGGCGTCGAAGGCGTGCCGCATCCCGAGTGTGTAGGCGGTGACGCCGAGGCCGACGCCGAATACCGCGCCGTCCACGACGTAACCGCCGGGAACCACGAGTAGCAGCAGCGTCGCCCACCCGAGGATGTGCAGCGCCACGATGACGAGAGCCATCCCGGCGACATCGCGACGCTGCCGCCGGTCCAGCCCGGCCCACGCGCCGCGCGCCACCGCGGGTGCATCGGCGACCTCGACGATAACGAATACCTCGCCTTCTCACTTCGGACGGTGGAGCCCGCCGTCTCAACAGATACGCGGCAGCTGTTCTCCCGCGGGCAGATCCACCACGCGGGTGCCGCCGAGAGCCGTGCGGGCCACCACCATTCCGGCGTGTTCGCCGACGCAGTGACCGATGGCCGCGGCCTGGGCACCCAGCGGGTGTTCCCGCATGGCCGCGAGTACCCGATCGGCGTCCTCGGGGGCGACGAACGCGAGGAGCTTGCCCTCGTTGGCCACATACATCGGGTCCAGCCCGAGCAGCCCGCAGGCGTCGCGCACCTCGTCCGGGACCGGAAGCTGCCGCTCATCCAGCGCCACACCGACATTCGCGGCCCGAGCGATCTCGTTGAGCGCGGCGGCGACGCCGCCGCGCGTGGGATCGCGCAGCACGTGCACGTCGGCGCCGGTCGCCAGCATCGCGGCGACCAATCCGTGGAGCGGCGCGGTATCGCTGAGCACAGTGGTGCCGAACTCCAATCCCTCACGGCAGCTCAGCACCGCGACACCGTGCACTCCGATATCACCGCTGACGAGTACGACGTCGCCCGGCGTCGCACGCTGCGGCCGGATATCGACGCCGGGGTCGACGAGGCCGATTCCCGCGGTGTTGAGGAAGATCCCGTCACCGTGCCCGGCGTCGACCACCTTGGTATCCCCGGTGACCAGGTGGACTCCCGCCGCCAGGGCGGCGGTGCCCACCGCCTGGGCGATGCGCGCGATATCGGCCAGCGCCGTGCCCTCCTCCAGAATGAACGCGGTCGACAGCACCATCGGCCGCGCACCGGCCATGGCCAGATCGTTCACCGTGCCGTTGACCGCGAGTTCGCCGATCGTGCCTCCGGGGAACACGATCGGCTTGACCACGAAGGAGTCCGTGGAGAACGCCAGCCGGGCGCCGCCGAGCGTGACCACTGCCGAATCGCCCATCTCCGCGCGCGCGGCCGAGCCGAATGCGGGCAGGAACAGATGCTCGATCAGCTCCCCGGACATCGCGCCGCCACCGCCGTGGCCCATCACGATATTCGGCGAATCCCGCAGCGGCATCGGGCACACCCAGCCCTCCATATCGATGGCCACGGGCGGGCCGCCGTTCTCAGGCATGGGCCACCTCCGCCGGAAGATCGAGCCGCCGGTACAGGTAGTAGGCGGCGCACGCGCCCTCGGAGGACACCATGGTGGCGCCCAACGGCTTTCGCGGCGTGCATTCCTTGCCGAAGGCCGCGCACTCGTGCGGTTTGATGAGTCCCTGTAGCACCTCACCCGAGCGGCAGATCGACGACTCGGCGGTGTGCAGATCGCCGACCGAGAAGCGTTGTTCGGCGTCGAACTCGCGGTAGCGCTCCGACAGCCGCCAGCCGCTGCCGGGAATCATGCCGATGCCGCGCCAGGCCCGGTCGGTCACCTCGAAGACGTCCTGCAGCATGGCTTTCGCGGCCGGGTTGCCCGCCGAGGCGACCGCGCGGGGATAGGCGTTCTCCAGTTCGTGCCTGCCTGCCTCCAGTTGCAGCACGGTGCGGCGGATGCCTTCCAGGATGTCCAGCGGCTCGAATCCGGTGACCACCATGGGAACCCGGTATTTCTCGGCCAGCGGCGGGTATTCGTCGGTGCCCATCACGGTGCACACGTGCCCGGCGGCGAGGAATGCCTGCACCCGGCAGGTCGGCGACTCCATGATCGCGGCGATGGCCGGCGGCACGAGCACATGCGACACCAGCAGCGAGAAGTTCCGGATGCCGAGCCGCTTCGCTTGGTACACCGTCATGGCATTGGCCGGTGCTGTGGTCTCGAAACCGATGCCGAAGAAGACGACCTCGCGATCGGGGTTCTCCTTGGCCAGGTTGAGCGCGTCCAGCGGTGAGTAGACCACCCGGACGTCGCCGCCCTCGCTCTTGACCCGGAACAGATCTTTGGTGCTGCCCGGTACGCGCAGCATGTCCCCGAAGGAGCAGAAGATCACCCCGGGCCGGGCGGCGATCTCCAACGCCTTGTCGATCACCTCGAGCGGGGTGACGCAGACGGGACAGCCGGGACCGTGAATCATCTCGATCTGATCGGGGAGCAACTGGTCGATGCCGTGCCGGATGATCGAATGGGTTTGTCCGCCACAGACTTCCATAATGGCCCAACGCCTGCTGGTCGCGGCGCGAATCCGGTCGAGCAGGTTCTGGGCCAACTCGGGGTTGCTGAATTCGTCCAGATACTTCATGGTGTCACCTCTGGTTCCTCGCGTGGTTGCTCGGCTGCGGGATTGTCGAGACCCGCCTGTTCGGCGGCGATGGCGAAGCCGTCGCCGAATTCCTCGTTCAGTACACCGAGGTGTTCGAACTCGGCCAGGGTCTCGAGCGCGGACTCCTCGTCCAGCCGCTGGATCGCGAAGCCGACGTGGACCACGACGTAATCGCCGATCGCCGCGTCCGGGATGTATTGCAGGCACACGTCCTTGTGCACGCCACCGAAATCGACGACCGACATCAACGTGCCATCGCGTTCGTGCAGGCTGAGCACCTTTCCTGGTACCGCAAGACACATCGTTGCTCTCCTTCCGCTCATCCCTCGCTACACGCGAGGAGTTGGCCGAACGCGAGGCCGCCGTCATTGGGCGGTAGTCGGCGATGGCTGATTACGGTGAACCCGTTGTCCCGCAGCAGCGCACACGACCGCGTGAGCAGCAGGGCGTTCTGGAAGACGCCGCCGGACAGAGCGACGGCCGCCGAGGGCGCGGCATAGCGCACCGCGAGGTCGAGCACCAACTGGGCGACGGCCCCATGGAACCGCGCGCCGACCACGGCGGAGGGCACGCCGGCGCGGACATCGGCCAACACGGCCGCGATCACCGGCGCGGCGTCTATCACGGCGGGATCGCCCGTGCTGGATGGGAACCGGTACTCGGTTCGGCCCCGCGCCCCGCCGCGCGACAGCCCTTCCAGCTCGATCGCCGCCTGTGCCTCGTAGTCGACCACGTGCCGTACGCCGATCAACGAGGACACCGCGTCGAACAGCCTGCCCATGCTCGAGGTGGGCGCGCAGCCGAGCCCGGTCTCGAATTGGTGGACCAGTACCCGCCTTTCCTCTTGGGGGCAGGCCGCGACCGCGGGAATCTCTTGGTCCCAGTCGATCCCGGCGGCCCACAGATGCGCCAACGCCATGCGGTAGGGCCTGCGGACCGCGAGATCGCCACCGGCCAGCGGCACGTAGTTCAGGTGCGCCAGCCTCCGGTAACCCTTGTAGCCCGCCAGCAGGACTTCACCACCCCACACCGCGCCGTCCGGACCGTATCCGGTGCCGTCGAAGGCGATGCCGACCACCTGCTCGGTGGCGCCGAGCCCGTGCTCGCCCATCACGGCGGCGATATGAGCGTGGTGGTGCTGCACGGTATACACCGCGCGCTCACCCGCATGCCCGCGCGCCCACGCGGCGGAGCGGTAGCCGGGATGCGCGTCGGTGACCAGCTGCACCGGGCGCACCCCGGTGAGCTCTTCGAGATGTCGTTGCGCGGTATCGAAGGAGCGCAGCGTGGCCAGGTCGTCCATATCGCCGATGTGCTGGCTCAGCCAGGCGTAGCGCCCGTCGGCCACGGCGCAGGTGTTCTTCAGATCGGCGCCTACCGCGAGGGTCGGCGGCAGTGGGACCGGCAGCGCCAGTGGTAGCGGGGCATAGCCGCGCGAACGACGGATGGGCAGCTCGTGGCCGTCCAGCGCACGCACCACCGAGTCGTCGCAGGGCACCAGGATCCGCCGGTTGTGTGACAGCCAGCCGTCGGCCAACTCGGCGAGGCGGGTGCGGGCGTCGCCGTCCTCATAACAGATCGGCTCACCGCCGAGGTTGCCCGAGGTCATCACCAATGCCAGCGGACCGGGCGGATCTCCGGGTAAGCCGAACAGCAGCAGATGCAGCGGGGTATAGGCGAGCATGACGCCCAGGTCAGGATTGCCGGGCGCCACGGATTCGGCGGCGGATCCGGAGGTCTCCGGATCGGGGTCCACCGGGCGGGCTCCCGCGGGTGCGGACCGGCGGGGAAGCAGCACGATCGGCCGGGCCGGGCCGGTCAGCAGCGTTGCGGCCGCATCGTCCACCACGACGATGGTTCGAGCCGTCGCGAGATCGGGCACCATGACGGCGAAGGGCTTGTCGCCACGGCGTTTACGCCTGCGCAGCTCGGCCACGGCCGCCTCGTTCGCGGCGTCGCAGGCGAGGTGATAGCCACCGATGCCTTTGACCGCGAGGATTCCGCCCGCGCGCAACAGCTCTCGCGCGGCGGCCAGTGGGTCACCCTCGCCGGGCCCCGAGTACGCCAGCGTCGGGCCACAATCGGGGCAGGCGATCGGCTGGGCGTGGAAGCGGCGGTCGGCGGGGTTGGTGTATTCCCGAGCGCATAGATCGCACATCGCGAAGTCCGCCATCGAGGTCCGCTCACGGTCGTAGGGCAGACTCGCGATGATGGTGAACCGCGGACCGCAATTGGTGCAGTTCACGAACGGGTGGCGGTAGCGGCGGTCGGCCGGGTCGCGCAGCTCGCGCTCGCAGTCCGCGCAGAGGGCGACATCGGGTGAGGCAAGCGTGCGCCCACCGCCGTCGCGGGTGGTGTCGGCAATGTGGAATCCGGTGCCGCCGCGCACCGGAATATCGGCCTGGTCGACCGATTCGACCACCGCGAGCGGCGGTGGCCGCAAGCGCAGCCGATCGGCGAATTCGTCCAGATCCGTTCGCGCGCCTTCGATTTCGATGACTACCCCACTGCTGTCGTTGCCGACGCTGCCGGACAACGCCAGTTCGGCGGCAGTGGTGTAGACGAACGGCCGGAATCCGACGCCCTGGACCACACCGCGCACGAGCAGGCGGCGGCGCAACCGATCGGGGCTCATCCCTGGTCTCCGCGCTGTAGCAGGCGCAGCCCGTCCATGGCCGCCGCGGCGCCCTCCTCGTCTGTTTTCTCCACGACGAAGCCCATGTGGATGATCACCCAGTCCCCCGGCCGCGCCGGATCATCCTCTAGTAGGCCGATATTCACCTTCCGCTGCTCCCCGGACACATCGACGAGAGCGACCTGGCCGTGGTAGCCATCGAGGATGTCCACCACTCGTCCCGGGATGCCAAGACACATCGGTTATTCCTCCTGTCGCACCGTGGTCGGTGGGAGCGGCGTCCCGCCGTCGGGCATCACGTCGGCTCCGTCCACCGCACCGACCTGCGCGGCCGGGCGGGGCCCGGTACCGGTGGGCACCAGGTCGGCGAGGACACGGCCGACGGCGGCGACCGCGTCGTCCACCGCGGCGGCGACCGGCGCGGATAAGCCGATTCCCTCCTGCACGGAAGCGACTTGGCAGCCGACGACGACGGTCGGCGGCAGCACACCGCCCAGCGCACGCACCCCGGCGAACACTGCGGCCGGAGTCATCGCGTGCGCGTCGAGCTGTGCGGTGTCCGCATCCTCGGGCGCCGCGCGGAACACCTCGACGGTGCCCGGGGCTCCACGATTGGGCACCGCGTCGATCAGCACGAGCGCGTCCCAGGCGTCGAGCAGGTCGTAGGCGAGGTGCATACCGCGTATGCCGTAATCCACCACGCGCACACCGATATCGGGGTGGTGCGGCAGCCGCCGCACCACCTCGGGGCCGAATCCGTCGTCGCCGAGGAAGATATTGCCGATCCCGGCGATCAGTACCGCGGCCGTCGGCTCGCCCTACATGTGCCGGATCTTCAGATAGCGCCGGAGATCCGGTATCGACCGCAGGCCCACATACACACCGGCCGCCGCCAGCACGGCTACAACGGCCGTCGCGATCACTCCCACCGTTTCCATAGCGGACTTCCTTTCACTTCTCGGGGCTGTCGAGGGGTTCCAGTTCGTCGGGCGCGAAATACAGGTAGCGGCCGTACCATTCGTGCAGATCGGCCGCGGGGTCGTCGTCCAGCACGACCCCGACGTGCGCCTGCCCGTCCACATCCTCGTGCACCGAGATGACGCGGGCGGGTTTGCCGTCGAAGAACAGGTCCTGGGCGTCGGCGCGCCGTGATGGGTGCAACCGGACCCGGCTGCCTTTGCGCACCAGCACACCCGCGACCGGCACGGCGTCCGATTCCGGGCGAACGGCGTTGTCGGCCAACGGGTCCCACCAATCGATGCCCTCGGGAACCTGTGGGATCAGTTGCGGCCGGTCGAGATGCGGATCACGCAACACGCCATGTAACTGCCGCATCGCCTCGGGCGTCATGCTGTCGCAGCGATCGATGATCTCGGCGGCACGTGGATCGGTCGCGCGCGCCTGGGCCTTCTCCTCGTCGGTCATCGTCATGACACGCAGAGTGAGGATCTCGTCGATTTCGGTGGAGTCGAACAGCGGACCTTCGCTCTGCTCGGCGATCTCCGGGTGGTCGTAGAGGATGATCGGCGAGATCAACAGCACGCTGTGGTCGCCGGGCGGACCGGCGAGCACGGGGAAGCAGCGGTGCCGGGTGCAGCGCTGCGCCGCAGCCTCGGCAGCGGGCGGCGGTTCGAGCAGCGAAACGAACTGTCCGCCTGCGATATCCGCGATGACGTGCGCGCCGATCATCGATCGTGCGATGGCGTCCTGCTTATCGGTCGCGGCCGGGCCCGCGTTGCGCACCGAGATCGAAAGCCGGAGGTACCCGCCGTCGCGGTCGAGCTCGAGTTCGATTTCGCCATCGAGCGGCAGACGGGTCCGTACGAACGTCCCCACTACCCGTCCCGACGAGTCGGTGATCTCCTCGGTGTCGGTCCCGCCGGGAACCCGCAGTGGCCGTACGAGATTCGCGGGCATCAGCGGTCCGATGACGAGTTCTCGCGCGACCGCCTCGTCCCAGGACAGCCACGACTGCGTGCCGACGCTCAGTTCCGCGACCGGTGTGCCCGCGCCGTCCACGACCTGTCGCCGCTGTAGCTGAAGGAATCTGATCGTGATGGTGAGCATCGGGTCCGCTGCGGGATCGATCAGGCACTGCGCCGACATCGCCGACTCCTCGCCGATCCCGGCCGCCGCGGCCCCATCCGGTCCCAGCACACCGAACTGCCAGCGCGACTGGTTCTTGCGCGAATTCGCCCGATAGGGATAGAGCAGATAGCCCTCGTAGAGCACCGCGTCGGCGACGGCGCGGGCCCTGACACTGGGATCGGCGGTCATGGCAACTCCTGTGAACAGGACAGTAGCTTGGTCACCGCGTCATCGAATCCGAGCAGGCCATGACCGGCCTTGTAGGCGGCGAGCGCGTCGAGGGTGTCCCGGTGCAGGCGCAGCCATCCGGTATTCGGGAATTGTGCCGCTATCAGGTTGTGCCAGACCGAGATCGGCATATCGAACTTGTCGTCGCGGTCCCAGGGAATCTGCTGGATCGCGAATCCACCGCTGCCCTTGAAGAAGACGGTGCCGCTGAACAGGAACAGTAGCGGCACCGTGCCCTCGCGCAGCGCGTGCAGATACTTCGACCCGGTCACCTCGAAGTCGTAGGTGCACGGCATCGGCAGATCCACCTCGGTGCCGCCGGTGAACCCGGGAACCATGGTGGCGCAGTGCATCCAGAGAAACGACCGTTGAGTATCGCGCCAGCGCTCGCGCGGGCCGAACAGATCGACCAGGCCCTCGCTCTCCTCCTCGGAATAGCCGCGACGGAACGGTTCGATACGGACCTGCGCGCGCAGAGCGATCGCGTGCACGGGTTCCTCCGCGAGCGCGGCGATACCGACCCGTGCCGACAGGATCGGGGCGACGGCGTACGGCTCCGGCTTCATGTCCAGCACGTGGAACGTCGTCGAGTAGACAGGGCTCATGCGGCACCGCCGGGGTGCGCGCGAGCCGAAACGGTTTCGAAGAAATCGTCCAGGTAGCGCCGCACGTCCTGCCCGCCGTCGAAGCCGCGCCACAGCTGCCGCATCCGGCCGACGAACTCGTAGCAGGCGTCGATCGGCAGCAGCAGGCAGCTCGCCGCGGCGGTTCCGCGTTCGGGCACCCGGATCAGCAGCGCCTCGACGTCGGCGGCGAGCACATTCAGTTCGGGATGTCGCTCCAGGATCGAATTCCACTCCGCCAGTGGAAGTTCCGATTCGGTCGCGCCTGCCGGTCCCGGATAGAACGCCACCGTCCGTTGCAGCGCGGAGTTGCGGAAGAAGAACGCCAGCCCCACCGGTATATCCAACGCGTCCCACTCCCCCTGGCTGATCGTGAAGTCGGGGAATGTGAGATACCGATCCGGCACCGCCCGATAACGCAGGGCCGCGGTCTGGTCCACGAACAGCAGATAGCAGCTGCGACAGACACACATCAGTTGCCTGCCTTCGACATTCACGACGTGCTGGTGTTCATCGGCGATCGGCTCGGCGCACATCTCGCATCGCTCACCCACCCGCGGCGTGGGTGAGCGATCCGCGGTGATGCGCTTCAGGACCCGAAACGGCGTGTTCACCCATGCACCCCCACCGGCACCGCGACCGACAGTTCGCCGGAGCGCACGAGCACCGGAAGCGGCTCGAGATGTCCGTCGCCGTCCACGCGCGCTCCGGCGTGCACGACGTCGAAATGCGCGCGGCAGTTCGGGCAGCGCAGCACGGCGTCACCGACCGGATGGCCGACGCGACGGTGCAGGGCGGCGCCCGCGAGGGAGTTGTCACACGCCGGGCAGTGGTCCCGGTAGGCGAATACGTTGTCACCCACCCGGCAAGCCAGCACCGCGAGCCCGCCGACGGTGAACCCGCCCACCTCACCGGCGTCGAGATCTGCCAGTTCGGGGACCGCGATCCAGCTGCCGGACCGGTGGCCTTCCGTATGCACCCGCGAGAACAGCGAGTCGGCGGAGATCAGTCCCGCCGACTCCGGCTGCGCGGCAACAACTTCGATGGACTCGATTTCCGGCGCCGCCGCCCGCACCGCGTCCTCGACGGCCAGTTCCAGAGTTACCGACGAGGACGGGCAGCTGCGGCAACTGCCCGCCAGTTCCAGGCGGACAACGCCGTCGACGATATCGACCAGGCTGACGTCGCCGCCGTGCGAACCGAGATACGGGCGCACACTGTCCAGCGCCGTGCGCACCCGGGTGTCGAGGTCGTGCGGGTGCAGCCCGTGCACCAGCAGCAGGCTGGCGACGAGATCGTCGCGCGCCAGCCGCTCGATCGCCGCCGCGTCCAGCAACTGGAGCACGCGGGCCAGGCCCGCGCCGTAGAGTTCGGCGACTTCACGCACCAGTTGTTCGGCACGCTCGCGGGCCAGGGTGCCGCCCGCCGAACTCGCCTCCAGCAGCGTTTCGATGCGCTCGCCCGCCTCGCGCCACCGATTGTCGTCGGGCGTCGCGTCATGCTGGTCGTCCGGGTGATCGTTCACCGCCACCTCCTGTCGCTTCGCCCGCTGTGGACTCACTCCCCGGTCAGTGTCTGCGTCGGGGAGTGCAGCTTCTCGACCGTCTGTCCGTTGCCGAGGTACATGTGCACACCGCAGGGCAGGCAGGGATCGAAACTGCGCACGGTGCGCATGATGTCGATGCCCTTGAAGTGCTCGCGGTCGTTTTCTTCGAAAATCGGCTGGCCCTGTACCGCGTCCTCGTACGGGCCCGGCGTGCCGGATTCGTCGCGTGGACTGGCATTCCACGGCGTCGGCGGATACGGGTGGTAGTTCGCGATCTTCCCGTCCCGGATCACCATGTGGTGCGACAGCACACCGCGCACCGCCTCGGTGAAGCCGCAGCCGATGCTCTCGTCGGGCACCTCGAACTTCTCCCAGGTCTTGGTGTGGCCTGCCCGGATCTCCGCGAGCGCCTTCTCCGCGAAGTGCACCGCGCACGCCGCCGCGTATGCCTGGAAGTAGGTGCGGGCCCGGTTGCGTTCGATGGTGTTGCTTCCGTGCGCGGGGATCTTCCATTCCAAGGTGACCGGGCCTTTGAGCGCGGTCTTGGGCAGGTTGATCTGCACACTCTTGCCGGTCGACTTCACATAGCCGATGTCGACCAGGTTGGCCAGCGCCGTCGACCACAGCCGCGCCAGCGGACCGCCGCCGGTGTCGAGAGCGAGGTGGTCGGTGCCGTCGAACCAGCGCGGCGACATCACCCAGCTGTATTTGTCTTCCAGATCGCGCTTCTGCGGCTTGGGATTGGTGTGCTGGTTCCAGGGGTGCCGCCGGTCAATCGGGTTACCGAGCGGATCGTTCTTCACGAACATCTCCTGATCGGTCCAGTCGTCGTAATACGAACTGCCCAAATGGATTCGGATGCCGAGGTTGATGTCGACCAGGGAGGTGGTGAGGAGCTTGCCGTCCACCACGACGCCCGGGGTGACGAACATCTTGCGGCCCCAGTTCTCCATGTCCTTGTACTGGAAATTGCAGACCTCGGGATCCTGGAACGAGCCCCAGCAGCCCAGCAGCGTGCGTCGCAGGCCGACCTGTTCGTAGCCGGGCAGCGCCTCGTAGAAGAAGTCGAACAGGTCGTCGTGCATCGGCACGACCTTCTTCATGAACTCGACGTAGCGCATCAGCCGGGTCATGTAGTCGGTCATCAGCTGAACCGTCGCGACGGTGCCGACACCGCCGGGGTAGAGCGTCGACGGATGCACGTGCCTGCCTTCCATCAGGCAGAACATCTCCCTGGTGTAGCGGCTGACCTGGAGCGCCTCACGATAGAAATCGCCGGTGAACGGGTTGAGCGCGCGCATGATGTCGGCGATCGTGCGGTAGCCGTGGTCACCGGCGTGCGGCGCCTCGGTCTTCTCCGCCCTGGCCAGGACGCCGGGATTGGTCTCGGCGACCATCTTCTCGCAGAAGTCCACGCCGACCAGGTTCTCCTGGAAGATGTTGTGGTCGAACATGTACTCGGCGGCCTCGCCGAGGTTGACAATCCACTCGCCCAGGTTCGGCGGCTTCACGCCGTAGGCCATGTTCTGGCAATAGCACGAACAGGTCGCGTGGTTATCGCCGCAGATACCGCAGATGCGACTGGTGATGAAGTGGGCGTCGCGAGGGTCCTTGCCGCGCATGAAGATCGAGTAGCCGCGGAAGATGGACGAGGTGCTGTGGCACTCGACCACTTCCCGGTTGTCGAAGTCGATTTTGGTGTAGATGCCGAGGCTGCCGACGATGCGGGTGATCGGGTCCCACGACATCTCGACGAGACGGTCCGGGTCGATTGTTCGGTGCGACGGCTCGGGGATGATCTGTGTCATCGGAGATCCTCCTACCAGGTTCGGGTCGCGCCGGTCTCCAGCTTTTGGCCCTTGTGCCGCCAGTGCGGCTCCTTGTCGACCGTGCGGCCGGTGATGTGACGGAGGCTGCGGATCACGGATCCGTAGAGCCCCGATGCGGTGGACGAGAACTTTCCGCCGGGAGGTTCGTCCATGAACGGCATGAACTTGTCGGGGAATCCCGGCATGGTGCAGCCGATGCAGACGCCGCCGACGTTCGGGCAGCCGCCCACGCCGTTGAGCCATCCGCGCTTGGGCACGTTGCATTTGACAACCGGGCCCCAACAGCCCAGCTTCACAATGCATTTCGGCGAACCGTATTCGGTGGCGAATTCGCCCTGCTCGTAGTAGCCCGCCCGGTCGCAACCCTCGTGCACGGTCGCGCCGAACAGCCACTTGGGCCGGAGCGCTTCGTCGAGCGGGATCATCGGCGCCTGTTCGGTCGCCATATAGAGCAGATAGGTCAGCGTCTCCGACAGATTGTCCGGTTGTATCGGGCACCCGGGCACGCAGACGATCGGGATGCCCGCCTTGCTCTTCCAATCCCAGCCGAGGTAGTCCGGCACACCCATCGCTCCGGTCGGGTTGCCCGCCATCGCGTGGATGCCGCCGTAGGTCGCGCAGGTTCCGGCCGCCACGATGGCGGTGGCCTTCGGAGCGAGACGGTCCAGCCACTCACTTGTGGTCATGGGCTGGCCGGTAGCCGGATTGTTGCCGAACCCGCACCAGTAGCCGTCCACGTGCAATCGCTCGTTCGGAATCGAACCCTCCACCACCAGGACGAACGGCTCGAGCTCGCCGCGGTCGGCCTTGAAGAACCATTCCATAAAATCGTCGGCGCCACCCGTCGGCCCGCACTCGAAATCGATGAGCGGCCAGTGCACCGCGATCTTCGGGAGGCCGGGCAGAGCGCCGAGAGCGATTTCCTCGATACTCGGCTGCGTGGCCGCGGTCAATGCTACCGAGTCACCGTCACAACTGAGTCCCGCATTGATCCAAAGAACGTGGATCAACGTATCTTCGGCTTGAACTGCTTCCTGAGTGGGCATCTAGTGCCACCTTCCGCAGTGAATCACCGGGGGCGATCTCACCTTTCTCGAAGAAAGTCACCAGTGATCCTGATCACGTCATATTAGGCCCGCCCGGAGGCTTCCTCAAGGGCCGCCGAGCGGGCCTCGCGGCGTTGCGCCGCAAGCCAGTCATACCAGCGCGACATTCCTTCTCCCGTGGTCACCGAGATCGGAAGAACCTCGACACCTGGGTGTACCGAGGCCGCGTAGGCACGACATTTGTCCAGGTCGAAATCGACGTAGGGCAACAGATCAATCTTGTTGATGAGCACCAGGCTTGCGGCCTGGAACATATGTGGGTATTTCAGCGGTTTGTCTGTCCCCTCGGTCACCGAAATGACTACAACCTTGTCCCGCTCGCCGAGATCGAAGAGCGCCGGACAGACCAGATTGCCGACATTCTCGACGAACAGCAGCGCTCCCGGAGCGGGATCGAGGGTCTCCAGCGCTCGGTACATCATCTCGGCATCGAGGTGGCAACCTGCGCCGGTATTGATCTGGACCACCCGGCAGCCGGTCGCCTTGATCCGTTCGGCGTCCAGCAGCGTCGCCTGGTCGCCCTCGATCACCGCGATCGGCGCCTCGTCGAGATCGCGGATGGTTCGCTCCAGCAGGGTCGTCTTGCCTGCGCCCGGCGAGCTGGTCATATTGAACGCCAGGATGTCGCGCTCGGCCAGCCAGGCGCGATTGTGTTGGGCCAGTTCGTCGTTTTTGGCGAGGACCTTCAGTTCCAGGCTGACCGTCTCGGTGGCCGGCACGTGGACGTGGTCGGCGCCGGGCCCGTGGTGGTGGTCGTGTGGGTGACCGTGGTCGTGCTCGGACGAGTGGTCGTGGCCGTCGTCGTGGTGCCGCTCATGCGGGACGCGAATCACCGCCGCGTCGTCCCCGCATCCGCAGGTTGCGCACATATCTCGCTCACCTCCATCGATCGGATACGCAGCTCGCGCCCGGATTGGATCTCCACATCGGCGCTGCCGCAGGGGCATAGCAGGATCGGATCGGACAGATGGAATTCGGCGCCGCAGGTCCGGCATGTCGCAACGCCCGGAACCTCCACCAGCATCAGCTGCGCGCCCTCCGCCACCGTTGCCTCGGCCGCCAGTTCGAAGCAGAACCGCATGGCCTTGGGTACGACGGCGCACAGCGCGCCGACTTCGACGGTGACGGCGTGCACCCGCCGTCCCTCCGCGTGCTCGCAGACGGCGTCGATGACGCTCTGGGTGATTGCCATTTCATGCACCGCAGCCTCGATCCATCGAGCGGATCCTTTGAGATTACCCGGCGACGAGCACTGTCGCGCGAAATCAGCTACGACACAGCAAATCGAAGGTTCACGTCGAAGACGGGGCGCCTCGCCGACCGGCGTCGGATTCGCGAGGCGTCGCGTGTGGCTCCTGCCGAAATGTACGAAGTACACCCGGCAAAACAGACTCGAAATAGGCGCTTGCTCGCCGTTGTGGATACTTCGCCCGGCGGCCGTCCGTTGGCGCAGTATCTGCTTTTCTTCCGCTCACTCCCCGTTCGGCGCCGTCCTGACGCACACTGGAAGGCAATGTTTCCGGATTGATGATGCAACGTTCGAGCTGTGCCACATCTGGCGATCCGCTATGTCCACTGCCCTATGCGTGAAGGAGCGGTTATGAACGCGTATCCACCGATCGCCGAGCACGGCATCATCGGCGATTTACAGACTGCGGCTCTGGTCTCCTCGGCGGGCACGATCGACTGGTGGTGCACACCCAGGTTCGACTCGCCGAGTATTTTCGCCTCGCTATTGGACAGTGAGCGTGGAGGTTTCTGCCGATTGGCCGTGGATTCCACCGCCCGGGATGCGACAGTCCGCCAGCTGTATATGTCGGATACGGCCATTCTTCTCACCCGGTTCATGGCGGCCGAGGGGGTTGGTGAGGTCGGGGATTTCATGGAACCGATTCGGGATCCCGCGCCCACCGATCGGCATCGCCTGGTGCGCGTGGTCCGGGTAGTGCGTGGAACTCTGACCTTCACGCTCACCTGCCGCCCGCGATTCGACTACGGTCGCGCCGCGCACACTCTGGAGCGGATCGACAACCGGGCAGTGGTGTTCCATGGCCCGGAAACAGATCTGCACTTGCAGGCCACCGACTCGATAGCGCTACAGGACGACAACGGTGACATCACGGCACGGTTCACGCTCTCCGAAGGTGAGACCGCCGTGGTGGTGTTGACCAGCATGGCCGGCGACGGCCCAGCTCCGGCGCATCCGGCGCTCAGCGATATCGCCGCCGAGCTCGAACAGTGTCGCGGCTTCTGGCAGTCCTGGCTGCGCTCCTCCACCTATAGAGGCCGCTGGCGGGACATGGTCAATCGTTCCGCGATCACGTTGAAGCTGCTCACCTACGCGCCGACGGGAGCCCCGATCGCGGCGGCCACGATGGGATTGCCGGAGCAGGTGGGTGGTGAGCGCAACTGGGACTACCGCTACACCTGGATCCGGGATGCCTCCCTGTCGGTACGGGCGCTGATCGATCTCGGCTTCACCGAGGAAGCCCATGCCTTCCGACGTTGGCTGCGCGGGCGCATCGACGCCGGCGGCACCGCATCCGGCGAGCCATTGCAGATCATGTATCGGATCGACGGCGACCCCAAGCTGGAGGAGGAGGTGCTCACCCATCTGGAGGGCTACCGGGGCTCGGCGCCGGTGCGGGTCGGCAATGCGGCGGCCGATCAGGTCCAGCTCGACATCTACGGTGAGGCCGCCGACGCGCTGGCACAGGCCTCCGATATCGGCGGCATCGAAGGATGGCGGACATTCGCGAATCTGACCGACTGGCTGACCGACAACTGGGACCGGCCCGACGAAGGAATCTGGGAAACCCGTGGCGGCCGACAGGATTTCACCTACAGCCGGCTGATGACCTGGGTCGCATTCGATCGCGGTATTCGCCTGGCCACCACATACTCGCGGCCCGCGGATGTGGCGCGGTGGACACGAGCGCGGGATGCTGTATTCCAGCAGATCGTCGAGCGCGGCTGGAATGCGAAAAGGCAGGCGTTCGTGCAGCACTACGCCACCGAAGTGCTCGATGCGTCACTGCTGCTGATGCCCCGGATGGGTTTTCTGTCACCGGTGGATCCGGCGTGGCTGAGCACGTTGGACGCCATGGACGACGAGTTGGTCAGCGACAGCCTGGTCTACCGATACAACCCCGAGGCCTCTCCGGACGGACTGCGCGGCGTCGAGGGCACCTTCAACCTGTGCAGCTTCCTGTATGTGGAGGCGCTCGCCCGCGCGGGCAGGGTGACGCAGGCCCGCTACGCCTTCGACAAGATGCTCACCTACGCCAATCACGTCGGACTGTTCGCCGAGGAGATCGGGCCGTCCGGTGAGCAGCTGGGCAATTTCCCGCAGGCGTTCACCCACCTCGCTCTGGTCGCGGCCGCCATGGCCCTCGACGACCAACTCGATTGGGCCGAGGCGGCGGCCAAATAGGGCGACGAGCCGATGGCCGGTACCGAGGTGTCCAGCCCGCCACGCACGGTGGTTCTCCCGCTGGCGCTTGCGCAGTTCATCTGTAGCTTCGCCGGTTCGAATATGAATGTGATGATCAACGACATCAGTGCCGACCTCAACACCACGGTGCAGGGCGTGCAGATCGCGATCACGACCTTCCTGCTGGTCATGGCCGCGCTGATGATTCCCGGTGGCAAGATCACCGACCGGTTCGGCCGCAAACGCTGTTTCGTTGCGGGTCTGGTTGTGTACGGTGTCGGCGCGGTGGTGAGCGCGCTCGCGCCCGGACTGGGCGTGCTGATCCTGGGTAACTCGATCCTCGAGGGTGTCGGCACGGCGATGCTGATCCCGCCCGTCTATATCCTGACGACCTTGCTGTTCACCGAAACGACTTCCCGCGCACGGGCATTCGGGGTGATCATGGCCATGGGCGGCATCGGTGCCGCGGCGGGACCGCTGCTCGGCGGACTCATCACCTCCGGGCTCGGCTGGCGCGCGGCCTTCGCGTTTCAGGCGCTGGTGGTCGCGTTGATCGTAGTTCTCGGTCGGCGCATCACCGATCCGCTACCCGAGGACCCGACGGCGTCGTTCGACCTCCCGGGCGCGGTGCTGTCCGCGGTCGGGCTGATTCTGATCGTGATGGGGATTCTGGCCGCCGACAACGATTTCCGGCTGATGCTCGCCCTGCTCGCGGCGGGCTTGGCGGTTCTGGCGTTGTTCTTCCTGTCGATCCGCGCCCGGGAGCGGGCCGGCCGCGAGCCGCTGATCTCGACGAGTCTGTTCCGCAACCGCACCTCCAACCTCGGTCTGCTCACACAGCACGTCCAGTGGCTGGTACTGATGGGAACATCCTTCGTGGTCGCTGCGTATCTCCAGGTTGTGCGGGGATACGACGCCATCCAGACCGGCGTTATCTTCACGGCGGCCACGGCGGGGCTGCTGGCGTCGTCGCTCGCCGCGGCGCGACTGGCGCGTCGCCGTTCCCAGCGCACTCTGATCATGGCGGGGTTTCTCGTGACCATCGTCGGCATCGGCGTACTCGTCGCCTTGGCGGGCCGCTCTGTGAATCCCTGGGCCTTCGCTCCGGGATTGCTGTTGATCGGGGTGGGAGTGGGAGTGATGCTGACCCCGTCGGTCAACGTCGTTCAATCCAGCTTCGGTGTCGACCAACAAGGCGAGATTTCGGGGTTGTCGCGCAGCGTGTCCAACCTCGGCTCCTCGCTCGGCACCGCGATCGCCGGTACCATCCTGGCCGCTGCCCTGACCGGTCGAGCCTACGCCGCCGCGATGATTACGCTGGCCGTCATCGGGATCGTAGGTTTGGTCGCCGCGACGTTGCTGCCCCGACGTGCCGATACCGGACCACCCGGCGGGTGATGACAGTGCCGCGCCGAATGTGCGAAACACGCCCCCACGGACGAACGAGATGAGATCCGATGGACACCGAAGGCCATGCGCTTTTGCACCGTCCCTTGTTCTCGCGCAGTGTTCCGCTCGACCGCGACAATGCTGCGAGCCGCATCAGCGCGTACATCTACGGAAATATTCTGGTTCTTGCGGCGCTGGTGCCGATCGTTACGGCGGACAAGTACGTCGGAATACTGGTGGTCCTCGGTACGGCCCTGTCTACGTTCGTCGCCCATGTCTTCGCCGAAGCAGTCGGACACAGCGTGCGTGACCAAAGTGCATTGACGCTGAGAGGGAGCCGACACGATTTACGCAATTCGGTCCCGATTCTCAGCTCAGCGGTGTTGCCGTGCATCATTCTCGCGACGGGATGGCTGGGGTGGTTGGATCCGAGGACCGCGCAGATTCTCGCGGAGCTCGCTGTTCTGGTCCGCATCGGGAGCATCGTGTTCGTCATCGGCCGGCTGAAAGGCGAGCGCCCTACGGGAGTGTCCGTGTTCGCTGCCGTCGTGCTGACGGTTGTCGCAGTGACCGTCGTGATCATCAAGATCCTGTTGACCCATTGAGGCGCGGGACAGTTCACTTCGGTCCTTACCGATCGCGGGGCCGCGCATATCCTCGCGGGTCATACCCCGAACTGCGCGGTGATCCGGCCTTGGTCGATCGCCTCCAGAAATGCCGCGTGATCGCGGGCGTTCTGATCCGCGTACGACTCGGCGAACGCGGTCATCGCGGTATCGAATGCACTGCCGGCGCCCAGGTACGCGGCGATCGCGATCCGGTCACCGGAGCGCGCGTGCCCGTAGGCCAGCACCCGTGCACACAGCCGCCCGTACAGCTGCATTCCGGACGGAGTCATCTCTTCGACCACCGCCGAACCCTTTCCGTCACGCAATTGACGCACATAGAAGTCCCGTACCACGCCGTCGTGTCCTGAACCCTGCTGCCAGCCGAGGAAGATGTCGCTGGCCGCCTGCATCAACCGCTGCCCCGCGACGACCCGCTCCCCCTGGTTGGCGAACGACGGTCCGTCGAGATAACGCGCCAGCACCGACGGCATCGCTTCTTTCGCCTGGAGGAACAGGGGGTCGCCGTCGACTCCTTGCAGCAGCAGGATCCACGCCTGGGTGCCGACGCTACCGACGCCGACAACCTTACGGGCCGCCTGCACGAAGTCGAACTGCCCGAGTAACACTCGGCGGTTGTCCTGCAATGTCGACTGGTAGTCGCGCAGCCGCTCACGCAACTCCCCGAACAGCGACTCGGCGTCCTCTTCGGCGAAGATCTCTTCGATCGGGATGATCAGCGGCGGATTGCTGATGATCTTCCGTCGGCCATCCACCTCGGTGGTCAATTTCGCCAGGGCCTGCACACTGTCGCGATGCCCCGACTTCTCGACCGTTTTGCGCACGCGCTTCTTGGTCGACGTATCGAGTTCGTCGCGGAGCTCGACCAATTCGGCGATGGGCTCCAGGTGCGAGTACCACACAGCCAGGGTCCCCCGCTCCGCCTGCCGCAGCATGGTTTGGCGGTACTCGGCAGCGCAGGCCCCGATGACTGCCCGACGCTGCTTGCCGTTGAATCCCCGTTGCCTTGCGGCCACCGCGAGGCTCGCGACGAGGCGCTTGACGTCCCACTCGAACGGTCCCGGATACGTCTCATCGAAGTCGTTGATGTCGAATGCGAGCTTGCGTTCCGGGGTCGCGAAGATCCCGAAGTTGCTCAGGTGGGCGTCTCCGCACAACTGTGTTCGCAGGCCTGTCGCCGGAGTATGCGACAGGTCGTCGGCCATGATCAGTGCCGAACCTCTGTAGAAGGCCAAGGGACTGCTCGCCATACGCCCGTATCGCACCGGAATCAGCTCCGGGATACGAGCCGCGGCCTGGGTTTCCAGCAATCCGACCGGGTCACGTCGGTCGCCGGTCTCGTGTTCGGCGAGAGTCTCGAACGGAGTCGCACGCCGGGCGACCAGACCACTCTCGGCACGTTCGGCGCGGGTCGGCTGCCCGGCTCCGGATCGGCGTCCGACAGTATCAGCCATGCTCAACTACTTTTGCCGGGGATCTGGGGCGCTGCTTCGCCGACGGCCGGCGCCGACGATGACATCGCGGGCCGGGCCACCAGTTCGACCAGCAGCAGCGCTGCGGCGGCGAGAAGGATGGTGACCATCACGACCAGCCCCGACGGGTACTTCCAGAATACGAGGGTCATCGTGGCGATCGCGATGATGATCACTCGCAGCGGTATTCGGTACGTCGCGACGGCAGTCTCGACCGGGTTAGGGGCACGGCCGGTCTTCGGCGCCCGGACGGCATCGACGGCTCTGGTGAAGCCGCGGCGCACCGCCGCGGCGGAATCGGATGATCCGGTGAGATATCCGACTGCCGCGATTACCACCGCCAGGAGGAACACCGCACGCACCGCGGTGCGAAGAGGAAGAACAAGCGCGTCGATCATCGCCGCGGCCGCATCACGCGAGAGGACATCGGCGGGTATGTCTCCGAGGTAGATTGCCCTGCCGATGCTGATCGCCACCGCCAGAAGCACCATGGCCACCGCGATACTGACGCCGACCAATGAAAACGCCTTCCGGCGACTGCCTTTGGGTGCGGCCCAGACGGCTGCGGCGGCCAGGAGGAGAGTCACCAAGGGCAATACCGTGTGTGCCTTGTCCAGAGCCGACACCATTCGCTGTGCCTTGACCAGTTGGGGGGATTGGAACAGGACGAACGACTTGTCGACCTCGGGAATTTTCTCGGCGAAGGCGAATCCGCGCTCGGTCAGTTTGGTCTGGACATTGTCGATGATCGGTGCCAATTCGATACTGACCGTGCCCTGTTCATCGATCTGCACCGCCGCCCTTGTCTGGCCGGTCATCACCGCGACCAGCACTTCATGCGCTTTCCGGTTCGCCCGGATCCACAACGCCTCGAATTGGTCCGAGGCCACGAACTTGCCGACCGTTTCGTGAACAAAGGATTTGGCTTGATCGGCGAGCACCGGTGCCAGACCGACCACGGCGGGTGGAACCCGGGGTGCGTTCTCGGTCAGTGCCGTCAAAGCCTCGGCGGTCAGTGTCTGAATATCGAGACGAGTCATGATCTGATCGGTGATCTGGTTCGTCAGCTCGGTTTCCAGCACCGGATCGGCGGCCAGGGGCGTCACCGTCTGGATGTATCGGTCCGTATCGAGAACCTCACCGCGCGCATACCGCGCCAGCACCGAGGAAAACGCCAGGACCGCTACGAGTACCAGTAGTACACCCGCTCCTGTCCAACGCCATGCGCGATGATCGGTCACCCGCGATGGACGGACTCCCGCCGCCGCTGGCCGTTCCGCACCCTGGTCGAGACGGAGTTGCGCGACTTCCCGGCGCAGCCGCTCGAGTTCCGCACGCTCGGTGGCATTCAACGGTTCGCCAGCCTCTGAATTATTCATGGAATCGTCCAGATCTGTTGGTGCACACCCGTTTATTGCAGGACGGAACAGAATGTCTCCTGCAACTATGCCCATATGTTCGCAATGCTCGTTGCCCACCTCGGTGATGCAACCTCGATGCCCGAAAAGGTCGAATTATCCTGAGGCCACATGTCATCAAGCGGCCGTACTGCATTATAACGTGAATCCGGTGCCACCCTTGTACTATCAAGGGAAGACGCAAATACACCTCGGGTCGTTTCCGCGGCGGCACCCGCGGCGCCCATCCGGGGATTTTTCAGCACGCAAGAGATCACGAGCGAGGCGGTGTTCGCCGATCGGCAGGATCCGGCGGGACCGATCACGTCGAGCGCAGGTACTTACCCACAGGTGGTGGCGGCCGGTCGCGAAGTCATCACCCTGATCTGCCGAAGCGAGGATCTATGGTGAATGAGAGTGATTTAGACGAACTCGGGCCCATCGACTACTTGGTCGTGGAATTCCCCGCGGACCGGCAACCAGACGGGTCGGCCTTGCCGCTGCTGCGTGATCTGGTCGAGCGGGGCATCGTCCGTGTAATCGACCTGGGGTTTGTTCGCAAGGAACAGGACGGGTCGCTGGTGGGTATCGAGATCCAGGATCTCGACCTCCAGGGCGACTTCGATGTGACCCTCTTCGCGGAAGCCTCGTCCGGCGTGCTGGATCGCACCGACCTCGCCGAAGCCGGAACGGTGTTGGAGCCGGGGTGCTCGGGGGCCGTGCTGGTCTATGAAAACCGTTGGGCGGCGCCGTTCGCGGCGGCTTTGCGCCGGGGCGGCGCCCAACTCGTTGCCTCGGGTCGCCTGCCCACCCAGGCCCTGCTGGGGGCACTCGACGCACTCGAAACCGACAACTGACAGCAAGGAGCACAGCATGCCCGGTCTTCTGCGCGGAGTCGTCCGCACCGCCGCAATCGCAGGAACCGCAACCGCCGTCTCGAATCGAGTATCGCGGCGTCAGGGCGAGCGGTGGGCGTCGCAACAGCAAGCTGCTATGCCGCCGGCGGCAGCCCCATCGGAGCCTATGCCCACCGCGGGTGAACCGGCGCCCGACCGGCTCAGCGCGTTGAAAACACTCGGCGAGCTCAAATCACAGGGCGTGCTCACCGAGGAAGAATTCAATGCCGAGAAGGCCAAGATATTGGGTTCCGAACCGTGAGTTCGATTCATGCTGATGGGAGAGGGCAATGGATTCTTTCTGGGAATTTTTCTGGTTGACCGTATGGATCTTCGCGTTCGTCGCCTATCTGATGGTCTTGTTCACGATCATCACCGATTTGTTCCGGGATCATGAGATGTCGGGATGGTTGAAGGCGTTGTGGCTCGTGCTGCTGTTCGTGTTCCCGTTCCTTTCGGCGCTGGTGTACGTGATCACCAGGGGCCAGTCGATGACCAAGCGATCGATGGCGGCCGCACAGCACGCCAGGCAGCAGCAGGAGAGCTACATCCGGGATGTCGCCGGAAAGTCGTCGACCGAGCAGATCTCCGAGGCGAAAGCGCTTTTGGACTCCGGGGCGATCACCGCTGACGAATTCAGCGCGCTCAAGGCAAAGGCGCTCGGTGGAAGCGGATCGTGACAGATACGGCCGGACGACCTTCGGCTTCGATCGACACCCGCGGAACAGACGGCATACCCCGATGTTGATTCCTTGTGCCCGAGGCGATCTCGAATGTAGCGCCCTCGTCGAGGATAAATGCTGCTGATAGTCGAACCGCGAGAGAGGCGAGGCGATGAGCCGCGAGGAGGCGCCGAAGCGGGCGACGCGAGCCGGGGGCCTGGTGCTCACCGTGCTGGCCTCGGGTCAGTTCCTGATGACGCTCGACAGTTCGGTGATGAACGTGTCGATGGCGACCGTTGCCGCGGATGTCGGCACCACGATCACCGGTATCCAGACCGCGATCACGTTGTACACCCTGGTGATGGCGAGTCTGATGATCACCGGCGGCAAGGTGGGCGCCATGCTCGGCCGACGCCGCGCATTCGGTATCGGGCTGGTTGTGTACGGCGTGGGATCGGCCACGACCGCCTTGGCGCCCAATCTCCCCGTACTGCTGCTCGGCTGGTCTCTGCTGGAGGGGATCGGCGCGGCACTGATCATGCCTGCGATCGTGTCCCTGGTTGCCGCGAACTTCGCACCCGAACGTCGAACTGCCGCATACGGATTGGTAGCCGCGGCCGGTGCCGCGGCGGTGGCCGTCGGCCCACTGCTCGGTGGCGCGGTTACCACCTTCGCATCCTGGCGGTATGTCTTCCTCGGTGAGGTTGTCCTGGTCGTCGTCATCCTGGCGGTGCTGCGCCGCGTCGAGGACGCGGCACCGGCCGAGGTCCGGCTCGACCTTGTCGGATCGGTCCTGTCCGTACTCGGGTTGGGCATGGTGGTTTTCGGCGTGCTGCGCTCGAGCGAGTGGGGGTGGGTGCAGCCCAAACCCGGCGGGCCGGACGTTCTCGGGTTGTCGCCCGTCGTGTGGCTGCTGATAGTCGGTCTTCTCGTTATCTACGGTTTCCTGCGGTGGCAGACTCGGCTGGCCGCCGCGGGCAAGGACCCCCTCGTACAGCCCATGATGTTGCGGAACCGGCAACTCACCGGCGGTCTGACCATGTTTTTCGCCCAGTTCCTCATCCAGGCCGGTGTCTTCTTCTCGGTCCCGCTCTTCCTGTCCGTTGTGCTCGAGCTCAGTGCGCTCGAGACCGGGCTGCGCATTCTTCCGCTGTCGGCCGCGCTGGTGCTGGCCGCGGCCGGAATTCCGAAATTCGTGCCGCACGCCGATCCACGTCGCGTCGTCCGCATCGGGCTGATGTCGATGATCATCGGGATCCTGATCCTCGTCGCCGGTATGGATCCCGGCGCCAACGCTGGTGTGGTGATGATCCCGATGTTGTTCATGGGATTGGGGTTGGGTGCGCTGTCCTCGCAGCTGGGCGCCATCACGGTCTCCGCGGTACCCGACTCGCAGAGCGCCGAGGTCGGTGGATTGCAGAACACCGCAACGAATCTCGGAGCATCGCTCGGGACCGCTCTGATCGGCTCGATTCTCATTGCCACCCTGACCAGCTCGGTTACCGCGGGCATCGAAGGCAACCCGGATGTGCCCGCTTCCGTGCAACAGCAGGCAAGCACCGAACTGGCCGCGGGGGTGCCGTTCCTGTCCACGACACAGCTCGAAAACGCGTTGACCGAGGCCGGTGTCGCCAGCACGACCGCGGACGCCATCATCGACGTCAACGCCGACGCCCGCCTCGATGCGCTGCGGGTGGCGTTTGCCGTCACCGCCCTGCTGGCGATCGCAGCGCTGTTCGCTACCGGTCAGCTGTCCCGCACGGCGGTCGGATCACAGGAACGGCCGGTTCAGCCTCGAGACCCGGAACCGGACGACTGAGGACGGCGTCGCCTCCGCCGGAATTCATTCCGGCCGGTCATCCGATTCCGGCTGTTGGGCATGGGTTGTCGCTCGACGCGAGCGCACCGATGCCGTCAGCAAACGAATGCCCAACGAGATCAGTATCAGATTGCCGAGGATCTGCACCGACACCACCGCACGCGAGGTCTGCTCGGTGGCCACGATGTCACCGAATCCGACCGTGGAGAACACCGTCAAGGTGAAGTAGAGAGCGTCGAGGCGTGTCAGTGCTTCGCTGAAGTCGTCCGGCCGGGCGTCCGAGAGCAGGAAATACGTCGTCGCGTAACCGACAAGGTAGACCCCCATGGTGACGGCCGACGCCTCGACCGCCCGCACGCCCGCGTATTCGGCGTGTAGCACTTGGCGGATCTGCCAGACGTACACCACACCGACCACGGCTAGAACGCCGAATACGAGGGACGCGGCGCCCAGGTCGTCAATCCTGTTGAAGGGCAGTAGAAAGTATGCGGCCAGCAGCATCGAGGTGGTGCCCACGGGGCGCAGGACCGCCCGCAATAGCAGATACACCCTGGCATCCTTGGACAGGTTCCGGGTGCTGTCCCGGAACACCACCGCACCGCGCCTTCCCGGCCGGGGTGGTCAGGCTTGCTCGGGATGCCAGGTCGAAACCGCCCAGATCACCACGACATCCAGCGCGATGATCAAGACCGACCACCACGGGTAGTACGGCAACCACAGAAAGTTGGCGATGAGCGACAGCGACGCGATCACGATGGCGCACACTCGCGCCCACTTGGCTCCGGTGAACAAGGCGACACCGACCGCCACGAGGATCACCCCGAGCACGAGGTGGATCCATCCCCATGCGGTGACGTCGAACTTGTAAACGTATTCGATGCCGACCACGATCACTTGATCCTTGGCCACCGCAGAAATCCCTTGCAGGAATTGCAGAACGCCCACGGTTATGAGAAGGGTCGCCGCCCCTAGCGACGTTCCCATTGCGACCCCCTGCTTGACCCGCGAATCCTCGGCCATGATCCTGCCTTTCCTCGGGTGATTCGACATGGTGTCGAATTCACATCTTCCTCCGGCACGCAAGCGATCGCAGCATTTTGCTCGTCCTGGGGTCCGCAATGGACCCGGCGATATGCACTGGTCGAGGCATTTCGTGTGACGTCGGCACCGGGATCGAAGTATGAGCCGTTACCGAGAAGAGTGCCAATTCCCGGGCGAACCCGGGGCCTGTTCTGCTTCAATCGATATATGTGTCGATGGATGGCTTACTCGGGTGAGCCGATCCTGGCCGAGGACTTATTGTTCCGGCCGGCGCATTCGTTGATCGACCAGAGTATGCACTCTCGGCTCGGCGCGACGACTACGAACGGTGACGGCTTCGGGATAGGCTGGTACGGCGAGGGCGCACAACCGGCGGTATTCAAGAACATCGAACCCGCATGGAACGACCGCAACCTGCGTGAGATCGCCGGCCAGATACGTACCCCACACTTCTTCGCGCACGTACGCGCATCGACCGGGACTGCGGTGCAGCGCAGCAACTGTCACCCCTTCCGGCACGGTCGGTGGTTGTGGATGCACAACGGAGCACTCCACGGTTTCCACGAAATCAAGCGCGACCTGATGACGGCCGTCGACCCGGCGCTGTTCGCCGACATCGAGGGTTCTACCGACTCCGAACTCCTGTTCTTCCTCGCACTGACATTCGGCCTCGTGGACGATCCGTTCGACGCGGTCGCACGCGCGGTCGGCCTCGTCGAAAACGTCGGACACGCGCACGGGGTCGACGCCCCGGTGCAGATGACCGTCGCGACCACCGATGGCCGATCGATGTGGTTCTTCCGGTACTCGAGCGAACGGCAGACGCGGTCACTGTTCTTCTCCACCGAGATAGAGAAGCTGCGCGCGCTCCACCCCGAGGTCGAGGTTCTGCGCCACCTGGGCGGCGAGACCCGATTCGTGGTCTCGGAGCCGCTACGCGACCTCGCGGGGGCCTGGAACGAAGTACCGGAATCATCGGCCGGGGTCGTCCGTCCCGGCCGCGATGAAATACGGCCCTTCCAGCCGATTTCACCTGGCTGAGATCGAACCGCGTCGATGTCAGTTGGTGACCGTGCACCGTCGACGATTCGGCTGGGCGTGGTCGGATCGGTATCCGCAGAGCCGCAACGTCATTCGCGGTCCTTGTCGACCGGACCCCGCAGGTAGCGACCGACGGCGGTTTCGTCCAAGGCGAGCGCCTTGACAACCGATGCCGCGCCCACGATCACCACCGACATGACGAATAACCAACTGACCGTGGTGAAGGCAAGCCCCAGCGGACCGAAATGCTCCCGGGCGTTCGTCGCCATCCGAGGCAGGACGACGCGACCTGCCACGTGCACCGCGGTCAAACCGACCGCGGTGAGGATGCCGGATGCCCACAGCAGGCGCCCGGTCAGCGCTCCTTTCGTGAGCAGGAACGGAGCCAGCATCCAGACACATGCCCAGATGGCGGCCTCACCCAGCAGGGCGAGCGGCCGACCCGCGTAGCGGATCTGGGTGAGTTCGCGTGTCTGTCCCACCAACCCCGCGGCCACAGCGACCGCGATCAGCGCGGCCAGCCACCGCCAAGCATCTCGCGCCCCGATCACGGGTACCTTCCAGATCGCCTCGTAGACGCGCGCGAGAGCGCGTGTGAACGAGGTGCCGCCGAGCACGATCATCAGCAGTCCGACCACCCCGAACGCGGCTATCGACGGATCGGTCAGGGTGGATTCGCCGTCGGCGGCCAGCGATTCGGAGTCGAAGCCGAACTGGTCGCTGATCGTTTTCGCCGCCGTATGCCAACCGCTGAACACAGAAGCGGCGATGATCACCGGCAGCAGCGAGGTGAAGATCTGCGCGGCAAGGGCCAGTGACCGGTCCACGATCTGGACCTGCGCGAGGCCCTCGAGCACACGCCGCACCGTGCGACCGTACGGCGTTCCTCGCAGCCAGCCGGATGCGGCCTGGGCGCGCGCCACCGATACTTCTCGGGCCAATGCCACAGACAATTTCACGGACCGCACCGGAATTCACCGCTCTTCTGCTCGTTCGGTCGGAATGGGTCGGATTTGTGCAACTGGTGTCGGCGGAGACGAACCGGTACGACCAACAGTCGAATTACGGTCCGGCTGACCTCGGCCAGGATACCGAGCGAGTCGTAAACGACACTCCGGACGATGCACCTGTGCGAGGATCTCTGAGTCGGCACCACCGATCGATGTACGCAAGCGAACCATCCACCAGGGTTCGATCTCGCCGAAGTTCCGACATTCCAGGCATGACATCGAATGACGCAAACGGGATTCTCCACCTAACACAGGAGTAGGCCGATGATATCCAGGAAGAGCGTCAGCGGAATTGCCGCTGTGGCGGTAGTTCTGCTCATGACGGCAGCATGCGGATCCGACAGCGACTCGGATTCGAAGGCGACGACCGAAATGACACATGGTATGCAGGAAAGCATCGCCGCTACCGCGTCCTCTGTCGCGGGCTCGGCCCTGAACACCGCGCAGCAAGCAATCCAGAATGCGATCAACACGGCGCTGGCGGCCGCGCCGATCACCTTCGAGAGCGGCAGCTCGGACCTCGGCGTGGTGGATGTCGCCACCATCAAAGCGGTCGCGATCCCGCTGAAGGGGAACGACACCAAGATACAGATCACGACCTACGCCGAGGACTCGGATGCCGCCGCCGCCGAATCGCTGGCCAAGTCCCGTGGTGACAACATCGTGGCCGCACTCGAGGCCGAGGGTGTCGACAAGGCGCGCATCACCACGAAAGCCGAAGCCAACCCGACCGCGGAGGACGTTCAGGTCGACGAGGCCAAGATCGAAGTCATCGCCCGATAGTCGCGTCCCGAGCCGCCGGCTCAGGACCGCGTCTGCCGCCTCATGGTTGATCGTTCGCATCGGTGGTCTCCTCCGAACACAGATGCGGTGTCGGCTGAGGGCGCAGCCAATGGCCTGCGCCCTCAGCTCTTCCGGGCGATGTAATAGCTATTGAAGATGTCGGCGTCGATGTGCCGGATGTCTACGGAGGTGAACCCCGCCTCGCGCAGCATGCGGGTCGCGACTTGCTCGCCCCACATGGTCCCGAGTCCGTCGCCGTCGAGTGCGAGCGAGACCGTCATGCAGTGCATCGTCGAGAGTGCGTACATCGATGGTCCCAGCGGATGTTCCATATTGTCCTCCAGGTTGCTGGAGGCCTGGATATCCACCATCAGGAATGTGCCGTCGTCTTTCAGCGCCGTGGCAATGCCGCGGAGCACCTCGGCCGGGTGGGCTTGATCATGAATGGCATCGAATGCGGTGATCAGGTCGAATCTGTTGGCAATGTCGAGATTCGCGACGTCACGAACTTCGAAACCCACGTTGGTCAGACCCATCCCCCGCGCCTCCGCCCGCCCGCCCGCGACACCTTCCTCCGAGAAGTCGTAGCCGACGAACCGGCTGTGCGGAAAGTGCCGGGCGAGCAGGTTGAGCGCGTGTCCGCTGCCGCAGCCCACATCCGCGACCTCGATGCCCCGGTTCAGCAGCTCGGGAAGTCCGGGGACGAGTGCGATGGTGACGTCGATCAACGCGACATCGTGAATGGCCGCGCTCTCCTCGGCCATGAGTTGTTGAAATCGGCCGAATTTCGAATAGGGCACACCGCCGCCGTGCCGGAAGCACTCGACGATCTCGGGCTCGACGCTCGCGGACAAGGGAATGTACTGCACGAAGGCCGCGATGTTGTCGGGACCGGCCGCCCTGGTCAATGCCGCCGCGTGAGCGGGTGGCAGAACGAAGGTGCGGTTGTCGGGGCTGTAGTCGACAATCTTTCCGACGGTCAACGCGGCCAGCCATTCCCGCACGTATCGTTCGTCGAGATTCGCGGCCTCTGCGATATCCGCGCTCGTCGCGGGAGGCAATGAGCTCATCACGTCGAACAGGCCGGTCTGGTGGCCGATGCTGATCATGAGGGTCAGAAATCCGTTGTTGAGGACTTCCAGCATCCGAGCGCCGAAAGCCTCTGTGCGCGCGGCGAATTCCGGATCGGCGCCGGGCGCCGGGCTGTTCGGAGCCGGGGTCTCCGCGCTGTCCGACATGGGCGATTCACTGCTTGGCATAGTCGGCGAAGCCCTGCCAGTCGATCATCACGCAGGGCTCGTCACCCACGACCCATGCGTCATGTCCGGGTGGGGCGATCATGAAGTCGCCGGGCCCGTATTCCTGTTGTTCTCCGTCGTCCATGACCACCACCATCCGGCCCGAGACGCAGTAACCGATATGGGATGCCTGGCAACTGTCGGTCTGCGCGATCGGCTTGACATGCACCGACCACCGCCACCCCGGCTCGAATACCGCCCGCCCGACCGGGCCGCCGTCGAGGTTGACCAGATCGAGTTTGCCCTTGCCTTGCTCGAACGGGCGGGTTTCCTCGGGCGAATCGAAACTCTTGCGCACCAGACCGGACATGATGGTTCTCCTAGGTAGTGCAGCCCCTGCTCCAGATGTATCGGCATCCTCGGAGCCCACATCGCCGGGACCGAGCGCCTGCCACGAGGACCTCTAATGTGACGTGCATCACAGCCTATGTGTTCGGTGTCCTAGCTGCAAGATAGCTGCGATGACCCGACTGGTAGGAGCGGTGTCGGCCTGCGACTTGGTGCGGTCCGCTTGCCGAGCACCCGAACCCCGGGAACGTACTTGTTACGCTGCGCAGGCGTGTGGGCCCGAGGATGGGGCCTTCTTCGGGAGTACGGCGATGACGGGTGGTTTCTCGGTGCAAGGCAATGCGGTTTCGGACTACTTCCAGCTGACGGGACCCCAGCAGGTCTCAGCGGCCATGCCCGCTTGGGAACCGCATTTCACCCAGTTCGACACCGTTATCGGCTACTCCGCTCTCGGTCATGCCTTTCTCGCCGACAGTCGTACTCGCAACTATGCGGTACTGCATCCCTACTCGGCGGGGGCCAAGAGCTACGGCTTCTTCCCCGAGCGCACCGACTTCATCACCGATGTCCTGCTCGATCCCGGTTTCGGCACGTACGTGCTGCGCACCGACCATGTCGATACGATCCGGCAGCTGCACGGGCCCCTCGATGAAGGGCACGTCTACATCGCCACTCCGTACCCCTTCCTCGGCGGCAACGAGGATCCCGGCACCTACACCAAGGGTGACGTCTGGGTCTTTCTGGACCTCGTCGCCGACGCGCACGGGTTGTAGGTTCGGGGGCAATCGCCCAGTGCCGAATAACGAAGACTCGAAAAGAGATTGATCGCGATCCTGTTCATCTGTGTGAACTGGCGCTGCGATCGTCTGCCGAACCACCGGCGTTGAGGGGTTCTCGGTCGGGGTCGCCGTGGCACAGGATCTCGAAATCGGTAGCCAGATCGCGCAATTCGGGGGTTCCGTCGTGTGCGCCAGCCGGTGCAGCTGGGAGCCGATGCGTCCGGCCAGGTCGCGCAGAGCGGGCGAATCGATGTCGCGGGCCATGGCTGGGCGCGGCCAAGATCGAGCATCCGCAACCCTGGCGCGCGGCATCCCACCTGCGGTTCGGCAACCCGGTTCGTGCCGACAACCGCACACCGGCTCCTGAACAGTCCGAGCGCGTCGTGGGCCACGTCCCCGAGATTTATCAGGTTCGATGATATTCGTGGGCTATGACTACCCCTCATGATTTCGAATTCGAAGAAATCTACCGAGGTACAGGGGGCCCGTTCGGGCCGGGCGTCAAGCCGCCGTGGAGTATCGGGGAACCCCAGCCGGAACTCGCCGCACTGATCGAGCAGGGCAGATTCCATGGCGACGTCCTCGATGTCGGATGCGGGGAAGCGGCGATCTCGCTGTATCTGGCCGAGCGGGGTTTCACCACCGTTGGCCTGGATCTGTCGCCGACCGCGGTCGAGTTGGCCCGCGCTGAGGCCGCCAGGCGCGGCCTGATCAACGCCTCCTTCGAGGTCGCCGACATCGCCGCATTCACCGGCTACGACGGGCGTTTCGGCACCATCGTCGACAGCACGCTGTTCCATTCGATCCCGGTCGAGTCGCGGGAGGGCTATCAGCAGTCGATTGTGCGCGCCGCCGCGCCGGGCGCGGCGTATTTCGTGCTGGTGTTCGACCGGGCCGCCCTGCCCGAAGTGCCTGAACCGGGGCCATCGCCGGTCACTGCCGACGAGCTCCGCGAGGTGGTATCGCAGTACTGGGTGATCGATGAGATCAGGCCCGCGCGAATCCATGGCAATCTGCCTGCGGTGTTGCCGGAGGACGTGGGTTTCCGGTTCGAGGGTATGCGCGACGAGCCCGGTGGCCGTAAGTCGGTTCCGGCCTGGCTGCTGTCAGCCCATCTGGACTGATCCCGTCAGACGGATCGTGGGGGTGCGTTCCCGGGCGGCAAGCCACCCCGGGAACCCGCAGTGCGGATGCTACGCTCGCTCATCGCCGCCCCTGGTGGAGCCCCGCAGTCGTCCTGCTGCGGATTCCCGGCGCAGTCAGCAGGCCGCGCGCAGACTCATATGCTCGATTCGGGAGAAGAGTCCGGGGTCGAAGGTGCCGTGGGGCCAGAAGTCGTATTGCTGACGGCTGTCGGGGAGGTTCTGTATGAATTTGGCCAATTCACCGTCGAGTTGGTGGGAGAGGATGTTGCCCAGATACCGCCGGTTGGCATCTTCCAGTTCCGCCCACATCAGCCATGCGTCGTTGTCGTCGCTACTGGTGACCTTGGCGGTGAAGTGGGCAGTGCCATCGGGCTTCAACACCCATCTCGCACCGTGGAACATGGTGCAGTCCCCCTCGTGCATATCGTGATTCCAGGTGAAGACCTTGGCCGGTGCTTGCGCGGATGCGGTGCCGCCGAACGGAACGGCGCCGAGCGTGGCGACCGCGGTCACAACCACTCCGGCGATCGACATCGACAAGTGTCTACGGGTCGGGAACATCGCTACTACCTCCAGATCGGGGTGCGAATCCCGTTCCGGGACATCGCATCGCCTACTCCGATCAAATGATCCGCGCGATGCGGGAGGCTGTCACGAGTATTTTCCACTCGTTCGGAGCAACGGCACTACTCGAATCGCGGCGGCACGCAGCATCGTGGTACGCGTTACCGCACAAGGGCGTTCGTGACGATTTCGCCGGTGACCTTCTTGGTCAGATAGTGTCTGGAGTCGTGGGGTTTCGCACCGTTGTCGAGCGATTCGGCGGTGATCGGGGTGATGTCGGCGCCGGGGAAGGGCGGGAAGTACGGTGCGAGATCGAGGTGGGCGGCGACCAGGTCATCGCGGTCGACCAGATTGCTCCAGCCGACAACCGATTTGGGAACGGTGGTGGGCTGCGGCCGCAGCCGGTCATAGATGACAGTGCGCAGGCCGAGCGGAGACCCCATGGTCAGCAGCGTGACATTGTGATCTGTGCGGTGTAGTGCCTCGTAGGCGACCACCGACCCGAGCGAGTGCGCGATCACGATCCGGGTATCGGGACCCACATGGGCGAGAACCTGGTCCTGCGCGTGTGCCCGAACCGATTCGTCGGTGAAGTAGCGGGCGACCTGGGACAGGGACCGGAAGACGAACTTCTCGGCGAGCCCGATCCCGAGCGGCGCGAACCACCGCAGTCTGACCAAGCCATTGAGGGCCGGTCGAAGCGCGGCCTTCGGTCCCTGTGCCCGAGCGTCGGGTGGGAGCGGTGTCGTGAGTCGCCGTGCGGTCGATCGATCCCGGTCGTCACCCGCGTGCTCGGCCGCCGTCTGCAACCACTCTCCGGCGAGCTGCTCCATGAGATGGAGCTGCTCCTCGTCGAGATCTCCCACCGCCGTGCCCTGCGCGCCCTTTGCCAGGAACGAGTCACCGTAGAACGCCATGCGGACCGAGATATCGCCCGGTAAACCGTTGCGCCACAGTCGATCCGCCAACTCTGTATGACCGGACGTGCGAATTCCGCCCGCCAGGGCGGGCAGCCACTGGGCTTCGAGCGTATCCGCGGATTCCTGTTCCTGGGCGATCCCGTGGACGAGGACGACTGTTGCCAACGTCCGACCCCTTTCGAACCGTCGGCGTCGGCCGACACGGTTGTTTCCTGTGACGTTGTCCCCGATAGTTTCACCTATGGCCGACAGGTTGGCGCTGGTTATCGGGTGCGAATGTGATCACTTTCAGCGGCTCGGGTTCACCTCGGAGCTCGCGGGTTCGTTGTCCGCGGCTCTGAGCACGGCAGGCCGATGGCTGCCCGTCGAGGACGGGCCGGTACTGGATCCGACAATCGGCGAACTCAAGCGCGACGTGAAGGCGGCCTTCCGGCGCGCGGACGAGGCGGGCGCGACGCTGCTGATCGCGTTCATCGGCCACGGATTCACCATGAACGAGGACGACTTCTATCTGCTCGCAAGCGATTCGGCGCAGCCGCTGGACTCCGATGTCGGCCTTCATCTGGTCAACGTGGTAGCCGAGCAATTGAGCCAGACTCGATCGCTGGACGGGCTGGTCGTGCTGGTCGACGCATGCGAGGCGGGAACCGGAGCACTCGGTGCGGGTAGCCGGTGGGTCAAGGTTCTGGAGAAGGCCGCCGGGCGGATGGAACTGCTCGTCGCCTCCGACCACGGCAATGCCTACGACGGATGCTTCACCCGCACGCTGCTGCGAACGTTCCAAACCGGGCTGAAGAACAGCGGCACCAATCTGCTGTGTGCTGATCTGACACCCGAACTCAATGCCGCATGCGAATGGCAGACGCCCCGGCATCTGTCCTTCAACGGCACCCAGGTTCGCCGCGGTGACCTCGGGCTGTGGCTGGTGCCGAACCGCGCACGCCTGAACGATGCCGTAATCGGTAGGCCCGCAGCCGGTTTGGTCGACCATCTGGTCCGTACCGTATCGGCGACGATCGCGGTTCAGGAAACCCTTGTCGCGATGGTGGAATCCGCGGGCGACCGGCTGCAGGCCCTGGTCGGTCCTGCCGGAGCGGGGAAGTCGACGATCATGTCGCTGCTCATCCGCCCCGGTCTGACCGGCGCGCTGGATTCGCTGACCTCGGAGTTCGTGTCGGCGGCTATCTTCCTCGACGTGGCGAGCACCGTCGAGACGGTGATCGCCGAGTTGACGGCGCAGTTGCAGGAACGGTACGGCGATGAATTCCGCGCCGCGCAGCGGTCGGTGCAAGAGGAGCTGACCGACTACGACCGTTTCAGCGCATTCGAAATCGGAGTCGTACGACCGCTGTCGCGACTGAGAATGCCGGGTCGCCGCATTCGCATCCTGATCGACGGACTCGATCAGCCGGAAACCGGCAACCGGGACGGCCTCATCGCAGCGGTGTCCACGCTGACGACCGACGACAGGCTCAACCATGTCCGTGTCGTCGTCGGTATCCGTTCCGGCACCGGAGTCGAGGCTCGGCCTGAGCTCGCGCACGCGCGGGTATTCCCGGTCCAACCGCCATCGCTCTCGGAAGTTCTGCGCGAACTGGCGATCGCCGACCGGGGTGTGCCGTCGGATCTGGATCGGGCACTCGCGGAACAGGCCGCCGAGGTCGGCGGCGGCGGATGGCTGATCCCCCGGCTCATCGCCGAAGTCGACTGGTCACTCGACCGGGCGCCTGGCGCGGTGGATCTGGGCTTCCTGGTGGCGCAACGCTTCCGAACCGCCGCTCGGCGTTCTGTGCACGCGACCACCGTAGGCCGGATGGTCGCCTTGCTCGCGGCGGTCGGGCCCGGTCCGGTCGCACCGCTTCGGCTGATCTCCGATGCGCTCAACCGGCTGGGACCGCCCGTATCGCAGCCGCAGTTGCGCGACATCGTGGTCGACCTCGGCATTTTGGTGGCGCGGGGGCATCCCGGTCAGGAAGACGAGCAGGTAGGTCTCGCGCATTCGACCTTCATCGAGCCGCTGGTGCGGGCCGCCGCCACCGCGCCGGAGCCTACGGTTCTGCTCGATGCGCATCAGGTTCTCGTTTCCGCGCTGACGGACTTGACCGGGTCCGATATCGACGCCTACGCGCATACGGCGGCGCCGCGACATTTCCTCGCGAGTGGAAATGCCTCCCGCGCAGTGGAATTCCTCGATCAGAGCGATGCGAGGCGGCGGGCGATCGACAATCGCACCTCCTGGGCAGGCTGGCTGGTGGCGTTCGAAGAGGCGCTGCCGCCGACGGATACCCAGCTACTGGCCGCCCGCGCTCGGCTTGCCCGCTGGACCGGCGACGCGGGTGATCCGCATGCGGCGAGGGATATGTTCGCCGCGCTCGTCGAGGATTGCACGCGCATATTCGGCCCGGATCACGGCGAAACGCTCAAGTGGCGAGTGCAACTCGCGAACTGGGTGGCGCAGACGGGAGATAGCGAACGTGCGGTGTCGATGCTGACCGACCTGCTGCCGTTGCAGCTGGCCCTCTCGGAACCGGAACATCCCGATGTACTCCGAATTCGGGCGGACCTCGCTTTCCATATCGGCCAGACCGGAGATATCGTCGGGGCGCGTGATCGATACACCGCGCTCCTGCCCGTCTTGGAGCGTGTCCTCGGCGCCACCCAGGATGACGTGTTGCGGGTGCGCGATCAGTACGCGCGGTGGATCGGTGAGTCCGGTGACCCTGCCGCCGCACATCGGCTCTGCGCCGAACTGGTCCCGATCTGCATCCGGGAGTTGGGTGCCGAACATTCGGACACATTGTGGGCCATGGGCAATCTGGCATGGTGGACCGGAGAGGCAGGAGAGATCGAGCCCGCCGTCCAGCTGCACCGTGAGGTGCTCTCGCTTCGCGAAAGGGTCTCCGGCACAGAACATCCCGCGACGCTGGTGGCCAAGGGCAACCTGGCCTACTGGTGTGGCCGGGGCGGCGACTTCGCTGTCGCCAGGGATCTGTTCGGCGAACTGCTCGAAGTGCGCGTGCGCATCTTCGGCGATGCGAACTACGAGACCCTCCTCGCTCGGGAGAACCTCGCCACCTGGACCGGCCGCACCGGTGACGCCGCGGCAGCCCGCGATCGTTATGCCGAGCTGCTGGCCGTCCAGCGCAATGTCCTCGGGGCGGACCATCCGAGCACGTTGGAGACCCTCGATCAACTCGCCGCCTGGACAGACGCCGCGACATCGAGCGCAGGCGCGGGCGCACCCGGCTCGGACGAATGACGTCACTGTCACCGGGTAACGGGTCGGTTCGCGATAGTGCGTCCAATCCCCCGGCCCGGGCGAACGCCGAATGCCGGTCAGTCGGATTGTCGTACGCGTGTACTATTCGCCCGGATAACCCCCCACGCGGGAGCTCGGGCACGGCCGGGCCGAGAGGGCGGGCCCGAAGCTCCGCCGACCGCCCGAACCTGTCCGGGTAATGCCGGCGTAGGGAGCGAGTTGCGGCATGGCTGCGTCGACCGTGGAAAGTACCGGGCACGAGGCCCCGCTCACACTGGATCAACCGGCGCCGAAGGTGCTGTCGTTCTGGGATCAGAGTGCGTTCTGGGCGAATCTGGGTGTGAGCCTGTTCGCGTTCTCGGGGGCGTACACGGTGTTGGCGCCGAATGCGGAGGGCGCGGCGCAGATCTCGATTGCCGCGGGCATTCTCGCGATGATCATCGGAACCGTGGTCGGCGGGCTGATGCTGGGGTTGGCGGCGGTGCCGGGATCGAGGACCGGTAAGCCCGCGATGATGCTGCTGCGCGGTCTGTTCGGCGCGAAGTTGAGTTATGTGCCGACCGTGCTCAATATCGCGCAGCTGATCGGGTGGGGCACCTTCGAGTTGATCGTCATCGGGAATGCCGCCGAGGAGTTGTTCGAAGGCGGTCCGCACTGGCTGTATGTGGTGGTCGCGGGCGTGCTCACCACGGTGTTGACGATCTGGCCGCTGGGCTCGGTGCGGATGCTGCGCCGGTTCGTGACGGTGGGTGTCGCGATCGCGCTGATCTGGTTCTACATCCAGTTCTTCCGCGCGGGACTGCCGGATCTGACCACGAATCCCGGCCCGGAGGGTAATGGCCCGTTCGGTGTCGACTGGAGTCTGTTCTGGATCGCCACGGACGCGGCGCTGGCGGTGTCGATTTCCTGGGTGCCGGTGGCCGCCGACTACACCCGGCACTCCCGGAGTACCCGCGCGGCATTCGGCGCGGCCAGTGGGGCCTACGCGATCACCCAGATCGTGGCCTACATCCTGGGTCTGTTCGCGTTGGCGCTGGCCACCGGTGACGGAACATACGGGCCGTTTCTGAGCGTCACCCTGGGCGGGGTGTTCTTCTTCATCCTGGTGCTGCGCGAGGCCGATCAGTCCTTCGCCAATGTCTACTCCACCGCTGTCTCGATCCAGAACCTGGCGCCGCGCATCGACCGCCGCATCCTCTGCATCGGGCTCGGCGTCTTGATCACCCTGCTCGCGCTGCGCCTGCGGATGGACGACTACTTCGGCTTCCTCGGCCTGATCGGCTCGGTCTTCGTACCGCTGCTCGGCGTCCTGGTCGCCGACTTCTTCCTCCGCGCCAAGGGCGAGTGGAATACCGCGGCGGACGCACCGTCACGCTGGGGCATGATCCTCGCCTGGCTGGTGGGACTCTCGGTCTACCAGCTGATCAATCCCGGCGACGCGGGCGTCTGGACCGACTTCTGGGTGCACGTGCAGGAGTGGCTGCATTTCACCAAGCAGCCGTGGATGAGCGCGTCGCTGCTGTCCTTCCTTGCCGCGGTGGCGATGGCCTGGGCAGTCGGCCGGATCTCGACCGCGCGAACGGTGGCTGCGTAGCCGAGCAGGCTCCCTGAACTGCACTTCGGTACGACCCGCAACGGTAAGCCGAGCCTCCCGATCGCCACCCGATTCGAGCGAAAGTTCTACGACTCCAAGGAGGATCGGCTCTTCCTCGATCTCCAGCGGATGCTGACGGAAATGGAGGTCGACCGGTCCCCCAGCCTCGAGCTGATCCTGCTGCACGAATGTGGTGGCATTACCAAGGTCCACATCACCCGTGACCGCATCCGTATGGCCGAGCCGACCGGGTGGCGTGAGGTGGACGAGATCGAACATTGGTTCTGCGGGTGCTCGCTCGAGTCGCAAGTCGACCGCCGAGCCGACGAGTTCGACTCCGACTGACAAGGATTCGGTACTGGTCTAGCCTAATAACTCCAGCTATCGGCGCGCTAGCTGCCGTTCTCCGCACGCAACTCGCGTACCAGGTCGAGGAACTTCTGGTGCAATTCCCGGTAATCGGTCGAATAGACCGCGCCTGCTTGGAAGATCACCTCTGCTTCGCCCAATCTGCCTAGCCTGAGCAGGCATTCGCCGCTGCTGAAGTTGGCTGCTTCACCCTCCGGGAACAACCGCAGCGAGTGCTGGAAATCGTCCAGCGCGGATTGGAAGTTACCCAGATTCATATGGCTGAACGCCCGGTTGTCGATGGCCTCGTAGAAGAGTGGAAACAGCTCAACAGCACTGGTGTACTCGGCAATGGCTTCCTGGTGTCGTTGCTGATCGTTCAACACGCCACCAGCCGCAAAGTGTGAGTTGGCTTGTGCGACAACAGTATCAAGATCCTGTCCGGTTACCTCGAGATATCGCCTGAAGTCGAGCCGCTTCAGATACTCATGGAACCCGACGAGGTCCTGCGGCGTCACCGGACAGGTGCAGAGCACCTCCCACCCATTTTGAAATGCCTGGGCGCTCATCGGTGTGTGATAGGCGAGTACCTCCAGTGACCCGAGCGTCGCCGCCGTGGGACGTTCGGCGGTCGGCCGGTACATCATGCAATGGAGCGTTTGGCGCTCATCCGGCCACCTGTCGACTGCCAGTACTTTGACCGCAGCCCACTCGTCTGAATTCCTGCGTCCAACGAGCACGTCCCCCACCTGCACATCCGCCTCCACATAGCTCACGCTCAACCCTGTCGGATTATCTACCCATCAGCGCGATTGGTAGTCAATGGGTGGACTCGGGTCCGCGCTCGGGCGCGGCCTGTAGTTCGGGCGCGGCGGCGGCCAGCAATGCGTCGCGGTCGCGGCTCAACGGAGGATAGATACGCCGGGTGTTGATGGCGCGCTTGGTGTCCTTGGCCGCCTCCCCGCACGCGACCACGCGGCGGTCCCAGCCCTCGGTATACACCGCGCCGGCCGGTCCCAGATCGAGAACCGTGACATACCAAGGGATCCGCAATGGCTTCACGGGCTCGCCCAGAAGATCGCCGATGACGTTGTATCCCGCCCATCGGCCCATCGGGCGGCTGTGCTGGCAAGACATCACCGACATATGCTCGTCGTCCATTTTCGCGGCGGCGACGTCACCGGCGGCGAATACCCCGGGCACACCGCAGACCCGCAGATAATCGTCGACGGGGAGTCGACCCAGCCGGTCACGGTCGACCCCGAAATCTGCGGTCAGCGGGTTGGCCCGCATGCCGGCACACCAGACGACGGTGGCGGCGGTCACCACTTCACCCGAGGAGAGCGTCACGCTGCGCTCGTCGATGGCGACGACCCCGACGCCCAGCCTGGTCTCGATCCCGGCGTAGGCCAGTGCCGCCTCGATGACCGGTCGCGCCGATGCGCCCATGTCCGAGCCAACGAACGGGTTGCGGTCGATCAGGATGACCCGCGGTGCGACGGCACGCGCGGCAAAGGCGTCGGCGAGCATCGCGGGCAGTTCAGTCGCCTCTTCGATCCCCGTCAAACCTGCCCCGACGACGACTACCGTCGCGGCCGCCGGGTCGGCGGGGCCCTCGGCAAGCCGGCGCAGGTGGGCTTGCAGTCTGGTCGCCGCGTCATGGGTGTCGATGTCGAAACTGAACTCCCGCAGGCCAGGAATATCGGGTTTGACCACCTGGCTGCCCACCGCGAGCACCAGCCGGTCGTAGCCGTGAGCGCCCGCGGTGGATTCCACGACCCGCGCCACAGCATCGATCGCCGTCACTTCGCCGATGATGTGCTTGATTCCGACCGGATCAAGAAGAGCGCTCAGCGGGATACGGGACGGGCTCAGATCGGTCTCATAGTCGCGCACGCGGATGTCGTGGTACGGCGTGGAACTGATCATCGTGACTTCGACGGTTCCGTCCGCCACACCGAGTTCGTCGAGCCGCCGGGCCGCCGCGAGCGCCGCCCACAGACCCGCAAACCCGGACCCGAGAACAACGACACGCGAAGGATCGGTCACCGCAGCGCGCTGCACATCGTCATTTTAATCCTCCAGCCGGACTCGTGATCGTTCGATGCTGCTGGTCGGGCGCTGGAAGTGGGGTGGTCACCGCGTGATCAGGTTGTGTCTGTTTGGGGCACAACTGCATTGGCGGTGGCCGTGTTCGGCGGCATAGCCGTTGACCGGTGACGGGAACAGTTCGATGGGTTCACCGGCATGAGCGGGGCTCGGTTCGGGCGGGTGGAGACCCGCCCGAACCGAGGGAAGGATGCTGAGTTTCGCCACCAAGCCCGCCCTGGCCGAACGATTGATCATCGATGTGCTCTCTACGCCGACACCAGCGTCGCGCCCGACGCTGCCACTACCAGAACCGATCCCGACTCACACCGTGAGTACGAAGCCGGGCTGGAATGCCAGGGGTCGCCGTGGTATCGGCCGAATTTCGGGCCGATATAGCGTAGTGAGCTGGTAGGGAACGGTTTTCGCGTTCGTGATTCGGTGGGCGAGAGCCTGCTGACAACCGGCCGTGATATCGACGATTCAGGAGAGTACGGAATCGAGAGCTGCGGCGAGGTCGTCGTAGCTGTCGATGGTGATCTCAGTGTCGTTGACAAATAAGGTGGGGTGCCCTGTACGCCCAGGGCCAGGCCTTCGTCGAAGTCGGCGAACATGCGCCGATACATCTGCTCGAACCGGCCCTGCGCGGCGGCCGCCTCGACGGCACGGGCGGCGCGCTCGGCGTTGAAATGCCCGGGCAGGGGGAAGTACCGCACTACGAAACCGACCCGGTCGCGGTACTGCTCGCGCAGCCGTTCCATGACCGGGAACATCGCCCGGCAGCCTTCGCACTCGAAGTCCAAGAACTCCACCAGCGTCACCCGCCCGTCGGCCGCGGTGGAGAGCCGGTGGCTGTCCGGGCGCACCACCGCAGGCTCGGCGGCCGACGCGCTCCCGCGACCGGTGCCGCCGTCGCGGGCGGCGGTGAACAGCAGCGCGGCGACGACCACCGCGACGACGGTGGTCACGATCCGCGCCCGCCGAGAGATGGTAAGGGCCGCAGCGGTCATCGGTTTACATTCCGGGCGAAAAGGACGAATCGGCTATCGGCCAGCACGGCGGACACGCTACCGCCCCGACAACAATAATCCAATATTCCATGAATACAGATTAATATGTACTATCTGACGTATGGAGACCTTGCCGGTACTGCACACCGATGCCCTGGCCCGGTTCGGGCACGCGCTGTCGGATTCGACCCGCACCCAGATCCTGTTGAGCCTGCGCGCGAGGCCCGCGTATCCGTCGGAGATGGCCGACCGGATCGGGGTCTCGCGCCAGATCCTGTCCAATCACCTGGCCTGCCTGCGGGGCTGCGGGCTGGTGGTGGCGGTGCCGGAGGGGCGGCGCAGCCGCTACGAGCTCGCCGACTCCCGGATCGCGGCTGCGCTGGGGGACCTGCTGGGACTTGTGCTGGCCGTGGATCCGGCGTGCTGCCCGGACGCGGCGACCCAGGACTGCTGCTGAGGGCACCCCGCCGAAACCAGCCACGACGACACGAGAGCGAGGCAGACGATGAGCGAAGCGTGCTGCGGCACCGACGATCACGACACCGCCGCCGAGCAGCCGCACCGATTGTGGCAGGTACGGGAACTGCAACTGGCCGCTGCCGCGGGCCTCGCACTGGCGGCCGGATTCGCCGCTGGCTGGTCGGGAGCGGAGATGGCCGCGACGGTGCTGTCCCTGGCCGCCGCGGCGATCGGTGGTGCGACGTTCGTGCCGGGAACGCTGCGGGCGCTGTGGCGGCGACGGATCGGCGTGGGCACACTGATGACGATCGCACTGGTCGGGGCGCTGGCCCTGGGCCAGTTCGCCGAGGCAGCGATGCTGGCGTTCCTGTTCTCCATCAGTGAAGCCCTCGAAGACTACTCCCTCGCACGCACCCGCCAAGGGTTGCGGGCGCTGCTCGCCCTGGTTCCCGATCGGGTGTGGGTGCTACGCGCCGACGGCGAAGCCGTCGTCGCGCCGGCCGAATTGCGGGTCGGGGACCGGATGCTGGTGCGCGCCGGCGACCGCATCGCCAGCGACGGTATCGTGCGCGAGGGGCGTTCGAGTTTGGACACCGCCGCGGTGACCGGGGAGTCGATTCCGGTGGAGGTCGGTCCCGGCGATGCGGTGTTCGCCGGATCGATCAACGCTCACGGCGCCCTGACGATCGAAGCGACCGCGAGTGTCGCGGACAACTCTCTGGCCAAGATCGTGCGGGTGGTCGAGGATGCCCAGCAGCGCAAAGGTTCCCGCCAGCGGCTGGCCGACCGGCTGGCCCGGCCGTTGGTGCCCGCGGTCATGGTGCTCGCCACCGCGATCGCCGGGGTCGGCGCGATCCTCGGCGATCCCGGGGTGTGGATCGAGCGTGCCCTGGTGGTATTGGTCGCCGCCGCCCCGTGCGCGCTGGCCATCTCGGTCCCGGTCACCGTCATCGCCGCGGTCGGCGCCGCCACCCGCCTCGGAGTTCTGGTCAAGGGCGGCGCCGCACTCGAGACGCTCGGCACGGTACGCACAGTCGCCCTCGACAAAACCGGCACTTTGACCCGCAACCAGCCCACTGTCGTAGAAATCGTGTCGGCCCCCGGGCACACCCGCGAGCAGGTCCACTCTGTCGCCGCCGCCCTCGAAGCCCGCAGCGAACACCCCCTCGCCGCCGCCATCCTGGCCGCCGCACCCGTTCCGGTCGCGACTGCGGAGGATGTCATCACTGTGCCCGGCGCGGGTATCGAAGGCGCCGTCGACGCGCGGGTGGCCCGGCTCGGCAAACCCGGCTGGATCACGCCCGGTGCCCTTTCGGGCGATGTCGACCGGCTTCAGGACGCGGGGGTCACCGTCGCCGTCGTCGAGCACGACCACGCCGTGATCGGGGTAATCGGCATCCGTGACGAACTGCGCCCCGAGGCCGCCGAGACCGTCGCCGCGCTGCGGGCCGCTGGGGTGCGGGTGGCGATGCTGACCGGCGACAACGCCCGCACCGCCAGCGCGCTGGCCGCCCGAGTCGGTATCGACGATGTGCACGCCGGACTGCTGCCCACCGACAAGGCCGACCACATCACCAGACTGCGCGGCGAGCGCTCCGGCACCGTCGCCATGGTCGGCGACGGTATCAACGACGCCCCCGCCCTGGCGACCGCCGATATCGGAATCGCCATGGGCGCCATGGGAACCGACGTCGCCATCGAAACCGCCGACATCGCCCTCATGGGCCACGACCTGCGCCACCTACCCCAAGCCGTGGCGCACGCCCGCCGCGCCCGCAGGATCATGCTGCAGAACATGGGACTGTCCGCCGCCATCGTCGTGTCGCTGGTGCCACTCGCGGCCACCGGTCTCCTCGGGCTGGCCACGGTCGTGTTCATCCACGAACTCGCCGAAGTGTTCGTCATCGCCAACGGCGTGCGCGCCGCCCGCCTACGGCCACTGCCCGGCGCACCCACACCCCAACCCGTCAGCACCGTCCCGGCCACCCCAACCGCACAGTCCGAACCGGCGCCCACCCCTGCCTGCGCCTGCTGCCTACCCTCGGTCACCCCCGCACCTGTCTCTGAGTCGCGTGCCAACCTGCTCACACTCAGACCCGCACCGATCACCGTCACATCCGCCCCGGCTGGCCACGCCAGCGACTGTTGCGACTGACCGACAGCCAACCACCGCCGAAAGGGGTGGCGGTCTGGCGCGAGCTCCGCAAGATCGGAGCGCTGTCGCTGGGGCAGGGCAGCTGGGCCGTGCCCGACGTCGCGCTGACCCCGACCACCGCCCGGGCGATCTTCACCAAGCCTTCCCCCCTGAACGATCGCATCCCGCGGCCTGTACCACAGGCCGCCCAGCCACCACCCCGCGTCGCCCAGCCGGGCCCTGGACTCGGTCTCCGACGACGAAATCGGCGCGGCCCTGGAATCTCTGGGGCCAAGAACGGTCAACACCTGGAACGCACGCCGCGCCGCCGTCGGCAGATGGCTTTCCTGGTGTCGTGAGCAACGCTGGGACGCCCCGCGGGTGCCGGTATCGGCGCGCGCTCGACCCCGGCCGGACTTCGACACGCCGGTGCGCTCGCGGACCGCGATCGACCGGCTCATCGCCCGCCGTGACATTCATCTGTGGGAGAAGACGCTGTGGCGGATGCTGTATGAAACCTGCGCTCGCGCAGAAGAACTGCCTCAGCTCAACATCGAGGACCTCGGCCTGGCGGGTCGCTGCGCCTGGGTGAAGCCCATGCGCGAACTGACCAGCCTCATCGGCCCTGGCGCTTCCGGCACCCACTGACCAGCGGCTCCGCCACATCCGCCCGAGAATCGGCCGATACTACGGCGACCCCTGCTAGTGCGGCGACGCCAGGGTGGCGAGGGCGGCGAGGGCGGCGTTCTGGAAGACAGGTGACAGGGTGCGGGGGGTGGCCTCGACGGTGCCGCGGATCCACTGCCTGCAGTACTCCTGTGCCGGTCCTATGCAGACGGCGTGTGCCAGTGGATAGTGGGATCGGCCGCCGGGGCGCGCGGTGCCGAGCAGGTCGGTGTAGTGGTGGTCCAGCGCTTCGAAGAATGTTTGATTGTGCGGTGCCAGATCGGGTTTCGCGAAGCGGGCGACCTCGTCGGGCAGGGTTGCGAAGAGGAATCGCGCCAAGTGCCGATGGTCCTCCACCCAGCCGAGATGCCCGTCGATCAGCGATCGGACGGCCTGTTCGGGCGCGTCGGCCGCGGTGATGCGGTTCAGGATGGCGCCCTGATAGTCGAGCATGCCCGCGACGTACACCGCGGCCGCGAGTTCGGCCTTGGATCCGAATGCGTGGAACATGCTACCGCTGGACAGGCCGAGCCGATCGCGGACACCGGCCATGGTGAATGCCGGATACCCTTTATCCAGTAGCTGATTCGTCGCCTCGGCCAGGATCCGGTCCCGGGTCGCCCCCGTCATCTAGGCGCCGAACTCGGTATCGATTCCCGATCGAACCGCGGCCAGTGCCTGCGCCCGGACCCGCTGCTTCGTCCCGAGGTGCGCCGCCATATCCACGCCCGCCAGCCGTTCGGCCTCGGCGGTGGCGCGCTCGGTGAGTTCGGCTTGGTCGGCGACCAAGATATCGAGGAATCCCAGGTCCCGGGCTTCGCGGGGCGCGAACAGTCCCCCGGTGTTCGCGGCCCGGTCGAAGCCGGGCGGGGTCAGCCGATGGCGCGCCACTTCGACCCCGTAGTGCGGAATGGTCAGGCCGATCGCGACCTCGTTGAGGCCGAGCTTGAAATCGCCGTCCACACCGAATCGCACGTCCGTAGCCAACAGCAGGAATGCGCCTTGCGCTATGGCATGTCCGGAGCAGGCGGCCACGACCGGATACGGAAAGCTGAGCAGCCTGTGCACGAGATTGCCACCCGCCCGTAGGGTTCGGACGATCTCCTCGGGGCCCCGGCCGAACATGGCGGTGTCGTATCCCGCCGAGAACAGTCGTGGGCGTCCGGTCAGCACGACGACAGCGCGATCAACCTCGGCCTGGTCCAGTGCCGCACCCAGTTCGCGGATCATGTCCTCGGACATCACATTTGCTTTGCCATCGTCCATGGTGACGGTGGCGACGGCGCCGTCGCGGCGGTAGGTGACGAGGTCGGTCACGGGATCCTCCAATGCTCTAGAGTACTGCTCTAGAGCTGCACTCTACATGCGGCGTTCGCACTCCGCCAGTGCCCACAGCAACACCGCGGCCAACTCGGCGTGCCGGCGCTGCGACACTTCGGCGGTGACGATGCCGCTGGACGCCTACCGCGTCACCGGCTCGCTGCGCCGTCCGCCGACCGCTTCCAGCCGCATCACAGCAGCGTCGCCCGTCGCCGACTGTCGGCAAACCCTCGGCATCGACCTGACCGGCCCTACCGGGGCTGCTCCGTGCGCTCCTTGCCTTGGCCGCTCGGCGCCTGCTCAACCCCGGAGGAATTCAGCCGGGACGGCGCTGGCACCCCAACGTCCAGGCCGGAATGCGCTCTGCCGGTTGTATTCCCGATTCGGACCTTCCGATCAGGGCGAGATTAACCGTCGCATTGGTGGACGAAGGGTCGCATTCTCGACATCTCGGTTGTGAGGGAAGGTGACGCATGGGCGGATTCGGGGTCGGGATCGAACTCGATGGCGACGGATACCATCCGGCGGCGTGGCGGCGTGCGGGGCAGGCGCCGGATCGGCTGCTGACCGCGGCGACGGTGCGGGCGCGGGTGGCCGCCGCGGAGAATGCCGGGTTCACCCTGGCGAGTTTCGCGGATTCGATCGTGCCGGGCGATGCGCCGCCCGGGCGGATCGACGCGGTGACACGGGCATCGTTCGTCGCGGCGACGACGAGCACGATCGGGCTGGTTCCGACGGTCGCGACCACCTACGCCGAACCGTTCCACACGGCCTCGCAGGTGGCGACACTGGACTTCGCGTCCCGTGGCCGCGCGGGCTGGATCGCCGAGCGGGTCGACGACGGGCGGGCCGCGGCGATGTGGGGTCGGCCGGTGGTTTCCGGGGATGCCGAACTCGCACGGGAGCAGCGTGATTCGATCGAGGTCGCGAGGCGTCTCTGGGATTCGTGGGAGGACGACGCGGTCATCAGAGACTACGCGAACGGATGGTTCCTGGACCGGAACCGGTTGCACTACATCGACTTCCGCGGCGACACCTTCGCGGTGAAAGGCCCGGCGATCGTACCTCGGCCACCGCAGGGACAGCCGGTGGTGTTCGGTATCGAGGGGGATGTCGACGTGCGGCTGCTGTACGCGACGACATTCGACGAGGTGGTCGCGGCCGCACGAGCGTCGGATACTCCACTCGCGTTCGCCGAGATCTCGGTCGCAGTGGATACGCCGGGTGTCACCGCGGCCGAACGACTCGCCGATCTGGAGGGGCATACCCCGGCGAATTCCACGGCAGGTCTGCGGTTTTCGGGATCCGCCGAGGAGCTGGTGGATCTGCTGACGCGGCTCGCCGCGCACGTCGACGGCGTCCGCCTGCATCCCGCGGTAATCGATGAGGACCTCCCGGTCCTGGCCCGCCGGGTCCTGCCCGCCCTGTTCCGTGCCGGGCTCGCGCACCGACCGGTGCCGGGATCGACGCTTGCGGGCGAATCTCGGGCTGGCCCGCCCCGCGAACCGCTACGCGGGCACGAACTGATCGACAGGAGAGACGCTATGACCGCCCATCCCATCGATGTGCCGCATCCGGACGCGCAGGTCCACTTCGGGATCTTCTTCCAGGGTGTCAACCACACGACGATCTGGTCGGATCCGACGAGTGGGTCGCAGATCGATTTCGAGACTTTCCGCAGGATCGTCACCACTGCCGAACGCGGCCTGTTCGACGCGTTCTTCCTCGGCGAGGGCCTGCGACTGCGCGAGCAGGACGGCAAGATCCTCGAACTCGATATCGCCGGCCGCCCCGATGCCATCGCGCAACTCGCCGCGCTGGCGGGCATCACCCGTCACATCGGTCTGGTCGCGACACAGAACACCACCTACAACGAGCCGGCCGATCTTGCCCGGCGTTTGAGCGGCCTCGACGTGCTTTCCGGTGGCCGCGCCGGGTGGAACGCGGTGACCACCGACAACGCCTGGACCGGTGAGAACTTCCGGCGCGGTGGCTATCTGGACCATGCGCACCGCTACGAGCGGGCCGCCGAATTCGTCGCGACGGTCCGCGAGATCTGGGATTCCTGGCGCGACAACGCCGCCGCGACCTCGCAGCGGAGTCCGACCTGGGCAGCACCGGACGCGGTGCGGCCGGTCGAACGCTTCGGCCCCCATATCCGAGCCACCATCACCCCGACGCTGCCCCGCAGCGCGCAAGGACATCCGGTGATCTTCCAGGCCGGAGATTCACCTTCCGGCCGGGACTTCGCCGCGACCCACGCCGACGTCATCTTCTCCAGGCACGGTACACATTTCGACGATGCGCTGGCCTTCGCCAACGATGTGCGCTCCCGGCTGCGCGCGGCAGGCAGGCCCGAGGACGACATCCGAATCCTGCCCGGCACCCAGATCGTGCTGGCGGAGAAGGAATCCGAGGTCGAGGAGAAGGTGCGCTGGGTCACGGAGAGTCAGTACACCGGGCAGACCGCGCTCTCGCTGGCCGGGCAGGTGTGGGGCCGTGATCTGTCCGACCTCGATCCCGATGGTCCACTCCCCCGGGAGGATCCGGAGCGGCGGCCCATTTCGGAGACCCCCGGCACAGACAGGATCCGGTATCGATTGCCCGCGAATGGCGGGCCCGCGCCGAAACCGAGAATTTGTCGCTGCGCCAGGTTGTCATCGCGACGACCGAGCGCTCCGGATTCGCGGGCACCCCGGCTCAGGTCGCGGACGAACTCGCGCGCTGGGTGCGTCACGGCGCGTCCGACGGGTTCAATATCTCGCCGTACCTGGTCCCGACCGGGCTGGACGAGATCGTCGAGTGGCTCGTCCCGGAACTTCAGGAGCGCGGCGTCTACCGGACCGAGTACACGGGCGCTACCTTGCGCGAGCATCTCGGTCTGCGTGAACCTCTCACCCACCGCGGCTGAATGACGTCTGCCGCCGGTCTATTCGGCGGCGGCTGCGGTATCCGTCGGGGCTTCGGGCGACGGCGAGGTGACCACATCGATGTCCGACTCCGGCTGCGATGTGGTCACCACGTCGATCTGTTCGCCGATGTAGCGGATCACCACCGCGATGATCGCTACCACCGGCACGGCGAGGAAGGCGCCCACGATCCCGTAGAGCGAGCCGCCCGCGGTCACGGACAGCAGCACGATCACCGCGTGCAGCTTCATGCTGCGGCTCTGCAGAACCGGTTGCAGCACATTACCTTCCAGTTGCTGCACCGCGATGATGATGCCCAGCACGATCAGCGCGGTGGTCAGCCCTTTGCCGACCAGCGCGACGAGAACGGCGAGCGCGCCCGCCACGAACGCACCGACCATCGGGATGAACCCGCCGATGAAGGTGATCACGACCAGCACTCCCGCCAGTGGCACACCCAGGATGACCAGCCCGGCGCCGATGAATACCGCGTCGATCAGGCTGACCAGGGCTTGGGTCCGGATGAACCCGCCGAGGGTGACCCAGACCCGACTCAGCACCTCCTCCAGATGCCGTCCACTCCGGCTGCCGAGCACCTGGTGCATCCAGGGCATGAAGCGCGGCCCGTCCTTGACGAAAAAGAAGGCGAGTACGAGCACCAGGAACAGCGTGATGAGCACCGAGGTCGCGGTGCTCACGCCGCTGAACACTCCGGTCGCGATCTGTTCGGCGCTGGACTGCAACCTGGTCACGATGGCGTCCACCGCCGATTGCAGCTGTTCGTCGCGGATCCGCAGCGGTGGCCCCTGCAACCAGCCCCGTACCTGGTTGACACCCGCCGTCGCCTTGTTGGCGAGTTCGGGCGACTGATCGACGACCGACGGCACGATCAGTGCGATCACGCCGGCCAGGAATCCGAGGAATCCGAGCACCGTGATCGTCGCCGCCGCCGCGGGCCGAAAGCCGTGTTCGGTCAGCCAGTGGGTCGGCGGATAGAGCACCGTCGCCACCACGATCGCCAACGCCACCGGCAGCAGCACCACCCACAGTTTGGCGGTGAGGAATCCGAGCACCCAGGCGCCCGCCGCGATCGCCACGATGCACAGCGCCCATTTGGCCAACCACAGAATCCCCGTGCCGATCACATCCCCGCGATCCGGCGTCGGCTGCCCGCCCGACTTGTCGTTGCTGGTTCCTTCACTCGGCCCGCTCACGCCGTCAGTCTTACATGGTCCTCGCCCGCGAGCAGGCATTGCCGAGCCATCGTCCGCCGGTGCGATCGCCCCGTCGGGCTGCGCCGCCTCGCCCCCGTTCACCGGGGTTTTCGCCGCTATTCGACCATCGCGTGGTAGGAATGGCCTGGTGAGCACCGATGACTCCGAAGCCGAACAGCTGATCGAACTGGCCACCAAAGTCTTCGATCTGGCCCGGCAGGGCGAGGCCGACGCGCTGGCCGGATACCTCGACGCCGGTGTGCCACCGAACCTCACCAACGACCGCGGCGACACGCTGCTCATGCTCGCCGCCTACCACGGCCACCGTGACGCCGTCGCGCTGCTGCTGGTGCGCGGCGCGGATCCCAACCGCGCCAACGACAAAGGCCAGACTCCCCTGGCCGGCGCGGTGTTCAAGGGCGAGGACGAGATCGTCGGTCTGCTGGTTACCGCGGGCGCCGACCCCGACGCGGGAACACCGTCCGCGCGTGAGGCGGCCACCATGTTCGGCAAGACCGAGCTGTTGGCCTCCTTCGACTCCTGATCGCAGGAATTTCTGCACCGCCTGCTGGGTTGGCGGTGAGGACACCGTGATCGGAAGGACAAGATGAGCGACTTCAATGCCAGTGTGATCGAGGAGTTCCGCGCCAACGACGGTCGCGTCGGCGGCCCGTTCGAGGGCCGCACCAATATGGTCCTGATCACCACGACCGGCGCCAAGTCGGGCCGTGCCATCACCAACCCGCTGGTTTTCCTGCCCGACGGTGACCGCATCGTGATCTTCGCGTCCCACGGCGGATCCGATAAGAATCCCGCCTGGTACTACAACCTGCGCGCCGATCCGGAGCTCACGGTCGAGGTCGGCACCGAGACCTATCGGGCGAAAGCGGAATTGGTCACCGGGCCGGAACGCGACGAGTTGTATGCGCGCATGGTCGAACTGATGCCGCAGTTCGGCGATTACGAGGTGAAGACGGACCGGCTGATCCCCGTCTTCGCGGTCTACCGCAGCCAGGCCTGAGCTGTTGCGCCGGGTGCGGGCAACCAGCGCCGCGCGCCCGGCGTGGATTCGCGAGGCGCGCTACCCGCGCTGCCGCACCGCCACGACGGCCTTGCGCGCCGCCACCAGCACCGGATCCCAGACCGGGGAAAAGGGCGGCGCGTAGCCGAGATCCAGCGCCGTCATCTGTTCGACGGTCATCCGGGCGGTGAGTGCGACCGCGGCGATATCCACGCGTTTGCCCGCACCCTCGCGCCCGACGATCTGGACACCCAGCAAACGTCCGGTGTGGCGTTCGGCGAGCATCTTGACCGTCATCGGCGCGGTGCCCGGGTAGTACCCGGAACGGCTCGTCGATTCGATGGTGACGGTGACGAACTGGAGCCCCATCGCGCGGGCTTCCTTCTCGCGCAGGCCGGTTCGCGCGACTTCCAGATCGCAGACCTTACTGACCGCGGTGCCGACGACCCCGGGGAAGGTGGCGTATCCCCCGCCGATGCCCGCGCCGATGATCTGGCCGTGCTTATTGGCGTGGGTTCCGAGTGCGATATGCCGCTCGCGCCCGGAAACCAGATCCAGCACCTCGACGCAATCGCCACCCGCCCAGATGTTCTCGTGGCCGCGCACCCGCATCGCCAGATCGGTGAGCAACCCGTCGTGCTCACCCAGCGGCAAACCCGCGGCCCTGGCAAGTGTGGTTTCCGGTTGCACTCCGATGCCGAGGACCACCACATCCGCCGGATATTCGGCGTCGGTGGTGACCACCGCGCGTACCCGCCCGGATTCGTCGGTGCGTATCTCGGTAACCTCCGCGTCGCAGACGATCTCGATGCCCATTCCGCACATGGCGGTGCGGACCTGTGCGCCCATATCCGGGTCGAGGGTGGACATCGGTTCGGTACCACGGTTGACGACGGTGACCTCGTAGCCGCGGTTGATCAGGGCCTCCGACATCTCGACGCCGATATAGCCCGCACCGACCACCACCGCGCGTTTACCCTCGGTGCGATCGAGGGTGTCGAGCAGGGCCTGGCCGTCGTCGAGGGTCTGCACTCCGTGCACGCCCGCCGCGTCGATACCGGGCAGTTGGGGGCGGATCGGACGGGCGCCGGTGGCCAGCACCAGTTTGTCGTAGGAGACCCAGGATTCGTCGCCGGATTCGAGATCCTTCGCCCGGACCCGGCGGCCGTCGATATCGAGTTCGAGCGCCTCGGTGCGCATGCGCAAATCGATGTCGCGGGCCCGATGCTCCTCCGGGGTGCGTGCGATCAAAGCATCCCTATCAGGCACATCGCCGCCGACCCAATACGGAATGCCGCACGCCGAGAACGAGGCGAAGCGACCCCGTTCGAAGACCACGATCTCCAATTCGTCCGCGCTCCGCATCCGGCGGGCCTGCGAGGCCGCCGACATGCCCGTGGCGTCCCCGCCGACGATCACCAGTCGCTCGGCCGCGCCCACTGTTCGCTCCGTCATACCGCCACGCTACGTCGCCCGGGAACCTCGCCCGCGCGCCCGGTCCCCGAGGGTGCACTGGCCGCGGACCCGATCCGACGCTCCTGGCATCCGCCGAGTTTCCACGTTGCGCTGCGGTTGACCCGGGTTTACTTCACACTGATCTTCTGGCAAACGCTGTGTGAGGGCAGCGTTTTCACCTGGGAGCGCGCATGACCGAAATCCAGCCCCAATCCGATGACGAACGCCGTCTCGCCGAACTCGGCTATAAACAGGAACTGGCCCGATCCTGGTCCGGATTCTCCAATTTCGCGATCAGTTTCACCATTGTCTCGATCCTGACCGGCGGGCTCGCCAGTTATGGCATCGGGCTGGCCAACGGCGGGCCCATCACCATGGCGTGGGGCTGGCCGCTGGTGTCGGTGATGGTGCTGTTCGTCGGTCTGGCGATGGCGGAATTGGCCTCGGCCTACCCGACTTCCGGTGGCCTCTACTGGTGGGCCTCGGAACTCGGCGGACCGATCTGGGGTTGGTTCACCGGATGGTTCAACCTGATCGGCCAGATCGCGGTGACCGCCGCGATCGATTATGGTGCCGCGATTTTCACCACCGTGGTGCTGAATGTGATCGGCATCGATATCGGAACCGACCGCACCGCAATATTTTCGGTATTCGCGGTCATCCTGGTGCTGCACGCGGTGCTGAATGCGATCGGCCCGCACCTGTCCGCGGTGATCAACAATATTTCGGCCTGGTGGCATGTCGGCGGCGTCGCGATCTTCGTGCTGGTACTCGGGATCGGCGCGGAACACCATCAGAGTGTCGGGTTCGTTTTCACCGAGACGGTCGACAACAGCGCGGTCGGCTTCGGCGGTGTCGCCTTCAGCTTCCTGCTCGGTCTGCTGCACGCGCAGTACACCTTCACCGGGTATGACGCGTCGGCGCACATGTCGGAGGAGACCCACGACGCCTCTCGGATGGCGGCCAAGGGCATCATCAACACCATTGTCGTATCGGCGATCGCGGGCTACCTGCTGATCATGGCGGTGACCTTCGCGATTCCCAACCTGGACGACGCGCTCGACCCCGAAAAGAACAGCGGCTACCCGGTGATCTACATCCTGGAGAACTCGCTGAATTCCTTCTGGTCCGGTCTGTTGCTGGTCATCGCCGCAATCGCCCAGTTGTTCTGCGGATACGCCTCGGTCACCTCCGCGTCCCGGATGCTGTTCGCATTCGCCCGCGACGGCGCGGTCCCGGGTTCGGCGCTGTGGTCCAAGCTTTCGGCGCGCAAGGTTCCGGTGAACGCCGTGCTGTTCATCTCGGTCTTCGCGTTCATCCTGCTGATCCCGTCGATGCTGGTGCCCGCCGCCAACGCGCCCACCGCCTACGCCGCGGCCACCTCGGTGGCGACCATCGGCCTGTATATCGCCTACGGCATTCCGATTCTGCTGCGCCAGTTGCACGGCACGCGATTCCGGACCGGCCCGTGGCAACTCGGGCGCTGGTACCGCCCGATCGGCGTCGTCGCCCTGCTGTGGATCGTGGCCATCAGCTTGCTGTTCATCCTGCCCACCGACGACCGCGGCTACCCCTGGAACGACGAATTCACCTGGACCACGGTCAATTACGCCCCGATCGCGCTGGTCGGCGTTGTCGGCGCGATCGCCATCTGGTGGTTCGTCTCCGCGCGCCGCTGGTTCACCGGTCCGAAGCGCAACGTTCCCGAACCGCCCGCCGCGGAAGCCCCGGTCAGAGCCTGACCCGAGTAAGCCTCCGATCCACCTGGATCGGAGGCACTACGGCGAGTGGCTTTCCCAACCGGTCAGTGCATCACCGCTGCTGAGTCGCCCAGCTTATCTCGCACGGTTGGCCATTACGATGAGCTGGTGTACTGGGATCCGCTACCCACTGTGCGAGCATCGGCATCGCTGAGGAATGCCGGCTGGGACGACGGCAGGCTGTTGGATCCCCCGGAAGATTATCTCCGCGGGATGTGGGAGAACCGGGATTGGCGTAACGTGCCCGGCCCGTTCTACGGCGCCCAGACCGACAACTGCTGGGCAGGTCGCCCGATCGCGCCCGACCACATCGTGTACGAAGACAGTTACGGCAGCGAGTTGGTGTTTCGTCAGCCACAGAACGCGTGGCAGACACAGTTGGTGCTGTCAGCGGCCTGGACAGACCCGTTCTTGTCGTATGCCTGTGATGGCGACGACCACTGGAACCTGGAACTGATACGCACATGGTGGGCCGAGCGCACGCAACTCCGAGCGTGGATTGATGCTGTCGAGAGCGGGTGGTCCGTCAGTCAAGACGCCCAGACCCGCGATGCCGCCAAGGGGCTGCGCGACTTCCGCGACTACTTGGACAACGGCCTTGAAACCCATCTGCGGGAATACGGATTCTGGCTCGAGAACCACCGACCTGCCCTGCCGGAGGAAACCCTACCTGACCTCGGTGACTGATCCCGATTGTCGAGCATCGCCTCAACCTCGAGGCGGGAATGCGTCACCGCTGTCGAAGTGGTCAGCGTATACCTCTGCGGGACTGCGGTATCGGTGGATCTTGTGGGGCGGGCCATGACGGCTCGGGCCGTGTGTGTCCGCGCATGATGTCGACGGCGAATTGCGCGTATTCGACGGCGATTTGTTGTTGAGAGACGGAGCCGCCCGGGTGGAACCACCGCGGCAGGGACGTGCACATGGTGGCGACAGCGCGGGCGGCTTCGCGTGGGTAGCGGGTGGTGAACTCGCCTGCCCGGATGCCGGCGGCAACTTGGTCATCGATCATTCGCTGAACGTCTATGCGCTGAGCAGCGACTCGGGAGCGGTTGGGTTCGTCGAGGCTGCGCATTTCGCTGGCCCCGATGAACGCGAGGTCACCACGGTACGCGTGGAACAGTGTGAGGGCTTCGACCATATTGGCAAATCGTTCGACCACGGTGACACCGTCGTCGCGGGCTGCCGGGATTCGCCAGTACAGATCGTCCATCCCGAGGTCGAATATGGCGACGAGTAGGTCTCGTTTACTGGGGTAGTAGTGGTAGATGCCGGCGACGCTCATACCGGCGTTGGCCGCGATACTTCTCATCGTCGCGCCGTGGTAGCCGGTCTGCAGAAGTGCTGCGATCGCCGCGTCGAGAGCAGGATCAAGTGTCAGGGGCTCGAAGGTGCGCCATGTCGGCCCGCTACCTGTCGACCGGGCGAGTGACGGGCCGGTGGCGTCGGCGGCTGATGGCGGCCGGGCGGCGAGGATGTCGACGGTGGCGACGCCGAGTTCGGCGGCGATCCGGTCGAGTCGGCCGACGGTCAGTGGTGTTTTGCCGTTCTCGATGGCACTGAGGGTTGCGGCGCTGACGCCGATATTGCGGGCCAGTTCGCGGAGCGAGACTCCAGCCGCCGTCCGAGCCCGGCGCACCAGATGACCCGCACCGGTGTCGCCGGGACCCTCGCTCACGATCGTATGTTCAGGCACACTGAACATGATACATCCCCCTTGCGCCGTCGTATTGCGGAAGTACCAGCGGATTGCTTGACATCCCCCCGAAGTGCAGTGACCATGGTCTCTACCTGAACGGCAACTTATCGAACGTACGGTGGATGTTCAGCTCACCTGGTACATGGAAGGATGCGTGATGGCCGAGACTCCGGCCCCGAGTGGTCTGCTGCTCGCCGATCGCGCGACCGCATCGGAGGTCGTCGGCCCGGCGGTCAACGCCGTGAGCGTCAGCGCGCCCGGCGCGTATGACTGGCGGTCCAGCCCTCTGCGCACAGGACTATCGCGATTAGACCTTCGCTACCATTCGCCGGTTCGCGCGCCACCGGCTTCGGAACGGCGGACACGTCGATCCAGTCCTCTGGCTTGCGGCGGGCCGCGGGTTGCCGGCGTCGTTCCTGGCGGGCAGGTAAATGCGATCCGTATGTTGCTGCCTCTTGCTATTACTGCTATCGCCGGAGGTGTCTCACACCAACTTGAATCAAGGATTGATCATGAATTCTCACGAAATAGATATCAACAGAGCCGGGTTTCATGCGGCTATGGAAGCCCTGATGATGGACGATCCCCACCCCGGTGATTACTTCGAAGACGCCAGTGATTACTTTCGGGATTGCCCATCACGATGGCTGCGGAGAGCGCTCTACGCGTATGAATGGGCAAAGCAGACCTACCTTACTCAGGATCCACGGCCGGGCGCCGCTCGTGAAGCTGTCCTACTTCATGAGGCTGGAGAGCTTCATAAGACTGGAGAGAAAGAAAGACGGACAGCGTGATGGCTGCGTGGAGTTGTTCGGTGTGTAACACCCGCATGTATGCGGAGTCCGACTACAGAAATGGTCATCATCGCGAGTGTGAGAATGGCATTGCCAAGCTGAATTCCGAAGATTTGGAAGCTCTGGCCCCGTGGCTCAATCCCCGCCCGTATCTCGATTCCCACCCGAGGGCAGAAATCGGGGGAGCCTAGGTCACGGCCCTGCGGCGCCAGTGGATGCCGAGCCGGTGGTAGCCGGACCGATCCTTGATGGATTCGACTCCAGGTGAGAGTGTGTGCCACTCTCGTCGTCCCGACAGTGGCGTCGGGTGGTTTACAACGGTGTGAACCTGGAGATGGCTCCGTTGGGGTGAAGCACGGAAGCCGGGCCGGTGGCATTCAGTCGGATCATCCGCAACCTCGAGCGAATCAGGGCGGACACAGCTGCGGGCGATCAATGCCGCGCGCAGACCTACGAAATCTTTGCCGGCTCCTGGGGAGCAATCGAAGAGATGCGCGCCCACCCCATCGGCGTGGCGTTGAATGAGACGCCCAAGTGCGTCGCATCGACCACGCTCACCGCGCCGCGCTGGGAGGACACGACCGTCCTCCCCCGTGACCTTGCGGCGGCCATCGGCAAGCTGAAGGCCAAGCGGGCGGGTGAGCTGCAGGTGCATGTACGACCACGACCCGCCCGAGACTCCCGACGACGAGCGGCTCCGGCTGATCTTCACCTGCTGTCACCCGGCGCTCGCGATTCAGGTTCGCGTGGCGGTGGAAGTCACGCAGGGGCGGTGGTCAGAAGAGTGTGTTGCGGACCCGACCACGTGCGCGGCCATCCGGGCGGGACAGGGGGCTGCGGCGGACGAGGTTCGCGCGGGCGTCAGTGTCCGGGCAGTACACAGGCGGTATCGAGTCCGAGTACGTGGTTGAGGCGGCCGAAGGCCAGCCAGGAGCCGATGCTCATGCTGAGCTCCACCACCTCGGTCTGGGTGTAGTGCTCGAACATCCGGCCCCAGAACTCTTCGTCCAGATTGTGGTGGTCGGTGGCGTAGCGCTCGGCGTATTCGGCGGCCAGCCGGGTGCGCTCGTCGAATAGTTCGGTGGTCTTCCATTCGGTCACGGCGTCGGCGAACTCCTCTTCGACCTTCTCGCCGTCGCGTTCGGTTCGCCAGTCCAGACAGAATATGCAGCCGTTGATCTGGGCGATGCGCAGCCGGGCCGCCTCGAATTCGCGCAGTCCGAGAGTGGAGTGTTCGTACACCGACAGCGAGAAGGCGGACGCTGCAATGCCGATGCCGGGCACCATTTCGCCCCAGACGTAACCGATCGGATCCTTGCCCTCGGGGAGGTCGATGATCATGGATGCTTCCTTCCGAGCTTGCCGACTGCTGGACGCAGTGGCACATCTAATGCGTCGTAGAGTCCGGGTTCGGCCTCGACCAGCCAGTCGATCGCGCTCACCAACCGGCCGACCGCCGTGGCGTTTCCGCCCGCGGAGCGGTTGCCGCCCTCGTCGGTGGCCTCCACGCTCACTTCTATGCGGGGACGGCCCTCGATGATCACCCGGTGCGCGCCGTCGCCGTCCGGCGGTGTCGGCCAGTCGGGCGCGCAGCTCGGGTGAATGCGGGTGACGTGTTCGATAATGATCCGGGGCTCGCCCTCGATAATGCCCTGCACCTCGAACCGCACCGCACCCTGCGTACCCGCCTCGAATTCACCCATATGCGCCGTCTGCACCGTGGCATCGAGTGCACGCCGGTCCAATGTCTCCCGGATCTCGTCGAGCTCGACGCCGAGTGCGCGGGCCATCAGTCGAATCTGCCCGCCCCACACCATGGTCGGCACCGACGGAAGCAGCATCGGCGGCTGATAGTCCATAGGCTGGCCCATGCCGACCAGGTAGCGCACCGAATCCGGCTGGTCGTAGGTGGAGTAGTCGAAGATTTCCTGGCAGCGGACGACATCGACGGTGCTGCCGAGTCCGCTGATCAGCAGTGGCAGCACATCATTGCCCCAGCCGGGGTCGACGCCGGAGACGAAAAGTGAACCGCCGCCCTCGGCGATGGCCGCCAGCACCGGGTCGCGCAGTTCGGGCGGGGCGCTGCGCGGATCGTAGAGCGCGTAGAGCGCCGGCGTCACCACTACCGCGCCCGCCCGGATGGCGATGAGGATATCGGCGAGTGCGGCGTCGGGCCGGATATCGCCGGAAGCCGCGTAGACCACCGCGCGCGGACCTGTCGCGAGCACCGCCTCGATGTCATCGGAGGCGGCGACCCCGAGTTCGTAGTCGAGTCCGGCCAGCGCGCCCGCATCGCGCCCGACCTTGTCGGGATTGTGTACCAGCACAGCCGTGAGTTCGAGCGCCGGATGGGCATCGACGGCACGGATGGCCGCACGGCCGACATTGCCGGTGCCCCAGACGAGCGTGGGGATCATCGAGTGAGCGTAGCAAGCGCTTGGTTTGGTGTCCGGGATATGTGTAATCCCACAGTGGCACTTCCGAACTCGGTGGGATCCACGCTGTTGTGTCGGACCGGATATGCCGCGAGGCGCACGACATCCTCGTCTTCCCAATCGAGGAGGCGCTCGGCAGAAGTCCTCGTCGATCGGCTACGCGATCGCACCCTGGCCGGTGCCTACGTTCCGAACCCGCGGCATCCGGAACTCCTGGTGGCCAAGGCGGATTCGGATACCACGGCCATGGCGGTGAACGCGCCTACCGCCATACCGGATCCGCGGTGTGTGCGCGGACCATGCGGCGGCCGAGGATGAGAAGGAGGAGGCCGTCGGAGTGTGACGCCCGAGTGGGCGCATCCGGGGATATGGGGTACAGTTAGCGTCCAGCACACCGCTCCTCGGTGTCCCGGCCGCTCGGCCCCTTCATTCTTTTCGGTAACTCACAGTTAGTGTAACTGCGGGTTACACTAACTGCGTCTCCGTGAATGTCTCTCGCGGCCACCCCGAAATCGCGTCCGGAGCTGGCGAAGAACTCATCTTCATAACAGTCCTGGTACCCAGGAGCCTCGGCGGCCGGATTGGGCACCCGAGTCGGTCCGCGGCGAGTAGGTTGTACCGCGCCGCACAGCGCAGACACGGGCGATTTGCATCGCGGAAAGGCGGGACGCGACCGATGAACGAGCCGTATTCACAATGGCGCGCCCGGAATTCGATCGACAACCTACCGCTCGCCGCCCGCTACCAGACCGCTGACCCGATCCGCTGGAACGGCAGCATGGTCTACCCGATGTACAGCGAGCAGTTCGGTCCGGAGCCCACGCTGCTCACGATGGCGCTGCTCTCCGCCGCACCGCCGACCGGGCTCCGGGGGCACGGGATCGGTCTGTCGGTGATCGACGGCTACATCGGCCTCGACGGCAGGCAATTGGGTGGGGTCGATGTGTGGGGTGACGCCCTGCACGGCGGTGTCACCTTCGAACTGACCCCGACCAGCTCCAACGCACTGTTCACGGTGACCCCGGTCTGGGTGGATGCGACGGGTGCGCAGAAATCGTGGACAGGCAATTACGGCATTCTGATCGAGGACATACCGGACGGCCGAATTGCCCTGTGGTGCAGCGTCGGAGAGGGTCCGCCGAACTTCGCCAACCTGGTCGTGGGGATGTCTACCGCCGCAACCCCGCCCGCGGTCGTCCCGCCTCGCCCGGTCGCGGTCGTCACACAACCGGCGATCCGTCAGGCCGCGCCGCCATCCCCGGGGCCCGCTAGAGATACCAACGGCAACCATCCGGTCGCCGCGTCATCGGATGAGCCCCCGGTTCCGGCCGGTGCCGCCGAGCGCAACATCTTCGTGGCCGAATCCGAATCCATTGCGACAATGCCGCATCGGTTCGGTGAGCAACTGCGGTCGCTTGCGGCGGCAACAGCCCCCGCCGTCTCGCAGACCAACGGTATCGCCGATGTGCTGACACCCGCGGATTCCCGGGCGCCCGAGCCCTGCGCCGCGCCACCCTGCGATGTGCAGCGACCCGTCGCGCCGTCGAACGAGCCGGACCCCGGTTATCGAGGCGCGCTCTACGACCTGGGTGTCGCCATGTACAGCCGCGGCGAAGAAGATCAGGCATGTGGTCTGTGGGCGCAGGCCGCCGCCGCCGGGCACGCCGCCGCAGCCTACGACCTGGGCGTGGTCCGATTCCGGCGGGGCGAAATGGATCAGGCCGAACATTGGTGGCGTACCGCCGCCGATCGACGGGAATCACGGGCGATGGCGGGGCTGGCGGAGTTGCTCGACCGGCAAGGCAACCACGCCGAGGCCCGGATGTGGCGCACCTGCGCCGCCGAGGAACAAGCCTCGGCGGCCGATCAGTCGGTGAGTTCGGGCTGAGCCGCCCGCAATTCGCCGCGCGCACACATCAACGCGAACCCGAGTAGATTCAGGCCGCGCCACTGCTCCGGGTCCGCGACGCGCGGATCGTCGGCGGCCAGCCCGATCCCCCAGATGCGGTCGACCGGGCTGGCCTCGACCAGTACCCGATCCCCGGTGCCGAGCAGATACTCGCTCAGCTCCGCATGCTGACCGAATTTGGCCACGCTGCCCGCCACCACGATCTCGAAACGGTGTGCGTTCCACGCGGTCTCGTCGAAGTCGCGAACCGTGCGCCCGAGATCTTTGGCCTGTTTGGGATGTTCCGCCGCGAGCACCTGCGCGGCGGTCTCGGTATCGCCGAACAGCATCGCCTTGCGCCACATCATGTAATGCTCGGCGCTGCCGAAGGTATTGCCCGACACCGTGAACGGCGCGGGCCACCACTGACTCAGACATCCCGGCCCGATGCTGCCGTCGCGCTGCGGTCGATGTCCCCAGAAATACAGATACTTCACCCGGTTACCCGCGTCGACGAAGTCGACCAGTTCATCGACCGAACGCACATTCATGGTCGGTAGTCTGCCCGATGCCAGGTATCGCGCGCCTCCCGATATCGTGACCCGAATAATCACTTTCGAATCGGAGCGAGAGCGCGATAGGTTGTCGGCATGGGTGGCAATCCAGGCTCGAACGGAGCGTGCGCGGTCTGCGCTTACTACGTGCGGCTGCGCACGGCGGCCTGGGCTCTGCCAGCGCACCGCACCGTTCCGATGCACCGCTGATCGAACACCGACGTAGGTCGGTGCGTCGACACCGGGCCGTGGCGTCCGTCGCATATCCCGATCCGTGAATATCAACGCCTGACGCATCTTCGACGCGACACCGAGGTCCGAACCGGATCGGTTCCGGACCGTCTCGCCGCGTCCCGGCTCTATTCGGACGGCTCCCGCCTTTACGCCGTGCTCTGGCATGGGTCCGGGCGAATCACACCTCCCTGATTCGACCACTCCATTCGGAGGACACCCATGTCCCGCAATCGTTCCCTTCCGCGTTCCCGCGCGCCGCGTGCCGGCAGCACCCGGCGGCGGCTATCCCAGAACTTCCTCACCAATCCGGCCATCGCGGCCCGACTGGTGCGTTCCTCCGGTGTCGGCCCGGGCGATCTGGTCGTCGAGATCGGTCCCGGCGACGGGATGCTGACCGGACGGCTGCTCGCCGCCGCGGGCCGTGTGCTGGCCTACGAAATCGACGGCCACTACGCGGCCCGGCTGCGCGGCCGTTACGCCAGTGACAGTCGAATCCGCTGCTACCACAGGGATTTCCGCTCGGTCGAGGCGCCACGGGAACCGTTCATCGTGGTGGCCAACGTCCCATTCGCGAGCACCACCGACATCGTGCGCTGGTGCTTCGCGGCGCGGCATCTGACCTCGGCGACGCTGCTCACCCAGCGCGAATTCGCCCGTAAACACGCGGGCGACTTCGGCCGTTGGAGCAAACTCGGTATCACCCACTGGCCGACCATCGCACTCGAGTTGGGTATCCGCATCGACCGTCACCACTTCCACCCGATCCCCCGGGTCGATGCCGCGGTCCTGCATCTGCATACCCGTGCGCAGCCACTGCTTCCGGCGCAGGCGCTGCCCGAGTATCGGCGCATGGTCGAACTCGGGTTCTCCGGCGTCGGCGGTTCGCTCGCAGCATCGCTGGCACGCGAATTTCCGTCCCGGTCGGTACGGGCGGCGTGCTCCGAGGCGGGGCTCGCCCTCGACGAGCCGGTGGGCCTGGTCTCGCCCGACCACTGGATCCGCCTGTATCGGGCACTGCACTGATCATGTCCGGTCCGCAATGGCCTGTGCTCGCCGACCTTCATTCCGGCCGAAGACATCCCCTCGGTCATTGTCGCGCTGCGTGTGCTCTGCGTCGGCAGCGCATCGGCCTTCATCGGCGTCTACTGGCTGTTCCGGATGCTGGAACAGGATCTGGCCGCATTCGAGCGCATTGCCGCGCGCTGATCCGCTACCCGGGCTGGACCAGGGTGCGCTTGAGGATCTTTCCGGTCGCGTTGCGCGGCAACGCATCAAGGAAGGTCACATCACGCGGCACGGAGAACCGGCTGAGCCGATGGCGGATGTAGTTGCGCACCATCTCGCGGTCCAACCCGGATCCCTCGCGGGTGACCACGAAGGCGGCGAGGCGCTGACCGAATTCCGTATCGGGGACGCCGACCACGGCTACCTCGCTCACCTGCGGCAAATGCGAGAGCGCCTCCTCCACCGGACGCGGGAAGACATTCTCGCCGCCGGAGATGATCATCTCGTCGTCGCGACCCGCCACGAATACCAATCCGTCGGCGTCGATGTAGCCGAGGTCGCCGGTGTCGAGCATGCCGCCGGATTCCGTGGGCGGGGCGGCGTCGGTGTAGCCGTCGAAGAGCATGTGGTTGTTCACAAAGATGCGTCCGGTTACCCCGCGCGGCACCGGGCGCAGGTCCTGGTCCAGCACCGCGAGTTTGGTGCCCAGCGGCGGCCTGCCCGCGGTGGTCGGCGCGGCCCGCAGGTCGGCCGGGTTGGCGATGGTGGCCCAGGAAACCTCCGTGGAGCCGTAGACGTTGTAGAGGATGTCGCCGAAGTTGTCCATGAATCGCAGCACGGTCGAACCGGTCAGCGGTGCACCGCAACTCGCCACGATACGCAGACTGGAGGTGTCGTACCTGGCCCGGATATGGACCGGGAGATCCAGAATCCGGTTCACCATGATCGGCACCACGACCATGGCGGTGATCCCGTGTTCGGCGATGAGCCGCAGGCACTCTTCGGCGTCGAAACGCTCGGTGAGTACCACACTCGCCCGGATCGGCGTGCTGATCTGCAACGCGGCCAGGCCCCAGGTGTGGAAGAGCGGGGCGGGGATCAGCATGATCTCGTCCATCCGGAAAGGTATGCGCGACAGCAGCGCGGCCACCGTGCCGAACCCCTTGGGCTGGGGCCTGCGGGCGCTTTTCGGCGTGCCACTGGTCCCGGAGGTGAGCACGATCAAGCGGCCCGGATCAGGGGGGCGGGTGAACGATGGTGCGTCCAGCGCTATCAGGTCGCCGACGGTGGCCGGACCGTGCTGGGTGGGTGGCGATGTGGAGTACCGGGGAATCTCCGGTGCGACGTACCGGAGCAGCGGATCGAACTCGTCGTCGCGGAAGATGCCCGCGAGTTCGTGCCGCTCCACCACCTCCCCGAGCTGGCGGGCCGACAGTCCCGTGTTGAGCAGTACCGCGTCGACACCCAATTTGCCCGCGGCGACCATACATTCGACCATCGCGGCGCTATTGCGCGACAGCAGTCCGATCGCGGTCCCCGTATCGAACCCCAGCGAGGCCAACGTCGCGGCCAGCCGGTGCGTCCGCTGATGCACCTCGGCGAAGGTGTAGCTGCCGTCGGCGTCGATCACCGCGGGCCGCTTCGGGGTGTACGCCGCGGCCGCCGCATAGCCACCGGCCAGGGTGAAGCCCCATTTGGCCAGTCCGCCCAGCTGTTTGAGTCCGCGGTCGGGTCGGTAGCTCCGCACCACACCGGTGCTCACCAATTGCCGCGCGATGCCGACCTGGAGCCGAGCCACCGAATCCTCGCCGTTGACCAGCACAGAGCTCGGCGCACCGAGGATGGCGTCGGCGATTCGGTCCAAACCGGCGCGGGTCCAGGCGATCACGTCGCTGCGTTCGCGCGCGGCGATGGCCGCGTGGACGCGGCTCGCGCCGATGAAGGTGACGGTGACGCGGGTCGCGTCCACCATGCCCTCCCCGACGCCGAGGACGCTGTCGCGCAGCCGGATCGAGGCGAAGCTGCCGACCCTCGGACACTGTGTTTCGAAAATTTCGTGTTCCCGCGCGACGACGAGATGGATAGGGGGTACGGTGATTTCGGTGTCGGAGACCCTCGCGCGAACCATCAGAACAACTTGCGTTTCTGTTGCTTCCGCGCGCTCGGAAGTCCCGACCCCCTGAAACATTCGCGAGTAGGTCGGCGGCTCCATGAGCAGATCCCACATCGCAACGCGGTCGACGGCGAATTCCGCATCGACAGTGATGACATCGGTAACCAACGGCGTGCATTTCTCCCTGGTCGGCCCGAAAGGCACGGGTCGGCTTGGTTCCGTATTTGTACCCATCGGTAACAGTAAGGTCAAGGTCCGGCCCGTTGCCGAAAGATTGCTATCCCTTCTTCGGTATTCACACCCCGATTCGGCCCCGTGACGCGGGTCGACCGGCACAATGTGATCTAGAAGGCCACGCCGCCAGTCGTATTGCCGTGGCCGCAGAACGCGGGAGAACCATGAGCGCCAGAGCCGAACTGGAACGCGAATTGGGTGGCCCGCTGGCCGCCCTCGACCTGCTCTCCGAGCAAGAGACCAGCGAATTGCTGGCCATGTTCCGGGACGCGCAGCGGGTCGAGACAGCCATGCTCACCGAGTCCGTCGACGGGCTGGTCGGCGCGCTGCCGTGGCCGTTGCGCACCGCGGCGAAGAAGATCATGTTCGGAAATCGGCTCGGCTGATGACCGAATTCGTCACCCGAGCGCAGATCGTGCTGCTGGCGCGGACACTGCACGTGCCGGCGGACCGACTCGCACATCTCGAGAAACTCGGCGCTACGCAGCTGCACGAACTGCAACAACGCATGGCGAGCGTGATTTTCGAAGAGCACGCCGCCACATTCAAGCGCCTCAGCATGTTGGTGCCCGTGGTGCCGCTGAGCATCTCGATTCCGCTCGTGCAGCGGATCGTGCCGCCGTTGATCGCGGGCCGAGCGGCGGGTGCGGTCGGTGTCGACCACCCGAAGAAGGCCGCGGATGCCGTGGGGATGCTGGATCCCGGTTTCGCGGCCGACTGCGCGCCCTATATCGACCCGCACACGGTCGGGGAACTGGCCGATGTGGCGCCACCGGAGCCGATCGCCCGCATCGCCGACGAACTGATGCGCCGCGCCGACTACGTCACCGCTGGACCGTTCCTCGCCTACGCCACACCGCAATTGATCCGGGCGGTGGAGACCGGCGTCCCGGACGACGAGGGCCTGATCCGATCGGCCGCCTACGCCTTCTCCGGCTCGAATATCAGCAGTATCGTGCGCGAGCTACTAGGCGGCCCCGCGCAACGGATCCCGCGGATAGCCCGAACCGTGCTGGCCGGATCCGCCGAGCTGCAGTTGGCCGCCGTCTCGGTCTTCGCGCGCTGCGATGAGGATGTGATCGCCTCGGTCGGCGATATCCTCTTCGATATCGGCGCTGCCGAGGACATCACCGCGATGGCGGCCGCCATCATCGATGCGGGCGCCGTCCCGGAACTGCTGCGCTTCGTGGGACATCTGAGTCCGTCCGCGCTCGATATTTTGGCCGCCAATCCGATCACCGCCGACGAGACCAGAATGGCGGCGGTGATCGCGGTGCTCGACGGCCGCGCCGAACCCGCGCTGTGGCGCGGTCTGGTGAATCTGTTGGAGCGCACCGCCGCCGGGCTGCAACGCGGCCTTATCCGGCAGGTTATCGCCCTGCCCGAGCCCACGCTGGTGGCGATGGCCGCGGCGGGTACCGCCGCCCACCTCTGGCCCTCGCTGCTACGCGTACTCGCCGACGCCGATATGGACTCGCAGACGCGCCTCGGTGAGATCTGGGCGAAACTGCCCCCCGAGGAACGCGATGCCGTCGAGCGGCGCGTCCACGAGCTACACCTCGATACGAGGCTGGCTACGCTCACCGTCACATTGAACATCTACGGCTGACCACCGCCGTGCGTGTTCCGAACGAGCGGAACGCGCACGTGCGGTCCTACACCAGGGTGAAGTCCCGGGCTGCGATATAGGTGGGACGCGGCGCCGGGGCCGCGAACGGCCCGCCATGGTGTTCTCCACTGGTCGAAACGCCAAGGGAAGGAAAGGATCTCTCGAGCGCAGAAGGGTAAGCATGTCCTGAAACGTCACGCGTCAGCGTTGGCGATAGCCTTTCACACCGCGTCCTCGCGTGGTCGCATCGCTCACCGGCAACTCCGGAAGCCGATCGGCCGCGCCCGGACGGCGCCGACGAGTTCTATCGCTCACGCGCGGACGGCCGGGTACCCCGCGCGCCACGCGAGCTCACGGCCGAACTCACGCCAGATCGAGCATATGCCGTAGGTCGCTGTCGAGATCTCGTGCGAACCGCGTGTGCGTCTTCCACGGCGGTGGAGGATGAAGCGTCGTGACAGCCCGCGTCTCTACCGACGCTCAACTCCTACACCGGTCGGATTCAGCCCGATGCCACTGCATTCAATCGATTGCGGTTCCTGACCGAACCTCGCACCACCATGCGCCCTGTTCCCGGACCGCCAGCGCGACTCCGCGACATCACCGATATGGCCGACGCGCTCACCACCATCGTGTCGATGCTCGAGGACAGCGGGATGGAAGCGATCATCATCGACATCACCGGCCCCGAACACACCGCGCAGGGCCTGCATTGTGCCCGAGCCATCGTCCCCGGTGCCGTTCCTCTGACGTTCGGCCACACCAATCGACGACTCGACGGAATCCCCCGGCTATTTTCCGCCCCTCACCGCCTCGGGTTCACCCAACGCTCCCTCACAACAGGAGAGCTGAACTCGGACCCGCACCCGTTCGCATGACACGAAGGACCATGATGCACTTCATCTTCCTCGGCTGGAAGCTCCACCAACTCGACCAATCGGTTACCTTCGACGAGCTCCGGCAGTGGGTGGCCGACAAAGCACGTGGCGACTTCACCGGCTTCCCCGGTGTCCGATTGAAAACCTGGGTGTCCAACGAAGACTCGGGTGTGTGGGGGGCGATCTACATCGTTGACGACCCCGACGCCGTGAGCATGGACAAACTGCCGCGGCTTCCCAACGGCAAGACCGGCCCGATCGGGGTGCCGCCGCACTTCTCGACCGGCTGGCTCGACGTCGAGACCACAGTCTTCGGCGGCAATGACCCCACCGAGTTGCCGCGGTTCGGGCTGGTGCCCGAAACCACGACTCCAGCGGATCGGTCATCACCCGAGAGCTGACGCTGTCAGGCTGCCACCCTGCGAAACGTGCGCGTTCCCCACCAGAGCGCAGCGCCCATGATCACGACCGCGAACGCACTTCCGCGGGCGATCACCTCCAGGTCGAAGGTCCCATCGAAACAGGTACGGACCGCATCGACGATGTGTTTGGTCGGCACGAGGTTGGCGATCACCTGCAGCCACGTCGGAGCCATCGTCATCGGCAGGAAGATGCCCGACAGGAGCACGAGGACCATATTGAGCCCCTGCGTAATCGGGGACATCGCGTTGGCGTCCTTCATCGTGAGCCCCAACGCACACGAGGCCGCGGTGACCGCCCCAGCCAACAACAGCACCAGCGTGAGCCCGGCCACGACACCGCCGAATGACGATCGCATACCCATCACGTAGCCGATCGCGATCAATGCCAATGCCTGGGCGGTCACCAGCGTCACTACCCGCAGTATCCGTCCGACCAACAGTGCGGTTCGGCTTGCCGGTGTCACTCGTTCCGCTTCGATGACACCGTCGTGCAACTCCGTGATCACGAGAAACCCGGCGAAAGTAGCACCGAAGATGGCTTGCATGACCAACATCCCCGGCACGAAGAACGCGTTCGGGTCGGTGGTGCCGAGTTGATCTGTCAGCGGTGACAGCAACGGGCCGAACGCCACCAAGTAGAGCGCCGGATTGCTCATCGTGACCAGCAGCCACCCCGGATAGCGCAACATGATCCGCAGCTGCCGCCGATAGACAATGAAACATTCACGGACGAATCTCATGCCGGCACACCTCCGGCCCGGTCCTCGCGAAGAGAGCGGCCGGTGAGCTGGAGAAACACGTTGTCCAAGGTCGGCGGGTGTATCGATACCGATCGCAATTCGACGCCAGCCTGCTCGAATTGCCGCATCAGTTGCTGCACGTTCGTCCGGCCGTGACCGACGCTGGCACGCACGCGATACCCCTCCACGCTGATATGGTCGCCGGACCCTGTGATGGTCGATATCACCGCTACCGTGTTCGCGACCATCGCCATGTCCATGACCTCCATATCGAGCGTCTCCTCTCCATGGCGGGCTTTTAGCGCTTGCGGTGTGTCGTCTGCGATGATCCGGCCATCGTCGATGACGATCACCCGGTCGCTGAGCGCGTCGGCCTCGTCCAGGTAGTGCGTTGTCAGCAGCACGGTGACCTGCCGCTCGGCGCGCAACCGGCGGATGTGGTCCCACAGGTTGGCGCGCGATTGCGGGTCGAGCCCAACCGTCGGTTCGTCGAGAATCATCAGCCGGGGGCCGTGCACCATCCCGATGGCGAGGTCGAGCCGACGACGCTGCCCACCGGACATGCTCTTGCACTGCCGGGCCTCCAGCCCCTCCAGATCGAGTTGCCCGAACAACACCCCGGCGCTTCGGTGCGCCTCCTTCTTCGAAAGCCCGTACAGCATCGCGTGATCGATCACCTCGTCGATCGCCGTGGCCGCGGCATTTGTCGCCCCGGCTTGGGATACATACCCGATGTTGCGGCGCACTTGACGAGAGTCGGTAGCGATGTCGAACCCGGCGACGAGCGCTTCCCCCGATGTCGGTCGAAGCAGTGTGGTCAGCATCCGCAACGTCGTCGTCTTCCCGGCCCCATTCGGGCCGAGGCAGGACACGATCTCCCCCTCCGCCACGTCGAACGTCACCCCTTTCACCGCATGGACCATCTCCGTGTCGTCACCGCGGCGCCGTCGGGGTTGGAAGATCCGTTCGAGTTCACGTGCCTTGATCATCGGCTGTCATTCCCCTCCATTCCTGGTTCATACGGGCTCGAGTGCTCAAAAGACGATGCGCGACAGCGCCAGTCGCCACGCCGTCCGCAGCACGGCTATGTCGGGCTCGGAGATGACGTTCCGGTCGAACCTCCAGCGAGCAGTCATCTCCGCTGCCCGGGCGTGCATCGTCACAGTCAGGCCGATGACCGGGACGGGGGCTCCCGTGCCTGCGCTTCGTGCCGCCACAGACCATTCGGACTCGCCCGGCGCCTGCTCACGATGGAATGTGAATGACACCGGCGGCTCGGGTAACGCTCGCAAGATCGGTCCCGTCACCGGATCCGTATTCCGCAGCACCTGGTACCCCACGCCCGCGTTGGGCACCTGGTCGAGTTGGCGGTCGATCTCCTCGATGACCGAATGAACGGCATACCGGTTTCCCCGGAATGCCGCGTCGACGTCGACGCCTTCCAGGACCAAGTTCACCGGGAACGTGGTGACACCGCCGATAACGGCGGTCCGGTCGGGATCACGGTGGTTGCCCGCGCTCGGGACGTTGATCACGATGGAAGCCTCTGCGGGCGCGTCAGTATCAGGTGTATGCCGCGACCGCACAATCGCCATCGTCAACGCTGCCAATGGTGCCCGCGACCCTGGCGTGACCTGGTCACGAGGCGACCAGGAGTAGGTCTCCACGTACTCGACCAGATCCGTCTCGGGTGCCCGCATGAACTGGTCCGGGGCGCACAAGGCGTGTTGCAGCAATGTAGCTGCCCAGTACGCCGACTCGTCGCGCCTGCTCGGTCCCTCTGCTGGCACCGACCCGATCACAAGCGGTTCCTCACGATTACGCGAACCAAGTGCGGCAGGACGGCGCTGACATGCGGGTCGTCGTCCAGTAACACGAACGCCGAGGTGTACCCATTGACGCGCAGGGTTCGAACCAGGTCGTCCTGCCGTACGGCTGCAGTCCGCTGGGGTTTTCGACGCGGTCCACGCAGGTGGGCGGGGAGGTCGGGCACCGTAGCGGGACGGTAATCCGGTTCATTGTGCTGGATCGACTGCTGATGCCTGGTCGCGCTGAGGATCCCGTCCTCGACCGCTTGTGCAAGGTCGACGCCGCATCCGTAGGCGACGGTGACCCCCTCCAGGAGGACCGCAACGACCGGTGCGCCGAGCACCTCCGTAAGGTCGAACAGCCGCACCGGCACACGCATTGCCCCCAGCGCCGACAGGCCGTAGCGGCCGAGCGCGCCGACCGATGCTGCGGCGTCGACCTCCGGGAACTGGTAGTGGTCGTGGCGGCTCAGTGACGCGATGGTGATTGAACGACAATGATCGAGCAATCCTGCGATGACCGCGTTCTCGAGGGTGTCACCATATGCGACACCAACCGGCGGCCGACTCGGAGTGCCTTCTGCTCCGACCTCGCAGGCAGCGGCCACGCTCATCGTGACCGGTGCCTGGTCGTCGAGGCTGTACGCCAACACGGACCCTTCGCGCGGAGCTGCCAGCGCGGCATACGTTCGCAACGCTGCACGCGCGGCGGCCAGACGCGCCGATCCGGTGTCCTTGCCGACACCGAAAACCCGAATCGATGCGCTGCTGGTCCCGGCCGGGTCGGTGACGAGCGATTCACTGATATGGAGGGGCAGTTGGGCGTGCGATCCCTCGCTGACGGTGCCGATGACACCAGCGCGGTCATCGATGATCGTGACGACCCGGCGAGCAAAGTCCTCGTCGTGCAACACAGGCGTCGACCGCACCGTTGCCAGGCGCTGCAGCAAGAATTCCGGATCACGCGGCCGCGGCGTCAGACGGAGTGGAAGGTGACGATGGGTTGTGGTCTCCAATGTTTCGGTATCGATCCGCGCGGGGCGGCAATCAGAACCGTCACGGTCGATCGATGTCGTGAACCGCGTCAACGTCCGGGACAGATAGGCGGCGACCGCGGCAACAGCAGCAGCCTCATAAGAACCCGACGGGGCCGCACAGTCGGCGGCATCCAACCGCGGACGTATTTCCATAAATGTGACACCGGGCGGGGCGATCCACACCCACGACCTTCCGACCGCCGCCAGCGTAAGTGGCACGTTCCGGCGTCGGCACCAGTGTTCAACAGCTGCGATGCTGTCGGTATCGGTGATCGGCAGGCAAGCAACCGCGCAGGCAGCGGGGAGGTCGACAGTGTCCAGCGCGGCGGTATCGACACACGTTGTCTCGATTCCGGAATCCCGGCAGGCCACAGCCGCCGCTTCGGCGATCGGACCAGTGCCGATGACGATCGCCGAGGCTCGCCGCAACGCACCGAGCACGGCAGTGGGGTTCGCATCGAAGTAGCCGATCAGATCGGATTCCGGATCATCGTGCGTGTGCATGTCGTCGGCTGCGATCTGTTGGACCAGCCCAAGGTCGACCAGCAGTGCAATCAGCTTCTCCGCGAAACGTCGATGTTGGTGCGGGAACGGCCTTGTGAGCTCACGTAGCGTGTTGTGCCCGTTGAGCAATGGGGTGAGTAGAGTCATCCAGTCGTCGGCGTCAGGGACGGTCCGCATGACGAATCCGCGGTGCGAGAGCACCGCGAGTCGATCGTCGGCGGCTACATAAAAGGCGTTCGTCCGCAGCCGCAACAGTGGTTCGCCTGTGCCGGTGTGGGATCGCGCTGTTTCGCGCTTCTCGCCTTCTCGCACTCCGGCTCGACTTGCCCTAGCCGTCATTTGCGCCTCGGCGCAGACATCCTGGGCTGCAGCTCCTCTGGTCTCCTCGTGCGCCCCGAACCGCGCGGGGGTGCCCCCAGTAGAGCTGTCGTCGGGAGATCGCCCGGCGTAATTCAGCACGTTCCCCTCCGGGCCGTCGCATCCGATGGTTCGCTGCGCCGCCTTCTAGCAATCCGCAGGGAACCAAACCCCAACTGGCGCATGTGGCCGACCACTTCATGGACATGGCATTGGTGCGGGGCTCGTCCGTCGTGCTGGCGGTTATCACCCGGTCCGGGGATCTGTCGTGCGTCGCGCCGCGCACAACAGACTTCTTCTCCAGCAGCGTGCCCTCCCACACCCGTGCCCGCACGACCTCGAGCCAGACGGGCACGTCTTCGCCGTCGAGAATGGGCGGGGCCGACTCGCGCCGCACGCATCCCCTGCAACGCCAGCCTGTGCTTCGCCGCCTCGACCGCCATCGCGTCCATGCTGACAGCTCGCCCCAAGCGAGCATCGTTGGTAACCAACGGTGAACCCCCCTCTGCTCCCCTCGGTCACCAAGCTATCACCGCCCACCGACATCGGCAGCTGAAATTTCTCGGGCGACGGGATCCCTCAGGTGGTGATCGCCCCTCAAAACCGCTGCTGTTCCTTGGCGCCAGAAGCGGGAGTTTCGGATCAACGGTGGATCCGATCTCGGTGTGGGCTAGTTGTTGCGGGTCATGACGTTGGTGACGCTCACCGTCACGTTGAACATCACCACGGCCGTGCGTGTTCCGAACAGACGGAACACGCACGGCGTGCGGTCCTACACCGAGGTGAAGTCCCGGGCCGCGATATAGGTGGGACGCGGCGCCGGGGCCGCGAACGGCTCCACCAAGGTGTTCTCCACGCTGTTGAACACCAGGAAGATATTCGAGCGCGGGAACGGCGTGATGTTGTTGGACGAGCCGTGCATGATGTTCGAGTCGAACAGCAGCGCCGAGCCGGCGCGTCCGGTGAACTGCACGATCCCGTGCCGGTTCGCCAGCTGCGCGATATCGGCCGGGGACGGCACCCCGATCTCCTGCTCCTGCAACGACTCCCGGTAGTGCTCCGCCGGTGTGCTGCCCTGGCACCCGACGAAAGTGCGATGCGAGCCGGGCATCACCATCAGGCTGCCGTTGACCGGATAGTTGTCGGTCAACGCGATGGACAGGCTCACCGCCCGCGGCGCCGGCATGCCGTCCTCCGCGTGCCAGGTTTCGAAATCCGAGTGCCAGTAGAAGCCGGTGCCGCGAAACCCGGGCATGTAGTTGATCCGGGTCTGGTGCAGATACACCTCCGAGCCGAGCACCTGTCTGGCCATTCCCGCGATCCGTGGTTCGCGGACCAGATCCGCGACCGCGGTGCTGAGCCGGTGCACCTCGAAGATCGAGCGCACCCGCCGTGAGGACTTCTCCACGATCAGCCGATCATCGTCGGTCAGGTCGGGATCCGCGGCGAGGCGGTCGATTTCGGCGCCGAACTCGGCCACTTCGCCCGGGGCCAGCAGGTCCTCGACGGCGGCGAAGCCATCGGTCCCGAACATCGCCAGTTCCGGACTCTGTACCGCATCCCACACCGTGGGATCGGGCCGCTCCAGGTGCGGACCCGGCTCACGCAGCCGGGTCGGATAGCGGTCGGCCACCTCGGACAACTGCTGCATTGTCATTCGCATTCACCCGGCCTGCGCGACGATCAGCGGGTAGACCCCGTCGCTGTCGTGGACCTCCTGCCCGGTGACCGGAGGATTGAACACACACATCATCCGCATCCGGGCGCGGGCGGTGAGGCGGTGTCGTTCGTGGTCGTCGAGCAGATACATCGAGCCGGGGGCGAGTTCGTAGGTGACGTCGTTGTCCAGATCGTGCAGCGTCCCTTCCCCCTCGATCAGCCATACCGCCTCCACGTGATGGCGGTAGTGGAACTCGTGTTCGGTGCCCGCGTCGATGGTGGTCTCGTGGAAGGAGAATCCGACGCCGTCGCCGCCGAGCACGATGCGCTTGCTGCGCCAGCCGCGCCCCTCGACATCGCGTTCGGTGCCGGTGATTTCGGCCGTGGTCCGTACGATCACGCCTGCTCACCGCCTTCCGCCGGGCCGCGGTGGTGCAGTCGGCCCCAGCCGGTGCTGACCGTGTCGATCGCGCCGGTCAACAGGTCGAGGCCGCGATCGATCTCCTCCTCGCTGACGGTCAACGGTGGCAACAGCTTCACCACCTCGTCGCTGGAACCGGAGGTCTCCACGAGCAGACCGCGTTCGAAGGCGACCTGGCACACCTTGCCCGCCTGCGACGGGTCGTCGAAGGCGATGCCGTGCACCAGCCCGCGGCCCCGGGTCGAGATGCCGGGGAAGTGCTCGGCGACCTGCGCCAGCGTCTGCCCGATCCGCATGCCCTTCGCCTCGGTCGCCGCTTGGAGCAGGTTATCGGACCAATAGTGTTGCAGCGCGGCCTGCGCGGTGACGAAGGCCGGGTTATTGCCGCGGAAGGTGCCGTTGTGCTCACCCGGCGTCCACTGGTCCAGCTCCGGCTTGAAAAGCACCAGCGCCATGGGCAATCCGTAGCCGCCGATCGACTTCGACAGCGTCACGATATCGGGCGTGATGCCCGCGACTTCGAAGGAGAAGAACGGACCGGTGCGTCCGCAGCCCATCTGGACGTCGTCCACGATCAGCAGGATCTCGCGCTCCGCGCAGAGCTCCGCCAGATGCCGAAGCCATTCCGCACGTGCGACATTCACGCCGCCCTCACCCTGTACGGTCTCCACGATGACTGCCGCGGGCCGGTCGAAACCGGAGGAGGAATCGTCGAGTACCCGCTCCATCCACTGGAAGTCCGCGGTGGTGTTGTCGAAGTAGCCGTCATAGGGCATATGCGCCGCGTGCACGAGCGGTACCCCCGCACCCGCTCGCTTGGCGGCATTGCCGGTCACCGAAAGCGCGCCGAGCGTCATGCCGTGGAAGGCGTTGGTGAAGCTCAGTACGGTCTCACGGCCGGTGATCTTGCGCGCCAGCTTCAGCGCCGCCTCCACCGCGTTGGCGCCGGTCGGGCCGGGAAACTGCACCTTGTAGTCCAGGCCGCGCGGGGCGAAGACGGTGTCGCGCAGCGTTTCCAGCAGCCCGCGCTTGGCCGCGGTCGACATATCCAGACCGTGCGTGATGCCGTCGCCCGCAATGTAATCCAGTAGCGGCTGTTTGAGCACCGGGTTGTTGTGGCCGTAGTTGAGCGCCCCCGCGCCCGCGAAGAAGTCGAGATATTCCTTACCGTCCTCGTCGCGCAGCCAGCTGCCCTTTGCGGTGGTGAACACCGCGGGCCACGCCCGGCAGTAGCCGCGGACATTCGATTCGAGCTGGTCGAAAATGGTGGTCTCGGCGGTGATCATCGACGTTCCTCCTGGTTGGGCGGGGTGATGCGATACAGGTCCTCGGCGGCGTGCCGGTCGGGGAAGACGCCCGGATCGAACAGCGGCTGCCGGGTCATCCGGGCGCCGCGGCGGCGGGCCACAGCGGCGAACATCGCGATCGACGCCGGATTGTCCGGCGAGACCGTGGTCTCGAGGGTCGAAACGCCGTGCGGGGCAACGGTGTCGAGAAGCTGTCGGATCAGTGCGGTCCCGGTGCCGCGCCCCTGTTCGGAGCGCTGGACCGCGACCTGCCAGACGAAGACCGTATCCGGCGACTGCGGACGCAGATAGCCGATGACGAAACCCACCACCCGGCCGTCCACCTCGGCGACCACGGAGGTGCCGGTGAAATCCCGGCACCACAGCAGGTAGGCGTAGCTCGAATTGGTGTCGAGCACATGCGAATCCTTCGCGATCCGCCAGATATCGGCGGCGTCGCCGACCCGTGGAGGTCGCAGCACCGTGGTGGCGAGCCGGTCGGATTCGAGCCTGGTCGAATCGATCGTTTCCGTGGACAAAGTTGGTAGTGACATACAACTCCCAGGTTGGGTCTGCAGTACTTGTCCAGGCTTACGAACCAACTTTGAGGTGAAGTGGTCGATCTCTTTGCGGTTGTATTACGAAATGATCACATCCGCAGGCGGCGGGCCATTTTTTGTGACGAGTTCAACGTTTGAAATGAGTTCAACGCTGAATGTCGAGTCGATATCCGAGTCCGCGGACGGTGACGACAATGCAGGGGGCGGAGGGGTCGCGCTCGATTTTGGTTCGGAGCCTGCGCATGTGGACGTCGACGATCCGTTCGTCGCCGAAAAATCCGTCGTCCCAGACTCGTTCGAGTAGCACCGTACGGCTCAGCACCCGGCCGGGGCTTTCCGCCAGTTCGCACAGCAGCCGAAATTCGGTGATGGTGAGCCGGATCTCCTCATCGCCGCGGCGCACCGCGCCGCCGTCGCGATCCAGTACCAGTGGCGCGTCGGAATGGGCGTCGAGGATGAGTTCCCTTGCCGCCGTTTCGCGTTCGGAGGTGAGCCGAGCCCGCCTGCGTAGCGCGCGCATCCGGGCGGAGATCTCCTTGATCTCGAACGGTTTGGTGACGTAGTCGTCGGCGCCCGCCTCCAATGCGGCCACCACGTCGTGGGTGTCATCGCGGGAACTGACCACGATGATCGGCACATCGTGTTCGCGCCGGATTTCGCGGATGCAGTCGAAACCGTCCATATCGCCGAGCATCAATTCGACGATCATCACATCGGGTGCGCCGTTGCTGCGCAGATGGGTGAGCGCACCTTCGGCCTCCTGGGCTTCGGCGACGTCGTAGCCCTCGTCTTCCATGGCCACCCGTAGTGTGCCCCGGACCTCTTCGTCGTCGTCCACGATCATCAGGTTGGCCGTCATGACCGCACCTCGCTGCGCACTCGAGACCTCATCCCTTGCAGACGCGCGGATGTGCGACGCGATGCGGAGATCGCATCCCCATACCGACGCGACATTCCGCTTTCCAGCAACTTGCCAAGCTACCGAATACCCGTACCGACCGTTCGGTAAACGGCGGGTATCGCCGCAGGTCAGCGCGGTGTGCGCGATGGGGCTATGGCCGAGGTTACACGATCGCGCAGTCCGGCTCATCAGTGGTCGGGTGGCCGTTCGAGTCGGTTGAAGTTGCTGCGACGGCCGTCGGGCCCCTGTTCCTGATATCGGAACTCGAGGCGGCCCGCATCGAAGGTGGCGAACCATTCATCCCAATCCACCGGCCGCAGCACGGCGCCGCCGTAACCGGGAAAGTCGAAGCGCAGGACACTGAGATGGCCGTTGTACTCGCTGCCCGGCATGGTGGCGGGTCGGGCGCCGCGCTGTTCGGCCCAGCGACGGATGACGTCGTGATTGCGGGTGACGTGGGTCCGGCCGGCATGCGTGGCCGACTCGGTGAGCTGCTTTTCGCCCGGCGGGTCGACGTGCTGGGCAGCGGGTAGCGATCGCGAGAAACCCGGCCCGGGGTGCGGATTCCGGGTGCTCGGCCGTCGCTGGTAATTCATGACGACCCTCCCTGAGCCCTGAATGACGTTATCCGGTTGGTTTCTGCGTACCCGGTGCGCGAAGTGGACAAACTCGGTCGCGGATGTGACCTGCGCCGCGAAAGTCCAGACCGTGAATACATCACGGTCCGGCGGGTTTGTCCGCCGTGGCCCGGGTACCCGGAACACATGATCGATATGCACGGATATGCCGCCCGACCGGAAGTTCATCCGGAATCGGGGCAGCCGGTGCCGCCGATCCCCGACCCCGTGCCCCCGGTGCCGACCCCGGATCCGGTACCGCCGGTGCCGGAACCCGATCCCGTGCCGACACCGACACCGTTTCCACCCCGACCGGACCCGGAACCCGTTCCGCCGATCCCGGAACCAGGCCCGCTCCCCACTCCAGAACCGGGGCGGTCGCTCCGCGATCCCCCCGCCGACGCCCGATCCGGGCCAGCCGCTGCCACCGGTACCGCCGCCCGTCGAACCGAACCCGCGCTGAGCGGGATATCCGGCACTTCAGTCCCGCAGCGCCTGCTCGCGCAATGAGGTGAGGGTGCGCGACAGGATCCGCGACACATGCATCTGGGAGACGCCGAGCACGTCGGCGATCTGGGACTGTGTCTTCGACTCGAAGAAGCGCATGATCAGCACCTGACGCTCCCGCTCGGGCAACTCTTCGATCAGCGGCCGTAGCGCCATGTAGTCCTCGACCAGGTGATAGGAGGGTTCCTCGGCGCCGAGGCTCTCCAACAGCGGCAGGGGCGCGTGCTCTATATCGTCGCTCGCCACCGCGTCGATGGACGTGGACTGGTAGGCGTTGCCCGCGATCAGCGCCTGGGTGACTTCGACCAGATCCACATCGAGTTCCGTGGCGATCTCGCGGGCCCGCGGCACCCGCCCCAACTGCTGCGACAGCCGCTCCACCGTCGGACCGATGCTGAGCTGAATCTCCTTGGTGCGCCGCGGTACTCGCACCGACCAGGTATTGTCCCGGAAGTGCCTGCGCACCTCGCCCATGATGGTGGGCACCGCGAAGGCCAGGAACGAGGAGCCGCGGCCGATATCGAATCGATCCGCGGCCTGCACCAGCCCCAGCCGCGCGACCTGCAACAGATCGTCGAAGGATTCACCGCGACCGGCGAATTTGCGCGCGATATGCTCGGCCAACGGCAGACACCGCTCGATCAGCTCCTCGCGCAGCTCCTCACGACGTGGATCATCCGGCTCCAAGGCCGCGATCTTCTCGAAGAGCGGCTCGATACTTTTGTAGCCGTCCCCCGCCGATCGCGACTCACCCGTCATCGACGGCCCCTCGTACCCAGCTGAAGTCCACCACCGTCGGGTAACCGCTCACCGCGGCGTCGAACGGCTCCTGCACCGCGGCGATCGAATCGGTCAGCGTCCGGACGATATGCCAGCCGAATCCGGCTTGCCCGACCACCGATTCCGAGGCCGCGATCGACGCGACGTGGACGAACATGCGGGCATCGTCATAGGTGAACCGACAGTCGAGATTGGTGCCCGGCACTGCGTCCAGGATGAGTGAAGTGGCCACCTCGTCCAGCGCGAGCCGGATATCGGTCACCTCGTCGAGCGCGAAATCCGCGATGAGAGAGATGGTTTCGGCGAGCGCGCGCAACATGGTCAGCTGCTCGAGCTGGGCAGGCACCCGCACCGCGATCGTCGTCGTCTTCGTCGAGGATTGGGATGTCCATTCCCCCATTACCCATCACCACCTTGTCTCACGCCGCCGGCACGGGCGGTCCGGAGCTGCTCACCGGCAGCCTGAATGCAGTGACCGCAACGTTTCCTCTGGAAAGCGCTTACCCGGTGCGGGTTTGACGAAACCCCGCCGGACTACTCGCGGGCGATTCGTTCGTGCGCGGTGAGTAAGAGATGGTCGAATTCGGTACGCAGGCCCACCGTCGACCGCACCACCGCGCCCATATCGGCGACCAGCTGTCCGGCCAGCGCCCGCAGCTTGACGTTGGTCTCCTGTGACCTCCAGCTGAGCACCCGAAACGCCTGGTCAGCGCTGATTCCGTAGACGAGCATCAATGCACCCTTGGCCTGCTCGATCACCGCGCGCGCCGCATACAGTTCGGGCAGGGTGTCGTCGAGGGTCTCCTGTCGGTGTTCCTCGAGGGTGTCGGTGACATCGATGTAGTAGCCCGCGGTGCCGACTACCCCGCCGTCGCCGCCGGATATCCGGTCGGCGACCACGATCACATGGTGCACCGTCCCCTCGGTGTCGATGATCCGGTGCCTGCTGGAGAACGGCTCGCCGTCATCGATGGTTTTCGCCAGCGCGCTGGCGATCTGGTCGTGATCCTCCGGGTGCTTATGCGTCAGGAGTAGCTCGGTGGTGGGCTCGATCGTGCCCGGCCGGTAGCCGTGCATCTGTGACACCTCCTCGGACCATTCCCAGCGCTGCTCCGCGAACCAGTACCGGAAACTGCCGGCATTCTGCGGTTTCCCGGTGCCGATCACCTGGCTCAACGCCAGCGATTCCTCCTGCGGAACCGATCCACTTTCCGTCACAGCGCAAGTATGCGGTCCGCCGTGACGGTCGGTGAGCGGATCGGCGGCACAGAGGACCAATGCCCCCACTTACGCGTCCAACGCGGCCCGTATCGAGGCGTACCTGCCGCATTGCGCGCGTACGCCGGTCACCTCGAGTGCGCGTTCCACGGCAGGGCGCCCCACCACTACCCGCACGTCGGTGCCGTGACACGCGGCGTTGTCGTGCGCCGCGAGCAGGGTCGCGGCGCACCGCAGACTCAGGAATCGGGCCGCACGCAGATCGACGACCACCGCATGGCAGCGCGTTCTCGTCGCGTGTTCGAGCGTGGCGTGGAATTCGGGCTGTGCGGTCGCATCGAGCTCGCCCTCCACATGAACGACGACGCGCCCCCGACGGCGAGCGACACGCTGAGCCCACATGCGGTAGTGGCGTGGCGGGCCGGATCCGTTCATGTGGGCGCCGTCGACCTGGCTCCGGAGTAAGGACAAGGACGTTACGGACATCACGAACCTCCCGGGAGGGGGTGGTCAGCTGTCGTCTCAACCTCGTTCCAGTGTGGCACGCTCGCACACTCCCGCCTACCCCCGGCGCAGCCACGCGGTGTTTGCATGCCGCCGACGCGGGCATATCGGGCACATGCCGCCGATGGCTCGGATCGAGTCGGATGAGAACGGAGTCAGCAGTGAAAATCGCCATGGTTTCCGCGCACGCCAGCCCGCTCGCCGAGCCAGGGAGTCCGGCGGCCGGCGGCCGGAACGTCCATGTCGCGGCGCTTTCCGCGGCGCTCGTGCGCGCCGGGCATCAGGTGACGGTGTACACCCGCCGCGATGATCCGCACATCCGGACCGAAGTGGTGACGCGCGAGGGTTACCTGGTCGTTCATGTGCCCGCGGGACCTCCGAAACCACTGCCGCGCGACCAGATCCTTCGGCATCTCGGGGAATTCGGTACTTTCCTGCGGCGGCACTGGTCACTGTATCCGGTGGATATGGTGCACGCCCACTTCTGGATTTCCGCTCTGGCGGCCGAGCTCGCGGCGCGTGAGCATCGGCTACCGGTGATCGTGTCCTTCCATGGACTCGGCACTGTCGTCCGCCGCCACGAGGGCTTGGCCGACACCAGCCCCCGGTCCAGGATTCGCTTCGAACGGCTCATCGCGCTGCGTGCCGCCCACGTGCTGGCCAGTTGTTCGGAAGAGGCGGCCGAGCTGGCTCGGATGGGTCTGCCGCGGTTGCGTGCCTCGATCGTGCCGGGCGGCGTCGACCCGGCCGCCTTCACCGGTGACGGATCGGCCGCGAGCACCGGTGCACGGCATCGTTTACTCGCGGTTGGTCGATTATCGCGGCGTAAGGGTTTCGAACTCGCGGTGCGGGCTCTGGCGGAGCTGCCCGGTACCGAGCTGGTGATCGCGGGCAGTGCCGTCGGCGATGCTCTCGACGACGATGCCGAGGGCAGGAGATTGCGCCGCATCGCGTCCGAATACGGCGTGCAGGAACGTTTCCGGCTGCTCGGGCCGGTATCGCATATCGGCATGCCACGGCTGTACCGCTCCGCGGATGTAGTGCTGTGCACCCCGCAATACGAACCATTCGGTTTGGTTCCGTTGGAGGCTATGGCATGCCGCCGACCGGTGGTGGCCACCGCGGTGGGCGGGATGCTGGATACCGTCGTCGACGGTGTCACCGGGCGACTCGTGGCCTCACCCGATCCGGACGGGATCGCGCGCGCGGTGCGACCGCTGCTCGAGGATCGGACGCTGCGCGAAACCTGGGGCGCCGCGGGCGATGACCGCGCCCGTAGCCGCTACGGCTGGGATCGGATCGCCGCCGCCACCCTGCACGCTTACCACCGCGTGGCGCCGGAACGCGCCGCGAAAGTCGTGGCCCCGGCGCGGTGAATGCGCGGGTGCGACCTCCGGTCGGCCGGAGCGCCAGTGTCACGGCGCGATCACCCAGGTCGCGAGGAACAACAGCGCCACCAGGCGCCCGGCCACCGCGCCTGTGGCTACATGGGTCGCGCCCTGAACCTGCTGCGCGCCCAGGACTACCCGGTCCGCGGCGAGGACGCCGCGCGACTGCCCCCGTTCGTGCGCGAGTACATCGGCCTGGACGGGAACTACAGTTCTCATCTGCCCGACTCTCATCTGCCCGACCTCGGTGGTGATCACCGGCCGCCGCGCGACCTCGGCGACTGAATCCTGTTGCTGCTCAGCGCTTGTCGCTCCATGCAAATCCAAGGAAGCTCGGGATGTGTCCTGGTAGAGAGTGATTCAAAAGTCGGTCACCGCCGTCCTGTTCTGGCAGATGTCCGCCCCATATCCCCCACCGCAGGAGCTGCTGTGCGGGGGGATGGGGCGGTCGTGTCACGCTGTTTCGACCTGCACGCCTTCCGCGGCCAGTCCGTGGGCAATGGCCGGGCCGATACCCCGGCTGGCGCCGGTGACGAGGGCGGTCTTACTGTTCAAGTGCAGATCCGTTGCGATCCTTTACTGTCGGGCCATTGCCTCGCGACGAATCCACTGGAACAGGGCGGGGTTGTCGACGATGGTGATGACGCTGACTACTGTGCGCCGGTAGCGGTCGTCGTCCAGCATGGCCAGCAGGCTTGCCGCCAGATCCACACGGGCGGTGAACCGTCCGTCGGCGTGGCCTTCGACGACGGTGTAGTCGGTGACCGACGGCAGGTGGTAGAGCCCACTCGGGCGCACGATCGTCCAGTCCAGATCGGTGGCGCGGATCAGTGTTTCCATTCGCCGCATGTCGTCATAGAGGGTTTTGCCCAGCACCCTCGTCACATACGGGAGCAGCACCCGGTTGAACAGGATCCCACCGTCGGAATACGGGTGTGGATCGACCCCGCTGGAGCTGACCACGGCGAGCCGACGCACCCGATGCCGCTGCATCGCTGCGACGATATTGGCCGCACCACGCGAATAGGTGTTGATCGGTTCCTTCCCGGCGGGTACCCCGAGCGTCGAAAGCACCGCATCCCGCTGCGCCACGGCAGCATCGACGGCGGCCGGATCGAGCACGTCGGCGCCGACCACCTCGAGCTGATCATGGTGCAGCGGAAACGATTCCGGCTGCCGGGTGACCGCGGTGACCTGATGCCCGGCGGTCAGTGCCTGACCGGTCAGTAGACGACCGGTGGGACCATTGGCGCCGAAGACGGTGATACGCATGACGATTGTCCTTCCTGGAAGCTGGAGCGGGTCCGAACATGAGTGCCCGACAGCCCCGGACCTGTGACGGCGCGGACCTGTGACGAGCGCCACCACGTCCGGGTGTCACAAACCGGTCGGGGATCGCCACTGATGCATGACATCGTCGACGAAGCCGACAGACAGGACCACACCATGAGCGACGGCGAACGCACCGCCCCTGCCACCGACGCCTTCGTCGCCCACCGCAACCTGCTGTTCACCGTTGCCTATGAGATGCTCGGCTCAGCCGCCGACGCCGAGGATGTCCTGCAGGAGACCTGGCTGCAATGGGCGGCCGTCGATCTCGACACGGTGCGCGATCAACGCGCCTTCCTGGTCACGATCACCTCCCGGCAGGCAATCCGGCGACTGCGCACCCTGGGTCGCCGCCGGGAGTCCTACGTGGGCCCCTGGCTGCCCGAGCCGCTGCTCACCACGCCCGACGTCGCCGAGGATATCGAGCTGGCCGATAACCTCTCGATGGCGATGCTGCTGGTGCTCGAAACGCTCGCCCCGACCGAGCGGGCGGTGTTCGTGCTGCGCGAAGTGTTCGGCATGGCCTACGACGAGATCGCGCACACCGTGGATAAAAGCCCAGCCGCAGTCCGCCAGATCGCCCACCGCGCTCGCGCACACGTCGCCGCGCGCAGGCCGCGCGGAGCCGTGACCGCAGTCGAGGCCCGGCACGCGCTCGGAGCATTCCAACGAGCAGTCGAAACCGGCGATCTACAGGACCTGCTCGACATCCTGGCCCCGGATGTCGTCTTCCTGGGCGACGGCGGCGGAGTCAAGCAGGCAACGCTGCGGCCCATCGTGGGCGCCGATCGCGTGATACGTGTGGTGAGCGGCGGCACGGGCTGGATGGGTGGGCCGGCCACGGCCGAACCCGCTCACGTCAACGGCTGGCCGGCACTGGTCATTCGACTGAACGGAGAGATCGACGGCGTCGTGGCGGTGCGGATCGACAACGGCCTGGTCACCGGGCTCTACTACGTGCGCAACCCCCACAAGCTCGAACACCTTCACCGGGAAACCGCACTGGACCGTTGACCCCGGGACGACCGGCCCGAAGCCCGTCGTCGCCCGTCGCGCCTGGCTCCCGCCCGCTGCGCTGAGTCAGGAAATGCTGAATTGCCTCGAGGAATCGCATCCGGTTGTAACGTGTTCTAAATCCGTCCTCCAGGAGGGGTTCGCCTGGTGGTGGCGCGGATGCGGCACATGTGACTTTGGGAGGGGTACTGTGGCAAGACTGTCGATGTTGACGGCCGTTGCGGCGCTTGCTGTCTCGTTTACCGTGGTGTTGCCGGTACCCGCTGACGCGGGTGTCTACAACTGGGCCGAGATCGAGCAGGACGCGGTTCCGCGCGCCGAATGCGGACCGGGTTCACTACCGGAGACCGGAATCCAAGGCGATGTGCCGACCGAGGATCGAGCCAGTGGCCGCAGTACGGCGGGCTACCGGTGCAATATCTCGCGCGTCGGCGGCTTGCAGCAGGACGGCGGCGGCATCCTGTCCGCGGTCTACGACCACTGCTCCTACACCGGAACCTTCTTCCCCGGCAATCTGATGAACGCCGCGGCCCCGGGCGTGCACGTCATCGATGCCGCCGACCCCGCCGACCCGGTGCACACGACCACCCTGAACGAGCCCGCCATGCTCGGCGGCACCTGGGAGAGCCTGAAGGTCAACACGACTCGTAAACTGCTCGCCGCCACCGCGGTCCCGGTCACCACCGGCACCGCGTACTTCTCCATCTACGACATCTCCGATTGCGCGCACCCCCGGCTGCTCAACCCGGGCCCCGGCACCGATCCGGCCATGCCGCTGCCATTCCTGTCACATGAGGGCGGGTTCTCCCCCGACGGCAATACCTACTGGGCCACCAGCACCAGCCCCGGCCTGATCACCGCCATCGATGTCCGCGATCCGAGCAATCCACGGGTGATCTGGCATGGCCTGCAGTCGATCACCGCACACGGCTTCGGCATCAGCCCCGACGGCAACCAGATGTACCTGTCGATCCAGAACGGGATCAACATTCTCGATATCAGCTCGATCCAACGGCGCGACCTGTATCCGGTGGTTCCGCAGATCGCCACTTACCACTGGGCCGACGGCTTCTTCAATCAGCATGCCGTGCCCGTCACCTATGGCGGCCGCCCGCATATCTTCGTCAGCGACGAGGCCGGATCCGGGGGCGTGAAGTTGATCGACGTAACCGACCCGGCTCGAGCCACCCGCGTCGCCACCGTCAAGCTCGAGATCAATACACCCGCCCGCATCGGCGACCACGCCCGCTCGGCGGCAGGCACCCCGTTCTTTTCCTACGACGCGCACTACTGCGTCGCCGATCGCCCCGCCGATCCCACCGCGCTGGCCTGTAGTTGGCTCGCCTCCGGGGTTCGTGTCTTCGATGTGCGTGATCCCGCCGACATCCGAGAGATCGCGTACTTCAATCCGCCCGCGCAGACCGGGCGGACATTCCAGCTCACCAATTCGGTGAATTCGGATGCGGCCTTCTTCGGCGTCCCGGTATGGAACTTCGTTCCGCTGGCGCGTGAACTGTTCGGCGGCAGACTGGAGCCCGGTGCGGCTATCGGCCCGCGCACCGGCATGGTCTTCAGCAGCGACCAGTCGGCTGATATGTGCCTGTCACCCCCGGTTTTCCAGGGCACCCAAATATGGACCACGTGCAGCGACAACGGTTTCATGGTGTTGCAACTCGAGAATGACGTCTACACCGCCCCCGCCGATCAGGAGCCGGTCCTTGGCTCCTGACAGCGCGTGGGTCCGCGCCAAGATATTGCCCATTGGGCTCGCGATCGTCTGCCTGATAGCCGTTGGGGCGATGGGGTTCTGGCTGCGCGAACCGTCGAGTGCCGACCCCGCCGCGATCCTGTCCGAGGTGGATATCGGCTTCGCCCAGGATATGTCGGTACACCATGAGCAGGCGGTGCTGCTGGCGCGCACCCTGCCTACGGACGCTAGCCCGCCGATCCGGGTCGTCGCGGATCGGATCCTTTTCGCACAGACCGCCGAAATCGCCCAAATGCGCGGGTGGCTACAACTTTTCGACCTGCCCGTCACGGTGGCCGAACCAATGCGGTGGATGGGTCACGACGGTCATCACACCGATGGTCATGGCCCGTCCATGCCGGGTATGGCCTCGACCGCGGAGATCTCCCGGCTGGCGGGGTTGCGCGGTACCGAGGCCGAGATCCTGTTCCTGCAGTTGATGATCCGGCATCACACGGGCGGCGTCGAAATGGCGCAGGCGGGATTCAATACCGGCTCCGCGCCCGCGGTGAAACGGGTTGCGCTGGATATGGTCAACGAACAGGGCAACGAGATCGGCCAGATGACGGCGTTACTCACCGCGCGTCGCGCCGAACCGCTCCCGTTCCCGTGACGTTCAGCTGGGCTCGGTGGACAGCGTGATAGTGGTCCAGGCGCCCAGGTGGATCCGGTCGCCGCTGCGCAGCGGGAACGGTGTGTCGGCGGGCAGGAGATCGTCACTGCCGTTGAGGCTGGTGCCGTTCGTGGAGCCGAGATCGGTGATGGTGAGTGCGGTCGGGGTCAGGTGCAGCATGGCGTGAGCTCGGGAGACGCCCGCGTCGGCGGGGGCGATGCCGAGATCGATATCGGGCCGCAGGCCCTGGGATATGCTGCGCTTGCCGATCAGGATGTCGGTGCCGTGCAGGATGATTCGGCGGGCCGGGAAGTAGGTCGGGAAGTCCACCTGATCGGCGTCCGGACCTTCGCGGGCGACGACACGGTCGTAGAAGTCGCGGTCGGCGGTGATGGTCGCCACCCAGGCGATGCGGCGCACCTCGGTGACCGTCTCCGGCTCCGGCCGGGGTTCGAGGACGGTCGGCTGCGCGTCACCAACGGTCGGAGGTGGCGTCTCACCGGGCACGCCCAGAGCCGAATCGTGACCGCAGGCCTCACAGAATCGGCCGCCGCTGGGCTGATGGCAGACCGGGCACAGCGGGACCTCTCCGGTCCCTGGGCTCGGCGATCCCTGGATCGGCAAACCACACACATCGCAGTAATCGGTCGCGAGCGACCGATGTCCGTCCGGACAGGTAACCATGTCTCACCGCTCCTTGCGGACCCGCTTCGTCTTGGTCGAGCGGGCATTGAGGGCCATTTCGTCGGCAGCCTCGACCGTACTGCGCAGCCGCACGGTGCCGTTGTGCTCATCCACGTCGACCACGCCGCGCAGCAGTTTGGCGGTGCTCTCGTTGCCGGATTCCGCGGCCAGCTCCACCGCACGCCGCAGCTTCGCCGTCGCGGTTTCCACATCGCCCTCCTGGCGGGCGGCCAAACCTTCCTGCACCGCCTGTGCCAATTCGGCCTGACCCGTGTAATGCGCAACGCGCCTGCTGATCCGGGCCGACAGTTCGGTCTCGGTGGTCCAGACCGCGCGGACCAGGCCCTGGCCCACCACCTCCTCGCCCGCCAGCACGCTGATCCGGGCGGCCAGCTTCTCCCGGCCCGGTGCGGCGGGTTCCACTCGGACCTGCACGTGGTAGTCGCGCTCCTCCGCGCCCCAGGCGCCGAGCGGGTACTCCCCCACCTGCCCGCCCGTCTCGGTGCGGCGCGCCGTGAGATCTTCGATGGCCGGCGCCACCTGCTTGACGAAGTGAACGGTCGCGCCCGCCGGTGTCCAGATCCGCAGTTTCAGCTCCGGGATGGCCTTCGCCATCGACGATTGCGCCATGGCCGCGAAGTCCTCCGCAAGGTGTGCGGGGTCCTTCACGATATCGACGGTACCGTGCAGCGCGGAGGCGATGGCGCGCAATTCCTCTACCCGCCAGTCGGTTCCGACGCCGCGACAGTCACAGGTGAACGCGCCCTCGGACTGCTGGATCTCGGCGGCCAGGGTCGCCGGATCCTCGTGCTCGTTCTTGCCGTCGGTGAGCAGGATGGCATGCACCATCGCGCCCTCGTGCTTCTTGGCGAGCTGGCGGGCCAGACCGAGCCAGGTACCCATCGCGGTGCCGCCCGACGGGCGCAGCTTGTCGAGATGTCGACGTGCCTCCGCTCGGGTAGTGCGATCGGCGGGCACCGACGGCACGTCGGTGGGGTAGATCAGCTTAGCCATGGAGGTGCCTTGCACGATGGCGAAGCGTGTGCCATCGGGCAGCACATCCAGCGCGGCAAGCGTGGCGCGTCGGGCGCCTTCGAATTTCTTGGCGGTGCCCATCGACCCGGAGCAGTCGATGATGAGGATTTCGACCCGCTCCGGTGGCGGTTCGGCCGCCACGAAATCGGCGCCGGTCTCCACGGTGACCACGGCGTCGACCGTGCCCGTGCCCTCGGCCAAATACTCGTTCTGGTCGACGGCGACCGAAACACCGTTGCTTACAGCAGAACTCACAGTCCTTCTCCTGACTGATCGATCACGGAATCGGGGCGACCGCGACGGTGATGTTGTCGCCGCCGCCGCTGCGCAGCGCGAACTCCACGAGTTCGCGGGCAGCCGACATGCGGTCGGCGCCGGTGGCCAGCGGCGCCAAGGCCGCCGCGTCCGGCTGGTAGTTCCACAGGCCGTCGCTGCACAGCAGCAGCACACCGGGGCCGGTGGTGCGGAAGGTTCGCACACAGGTGTCGGACCAGGGTTTCGGGCCGGAGTCGGCGCCGAGCCAGCGCAGCAGGGTGTGTGCGCGCGGATCGCGCATCGCGGATACCTCGTCCATCGCACCGGCATCCACCAGCGCCTGCGCATAGGAATCGTCGACGGTGAGCCGCCGCGAGGGCGGGTTGCCCGCGGCCTCCGAGGAGACCTCGGTGCGCAGCCAATATGCCCGGCTGTCACCGACATTCGCGACGGTGATCTCGACTACGTCGGTGCCGTACCCGCGCACGATCGCCGAGACGTAGGTGCACGAGGGCGCGTGACCCTCGATGACCGCGACATCGCGCACCGCCTGCGCCGCGCCCGCCAAACCCGCGAAGGCCGCCTCCGCGGGACTGCGCCCCTCCGCCAACGCGGCGAGGCAAGCGTCGACCCCCGCGCGGGAGGCCGCGCCCGAAGCCGCCTGCGGATCCTCCGAGGTGGAGACCCCGTCGCATACCGCGATCACGGTCGTCGCCGGGCGGCCCGTGGAATCGTCCAGCACGGCCGCTGCCACCGAATCCTCGTTGCGCGCATGGGCGATGCCCCGGTCGGTCGCGAGATACACCGCGCCGAGGTCGGCCTCGAACCGGTCCGGCTGCGCACGCAGCTGTCCGCAGCCGCGGCAGTAACCGTCGCTGTCGTACAGCTGTCCTCCGCAACCGTCGCAGGTTGTCGCCCGCTCCGGTTCGGGGCGCGGTAGCGCGACTCGACGCGCGCCGAGCTCGCGACCACACGCCTCGCAGTACCGATCGGCGGAGCCTACCGGCGCAGCGCAGCCCGGGCAGTGGGTCACCGCCACCGTGGTGGCGGGTGCGATCGGGTCGAGGCTCACGGTCGGGTTCACGTCGGTACTTTCGTGGATCGTCGGAATCGGTGTCTTTGCCGGTGTGAGCGGCGGGATGTGGGCGGTGGCCGGGGATGGCGCGGAGCGAACGCGCTCGATCCAGGTGGCGTAGGTCGGCGGGCCTTCATCGTCCTCCGCGGACTCCTCGGCAGGCCGGGGCTGCCGGGCGCCACGCTGTTGCTCGAAGGAAATGGTGGGCGCGTCAGGGGCCGAGGAACCCTCGGGGGAAGTCGGATCGGTCACCGCCGGACCTCGCCGTCGCTCGGTTCGATCGCGACCGACGGTGCGGTGCTGATGATTCGCTCGTTCACAGCGTCGTCCTCGGTCGAATGGAGTTGGCACGGTCCACCAGTTCGAACCGGGTCCACATATCGTCGGCTTCGCGGGCCAGATCGCGATAGCAGCGCTCCAGGCCGGTGCGCACGCCATCCGCGTCCAAACCGACTCCGAGCAGCGCGGTGTACTTCGCGGGCGCCTTACCTGCCTCGAGCCAGCCGAGGGCCGCGTCGAGCACCCGCATCCGCACTTGGGCGCCGCGGCGTTTGGAATCGATGGCGAGCCGCTCGACGCGTTCGCCCGCCGCACGCAGCACCGATTCGTCGAGCTCCGACGGAGCGCGCTCGGCGAGAATGGTTTCCACCGCGGCGATTCGGGCCTCGGTATAGAGGGCAGAGGTCGGTTCCACCTGATCCAGCGCGGTCACCGCGCCGTCGCGATCGCCGGCGGCTCGCCGCATGCGCGCCAGCCCGAATACCGCGCTGACGAAGCTGTGATCGGTTCGCCAGACGGTGTCGTAGTGACGTGCCGCCTGGCGCTTGTCGATGGCGTTGCGGTCACCATGGTCACCATGGTCACCGTCGATACCGGCCGCGGCCAGCTCGGCGACCGCCGCCATCGCGAGTTTCGGTGCGGCCTCACCGGGCAACGCCGTGCAGACGGCGTCGAATTCGGCATAGGCGCCGCGGAATTCGTGCCGCAGCAGCCGGGCTTGGCCGCGGTACCAGGCCAGTCGCCAGTCGCCAGGCAGCGTGTCGGCGAGTGCGTCCAGCCTGTGCATCGCATCGTCGGGATCGTCGATCTCCAGGGCGGCGCGGACCAAACGCAGCGGAATCTCCACGGATTCGGCCTGTCCGGTGACCACCGAGCGCAGGCCCGCCGCGAAGGCGGGTTCCAGCTCGGCCGGGGTGGTACCCGCGGTGGTCGCCAGCAGTGCCGCACCGGTGTCACCCGGATCGACGAGCGGAACCGGCAGCGCGGCAACGATACTCGACGGTTCGAGATCGGCGGCCGTGCCGACGCCGAATACCGCGCGTGGTGGGCCGAAGAAGGCCGACATGCCGGGGCGCGGCTGCCCGTCGTCGGTGGCGAGCACCTCTCGCAGGACACCGGTGAGCTGGTCCGACATCTCCTCCATCGAGGCGAACCTGGCGTCCGGATCGGGGTCGGTGGCGCGCAGCAGGAACCGATACAGCGAATCGTAGGTGGCCAGCGTCGGCTCGGTAGCGGGACCGGGAAGCGCGCCGAAATGCCCACCCTCCTGCGGGATCCGCAGGATCAGCACGGCGAGTGTGCGGCCCACCGTGTACACCTCGGTGGCGACGGTGGGACCGGTGTGCGCGATCTCCGGCGCTTGATAGCCGATGGTGCCGTAGATCGCGCTGGCCTGGTCGTCCATCGAGATGACAGCGCCGAGGTCGATCAGTTTCAGCTGCTCGTCGGTCTGCATGACATTGTCCGGCTTGAAATCACAATAGGCCAGATCGAGCGAATGCAGATAGCCGAGTGCGGGCAGCATCTCCAGGATGTAGGCGATGGCTTGGGCAGGCGGCAGATAGTCGCCGTCGGTGTCGCGCCTGCGACGCAGGATCTGCTTGAGGGAGGTGCCGCCGACGTACTCCATCACGATATAGCCGACCGCGACGCCGTCGGGCCCCATATGCTCGACGAAATTGAGGATCTTCACGATGCTCGGATGCTCGACCTCTGCGAGGAATCGCTTCTCCGCCATGGCCGCCGCCATCGCATCGAGGTCCCCCGAATTCAGCAGGCCCTTCAGCACCACCCAGCGATTGCTGACATTGCGATCGGTCGCGAGGTAGATCCAGCCGAGTCCGCCGTGCGCCAGGCACCCCGCCACCTCGTATTGCCCGCCGACCAGATCACCCTTGGACAGCTTGGGCGCGAAGGAGAATCGGGTGCCGCAGTGCGGGCAGAAGCCTTCGGCGCGCCCTGGACTGCCCTCGCGGCTGCGCCCCACCGGGCGTTCGCATTTGCCGCAGAATCGTTTCGACTCGGCGACCTGTGGGTCGGTCATGATCGCCGACATCGGGTCGATGCGCGGGATGCGCGGCACGTCCACCATGCCGGCGCCGAGCCGACCGCGCGCGCTGGATTTCGCGGAGGTGGACCGGCCGGTCCGCACCGACTGCCCGGACGTCCTGGTACTCGCCGTGGCCGCCGCCCTGGAGTTCGCGGAGGTGCTCGGTGGCGGTCCGGGCGCGGTGCCACAGGTATCGCAGTAGCCATCGGAAATCGTTCCGGTGCAGCCGGGCTCGGCGCAGGACCGCATCTCGGTGACGGCGGTCGATCCGGCGGGGGCGTTCGCCTCGGCGGGCGCGGTGCCACAGACCGCGCAGTAGCCGTCCTCGATTGTTCCGCCGCACCCGGGCTCGGCACAGATCATGGCTTCCTTCCCGCCTTCTCCCCGATGAGCTGCTGGTAGTCGGCGACCGCCCGGGTGGCGGCCGCCAGATCGCAGGGCCGACGTGCCAGCAATCCCTGCGCGATCCGACCGGATGCGAGCAGATCTCGATCCTCGCTGATCCCGAGCCGGGCCGCCTTGGCCTGGTAGGCGGCCAGCCGTCCGCGTAGTTCGGCGCGGCGATCGAGTAGCCCCTGGAACAGGTCCACCTCACCCGCCGCGCGGTCGGTCGCGGCGGCGATGCGGCCGCGGAGGTCGAGCAGCGCGACCGGCTCCTGCGCCAGCGTCGCCAGTTCGGCGGCGAGCGTCGAGGCCGCGTCCACGGGTGGTGGCAGCGGGCCGGTCCGGATCTTCGCCTCGACCTCGGCTCTGGCCCGTGCGGCACGATCCATGGTGTCGCGCAACGTTTCCCACTGTGTCCGCGTGTGGGCGACGGCCGCGGTCCAGTTCGCTGTGATCGCGGCGAGTTCGGTGAGCAGCGCGGATTCGCGTCGCAGCACCGCATCCAGTTCGGCGATGCGCGCATCGATCTCGGGTGCGGTGAGTGCCAGCGGATCGGTGGCCGAGCGGCGTAGCAACTCGGCGATGCCCTCCTCGACGGTACGCAATTCCCCCGGCACTTCCCCCGCCCGATCCAGTTGCTGCTGGAGTGGCGCCAGGCCGGACATGATCCGGTCGTTCACCGCGTCCACCGCGTCGAGGAACGCCGCGATCTGCGGGAAGGTGACGCGCATGCGGTCCAACGTATCGGCCAGCCCGACGAACAGCACGTGTTCGCTGGGTCCGGTGAGCGAACGCTGTGCCATCGGAATGGGCGTACGGGACACTTCATGCGGTCGCCCGCGCAGCAACCGGGTCAACTCAGCACGGGCACTGTCGTCGATGCGTGAGCGGGTGCCGCGCAATGCGCGTGCCGAATCCAGGATCACCTGCATCCGGCCGTAGTCCTGCCACATGAGTTCCAGCGCGTCGCGCACGGGTAGCCACCGCTGTTCGGTCAGCCCGGCGGGCGGGAAGCGGCGTACCAGTGTCAGGCCGGGGTGTTTGTCCAGCTCCAGCAGCGTGACGGTGATGTTGTCGAATTCCCTGGTGCGGAAGGACAATTCGGCATCGATCTCGGCGAGGGTGAGAATGGGCACGCGCGTCTCGCTCACCCGACGTACTTCGGCACCGGTGGTCCCGGCGAAGGCCCGAGCAGGGCGAGCCGGGTCTCGTACAGTCGCTGCCAGGTGCCGTCGCCGCGGATACGTTCCAGCACGGCATTGACGAAACGGACCAATTCCGGCTTGCCCTGCTGGATCCCGATCGCGTAAGCGTCATTGGCCAGTGCACCGCCGACCACTTCGAGGTTGTCGTCCTGGGCCGCCAGCCCGAACAGGATCGGCGCGTCGGTACTGACCGCGTCCACCTGTCCTTGCTGCAATGCGGCCAGGCAGTCGGTCCAGGTCGTCATGCCGATGACGGTCGGTCGCGCGGCGAGCGCGAACAACGGCTCCAGTGATGTGGTGCCGTGCACGCTACAGGTGCGCTTGCCGCCCAGGTCGGTCACCGAACGCAGTCCGGAATACTTCGTCACCAGCAGGCGCTGCTCGGAAATGTAATAGACGGTGGAGAAGTCGATTTCCTTGGCTCGTTCGCAGGTGGCGGAGAAGGTGCTCACCACCAGGTCGACCTTGTTGTCGCGCAACGCGCCGATGCGCTGTGCCGAACTCATCGGCTGTAGTTCGATCCGGTCCGGATCGCCGAAGAGGGCGCGCGCGATCTCCCTGGCCAGGTCGATGTCGAAGCCTTCCAGCACACCGGTTTTCGGGTTTCGGAATCCGAACATATAGCTGCCCTGGTCCACCCCGACCCGCACCCTGCCGTTCGCGACGATCGAGGCCATCGGCGAGCCCGCGGGCATCGCGCCCGGCGCGGGCAGCGATCCCGGCCGCAGGCTCGCGGTCGCGTCGCAGGACTGGTCGCCTCGCTGCCGTGGCGCGGCGGTGATCTCGGCCGCGCCCGGCGGCACCGGACGTACCGCCGCGACCGTCAGTTCGGTCGGAGTGGCGGGGCCAGCGTCGCAGGAGCAGGCACAGGCCGCGGTGGCGGCGAGTAGAATCGCCCAGCCCGGTCGGAATCGTTTGATCATGAGCACCCCCTGGACCGTGATCCTATGACGGCCGTCGGCTTTCGGTCGATCTCTGGGCGGGCGCGGAACGGCATCGGCACGGTGTCAATCCGTATACCGCGGTGCCGGTGGCGTCTGGGCGGGCCCGAGGGAGCTGAGCCGGTTATCGTAGATCCGCTGCCAGGTACCGTCGACCCGGACGCGCTCGAGCACACCGTTGACGAAGCGAACCAGATCGGGATTGCCCTTCGCCACCCCCACCGCGTAGGCGCCATTGCCGATCGCGTCGCCGACCACTTCGAGGTTGCGATCCTGAGCGATCAGGCCGGACAGGATGGGATCGTCGGCGCTGACCGCGTCCACGTGGCCCTGTTGCAGCGCGGCCAGGCAGTCGGTCCAGTTGGTGACGCCGAGCACGGTCAACCGTGTGGGCAGCGCGAACAGCGGGCCCGGTGCGGTAGTGCCTCGCGCCACGCAGACGCGTTTGCCACCGAGATCGTCCTCGGATCGGATACCGGAGTTCTTCGGCACCAGAATCCGTTGCGCCGCACGGTAGTAGACGGCGGAGAAATCGACTTCTTGGCGCCTCTGGCAGGTCGCGGAGAAGGTTCGGACGATGAGATCGACCTTGTTCTCGCGCAGCGAGGTGAGGCGCTCGGCCGCGGTGACCGACCGTAGCTCGACCTTGTCCGGATCGCCGAACAGCGCGCGGGCGATCTCTCGCGCGATGTCGATATCGAAGCCCTCCAGCTGGCCGGATGACGGGTTGCGGAAGCCGAAAAGGTAGGTGTTCTGGTCGACTCCGACACGCACCCGGCCGCGCGCCACGATCGCCGCCATCGGGGAACCCGCGGGCATCGCGCCGGGCCTGGGCAACGGGCCGGGGCGCAGGCTGGCCTCCGCATCGCAGTCGTCCTCGGACTGTGGCGGCGTAGTGATCTCGGTGAATTCCGGTGGCGCCGGGTCGACCACCGCCACCGGCGTTGGTTCGGGAACCGGAGTGGCGGAATCACATCCAGCGACGAAGAGACCCACCGCGGCCATCGCCGCGAGCGCGGGCAGCCCGCGGTTCACAGGAACTCCTTCAGCCGCGGCCACAACCCGACAACAACGGAGCCCGCCGCGCCGAGTAGGAGCAACAGTATGAGTGATGGGCTCCAGCCGAGTGCGTCACCCGCGGAATCGACGCCGTCACGCAGTTCGCGGCGCGTATCGGCGAGGTTGGTGCGCAACGTGTCGTCCAGAGCGGCGAAACGGGCCGCGGAACCGTCCGGGCCCGCGCCGATCGCCTGGTTCAGCGCGGCATTGAAATTGGCCGCTCGATAGGCCTCGACCTGCAATCGGTGACCCTCGGTCCAGCGGTCAAGGCTGGTGCGGGCGGCGGAGTCGGTGCCGAGTACGGCATCGACCCGGGTGCGCAGTCCGTCGATGTGGCCGGTGAAACTCTCTTCGCCCTGGGCGATGTCGCCCCGGATGATGAGTTGCAGCGTCTCGTCGGTTCTGGCCTGCTGGGCCAGAATTCGGGCTTGGGCCAGCGTTTCGAATTCCTTGCTCGCGCCGGAGTCACCGGTGTCGAGTGCGGTCGCAGCGATCGTGGTGGCGAGCAGGATCCACACCAACGCCAGCGCGCTCGCACCGGCTGCCCCGACCAGCCCGAGGTTGACCCGTCGATTGGTGCGCCGCATCAGCAGATACGACCCAGCACCGCAGGCGGCGAGGACGAGTAGCAGTAGTCCGATGGTGGTGAACGGCATCGCCGCGATATCGCGCTGTTCGGCGCGGACCGCGGCGAAACGGCTCTGGCTCAATTCTTCCGCGTTCTTCAGCAACGAATCCCGCATCAGTGCCGAGGCCTCGCGCAGATAGGCCGAGCCGACCGGGAAGCCCTGCCGGTTATTGGCCCGCGCGGTTTCGACCAGCCCGGTGAAGGCAGGCAATTCGGCGGATATGCGCGCGACGATCAGTCTGGTCTGCTCATCGGAGGCGCCCGCAGTGGCCTCGGCCAGTGCGCCCGCCGCGTCAGCGAGCGCCTGCTGGTAGCGGGCGCGCACCGCCGGCGTCTCGATGCCGCCGGAGAGGAAGGCCTCGGCGGCGGCCGCGTCGGCCGTCGACAGCGCGACGTAGAGGCGCTGGGCCGCGTAGGCCAGCGGCTCGGTCTGCTGGAGGACCCTGTCGTGGCGGGATATCTTGCCACTGAGCTGATTTGCACTGGTGAGACCCGCGAACAGGCATAACACCACCGAGACGATCACGACCGCGCCGATCGCACCGGGGGTGGTCCGACCGAAACGCCGCAGCCACACCGCCCCGTTCTGCATGGTCGCCGGAAGGCGAGGTCCCACACCGTCCCCCTTCGATCACCCGGCGGAGTCTCCGATCGCGATAGTACGGGAGGAGGGTGCCCTTCGCTGCCCATTGTCCCGGGGGCGGTGCGGCCGTTGGACTTTCGGTGCTTTGTGTTTACCGGCGGGTCGTTCGCGAGGCAGGGTCAGGGCGCGACGGCTTGGAAGCTCAGGTAGCCGGGATGGTCGGGATCGATGACGATGGACTGCCCCTTGATCTGGCGTCTCTTCCACGGCGGGATGAAGTGGCGCGGAAAGCTGGTGCGACTGATCGCGATCCGTAGCCGGTGCCCGGCCGCCAGTACCGCCTCGGTCGGGTTGATCTCGATATCGAGGTCGAATGGTTCGCCCGGGGTGAGCGGATGGGCGGTGTCCGCGGTGAGAGTGTGCAGCGGGAACAGCAATTCGCCGTCGACGTAATAGCTTTGTTCGGTATCGGTAGCTCGCAATGAGGACAGCAGCGCGCCGCGGGTGACGGGCACAGACGCGCCGTCCGGATGAACGTCGCATATCGTGACCGACCAGAACGCATCGGTGCCATCGGCCTCGGCGCGCAGGTGCAGGTTCATCGGACCGGTCAGCACCAGATCGGACTCGAGCGGCGCGGTCGTGAAGGTGACCGCGGTGGATTCGCTACGACGGTCGTCGGTGCCGAAGGGACGGCCGAACAGCAGGGTGACGCCCATGCTCATGACGGCACTGTTGTTGGAGACGGCACTGACCCTGCCGACCGGCAGCGGCATCCGGCACTCGACTTCGCTGGGCTTCGCCGACAATCCGGCGTCGATCGCGGCATGGGCCGCGGTTCCGGTTATCTCGCCGGTCAGGTAGAGCCTGCGCACCCGCGCCGCGGGATCGGGGAACTGTGCGCGCCGCACCCAGCGGCCGTCCCCCTGCCTGCGCACGGTGACGGGACCGTAATCGTCGATGCCGTTGTCGATGCCCTTGACCCAGCGGTCGAAAAATGCCGTTTGCAGTTCGTCCAGCGCCTGCGGATTGCCCGGGTCACCGAAGCCGGAGCCCGGGGTGAGATGGTAGGCGTCGTCGACCAGGATCTGTTTCGCGCCCCCGGATACCGGGATACGGTCGTACATCGAGAAATTCGAACGGTTGTAGACGTCGTGCCAGCCGCCGTGGATCCATGTGGGCACCGAAATCTCCTCGAAGCGAGGCAATTTCGCCGCCCACATGGGGTTGAGGTAGCCGTCGGGGTGCTCCTCGGTGACCCCGATGCGCATCGCCCGGCCCACCCAGCCCGAGCGGGTGGTCACCCGGTCGCGCAGGAACTTCCCGGCCAGCCCCTCTCGCAGTAGACCCGGAAGCGCTGGAAGCCACTTGCCGCTGTTGACCGCCAGGATCCACAGCAGCATGCCCGGGGTCGGTACGCCACCGGTGAGTCCGAGTTCGCGCACCGGGTTCTCACCCGCCTCGATGGCGAAGATCGCCTTCAGGCCCTCCGGGCGCCGCGCCGCCGTATGCAGTGCGGCGATCGCGCCATAGGACACCCCCATGACCGCGACATCGCCGTTGCACCAGGGCTGTTCGCGCACCCACGTGACCACCTCGGTGTAATCCCGCTGCTCGCGCGGACTGAAGAAATCCCACCCGCCGGTCGAGCTCCCGGTGCCGCGTACATCGACCATCAGGCCGACGTATCCGCGCTCGACCGCGGTGCGGTTGATCGCGGACGGTTCGAGCACCCCGCCCGCCGGGGTACGCAGGACATCGCGCGCGGTCATCACGGTGCGGTCGGAGGCGTCGAGGCGACCGGCCAGGGCGCGCAATGTGCGGTGCATCCGCATTCCGTGCCGGTTGATCATCTTGTTGTACGCGGTGAAATTGATAATGGCGGGTAGTGGTTCGGCGGTCGGGCCCGACGCGTCGCCCGGACGCAGGATATCGGCGCTGAGAATCGCGCCATCGGACATTGTGATCGGAACCGTGTTGCGGGCGAAGAGTTTCGGATACTCCACCGGCCCGATATCGAAGCGTGCGTGCGGCGCGGCCGCGGTGTAGGTGGACAGCGGCTCGGCCATGGCAATCCTTATCGACGTCGGTGTCGGGCGTTGACTTATCGTGCGGGCGTGGTGGAGGACTTGTCGAGGTAGCGATGCATTGCCCAGTTCATGCCGCGCATCGCGAGGCTGTACGAGGGCGGGAAGTAGCGCTGCGCCCAGTATCCGACCCGGATATCGGGCGAGGTGAAGACCATGTACCTATTGCGTTCCACCCCGCGCACAATGGTTTTCGCCGCCGCGTCCGGCGTGACGGCATGCCGTTTGAAGACCGACATCGCACGCTGGAAGGCCTCGGCCTCCCGGTTCACGCCCGCGATGTCGACGCTGTCGACCATCGGCGTCGCCATGGCGCCGGGGCAGACCAGGCTGACGCCGATCCGATGCCTGCGCAGATCGAAGCGCAGCACCTCCGAGACACCGCGCAGTCCGAACTTGCCCGCGCTGTAGGGCGCATGCCAGGGCAGTCCGAAAAGCCCGGCGGCCGAGGAGACGTTCACCAGGTGCCCGCCGCGGCCCGCGTCGATCATGCGGGGCACGAACTCCTCGATCACGTGGATCGGGCCCATCAGATCGATATCGATGGTGCGCCGCCACTGTGCGTGGGTCAGCCGCTCGACGGTGCCCCATGTGGCGATGCCCGCCACGTTCATGACGATGTCGACACTGTCCACCTCGGCATGTGCCTTGGCGGCGAGCGCGACCACGGCGGCGTGGTCGCTGACATCGGCGGCCGCCGCGAGATGCACCGTGGCGCCGGTGCCGCGCAATTCAGCGGCGGTCCGTTGCAGTCCTTCGTCATCGATATCGGTGAGGATCAGCGACGCGCCCTTGGCCGCGGCCGCCAGTGCGGTACTCCGACCGAGGCCGCTGGCCGCCCCGGTGATCAGGCAGCTCTTGCCGTCGAACTTCGTCATGGCATCGACCATAACGGTTCACGAACACTGTTGTCTATTTAACGAACCAAACCCGTCCCAGACGGATTCTCGATGATGATCGCGGACCGCACGTTGGAATCCGCTCCCCTACGCCTTGACCGCGGTGAACTGGGTGAGAGCGCCGTTGCGGGACAGCTGGATATGCGTCAGACCTGCTGCGTCCAGTCCCCGCGACAGGTCCATCACTGTGCTCGGTGGTCCGAAGACGCCGAGTCTCTGTAGCGCTCGGATCTGGAAGTCGTAGCGCCGCCGGACCCCCGCGACGACACAGCTGCCGACCAGCGAGCCGCCCGGTCGCAGAACGCGCGCGAGTGCCGCGATGGCCCCGGCCGGATCGGGCATGCAATGCAATCCGGCGAAGGTGACGACGAGATCGAATTCGGCTGCGGCGAAAGGCAATTCCACCACGTCTGCCCTGACGAATTCGATATCGGTGAGACCGTGGCGTTCGGCCACCCCCCGAGCCATCCGCAATTGCGCGCGCGAAATATCCGCGGCGACGTAACGCACCCGCCGTTCCGGATCGAGGCGACGCAGCGCGACACCGCCGCCGACCGGAAGGTCGAGCAGCGACGACCCGTCCGGCTGCTCGTTGATCACATCCATCGCGTCGTACATCAGGTTCGCGTCGATGCCCCACAGCGCCAGCGCCGCGGGACCTGCTACGGCCGGATGGTCGAGCACGAAGTCGTATCCCCGCGCGCCGATCGCGCCGAACACCGAGTTCTGCCACACCGCGGCCACATCGGGCATGCCCACCTCCGGAATGCGAGTCGGCTGTGACTGACACCCTAACTGTCACCGGTCCGCAGCGTCCGGCGCCATGGTTTGTCGGGACTTTTCTGTCCGGGCGATGGCTTCCGAAGGTACGTGGGGTCGATCGCCTCGCCCGGCTTCCAGAACGTGAGATGGTCGCGGGGGTGCGCTGCCAACCACTCCGCGAAGTGTGCGCTGGAGTGGATTCCACCGTCGGTGCCGTCGTCCGCCCGGTAATCGAGCCGCCAGTACAGGCCCTCGTCCACCTCGTCGAGGTAGTTCCCGAACCGCGCTTTTCGTCCGTTCTCCGCTACCGCGCACTCACGCAACACCGCGAATCCGTCCTCGATGCGCGGTTCATCGCAATAGATCTCCATGTCGATGTCAGGAGCCATGGCTAACTCGTAGGCGACCGCACCCACGAGCACAGGCGTTCCGAAGATCCCCCAACGCTCGAAGAGCCGTAAGCGGGCGAGAATTTCTTTGGCCTGTTCGACGCGTCGCCGGCTCTGCTCGAGGACATCGGGCAGGTTCTGCTCCTGACGGACTCCGCTCACATCGACGACGATACGGTCTTGCCACGCGGCCCGTGGCGGCCGAATCTCGCAGCTACCGTGCCGACAACGGTCACCGAGGGTAGTCCAGTAGTTTTCCCAGGAGTGCGCCCTGTCCGGCCTGTAGGACGTGCCCAGCCTCGAGGGGGGTCCAGAAGCATTCGAACCTGGTCGGTTCGCGCTCACCGTCGTGGTCCTCTCGGCTGAGCCAACGTTCCGGGGTGTCCTCGGAGAGTTCGAGGTGAAAGAAATGCCTGCGGTGGATTTCGAATCGGTACGGCCGTGCGTCGTAGTCGGCTTCGCCGAGCTTCCGCAGTACGGTGAACTCCGTCAACCCGGTCTCTTCGCGTGCTTCTCGCACGACCGCCGACTCCGGTGGCTCGCCCGGTCGGACGCTGCCCGCAGGTACTTGGATGCCGACCTCCTCCCAGGGATAGTCGATGTGTCGGAAGACCAGGAGTCGACCGTCGCGAACGACGTAGGCCAGTACCTTGTCCTTGATAACGGTGTCGATCCGATGAGGCATCGACAAACTATGCCCGGTGCGAAAGCGACCACGCACCTTGCTGATTGGGACTCACGGCCGATAGTTGTCCGATTCGGCCGCAGCACACGGTTTCGGGATTTTCCCGTTATCTCACCTCCCCCGATCGGTCGGCCGCTCAGTGAGTGGAACAGGTCAGATGCGCACCGAACCGATCCAGCTCGTCTAGGGTGTGGGTGCGGTGAAGGCCGCACAGTCAGTGATGCGTGAACAGCGGTACGTTCCGTGGTTGTTTTCCACCGAATCGAAAGGCGCTGCATGGCAAGGGACTTGACGCAACTCGAGCTTCTGACGGAGCTGGAGCCGGTCGTCGCGACCAATATCGACCGGCATTTGAATACAGCCAAGGAGTGGTGTCCGCACGATTACGTTCCCTGGGACGAGGGCCGCAACTTCGCGGCAATGGGTGGCGAGGATTGGGACCCCGAGCAGTCACGGCTCTCGGAAGTCGCCAAGGTCGCGATGATCACGAATCTGCTCACCGAAGACAACTTGCCTTCCTACCACCGAGTGATATCCGAGAACTTCTCTCGCGACGGTGCGTGGGGCACCTGGGTCGGCCGCTGGACCGCCGAGGAAAACCGCCACGCCATCGCCATGCGCGACTACCTCGTATGCACCCGCGCCGTCGATCCCGTCGCCTTGGAGAACGACCGGATGGTGCATATGACCCGCGGTGTACATCCGCCGGACACCTTCGGCGGTGTGCTCGATCAGGTCGCGTATGTGACTTTCCAGGAGCTGGCCACCCGGGTCAGCCATCGCAGCACAGGCCGAGTCTGCGACGACCCGGTCGCCGAACGCATGCTGCAACGCATCGCGGCCGATGAGAATCTGCACATGATGTTCTATCGCAACGTCGCCGGCGCCGCGTTCGACATCGCTCCCGACCAGACGATCGAGTCCGTGACCGCGATAGTCAAGACGTTCGCCATGCCGGGCACTGGTATGCCGAACTGGCGCCGCAATGGCGTGTTGATGGTCAAGCACGGGATCTACGACCTGCGCCAGCACCTGGATGAGGTCTTGTTGCCGGTCCTGCGAATCTGGAATGTCTTCAAACGCTCCGATTTCACCGCACGTGGTGAACGCAGCCGCGAAGAACTCGACGCGTACCTCGATAAACTCGGTCGCGACGTCATCCGATTCGAAGAACAACGCGCCCGCATCCTCGCCCGCGAGGCAGCGCGGGTCGGGTAGCTCTCCCGGACGTCACGAACACCCCGTGACTGTGGCGTCCTGTCCGGTGCTCGGTCACCCGTTACTCCCTCGACCCGTCAGGCGGAGGGAGTGCGGAAGTAGTGGCCTCGGTCGAGGTCGTCGATGAGCCCTGGACCGGTCGGCTGCCAGTCCAGAAGTTTGCGGGTCACGGCGCTCGACGCTCGGACGTCGACTCCGATGAAGCTGGCCAAAAAGCCGAAATGCTCGCCCGCCTCCTCCTCGGGGATCGAGGCCGACGGCAGGTTCAGATGGCGGCCGATCACTTCGGCGATGTCGCGGATCGGTACTCCCTCCTCCGCAACCGCATGCAGCACCGTTCCGGCCGGCGCCTGCAGCGCCAGTCGGAACAAGCGCGCGGCGTCGAGCCGGTGCACCGTGGGCCAGCAGGTGGATCCGTCGCCGAGGTAGCCGGAAACGCCTTTGTCTCGGGCGATGCCGACCAGGGCCGGGACGAAGCCGTGATCTCCTTCGCCGTGCACCGATGGAGGAAGTCGCAGAACCGATGAGCGCACGCCGCGCGTGGCGAGAGCTAGAGCCGCCTGCGCACCGGCGTTTCGAGGTGTCTCCGAGTCGGGAGCAGGCATGTCGTGCTCGGTCGCCACCCGCCCCGCCGGAAGTCCGAGCGTTCCGGAGGCGATAACGAAAGGCCGACCGGAGTTTTCGAGCGCCGCGCCGATCGTCTCGATTGCGCGTCGGTCCATGTGCGAGGCACCCACGTAGTCGGCAAAGTCGTGGTTGAACGCGAGGTGGATGACCCCGTCGGATGCGGCAGCGCCGTCCCGCAGGCTGTCGAGATCGTCGAGAGCACCGCGATGCACTGCCGCCCCGGCCGCGGTCAGGGCTGCGGCCGAGTTATCCGAGCGAGCGAGCCCGACGACCTCATGGCCTGCGCCCAAAAGCTCGGGAACCACTGCCGAGCCGATGAAACCGGATGCGCCGGTGACGAATACACGCATGGGAGAACCTCCAGGTGATCAGCTGGTCGAGGCTTCTGCCTCGCACCACGACAGTCTGATGTCAGTCACTGTCATCACTAACCATACATTCGATGTCAGTCACTGTCATCAGCTACGATCGTGACATGAGTCGATGGGAGCCGAACGCGCGCGGCCGACTCGAGCAGGCCGCGCTCGATCTCTACCTCGAGCACGGATTCGAACAGACCACAGTGGCGGAGATCGCCAGACGAGCCGGTCTCACGGAGCGAACGTTCTTCCGGCACTTCGCCGATAAGCGCGAGGTGCTGTTCTCCAACTCACTTCAGGAGCTTCTCGTCAGCACCATTGCCGGTGCCTCCGATTCCGCGGCGCCGATCGCCGCCGTCACCACCGCCCTCGAGGCTGCCGGTGCGCTGCTTCAGCAGCGCCGCGAACTCTCCCAGCGGCGCCAGGCCGTAATCGCCGCGAACGCGGGGCTGCAAGAGCGCGAGCTGATCAAACTCGCATCACTCGCCTCGGCTATGGCCGAGGCGTTGCGCGACCGTGGGGTCCGAGACCCCGCCGCGAGCCTCACCGCGGAGGTAGGAATCGCCGTCTTCAAGATCGCCTTCGAGCGCTGGATCAACGATCCGGACCAACCAGACCTGGCACAACTCGTCCGCAAGTCACTCGATGAACTCAAAGTCGTGACCGCACAGGCGTAATTCATCGGACATCGGATCCGTGCCCCGGCTACGTCACTCCCGAACTATCAGCCTGAAGCCGAGGTGGGAGGTCGATGTGTCGACGGCTTGCGCCATTCGTGCGGCCGGTCGGTATCGGCGGCAGTAGTTGGGTGCACACAGGTGCGATCCGCCTTTGATGACCTTTCGAGCGAATTGCGACTGTGCCGGGTCGCGGCTGCCCTCCCGTGTGCCGCCCCGTGGATTGGCGGTGACACAGCAGGTATGCGTGGGGGCTTGGTGCGCGGTGTACCAGTCGTGGGTCCACTCCCACACATTGCCGATCGTGTCCGCCAACCCGTACCCGTTGGGCGGGAACGCGCCGACCGGCGACGTCCCCTCGAATCCGTCCACGCGCGTGTTGTGATGGGGGAATTCACCGTGCCAAGTGTTTGCCATCACCGTGTTTCCGGGCTCGAACTCGTCGCCCCAGGCAAACTCGGTGCCGTCGAGACCCCCTCGGCAGGCGTACTCCCACTCCGCCTCGGTCGGCACGTCCTTGCCCGCCCAGTCGGCATACGCCGCAACGTCCTCCCAGGCCACATGTACCACCGGATGGTCCGGCCGCTTTCGTATGGAGCTGCCCGGGCCCTGTGGGTGTCGCCAGTCGGCGCCCGGAACCCAATGCCACCACCGGTAGGGTTGGTCGAGGCGCACCTGGCGATCGGGTTTGACGAACACAGAGGAGCCGGCGACGAGCAAGGCCGGGTCGGCATCGGGATAGTCGGCGGCCGCGGGGGGCCGTTCGGCGACGGTCACGTATCGGGTGCGGGAAGCGAACCGTGCGAATTCGGCGTTCGTCACCGGATGCGGATCGATCCAGAATCCATCGACCGACACCCGGTGCGCGGGCGCCTCCTCGGGATAGTCCATGTCCGAACCCATCGTGTATGTGCCGCCCTCGATCCACACCATTTGTCCGCGACGGCCCGACGGTGTGGACCGTGACGCTGCGATGGTCGAACTCACCGCGCCCACCTCACTCGTGCGTCTCGAAGACGGGCTCGGTAATCGGTCCGCCGGTAGCTCGTTCGCCGCTGCACTCATGCCGTCTCCACATTCCTGCTGATGAATGGCCTCGCAGTCCGTGATGTCAGTGTGCCCGTGAAGTAGCCGAAGTTTCTCACCCCACGCGGGTGATGTGACCGCTTCGGCGTCTCCCTAGCGTGGAGCGGGGGTTACACGTGAGGAGGAATGCATGCCAAATCCATTCCGCGGTGTGGTCAACCTCGACATCCGCGACTCGATCCCGGATTGGGGCCCGTACGAGCAGCCCAAGGCTCCGCCCGGTTCCCCGAATGTGCTGTACATCGTGCTCGACGACGTGGGCTTCGGCGCCATGGGTTGCTACGGCGGCCCGATCGAGACCCCGAATATCGACCGGATCGCCGCGAACGGGTTGCGCTACAGCCAGTGGCACACCACCGCCCTGTGCTCTCCGACCCGCTCCTGCCTGCTCACCGGCCGCAACCACACCACCAACGGCATGGCCTGCATCAGCGAGGCCGCGGTGGGCTTCCCCGGCGGCAATGGCCACATCCCTCCCGAATGCGCCACCCTTGCCGAGATCCTGGTCGAGCGGGGCTACAGCACCGCCATGGTCGGCAAGTGGCATTTGTGCGCCGAGGACGAGATGAACCTGGCGTCCACCAAGCGAAACTGGCCCATCGGCCGCGGCTTCGAGCGCTTCTACGGCTTCCTCGGCGCGGAGACCAACCAGTGGTACCCGGACCTGGTGCACGACAACCACCCCGTCGAGCAGCCGGCCACGCCTGAGCAGGGCTACCACTTCAGCGTCGACATCACCGACAAGGCCATCCAGTACATCGACGATGTCAAGGCGATTGCTCCGGACCGGCCGGTGTTCATGTACTACGCGCCGGGCTGCGCGCACGCTCCGCACCAAGTGCCGCGCGAATGGATCGAGCGTTACCGCGGCCGGTTCGACGCGGGGTACGAGGTGATGCGTGAGCAGACCCTGGCCAGGCAGAAGGAGATGGGGCTGGTCCCGCAGAACACCCAGCTCCCCCCGCTCAACCCGATCGGTACCCCCGAGACCCGCAGCGGGCCCGACGGTCAGCCGTTCCCGCCGCTGGACTACACCCGGCCCTGGGCCACCCTCTCCGACGACGAGCAGCGGCTCTTCGCCCGCATGGCCGAGGTGTACGCCGGCTTCCTCTCGCACTGCGACGACCAGATCGGCCGCCTGCTCTCGTACTTGGAGATGATCGAGGAGCTCGATAACACCATCATCGTGTTGGTCTCCGACAATGGAGCCAGCGGCGAGGGTGGCCCGGACGGCTCGGTCAATGAGAACAGGATGGCCAATAGCGTTCCGGACAACCTGGCCGAGAATATGGCCAAGCTGGACGAACTGGGCAGCCCCACGACCTACAACCACTACCCGAACGGGTGGGCGATGGCCTTCAACACCCCGTTCAAAATGTGGAAGCGATACTCGTTCAACGGCGGCACCTGCGACCCGTGCCTCATCTCCTGGCCCGCCGGGATCAAGGCCCACGGCGAGACCCGCGACCAGTACCACCACGCCGTCGACGTGGTGCCCACCTTGTTGGACTGCCTCGGCATCGAGCTTCCGGAAACGGTGAAGGGCCACGCCCAGACGCCGATTCAAGGGGTGAGCATGCGCTACAGCTTCGACGCGGCCAACATCCCGACCGCCAAGCACACCCAGTTCTATTCGATGCTCGGCGGCCGAGGCATCTGGCACGATGGCTGGAAGGCGGTCACCACCCACCCGACCCTCAGCGGGTGGAGCCATTTCCCCGATGACACCTGGGAGCTCTACCACACCGACCAGGATCGCGCCGAGCTCCACGATCTCGCCGCCGAGGAACCCGGCAAACTCGCCGAACTCATCGGCCTGTGGTTCTACGAGGCCGGCGCCAACCAGGCGTTCCCGCTCGACGACCGCTCCGGGGTCGAGATCATCACCACCCCACGTCCCCAGCTCGCGTCGCCGCGCAACCGTTATGTGTACCGTCCCGGCGGTGCCGAGGTGCCCGAGTCGGTCGCGGTCAATATCCGCAACCGTTCCTACTCGATCGGCGCGCTCGTCGACTTGCCCGGCCCGGGTGCGGCCGGGGTGCTGTTCTCCCACGGCGGCCGGTTCGGCGGACATGCCCTGTACATCAAGGACAACCGGCTGCACTACGTCTACAACTTCCTGGGCAGCGAGGAACAAAAGATCAGCGCGACCGAGGACCTGCCGACCGGTCAGAACCTGATCCTGGCCGCCTCCTTCGACAAGAAGAGCGAGGACCCGCCCGGCACCGCCCGAGGCATCCTCAGCCTCTACTACGGCGACCGTAAGGTCGGCGAGGGCCGGATCAAGACCCAGCCCGGAAAGTTCAGCATCGCGGGCGAGGGTCTGCATGCCGGCCGCGACAATGCGGAGGCAGTCACCGACGACTACCCCGGAACCTCCCCGTGGGCGTTCACCGGCGGGACCCTGCATCGGGTTGCTGTCGATGTCAGCGGTGAACCGTACGTCGACCTCGAACGCGAAGCCGTCGCAATGCTGTCACGCGAGTAGCGGTAGGGAACCGTTCATACCGATACGCGCCGACTCGACGATTCCCGAAACCATTGGATCCGTGCGGATCCCGGTGCAGTGGTTCACCTTCGACGTGTGTTCCGAGCAATACCGTCCGGCAGGCCGATGCGGCCTGCCGGACGCCCGTTCCGACCGAGGATGCCGATTCACCCGGAGCGGCAGTCGGCCCACCGCCTGGGTCGATCGATTGTCGGACGCGAACTCGCTTGGCTCGCCGTGGTTCCCGGCAACAGCCGTGCCACGGTGGTCGAGTGCGCGACGGTCTGCGCTGTCGGTGCTGGCTGTTAGGTTGCCGAGCATGGAGCTCGAACTACCGCCCCCGGATGTGTTGCTGGCGCGAATCGCGTTGGCCGACGTCATGTTCTGCGCGACGGTCGGAGTGGCATTCGAGGCCGAGGCCGTCAGCCGGGTGGACGGCGGCAGGCTGACCGTGGAAGACGGTGCGGGGAACTGGTTGTCGGTAGTGCGCTATCCCGGTGGTCGGGCGCTACTGTACGGCGGGGACGAGAGTAGTGAGGTCTGGGAACGGGACGCGCCCTACGATCCGCTCGCGGATGCACCGGACTGGGTCCGCTGTGCCGAACTGACCACCGCGCACCCCTGGCTCGACGACGATCCCGTCGGGTTCGTGCGTTGGTGGGAGGAGGGCATATGGCGGCGCACGCCGATCGACCTCGATGACGGCCTCTTCTGCGGTATCCGCTCCTACGCTGATGCCGAGGAGTTCGCGAGCAAGTTCAAAGGGCAAGCGGTCGACGCGTCCTGGTTGACCTTCGACTACGAGTCGCAGCAATTCCGCAGCGGTTCCGTTGAGCTCGCCGCCTTCGAGGCCCTGTGCGCGGCGGCGGGACGAGGCGCCGTCGGCCGCGAACAGCTCGACCTCCTCCCCGCCGCCATCCGCGACGCGGCGGGCGAGCACCTCTGGCGCGCCGGTGTAATTGTCGGCGCCCCCAAGGTCACCGAGCCGCTGGCCCAGTGAGATATCGCCTGACGAGGCGCTAAGGCCCGGGGCAGCGCTCGAGCCACCACCATCCGCCTGCCAGCTCCATCGTGGGGCAGATAGGATCACCGAATCCGTCATACGGCCCGGACTCGGGCGTTCCGGTGAAGTGCCCGTAGCCGATGGCGCCGTCGGGGATTCCGAGATAGTCGGGCACGAACCGTACTGGCTGTCCCCCATTGATTCCGATAACCGCCACCTTGCAGTTCGCCGAAACGAAGCACAGGTGGCTCGGTAGCTCGACACCGTAGTAGTCGCCTCGGCCACGCTCCGGCACCTCGACCGTAGCCACCGCGGCAAACGCCGGGCGCTCGAGCCAAAACCGGCTCCACACCGCGGCCTTGGGGTTGACGACACAGAAGATGGGTCCGCTGACCCCGATGAGTGCCAGCATCACGGTGGCCAGCACGGGCCACTGATGCATGTCGCGGCTGGCCTGCCACAGCGCGAGAGCCAGGAGAGCGATCAAGATCAGGAACGCCAGTGCGAGCACCGGAAGGGCGAGGAGCCAGAGCTGAGTCAGTATCCAGCCGCGATGCAGCGTTACGCCGAGCGCGACCAGGGTCAGGAGAGCGGCTGACAGGGGCGGCGCGGCGGACCGAAGCGTCTTGGCGAACACAACGGCAACCTATATCGGCGATGTGCGTGGTTCGCGCGGGAATTGTGGAGATGGCGTGTAGCCGGGCGGTCGTCAGGCTCCGGCGATTACCGGGGTTCGGGCGCGCGGGTCCGCGCCGCGGGCCCGGAATTCTTGGGGTGGACAGTCTTTCCATCGGCGGAAGGCGCGGATGAACGAGGCGGCCTCGGCGTAGCCGAGGTGCGCGGCGACCTGCTCGGTGGTCATATCGGTGTGGGTGAGCAGCTCCTCGGCCCTTGTCCGGCGCACCTCGTCGAGCAGTGCGCGGAATGAAGTGCCCTCTTCGTTGAGGCGTCGCGACAGTGTGCGTGGGCTCACGAATAGTTCACCGGCGACGCCGATCTGGTCCGGAATCGTGCCGGGGTTGCGGACCAGCAGGTTACGCACCGCCTCGGTCACTCCGGTGTCGGACCGGCGCAGGGGCGACGGGTGTGCGCTGGATGTGGTGCGGCGAAGATCCCGGTCGACCATGAGCTCGTATTCCTCGATGAAACGCATACCAGACGGTTGGCGAAATGTAGCAATGAGCGGCTCTCAGCATGGGCCGAACGAGAAATCTTCCGGCACTCGGCTTCGCCGAGAGCGGACGGGAGCCGCGATCGCGTGTTGTCACGCCATACTCATCCCGCGGACTCGAGGCCACCTGCTCCGGATACCGTTGGGTGACACTGACGTTTGTACTCATCAAGGCCTCAGCCGTTGTCCTGCACGAATGATCAGCAGCGTCCTGCGCTGCTCGCGGAAATGGGGAATTCGGGTGTCTTCTCGCCCAGGTAGTCAGCACGTCCAGCGGACGTCTGCGGTCGACGGGTTCCGGCTGGCGTACGACCGAATCGGGGCTGGAGCCCCGGTGGTTCTGCTGCACGGATGGCCCAGCGACAGAACCGAATACCGCGACGTGGTCCCGCTCTTGCCGATGCATGACGTCGTCGTGCCGGACCTGCGCGGCTTCGGCGCATCCGACAAGCACCTGGAGGCCCCTTCGACCCACTACAGCGCCGACGCGCAAGCACGCAGCATCATCGGACTCATCGAGGAATTGCAGCTGGACCGGCCCGTCCTCGGCGGGCATGACATCGGCAGCAGGATCGCGCTCGCGGTGGCGCTCCAGCGTCCAGATTTGATACGTGCACTCGTGCTTACGCCGCCGTTGCCGGGTATCGGCGAACGGATCCTATCCGTCGAAGCACAACGAGAGTTCTGGTATGTGTCGTTCAACCAGCTCCGGCTCGCCGACGAACTCATCGACGGCAAGGCCGACGCCGTCCGCGCCTTTCTGTTCCACTTCTGGTCGCACTGGTCCGGACCCGACTTCGTCCTTGCCGAAGATCATCTCGATCACCTTGTCTCCGTGTACTCCCAGCCGGGTGCATTCACCGCATCCCTAGCCTGGTACCGGGTCGGCACCGGAGGAGTCGCCCGCATCGCCGCCGAACGCGCGCCTGCCCCGGCCCAGCGCCTCGCCGTACCCACCACTGTGCTCTGGCCGGAGCATGACGTATTGTTCCCCAGCAGTTGGGCCGATCGGCTGACTCATTACTTCGCCGCGCTACACATCCATCACGTTGACGATGCGGGACACTTCATTCCACTGGAGAGCCCCCGAACGTTCGCCACCGCCCTGATCCAAGCCGCGACTCGAGGCACCGCTGCTCGAAACTCGCCGTGACAGGGTACGGACCGCCGACCAGGCGAATTCGTCGCTACACCTGTCGGATACGGGAACCGTGTCTCATCGGGCGGCGCGGAGTTCGGCCCTGACCGGGCAGTTCGGCTGCGAAAATCTTCGTGGCAGTGCCGATTCAGGGCTGATCGGCGAACAACTGTGTGATGAGCGCCAATATTCGCGTGTTGTCGAAACGATCCGGCTCGTCCAGGATGAGCCGGGCTGCGGTCTGGATCACCCCTTGCGTAATGTGCACCAGCACATCCAGATCCACCGGATCGCCCGCGGTCCCCCCACGATCCACCTGCCAGTCGGCGAATGCCCGGCACAGCGGTGCACTCAGCTCCTCCCTCGCCTTCTCGACGCGCTCACGCAGGATCGGTGGCACCCCGTCGATCGGGTAGTACACCAGGCGCCAGGTATCCGGCATGGCGCGCACTTCGTCGAGGAACCGTGCCAAACCGGCCGAGAGTGCCTCCGAGGGGACGAGATCCGCCCCGACAGGTGTCTCCGGATCGGTCTCGGAGACGGCTCGCACGACAGCCTCCCGCATCCGTGTCGTCTCCCGCTCGATCAGGTCGTGTAGCACTTCGTCTCGGCTGCCGAAGGAATCGTAAACCACCGGCCGGGTGACACCGCCGCGCTCGGCCACCGCGGCGATGCTCACATCGGCGAACCCGGATTCGACGACGATCTGCAGCGCGGTGTCCAGCAGTTGCTGCCGCCGGTCAGCCGGCTGTAACCGTTTGGCGTAGCGACGCCGGGCCGGTACGGACGTCTCGCGTTTCGCGGGGGTCATGACGCCGACCCCTGCCCGCCGATTCCGATGGCCGCGGCCACCCGGCGGACCAGCCAGCGCAGGGTATCGCCGATGGCGGTACGCCGCTCCGACCCGCCATCGGCCACGACCAGCCGTGCCGCGGTCTCGCTGGCGCTGATCGCCGCGTGACTCCACAACTCCGCGTCGATCTCACGATCGTTCATGGCGGCGAGCGCGGTCAGTACGAACTCGGCGCGTTCCCGAATGATGTTGCGGCCACGGTCGACCCGTTCATGCACCGAGGCGGGCACGCCGTCGGCGGGCATCAAGGCGAAGCGCCAAGTTTCGGGCGCGGACAGGACCAGGTCGAGGTAGACGTCGACCTGGTCCAAGGCCGTTGCGAGCAGGTCGGTACCGGGCCGGATCTCCATTGTCGCCGTTGCGGCCATATCCAGGACCCGGACCTCTTCGCGATCGATCAGCTCCTCGAAAAGTTCGTCGCGATCGCCGAATTCGGCGTACAGCGCGGGCCGGGTGAGACCCGCGGCTCGCGCGATGGCGTGCATGCTCGCGCTCGCGTACCCCTCGCGCAGGATGACGCCCCGCGCCGCATCGAGGATACGTTCGCGTCGGTCCGACATCATCTCCTCCGGGGCTCGCGGCAGTGTGGACCGCGCCGGCGCACGCAGCGGTACGCGGCGCGATTCGCTCCACGGTACCGCGACTGCGTGAGCCGATTCTCTGTGACCGCCTCCGCAATCCGCGATCTCGGCAATGTCTTACACGCATAACTCGTCGATGTCGGCACGACCTCGTGTCATCGCCGGGTAAACGGAACGCCCCTCAACGCCCGAGGCCCTCATATCATGCGCCGGAGCGGGTATCCCCCTGGGAAATCTATGCGATTACGGAAACGGGAATGGTTAACTTTACGCCGTTGTATTTGGCCGAAATGTGGTGCTAGCGTTGCCTATGTTGGTGGGGCGCGTCACAGTCTCATCCCATGCCGAAGGCGCCCCGGGGCAGCGGGACGAGCGGCAACCGGGTGGGAGCGAGTCGGATAGCAGCGTCATGTTCGGGCCTACCCGGGTCCGGAACTATCGATGCCGTGGCTCGCACCGCCACGCACAACCGAGCCGTCGAGATCTGCGGTGCGGGAAGGGGTTCTGTGTGCGGACCACCGAGGGTGATTCGCGACGCGGGACGTGAGGGAGGCTTCATGAAGGTTGCGGCACCGGCCCCGCAGCGGGCGGAACCGAGTACGGATCAGGGGGAATCGCCGACAACAACGCGGATCATCCGCGAGAATGTCAGCAGCACAGTGGTTTCCAGTGTGCGCACTTTCGGGCGCGCGGTCGATCTCGCGATCGAATCGGTGCGCGGCACCATCACCGACATCCTGGGCATGCGCTTCCAGTGGCACGAGATGCTGCGCCAGGCCTGGTATCTGGTCACCGTCACCGCATTGCCCGCGGTCTTGATGGCGGTTCCGTTCGGCGTGGTCGTCTCGGTGCAGGTCGGCAATCTGATACACCAACTCGGCGCGGATTCGATGATCGGAGCGGCGGGCGGGCTGGGCGTAATCCAACAGGGCGCCCCGATCGCGACCGGGCTGCTGCTCGGCGGTGCGGGCGCGTCGGCCATTGCCGCCGATCTCGGAGCGCGCACGGTGCGAGAGGAGATCGACGCGCTACGCACCATGGGCATCAGTCCGGTACACCGCCTCGTGATTCCGCGGGTCGTGGCAATGATGCTGGTCGCGCCGCTGCTGAATATCCTGATCATCTTCGTGGGCATCGTCTCCGGCTACGCGGTCGCGATCAGTGCCCAGAATGTGACGCCAGGCAGCTATTGGGCGACCTTCGGTTCGTTCGCGGTGGTCGCCGATGTGTGGATCTCGCTGGCCAAGGCCATGCTGTTCGGATTCCTGGTGGTCATCATCGCCTGCCAGCGCGGTCTGGAGGCTAGGGGTGGTCCGCGCGGAGTGGCCGACGGGGTGAATGCCGCCGTAGTGGTGTCGGTGGCCGCGATCATCGTGATCAACCTCGTCATCACCCAGGTCGTCGCGATGTTCCTGCCGCTGCGGGTGGCATGATGACGGCCACCCCCTACCGCCCGCGTGGGCTCGGCTGGGCGTATCGCATTGTCGAACACCGGGATCGAGTCTTCACCCCGATCGAGAACACCGGCTTCCTGCTCGGCTTCGTCTTCCAGGCGCTGTGGGCTATCCCGCTCACACTGCGCCGTTACCGGGCGCAGACGATGCGCACCATTACCGATATGACCTGGGGCCGAGGGTCGGTCATTGTCGGCGGCGGCACGGTGCCGATGCTGGTGGTGCTCGGCGTCGCCATGGGCGCGGGCGTCGGAATCCAATCCTTCGCCGCGCTCGATCTGATCGGGCTCGGACCGGTCACCGGCGTGGTGTCGGCGTTCGCGAACACCAGGGAGCTGGCCCCGATCGCGGCGGCCGTCGGATTCGCCGCTCAGGCAGGCTGCCGGATGACCGCCGAGATCGGTTCCATGCGCATCTCCGAGGAGATCGACGCCATCGAATCGCTAGGGCTGCGGTCGATTCCGTTCGTGGTGACGACCAGGGTCATCGCGGGCGCCATCGCGATCGTGCCGACCTTTCTGATCGCGTTGATCCTCAGCTACCTCGCCTGCTCGGCCGTGATCGTCCTGCTGCACGGCCAGGCAGGCGGGGTGTACGACCACTACTTCTTCCAGTTCACCAGCGGCTACGACGTACTCGCCGCGGTCGTCAAGATCCTGGTGTTCGGCGTCGCGATCATCCTGATCCATTGTTACTACGGCTTTTTCGCCTCCGGCGGGCCGGAGGGCGTCGGCATCGCGTCCGGACGGGCCGTGCGCGCCAGCTTCGTCGCCATCATCGGACTGGATATGGTGCTGACCATTCTGCTGTGGGGTATCAACTCCGCCATCGAATTCCCGGGGTGATCGCGGTGCCGAACTATGGACTTCCCGGTGTCACGATGGGCAAGCGTGGATGCCGCGTCGCGGGCTCGCTGGCGGTGGTGCTGGCGACCATCGCCGGATTCACATACCGGGCGAACCTCGATAACGCCGAACCCGGCCGGATCCAGCTGCAACTGCGCACCGAACAGGTCGGCGAGGGCGTCATACCCGGCACCCGGGTGCGCTACGACGGGGTGATGGTCGGCGAGATCACCGATATCACGGGTATCGGGCGGGGGCATCAGCTGATCACGCTGGATCTGGACAGGGACCAAACCGCAAGCCTCACCGACTCACTGACCGTCGACTACGCCCCGGAGAACCTGTTCGGTATCAGCGCGCTCACGCTGCGCCGCTCACCCGGCGGCGATCCGCTGCGCGCGGGCACGGTGATCGATCTGGCGGGAAAGGTCACCGATGTGACGATGGGCAGTCTGCTACGCGTTCTCACCGAAACCTCGACCGAAGTCTTGACACCGCAGCTCAGTCAACTGCTCGATACCTTCGGTGGTGAATTACGCGCCTACACACCGCTGCTCGAGGCGATGATCGCACTGAGCCGGGCCGTCGCCGACACCCAGCGGTACTCGCCGTCGTACCTGATCGACCAGTACGCGGCCTTCTTCCGCGGCGCGGGCGATTTCACCTCGGCCACCTTCCGGCTGCTCGACGCCATCATGAATATCGAGGTGTTCCTCAACGATCGGCCCCGCTATGACGCCACCATCGACATGGTGGTGTCGGGCGCGCTGCCCGCGATCGGAGCCGTAGGCGATGCCGCCCGCCGCCAGCTCTCCGGCTACACCGAGGCGATAACACCCTTGGTGGCCGCGCTGGCCGCGACGGTGCCCGATCCCGGACGCTCCCGTGCCGAGATCACCGAGTTGATCGACCGGCTGAACCGTATGTTCGTCGAAACCCCGGAAGGGCCCGCTGTCAATGTGGCGGTCACGCTGCGGGGTATGCCGGGGCTCGCGGTGCCGCTGCTCGGTCAGCAGGGCTACGCGGCGCTCGGGGGTACGCGATGACGACCCTTTCCATTCGCGCGGTGATCGTGCGGCTCGGACTGTTCGCGATCACCATGATCGCACTTCTGCTGGTGATCGTGCAGGCCATCACCCGGCCCATCGAGGGCGATACCCGTGCCTACACCGCCGAATTCACCGATGTCAGTGGGCTGAAGACCGGCGACGACGTGCGCATGTTCGGGGTCGGCGTCGGTAAGGTCACCGATATCGACCTGAAGGGCGTCCGCGCGGAGGTCCGCTTCACCGTGGCGCGGGACCGGCCGGTTTACGACGCCAGCATGATCGCCATCCGCTACCAGTCGCTGACCGGACAGCGCTACGTCGATATCAGACAACCGGACCGGCCCGGCGTCACACTGGCCGACGGTGCGTCGATCGGCGAGGCGAATACGGTGCCGTCGTTCGATATCACCCAGCTGTTCAACGGGCTACAGCCCGTACTCGCGGAGTTCTCCCCCGCCGCATTGAACCAGTTCACCGAAAGCGTTCTCGCGGTGATCGAGGGCAATGGTTCCGGCATCGGGCCGGCACTCGACGCGATCGACAAGCTCAGCCGGTACACCGCCGACCGGCAGGCAGTGATCTCCACCATCGTCGCCAACTTGTACACCATTTCCGACCGGATCGGTGGTCGCGCACCGCATCTGGTGACGCTGCTGCGTGGCATCGCCGAGGTGTTCACCGCGTTCCGGGCGAAGTTGGACGGCCTGCTCGACTTCGCCGCGGTCGCGCCGTCCGCGCTCGGCCCGCTCAATAGCCTGCTGGATACCCTCGGCTTCACCGAGAGCGCCAACCCGGACCTGCTCACCGATCTGCGACTGTTGTTCCCGGATCCGCAGGCGGCGCTGGATCTACTCGGCAGGTTGCCCGGACTGCTACAGGCGCTCAGCGCGACGTTGCCGCCCGCGGGCGCGCAGGCCGGTCAGGTCAGCATGACCTGCACCAAGGGCAATGCTCAACTCCCCCAGGTACTTTCCGTCCTGGTAGCCGGACAGCGGGTCGCGATATGCAACGGATGAAACGACCGATGAAGATGCTCGGGCCGCACCACGACCGCCACGAAGCAACCAAGAATCGCCGGGAATTCCGGCTCGGCGTAATCGGCGCGGCATTCCTCGCATTCCTGCTGGTGGTCACGGGGGTCATCTACCTGCTGCCGATCGGAAAGGCGACCTACACCGCCGATATCGCGGAGGCACAGTCGGTGAAGGTGGGTGACCAGGTACGCGTCGCGGGCATCACTGTCGGTGCGGTGACGAAGCTGGACCTGCGACCGGATCGGGTCCGGATGACGTTCACCGTGGAGCGCGAGGTCTTCCTCGGCGCCGAGACCACGCTGGAGATCCGCATGCTCACCGCGGTCGGCGGACACTATGTCGCCGCATTCCCCTCCGGCACAACGCCATTGGGGAAGTCGACGATCCCGGTCGATCGGGTGCGACTCCCCTACAGCCTGGTGCGCATCCTGCAGGATGCGGCCGCCCCGATCTCCCAGGTCGACGGCGACACAGTGCGCGCGAACCTCACCGCACTCCAGGAATCGCTCGCGACCAGCCCGGATTCGCTGCGTCGACTGGGCGCGGCGATGCAGTCCTTCGTTGGCATTCTCCAGCGCCAGAACACCGAGGTGTCGCGAGCGCTGGCGGTGATGGACGAGTACATGAAGACCGTCGACAGCAATAAGTCGCTGATCGGCACCTTCGTCCGCGAGATCGGCATGCTGCTGGTGCTCGGCCTGGATAAACGCGCCGAAATCGAAGTGGCGCTGACCATCGCGGCGCAACTGCTGTCCCGGCTGGCGGCGGTGGAGCCGTCCTGGCGTGAGGTGCTGGCCCCGCTGGCCGGGAAATTGCGTGAGTTGCTTCCGCAGTTGGAGGAATTGGGCGCGCAGCTCGATATCGCGATTCCCGCATGGAAGGACCTGCGGGACCGCCTGGTGGCGATGACGGCCTCCGGTGCGGGACCAGTCATCGATCAGTCGGCGCTGACTGCCGCGGTCTGCGTGCCGGTGCCGGGACGGGGGTGCTGAGATGAAACGATTATTGGCCGCACCGGGTTTCGTGACCGTGGTCGGCGCGGTGGTGCTGGCGGTGGTCACCGTCGTCGGATATCTGCTCGTGTTCGATCCGCTGAAGAAGACCGAGAGCTACTGCGCGATCATGCCGGACGCCATCGGCCTCTACCCCGGTAATCATGTGACGATGCTGGGCATTCCGGTCGGTACGGTCACCGCCATGCGCCCGGAGGGGACCGGCATCCGGGTCGAATTCGATATCGAGGTCGATCGGGCGCCACATGGGGAGGTCACCGCCACGACGGTCTCCGACACCCTGGTCGCCGATCGGAATCTCGCGGTGCTCGGCGAGGCGGCCGCACCCGGCCGCTGGAATCCCGGCACCTGCATCACCAAAACCTTCACACCCAAGAGCATCAGCGAAACGCTGCAAGGCTTTTCGAAGCTCGCGGCTCAACTGAACGGCGGTGACGACCCGGGCGACCGGAACCGGATCCGGGACAGTGTCACCGCCTTCGACCGGGCGACCGCGGGCACCGGCCCCGCGCTCAACGCATTGATCAAGGATCTGGGTGACGCATTGCGGGCACCGGACGCCGCTATCGACCACATCGGCGGTCTGCTGGATTCCTATGCGTCACTGGTCTCCAGCGTGGCAATGAACTGGGACGACATCACCACGGTCTTGCAGCGGGCGAGTACCGGCATCGCGTTCATCAACGACATCTGGAGTCGCGTCGTCCAGCTCATCGACTCACTGCTCGTCCTACTCCCCTGGCTCAATGGAATCGCGCGCGAATACGGTCGACCGCTGCTCGGTGCACTCGACGGCGCGCTGCCGGGGCTTCGCCTGCTGTCAGCGAATGTCGCATCGCTGCAACAGATAGTCGAGATGATCCCGCCGATTGTGCGGTCCTTCCAGCAGACGATCGATCCGGAATCCGGGAGTCCTCGGCTCACCTACGCGCCGCCGAAAGTGCCACTGCCGCAGGAGCAGGCCGACCAGATCTGCGCGGCGGTCAACGCGCTGTCACCCGGGCGGTGCTCCGATGCCGCGGACGGATTCCGTGTGACCGACCTGATCCCCATGGTGCTCGGAACGGCGGGTGTGCGATGAACCGGAGGATTTCCGTACCGGTGGCGACGGTCTTGCTACTGGCGGGATGCGGTTTCGACCCGTCGCAGGTGCCGGTGCCCGGTGCGACGCTATCCGGGCCCACCTATCAGGTCCGGATCGAGCTGGCAAACGCGCTGAATCTGCCCGCGCAGGCCAAGGTGGTCGCCAACGGCGCCCAGGTCGGCAGCCTGCGCGAGATGCGCGTGGTGGATCCCACGACGAGCGGGCCGGGGCGGGTGGATGCGGTGGTGGAGATCGCGGCCGCGGTCGAGCTACCGGTCACCACCACCGCGCAGCTGCGGCAGAACACCATTCTCGGTGACATCTACATCGGACTCACCACCCCGGCAACAGATTTCGATCGCACCATTCCGCCCGGCGGCACCATCCCACTGGATCGCACCCGGCCCGCGCTGCAGGTCGAGGACCTCTTGGCGGGCATGTCCACCTTCGTCGCGGGCGGGGCGATCCAGCAGATGCAGGAGATCATCGACCGGGTGAACGCGGTGCTGCCCGCGCAGCCCACCGAGACCTCGCGGATCTTCGAAGTGATCGGCCGCGATCTCGAGGACGTCGCCGCCGATATGGACTCCGTCGATCGCTTCCTCGACGCGATCCAGCGGGATCTCGCGGCGGTGCTGGACAACCCGCGCGAGGTGGACACCCTGCTGAGCGATCGTGGCGCGGTGGAGATTCCAGCCGACGCGAAGTCGCTGGTACTGACCCTGGGCGTGGTCGGCGGCCTCGGCATCATCGGTCACGCGCTGGCCTGGCTGGGGCCACTACTCGAAGCGGGTGACGCGACCGCCAAGGCGTTGGTTCCGCTATTGCTGGCGAATCGGCCGCTGGATCTGACCGCACCCTCCAATCTGAACCGTCTGGTGTCGCTCATCCGCGACACCATCATCCCGTTCGTGGAACGAGGGCCGAAGGTGAATGTCACCCGGATACAGATCGAGGGTGCGCCGCCCGTGGCCGCTGACGCACAGGTCGACAGCATCATCGCCACGTTGCGAATGATCGGGGTGGTCCGATGAAATTCAGTTCGATCGCCTCCCTCGGCGCCATCGGCGCCATATTCGTCATCGGCAGCAGCTATCTGAGTTTCGGTGTGGTGCGGGTAGATTGGTTCGTCGAGCAGACCTCCGCGACCATGGTGGTGCGGGACTCGGCAGGTCTGCTGCCACGGTCGAAGGTGCTGCTTTCCGGCCTGGAGATCGGGCAGGTAACCTCCGTGCGGCACGTAGGCGAGACGATCGAGATCGGATTCCGGTACGACGCCGACTATCACGTACCGGTGACCAGCACGGTGCGGATCGAGGCGCTGTCCGGGCTGGGCGAGCCCTATCTGGACTTTCGCCCGACCGCGCCGGGCGGGCCCTACCTGATCGACGGCGCCCGGCTGGATGCCGACCGGGTCGTGGCGCCGGTATCGATCCCCGAGGTGGCCCGCACCGCCACGCAGTTGTTACAGCAGGTCGATCCCGCCGCCGTCGGCTCCATCATCGACACCTTCACCACCGGTCTGGCGGGCACCGAAGCAGTCGTACCGCAATTATCCAGAGCCACCGATCTTTTGGCGGCAACACTGCTCAGCAGGACCGCACTGATCCGGGACATGCTGGTCGCGATGCAGGCGAACGCGACCGAGATGGCCTGGGGCGGTGACCAGCTCACCGAGGCCGCACCCGCGTGGACCGATTTCGGCCCGCGCGTGGCCCAGGTGGCGGACGCGATCGCGCGGGTGATCCGGATCGGCGACACCCCGGCCGATTACCTGACCGACACCGAGGAAATGATCGGTCTGGTGCCATTGGTCAACGAGCTGGCCGCCGAGATCGAAAAGCTCGGCCCGGACCTGCGGACCTTGCTACCGGTCTTCACGCCGTTGTTCGATCTCACCACCGGGATCATCGGACAGATCGATCTCGGCAGTCTGATCTCGCAGGCGCTGCACGCGACCGATCCGGACGGTGCGTTGCAGTTGCGGATTACTGTCAAATAGGGATCGGGTAGTAACGGCGCAAACGCGGGAGGTGTTGACCGCGTCCGCGTGTCGGTGCCCAGGTGCAGCTCGAGATCCGGAATATGCCGGACTGCCCGAACTTACCCCTGCTCCTGCTGGTCTGCCCTTCGGGCGGATGGTGGCGGCAGGTGAAACAGGTCTTTGATCCTGCGTAGGGCTTGGGCGTCACCGGTCGCGGACGCGACACCGGTTTCAATCGCCTCGGCGAACGTATTGCCTTGACTGGTCAGGCGGAGGAACTCCAGCTCACTGATAGTGATGATCGCGTCGGGGTGTTGAGCGGGTCCATGTAGTGTCTCGATCGTTTCGTCATCGATGCGGGCGTGGAAGACCTCATCGTCGATGCGGAACTCGTACACCGCGCGGAGTCCGGCGGCGGCCTCGGCATTGAAGCAGGCTCGAAGGCCGAGGACCGCCCAGCCCGGGTGGAACGTCTCGGTCGCGTGCGGTTCGCTCATCGCCCACTTCAGCCCCCATCGGGCCAGTGCCAGGATCGCGGGCTCGAGTTCCGCGCCCGCCTCGGTGAGGGCGTATGCGGGGGTACGAGCTGGGGGCGGGAGAATGATCTTTTCTGCCAGTCCCTCGCGTTCCAGATGTTTCAGGCGTGCGGCGAGCAGACCGGTGCCGAGACCGCGAAGACTGGCTTGCAGGTCGCTGAACCGTTTGGGGCCGGTCAACAGTTCGCGGATCAGCAGCAGCGTCCAGCGCTCGCCGACAAGATCGAGGGTGCGCGCGGTCGCGCAGTACTGGTTGTACGATCGCTGTTCCACTTCATCACTGTAGACCTCACGCTTCTCGTTCTTGAACAAGTGCGGAGGTCGGGAGCATGTCGGCGAGCACCTCCGGGTCGGTCAGCGTGCAGCAGCGGGATGACGCGGTCCCGGGTCCAGGGGCCGTGTATGAGAACGAACGTGGTCATTGGTGAATCTCCTTGCGCGGCAAGGGCAGAACCTGGTCGACGAATTCAGGCAACGCACCGCAGCGCCGGTTCGCCGCTTCCGGCCAGTCAGATCGGCGGCCCCATACGGCTTATCCTTTTCCGCAATCATCGGTACCAGATGCGAAACTATTGACTTCCTATTTTTGAAGTGCAAATGTTCTATTCTGTTACCTACGAAGGGAGTTCGAGGATGACCACTGCGCTGTACACGGCCGAGGCCCACGTCACCGGAGGCAGGGAGGGCCATGGCCGCACATCCGATGGGCGATTGGATCTGGACCTGCGTCAGCCCAAGGAACTGGGCGGCGACGGGGAGGGCGCAAATCCTGAGCAGCTCTTCGCGATTGGATACGCCGCTTGTTTCGGTACGACGCTCGCTCTGATCGGGCGGCGAGCCGGGCTCGAGGCGAGCGACGCGCTCATCGACTCGTCGGTGTCACTGGTCCCGATCGACGGCGGTCGTTTCGCGCTCGGCGTCGAACTGCGCATCACACTGCCCTCGGTCACCGGCGAACAGGCGATCGAACTGGTCGAAACGGCCCACCAGGTCTGCCCGTACTCCAACGCCACGCGAGACAATATCGATGTGGCACTGGTGGTCAACGGCACCGGGCTGTAACGCCCAGCGCCGCAGCTGTTCAGAACGGGGTGCCCCGGACGTGCAGCGGCTGGTAGCCGGTCGGCCCGAACCCGGCGAGTTCGATATCGATTGGCCCAGGCCGTGTTTCGAAAGTGGTTGAGGGCGGGCGACCTGCCTGCCCTCAACCGTGTCGTAGCCAATGAGGAGATCGTTCAGGGCAATAGGCTCCAAGATTCGGCTCGCGGGTTCATCACGGCCCCAACGGTTTACAACCTCGCCGCTGCCAGCGGATCTGGCCGACGAATTCACAGGCGGGGGCATGCCGATGCCAGCGCAACCGATACTGCGAGGTCAGCCTCGGTTCAGGACCGGGCCCAGGGCGGGAATAGCGAATCGGGCTGCTTGGCACATCCGCGGCTCATGACTGGTCGAGGTCCGACTCCGGTGAGTTCGTCGCACCGGCCGACATCAGTCTCTCGGCCAGTGCGCGACAGCGTCTTGCCAGCTCGGGAGGTTCGAGTACCTCGAAGTCGTGGCCCAGTAGGAGCACGTGCATGAGCACGATGTCCAGGTTGTCGGCGCCGCCGAGTACCTCGCAGTGGTCATCGTCTCGCCGTCGTACGACGGCCGCCGACGCCGAAATCTGCTCGCGCACAGTATCTGCCGACGCGTGCACGAGGAAGCGCGCCCGGTGTGGGTAGACCCGGCTCGCCACACCCTCCTGCACGTACGTCGCCGCGTCAGGTGCCGGGCGCGGGCGGAAGCGCCAGGTCCGCGCGGACACATCGGTCATCCTGTCGACGCGGAAGCTGCGCCAGCCGTCGCGATCGAGGTCGTAGGCAAGCAGATACCAACGGCGGTCGGAGGCGACCAGGCGGTAGGGCTCGACCTGCCGCTGTCGCACCTCGCTCTCGGTCGGGTACTCGAAGCGGGCCTCGACCTCGTCGCGGCAGGCTCTGGCCAGCGTCATGAGCATCTCGGGGTCGACCGGCGTGCGGCCCCCGCCGAACGACTCCACCGAGCCGGAGAGCGCGCGCACCTCGTGCCGCAACCGCGTGGGCAGTACTCGGTCGAGCTTGGTCAGCGCGCGGAGTGCGGCGTCCCCGGCGCCGGCGACCGCGCCACCCGCGCCGACGAGCAGCGATACCGCGGTGACGATCGCCTCCTCGTCGTCGAGAAGCAGCGGCGGCAGATCCTGCCCCGGGCCGAGCTGATAACCGCCGCCGACACCCTGGCTGGCATGCACCGGATAGCCGAGCGTGCGTAGCCGCTCGACATCGCGCCGCACCGTACGCGATGTGACTCCGAGCCGGTCGGCGAGTTCGGGGCCGGTCCAGACACGGCGTTGCTGCAACAGCCCGAGCAAGGTGAGCACCCGCTCTGTCGTACCTCGCTCATCACCGCTCGCCGCGTCCATATCGCCCATCCTGCCCCAAATAGCGGACCGATTCTGTCCGCTAGGCGTGTCAGGGTGGCGCCATGGATGTGAACGAACTCGATTGGAACCGGACGTTGCTCGAACAGTGGGAGTTCCACTGGAACCATCAGATCCGAGCCCGGCTCGACGGCCTCACCGACGACGAGTACTTCTGGTCGCCGGTGGCGGACGCCTGGAGCGTGTGGCCGCGCGGCAGCTCAACGGCGCCCATGCAGGTCGGAGCCGGGGAATTCACGATCGATTACGCCTTCCCCGAGCCGGTCCCCGCTGCCTTCACCACAATCGCCTGGCGTCTCGGCCACGTCATCGTCGGCGTGCTGGCGGCGCGCAATGCAGCACACTTCGGCGCGCCGGCGGTGTCGTACGAGACGTGGGAGTACGCGGGCGACGCGGCTACCGCGCTCGAGCAGCTCGAGACCCAGCTCGACATCTGGCTGGCCGGGGTGCGCGACCTCGGCGATGCCGGGCTCCGGGTCCCGGTCGGCGCGAAGGAGCCATTTCCCGAGTCGCCCATGGCTGATCTGGTGCTGCACATCCACCGCGAGCTGATCCACCACCTGTCCGAGATCTGCCTGTTGCGCGACCTCTACCTGCACACGAAACTCAGCGCGCCCGAAAGGAAAGTCATGACCGCGAAGACGACACACCTCGACCCCGAAGAGCTCCACAACAACCCTGCCTTCACTCAGGGCGTGATCGCGCCCGCTGCCCGCACGCTCTATGTCGGTGGTCAGCTCGGCACGGATAGCACCGGAAAAATGCTCGACGGTATCGAGGCGCAAACCGCTCAGGCAATGCGAAATGTGCTGACTGTGCTCGCTGCTGGAGGTACCGGTCCCGAGCATGTCGTCAAACTGAACATCTACCTCGTCGACGGGGTTGACGCACAGGTGGGATACGCGGCGTCACGATCGGTGTGGGGCGATCACCGCACAGCCATCACGGTCGTTTCCACCGCGGGACACGCTCGCCCGGGCGCGCTCGTGGAGATCGACGCAGTAGCGATTATCCCCGAATAGACGAATTCCCGAGTTGGCAGAACCCGGCTGGTTGGGCCCTACGGGAGTTCCGGACCCGTCATTGTGCTGCGCAATGTTGCGGGGGTAGCGTGCTGGGCGTGCAGCGCGCTTACTTCGCTACGACGCCGGACGACGTCCCGGCGCGCTGACTCTGTTCTGATCAAAGCCCCGGGCGGATGCCCGGGGCTTTCGCGTGTGGTCATCCGCCTTCGACTGGAAGGAAGACCCACATGTACGACCACCGGAAACTGGGCCGGGAACTCGGCCTGTTCGACACCGACCCACTGATCGGGGCCGGACTACCGTACTGGCTGCCCGACGGTGCGATCGTGCGCCACAGTCTCGAGGAATACATCCGCACCGCCGAACGACGAGCGGGCTACCAGCACGTGTACTCGCCGGTGCTCGGCAAACGAGAGCTGTATGAAATCTCCGGCCACTGGGCGCATTACAACGACGACATGTACCCGCCGATGGACGTTGGTGGTGAGCAGGTGGTGCTGCGTCCGAGCCTGTGTCCGCATCACGCGGTGATGTACCGGTCCCGTTCTCACAGTTACCGCGAACTGCCCCTGCGCATGGCCGAACTCGGCGCGATGTACCGCTCGGAACTGTCCGGTGTGCTCGGCGGGTTGACCCGAGTGCGATGCATCCAGCTCAACGACGCGCACATCTTCTGCACCCTCGACCAGGTCGCCGAGGAGGCCGCTGCCGCGCTGGCATTGATCGGCTCCGCATACCGGGCCATGGGAATCACCGGCGCTCGCTACCGGCTCTCGCTACCAGGAGCGAGTGGGAAATACGTTGCGGCACCGGATATGTGGCAGCGTGCGAGCAAGATTCTGAGCGAGGTGCTCGACCGGTCCGGCATGCCTTACGAGGCCGCCGAGGGCGAAGCCGCGTTCTATGGCCCGAAAATCGACATCCAGATCAGCGACCACGCCGGCCGCGAATCGACCCTGTCCACCGTGCAGGTCGACTTCCATCAACCCGAGCAGTTCGACCTGCACTATATCGGCGCCGACGGAGCCAAGCATCGGCCGGTTATGGTGCACCGCAGCATCATCGGCAGCGTCGAACGTGCGGTCGCACACCTGATCGAACATCACGGCGGGGCTTTCCCGGCATGGCTGGCCCCTGTTCAGGTAGTGGTGCTGCCAGTGTCCGATGCCCAGGAACCCGCCGCCGCCCAACTCCGCGACCAGTGTCTGAGCGCGGATCTGCGCGCACAGGCGGTGAATACCGAGGCAGGAAGCCTGGCGGCGCGGGTGCGCGAAACACGTCTGGCGCCATACCAGTTCATTCTCGGCCCGGCCGAAGTCTCCAGCGGGGGTGTGGCAGTACGACTGCGAGACGGACGTCGCCTACCCGCCCAAGCTGCCGGTGATGCCATCGCCCGAATCCGAGCACTGATCCAGGCCCACGACACCCGTTTGTGGGCCGATTGATACTTACCGGTGGCCCTGGGGCCACCGGTAGCACACTGCCTTGACGGCGCGCCGCGTTCGAAGGTGGCACACCGCCGAGGGCCGGACGGCGAAGTGCCATGTAGCACTGCGAGAACAGCACCACTCACCGCTGCGAGTCACAGGCTGAAACGGAGCGACCAACGAGATTCGGTGCTTGCCCGGGCATCCTATCGGTTCTGACTTAGCTCGGTGAGCGGCGCGCTCTCGGTAAAGCCGGTCCAATCGGAGGCAGCGGTGAGGGGAACTCGGGAAATGTGACCATGGTCCGGTTCGGCACGATGCTTCTTCCAGGCAGCGGCGCGGATTTTCGCGAAGTCCCAGAACAGATTGCCCCAGTAGTCGAGGTGATCTCGGCCTTCGGGCTGGTGGGGATCATGCTGCACGGTCCACCATCGTGTTTCGTTGAACCATTGGATGGCGCTGCTCTCACGCGCGTCCGCTGATCGGTAGCAGGCCACCACATACTTCCCGGGTCGCGACAGTCGCTGTAGGAGTTCCGTTCGGCCGACGTATCCGGGTGACTCGGCGTGGTGATCGACAATGACGAGCCACTTCGGTAAGACTGCACCCGCCAATGCGGAACTTCCTGGGGCATAGACGATTCCAGTGTTGGTGAGGCCCAGCTCATCGAGAATGGATTGTGAACTGGCCCCGGTCAGGTAGATCGCCATCCAGGAGATGCCGGATCGGTGCAGGCCGTTGATGTCGGATTCGGCAGACCCGGAACTGGTGCCTGCCACTCGTTGGGGTTCGAGGCCGCCGAGGCCCGATGATCCGATGTGTCCATGCTGCCGCGGAATCGGGCTGATGTGACCCGGTGCGATGGCGGCAAGATCGTGGCTGCCGCGGACCGAGACGAAGGTCAGAGCGTACTGATCTCCTTGCGTATCGATCTCGACCAACGCGGTACCGACCGCGAGGCTTCGCGCGCCGATGTACTCGAGTAGCTTTTCGACGTCCGTGCCGGGTTCGTAGGCTTCGAACTTCGCGCGTAGCGCCTTGGTCCAGCGCAGGCCCATTTCCGATGGGAACATGAACAACGATTTGAGGCCGTGAATGACTTCGTCGAGAGGCACTTTGACGTCCACCCGCACGATCTTCCGATCGGCCGCGAGCCGGATCAGCAACTCTTGGAGCGCTTCGTCGTCGTTAGCCTGACGACGTACCGCCCGGACATGGTCATCGCGTCCTGGAGCCAGGTACTCGACGATCCTGACAAAGGTATTGCGATCGTACTGCTGTCCCACTGATCTTTCTCCGATCCTTCAACCCGACACGTGCGATCAAGGTGCGGTCAGGGCGTTGCTCGGATATGGGGCACGCCCTGACCACTTCATCGATGGCTCAGGCGTCGGCGACGATGATGCCGGTGGCGCGGGCGAATGCCGGTGCCAGGTCCAGCAGTTGGAGCGGCGTGACGGTGGCCCCGCGTAATGCTTCCAGCCCGTCGGCGATGCCGATGCCGAGAGCGCCGCGCAGATCCACCTTCGTGAGTCGCGCCTTGTTCAGTAGTAGTCCATCCAGCCGCGAACCGGGGAAGGTGACATTGGTCAGGTTCGCACCGGCGAGATCGATGTCGCGCAGCACGCAGTCGACGAAGGTCACATCGCGTAGCGTCGCGGACCGGAGGTTGATCGAATCGAGTTTGCAGCCCTCGAACCGCATACGCCGTAGTACGGCACCGCCCGCGTCGACCCCCGCCAGCGCACCGGCGATCAACTCCGCGTCCTGCCAGGCGGTGTCGGCGAGTTCGGTGCCGATCCAGCGGACGTCGCGGCACCATACGTCGCGGAACCTGGTGTGACGCATACTCCCCCGGTTCATCGCGAAATCGGTGAAGGCCGATTCGGTGAACGTGGCATGTCGGACGTCCGCGTCGGAGACATCGATACCGCTCAGATGCGCGCAGTCGTAGTCCCCCTCCGGCTCGAGTTCGCCGTGGAAGGGTTCGAGGTAGCGCGCGTAAGGCAGGTCGGCCAGTTCACGAGGCATTCCCTTGACGTTACGGGCTCCCGCCGACAAGGACTCGCATCGATTGCATGCCCGACCCAGGCTCTCACCGCCCTCCTGATCCTTAGCCTAGGAAATGGTTTGACGGCGACGTTGGTTCTCCCATGAGACCGTTACGACGCATAGCCTTGTTCTGAGGGACATGATCATCCGGAGGGGCGCCATGACCACCCGGTGTATCGAGGAGGTGGCATGCCCGAGCCGCGCAAGACCGCTGTTCGACCGCCGCAGGCTACCGCCAGGTCGCCATTTCGGCCGCGCCGGCGCTGCGCCCGGTACTCACCATCGCGCTACTGCTGATCAGCATCGGACTGTTGTACGCGGCGAATCGGGCGGCACACGAAGGGCTGCACCGGGGATGGTTCGTCGCGGTATCGATCGCGGGGCTGTTCGTGGTGCGCGGACTGCATCTGTGCCGTCCGATCGCACTCTCGCACGTCACCGCTGCGGCGTTGATTCTGGCCTGCGCCAATATCGCCTATCGCGCCGAACACCCGTGGGTCGGGTTCGTCTTGCTGGCTTCGACCGGATTCGTCCTCATGTTGCCGCAGACGAGCAAACCGCAGCCCGAGCACCAGTACCGGGTGGCGGAACTGGTCGGGCGGACCGAGCACGATCCGCTGGCCACATTCGCGCTGCACTCGTTCAAGAGCTATTACTTCAATTCGGATTCGTCGGCCGCCATTGCCTACCGGACGCGTTTCGGGATCGCGGTGGTATCGGGCGATCCGATCGGTGAGCGCCGCGCATTCGCGCCGCTGCTGACCGAATTCTCCGAGTTCGCGGCCGAGCAGGGCTGGCGTATCGCGGTGCTCGGGGTGAGCCCGGAGCTGGCGGGCACGTGGCGGCGTCGGGCGGTGGAACATCGCGGTTTGCGTGCGATCCCGGTCGGGCGCGATGTGGTGATCGACGTCGACGACTTCGCCATGGTGGGCCGCGGCTTCCGAAACCTGCGCCAAGCCGTCAGCCGCACCAGAAACTTCGGCGTCACCACCGAGGTGACCAGTGAATCGGCGCTCACCGAGCCGCTGCGCGCCGAGCTTTTCGGCATCGTCGACGAGTGGCACACCGGTCGGCAGAGCCGCGGCTTCTCGATGATCCTGGACCATCTGCTGGACCGTCGCAATCCGGGGATGCCGGTGGTGTTGGCCCGGGGTGCGAACGGGCGGGTCGTCGCTTCCAGCGCTACGGAATGTCGGCGCGCGGTAGCGAAATCAGCCTCGACGTGCCGTGGCGGCGCAAGGATGCGCCGAACGGCCTGGATGAGCGCATGATCGAGGCACTGGTCGAAGCGTTCACCGAGGTCGAATTGCGCGGTGACAAAGCCTGCGGTCCGGCAAAGGTGCTGTACCGGCTGGTTATCGAGGACGCAGCGGGTCGTTCGGGCGCGGGGTGACGGGGCCACCGCCGAAGCGCCACACGAGCTGTACCGCGCCCTCGCCGACGTCGCGCACCAGCTGATCAAGTTCTGCGACAGCATGGCGCGCAAGTTGTACGAAGCCGCCACGGGGCTCGAACTCGAGCAATACATAGTGATCGGTATCGCCTGTGTGCTTGCGGCACAGTTGCTGTGGGATCTGGCGTTCGGCATCGCGGGTGTCCCGGCGGCGGTCGGCCATCGGGCCGCGGCCGATGCGGCGATGAAGCTGGCGTGGCGCGGTGATCGGCGGTGTGACCACGGGCGGGGTTCTATCGCGCCGAAAACTGGCAGGTGGCCTCGAGCTTTCCGATCAGCTACATGGTCGATCTGTTTCAGGTTCCCGAACCGAATCGATGTGCTTCGGCGACAAATATCTCGACAGGTCGATCGGGTCGGGTGCCAACCCCATCGCCCACGCAGCCGCGATAGACCTCAGCCGGTTTTGCAGGTCGGTATCTGCCACCCCGTCGATCAGTTTCACAGTTTGCGACAGCTTATGCTCGGACAACTTCAGCGACTGCTCCATTTCATGATCTGCCTGAATGCTGGACTTCAGCGAGCTCACTTCCTGTGTCAGATGTACCCGCGCACGGTTTGCGTGGACAGCGAACGCGCCCGCAGTCGTCGTGATCAGTACACCCGCGAGGGCTGTCACCACCGGAACGTAGCTCAAATCCGGATTCCCGACCTTGACGAGAGCCAGCACGCCCCCTCCCATGATGACCAAAGCGCCGGCCAGTGCGACACCGATGCTGATTCGGAACGTCATCCCGTACTGCTTCAACGATTCCTGCAGGAAGTCGAAGAAGAACTCTTGCTGGCGCTCTGCAAGGGTGGACGGCGTATCCACGACCTGCGGTTGACTGTGAACGATGACGCCGTAGTTGTCACCACTGATGTTGACCTGCGGCGCGCCGTGGAAGCGGGCAGCAGCATGGAGCGCCATGAGATGCATTGCCATGGGCTGGTCGACCCCATATACCGCCAGAAGTTCATGCAGCTGGGCAGCGTTTCTGGGAATTTTCGCTTCGTGGATCCAACCGTGCAGAGCGGTTCGCTTTATTCCAGTTCGTTCTTCGAGTTCCCGGAGGGTCAAACCTCGCTCTTTGTGAATTCGACTGAGTGCCGCGCCGAATTCCCGGCGGGCTGCGGCAGCGTCGTTAGCGCGACCGGGATCGTCGTCCCCTGCGACTTGTCCACTTGTCATTTGCGCCCCCTTCCATTGCGCAGATTTGAGGTCAGCGTAACTCGCCGAATCGTACAAACAGGGCGTGAGACGCTCTCCTGAACCTTGTGTCGCAGGTTCGAATCCCGACTAAGACCATGTCCCACGTCGCTGATTTCGCCTTCATCAGTTTCTTGAAGCCGGTGAGTGCGGCGGCCAGTGTCAGGAAGGCGCAGAAATGGTCAGCCGGCCGCGGCGGCACGCGCAGTCGGCCAGGCGCGAGCGAGGCTGAGTAACTGTTCGAGGTCGGTGTCGAAATCCCGTGCCAGGGTCAGTGATTTGGACAGTTTTCCCGACTCGGTCGGCGACGCCCCATCCTGTCTTGCCTTTGCGGCATGGGCGAGTTGAAGTGCGTATTCTGCCATCCACCGGCCCGATTCGGCCTGAACGACACCGGATCGACCGGGGGCGGCGGGGACGACACGAAAGTAGGGCGTCAGATGCAAAACCGCATCGCGGATCTCAACCGTCATCCGGAGGAGGCGAGCATCGGGATCGACCGCGCCGCTCTCGTCAGCGAGCACGATCTCCGGCACCGCTGCTGTGAGATCTCGCCATAGTGGTTGCAGCCGTCGGCAATGACGCCCGGTGCGGTCGAGTCCGGCGCTGGAGATCACCCGAATGACCAGCGGGACAGCGCAAACGATCGCAACAACAGCACCACACAGCGTGATGGCCGATTCGATCCGCGGCAATTGCGGACCGAGCGCAGGCCATCCGGTGAACGATTGCGTGATGCCGACGACCTCGGTGATCCAGGCATAGTTCAGGGCCAGGCCAATGCAATAGCCGACGACGCGCGGTCCGATCGAGAGATCGCCGAAAAGAACCTCACGAACGAACGTCATATAGATCGCCACGGTTCCGATCGTCAAGGGAATCGCGAAGAGAGTCCCGATGACAAATCCTTCCCAGCTAGCCGTGAATTCGACCGGTCGGCCCTCGTTTCTGGCGGGAGTTCCGGCGATGAGGATCAGCGCCGCCGCGACAACCGCCGCCAGACTCAACGCTCGCTGCCGTCGCAACACCGTGCCCATGTCGGCGTCGGGCGCCACCGCGCGCGCAATGGTGTAGAGGTGCGCGGACATCATGACAATGCTGCCGAGCGCAAGCTGATTCGCGAGGCTCGGTGTAAACGTACAGCGGTAAGCGAGTAGCGCGACGATGAACCACATCAGCAACCGATTGATGAGCTGATCGATCACCGTGTCCCTGACGATAACCAGTCGGCACAAGGTAACAGCCAGCAGACAACCGATTACCGGCCAGGCGATGATCCCGGTAATCGGAATCCACATCGTCGTACCCCCTCGATCCGTCAGCCTCGCTCGACCGAGCGTAGCGGCGCGACCCGAGTGGCTAGCCAACCACCGCCGACTCGGGTGTCCGATCGGCTGTCGCGATGGCTTCGCCCGGCGCTGACCTCCCTTGAGACCCTGTCTCACGTCGCTGATTTCGCCTTCTTCAGTTTCTTGAAGCCGGTGAGCGCGACGGCCAGTTCGGTGCGCAGCCGCCGAGCCTTGCGGTCTCGGGCGCGGCGGTGCGGGTGTCGGGTGAGGCCAGGTGGGCGAGTTCGGCGGTCCCCAGGTGCGCACCGGGTTTGGCGTCGAACACCTCGATCTCGGCGGTGTGGTGGGGGCATGTAGCCGATTGCTGCGTCGCGCTCGGCGTGGCTTCGGTAGCCGCCGCCATACCCTCACCCATGCTGCTGCCTGGCTGGTGCCCGCAGCACCCCCGAACCGGCTACCGGATCCATGTCGTCGAGCAAACCACTCTCGAGCCCAAAGGATTTCGCCTCCGATCCCACAAGAGCTCCACAACCCCTTCGTAGAGGCAGGGTTTGCGGGATCCAGGTCGATCGAAAGTGACATGCTGTCTCGCATGGCGATCGACGGAGTGGTTGCGAACGGGTACGAAGCGGTGCGGGCGGCGTTCGCCGCGAATTTCGCCGAACGGGGCGATATCGGTGCGGCGGTGTGCGTATATCGAGATGGTCGGCCCGTGGTGGATCTGTGGGGTGGATCCGCGGATCCGAACGGTGGCCGGGCCTGGGAGCGCGACACCATCCAGCTCGTCTACTCCTCGACCAAGGGTGTCACCACGACCGCGGCACATCTGCTCGCGCAGCGCGGCGACCTCGATTTCGACGCACCCGTTGTGCGGTACTGGCCGGAGTTCGCGGCGGCGGGCAAGGCCGAGATTCCGGTGCGGTGGTTGCTGAGTCATCAGGCGGGGCTCGCGGCGTTGGACAAGCCCGTGCCGCTCGCGGACGCGCTGGCCTGGCAGCCGATGGTCGAGGCACTCGCCGCCCAGACGCCGAACTGGACGCCCGGCACCGCACACGGATATCACGGCCGCACCTTCGGCTGGCTCGTCGGTGAGGTGATCCGCCGGGTCAGCGGTCGCAGCGTGGGGCAGTTCGTGGCCGAGGAGATCGCGGGTCCGCTCGGAATGGATTTCTTCATCGGGCTGCCCGAGGCCGAACGGCACCGGGTCAGCCGTCTGGTGTTCGCGCCCGCGGTCGACTTCGCGGCGGTGCCCGCGGAGCTGATTCCGGCCGGAATGCGCGATTTGGTCGCGGCGAAGTTGGATCCGAACTCGTTGGCCAATCGCGCCTTTCAGGTCACCGACCCCGCCGAGATCGACTTCGACTCCCCCGCCGTGCAAGCCGCCGAGATCCCGTCCAGCAATGGCATCGGCACCGCGCGCGGACTGGCGCGGCTCTACGCCTCGTTGATCGGCGAGGTCGACGGCATCCGCCTGCTCACCCCGGAAACCGTGGCCGCCGCCACCCGGGTACAGGCCGACGGGATCGACCGCGTGATTATGCTGCCCAATCGTTACGGCACCGGGTACATGCTGCCCACCGAAGGCTTACCCCTCGGCGGTGGCGCCTCCTTCGGTCATCCCGGACGCGGCGGTTCGGTGGCCTACGCGGACCCCTCGCACGGTATCGCCTTCGCCTACGTCACCAACTACATCATCGAAGGGGCATTGGATCTGCGCGCCCGCAGCTTGGTCGAGGCGCTGGATCGGGCGCTGAGCTGACTGCTCGGCAATATATAGCTTTCGCGATGCGCGGCGTCGGTGTTACCGTCGAAATTGCGAGATCGAGGAAGGATCCCCACCATGACCAGGTTTGCGAAATCCGAGCGCCGAGTGCGCGGGTTCGACGCTGCCGTGGAATTCGGTGGCGGAAAATCGATCTCGCCCTTCGGCGGTAGTGGCGAGCGTTCCGCGGGCGGTTCGTGACCCGGGTTCACCTCCTGAGTCATCGGGTCGCTCCACCGGCACAACGCTCGGGAGCGGCCCTTTTTCTTGCGCGGCGCAGTTGCTCTGGTTGGCATGGGCAGCCTGACTTTCATTCAGGAAGTTCGTCGGTTCGACTCCGATCTGCGTCACGCCCGTTTAGTTCAGTGGGAGAACACCTCTTTTACACGGAGGATGCGGGAGTTCGATTCTCTCAACGGGTACGTATCTCAGCTCAGTCGGCAGAGCGCCCGGTTGACTGGGAGCTCCTATAGCTCAATTGGTAGAGCAGCTGACTTTTAATCAGCGGGTTGTGGGTTCGAGTCCTACTGGGAGCACAGGCGACGGCCTCACCGGGCATCGCGGCGGGACTTGCGGGTGGCGCGCCGCGTGCGCATCACATAACCGGGAGAAGGCGGCGTCCAGCCGAGTTGGGTGGCGGTCCCGAGGTCGTATGTGCCTTCACCGGCATGATCGAAAACGAACGCACGTCGGCACCGGCAACGCCGCCCGGCACATCACAGACCGATTCGGCCTCCGCGACGATCTCGCGCGCTGACGGAGGTCGCCGTAGTATTCGCCGACGAGGGCCTGTCCACCTACACCCCTGCCACAGATCAGCACACCACCTGCGTGGCATTGCCCAGGATCTCGTCGAGCACGTACTGTGCTTCGCGTCTGATCGTGACGATCACCTTGGTGCCCGCACCCGAAACGCGACCTGATCTACGCCAACGAGGGAGCCTTCAGGGCCCGGCACCGGGAGGATCAGAAAGGGCAGGCGTGGCGCCCGACCTTGGCCACGAACGCGGTAATCGCCTGGACCACAGAGTATTACGGCTTGGCGGGACCGTGCTGGCGCACATCTCGCGGCGCACAGCGAGAACATCAATTTCTTCGGCGCCATCGAGGTCGACATCGACGCCGAACTCGGCCCCACCGGTTCCCGGCCGCTGCGGGTACGCACCCTCTTCCGATCGGTGTCCGGTCGCGGTGTGCTTCGGGAGCGGCTGCCCGATAAGACCCTCAGCGACATGCGATCTCGCCTGACCGCCAAGGGACTCACTCGCCCGTGGGCCTCATCATGGCTGTTTACACCACTGCCCTGGAGTGGTTCCAGGACCGCCTTACCAAGGCAGCGGGCCGTCCGCGCTGAAGAAGCCGGCGGTTGGCCCGTCCGCGCCGATCGTGGCCAGCCGCACCACGACCGCCGCGCCCTGCGCGGGGGTGAGGTGTCCGGTGTGGTTGTTACTGTCGGTGTCGACGTATCCGGGGGCGACGGCGTTGACGAGGACGCTGTCCTTGCGTAGCTCGTTGGCATACTGCACGGTCAGCGCGCTCAGCGCGGATTTGGAGGGATTGTAGGCGGCCGACGGCAGCAGTGTCGCGAAGGGGCCGTCCGGGTCGCTGGTCAGGGTCAGCGACGCGGCGTGGCTGCTGACATTGACAATGCGCGGTGCCGGTGACCGCCGCAACAACGGCAGCATGGCGTTGGTCACCGCGATCACCCCGAAGACGTTGGTTTCGAACACCGCCCGGACCATATCCAGATCCACGGTGCTGGGAGCCTGGTCGTAGGCATCTTGTGGGGAAACCTGTCCGGAACCAGTTATGCCGGCATTGTTGATCAGGACGTCGAGGTGGCCGAATCGCTGCTCGACCTGTCTCGCGGCCGCCTGGACGGCGGTCGGATCGGTGACGTCCAGAGTGACCGCGTGCACGTCGCCGCGCGCCGCGCGCATCGCCGCGGCGGCGTCCTCTCCGCGCTGCGCGTCTCGGGCACCGATCAGCACCGTCATGCCCCGGGCGGCCAGCTGCTGGGCGACTGCGTGCCCGATTCCCTTATTCGCGCCTGTCACCAGCGCGACATTCTGGTTGGTGTGTGTGGTCTGCTCGCTCATTGGGAAGCTCCTTGCCGTGGGGGTTGTTTGTTCTTCGAGCGCGGTCGTTTCGTGATGCTTGCGGGGGTGGCTACGGCGATTTGCTCATCGGGCACTGGACCTCGAGGGATCGTGATCGAGTGCGAGGTGGCGGGTTTCGTCCGGCTCCGCGCAAACAGTGCTCGGGAATCAGCGCATGCTCACTGTGACCTCGCCGCTGTAGGTCTCCCGCGTGTTGACGATCGGCGGCGGCAGCTGCCCGAGCGTTTCCCGCATGCCGCTCATTCCGTCGAAGAATTCCTGCTGTGAGGTCCACAGCTGGGTTACGACGACCGTTTCCTCATCCGGCGTCATCACGTCGAACGAGAGAAAGCCGCCCTGTTTGCTCAGCGCTGATCCGGTGGCCTCCCCGCGCTGCACCTCCAGTGCCACGTTGGTCGGGTCCAGCTTGAAGATCGCCACTACCAGGTACGCCATCCTGCAATTCCTTTCGGTATACCGATATGTTCGGTAGGCCGAACTATACGGTAGAGCTACGATCTTGTCCATGACCGAGATCCGCCTACTGCCCGGCCTTTCGCTGACCCACACGCCAGCCGATCCGGCCGAGGAGGCGTGGCTGCTGATCGCCGAGGTCTCGGCGTTGCGAACCGGCCGCTGGATGACAGAAGCGGCGGAGGTGGGATTGACCGCAGTGCAAGCCCGAGCGCTGGTAGCGCTGGATCCACAGGCGCCGGCCAAGATGGGGGTTCTCGGGTCCGCACTGTGCATCGACCGGGCGTCACTGACCGAGCTTGTGGATCAGCTCGAGGACCGCAGCTACGTGGAGCGGCAGGCCTCACCGCAGGACCGGCGAGTGAAGGTCCTCGCCGTCACGCCGACGGGCGTGGCTGCCCGCGAACGCTTGATCGAAGCCCTCATCACACCGGATCCTGCGCTCGACCGGCTGTCTGGCGAGCAACTCGATGTTGTTGTCACGGCACTGCGCCAGGTGCTGGCCTGACCACGAGCCTGATCCGCAGCCAGGTGCGGATCAGGCATCCCGAGCGAGCTGGGACGGACCCGCACCCGTACTCGCCGACAGACTGATCAACCGGCGAGGCTGGTCGTGGGACAAATATCAGAACTGGCTCCCGGCGACCGCCCCCGACGCCCTGTGACGATAGCGCCTCGGCCTCACCTCTAGCGGCGCGACACGATCAGCGCAGGGTGCGCAACCAGCGGCGGGTGTCGGCGGGGTCGATGACGTCGTCGAGTTCGAGAACCGTTGCGGCGGTGAGGGCCTTGCCCTGGGCGTAGGCCAGCTGGACCAGGCTGTCGAAGGCTTCGCGCTGCTTCTCGGGGTCTGCGATGGCGGCGAGTTCCTTGGCGAAACCCAGCCGGACCGCACCTTCCAATCCCATGCCGCCGATTTCGCCGGTGGGCCAGGCGATGACGAAACGCGGAGCACGGAAGGAACCGGCGGCCATGGCTTGCGCGCCCAGACCGTAACCCTTCCGGAGGATGACGGTGCCCCACGGGACCGACAGACCCGCCGCGTCGATGAACAGGCGACTGAACTTCGTGACGGTGGCGTGGGTTTCTGCCTCGGGTCCGACCATGAAACCCGGTGTGTCGCAGAGCGAAACGATCGGAAGCCCGTGCGCGTCACACAGGCGCAGGAACATGCTGAGCTTATCGGCGGCGGGTGCGTCGATGGCGCCACCCAAGTGCTGGCAGTCATTGGCGATCAGCCCGAACGGGCGACCCTCCACCCGAACCAGCGCGGTGACGATGCCGACCCCCCAGTCGCGGCGCAGTTCCAGAACCGAGCCGATATCGGCGACGGATTCGATGGCCGCGCGGATATCGAAGGCGCGCAACCGGTTCTCCGGCACCACGTGCCGCGCCACCCGCGGATCGGGCGCATCCCAGTTGTCCAAGGACCCTTGGAAGTACGCGAGATAGCGGCGGGCGATGTCCGCGGCGTCGGCCTCATCGGCGGCCACGATATGTACGACACCGTTGCGCCGCTGCACATCGATCGGGCCGATATCCTCCGGCTTGTACACGCCGAGCCCGCCGCCTTCGATCATGGCGGGCCCGCCCATGCCGATATTCGCATCGGGGGTCGCAATCACCACGTCGCAGATGCCGAGCAGCGCCGCATTACCCGCGAAACAGCGTCCGGAGACGATGCCTATCAATGGAACCCGGCCGGAGAGCGCGCCCATGGCTCGGAAGGTGGTGACATCGAGCCCGGAGATGCCGGGATAGTCGGTGTCCCCCGGCCTGCCACCACCGCCTTCGGTGTAGAACACCACCGGCAGCCGCTGCTCGCGCGCCAGTTCCAGCATGCGGTCGGTCTTGACGTGGTTGCGCATCCCCTGGGTGCCCGCCAGCACCATGTAGTCGTAGGACATGACGACCGCGCGGGCGGCCTGCGCGCCGAACCGGTCGGCATTGATGGTGGCCACGCCCGCGATCAACCCGTCCGCGGGGGTGTTCGCGATCAGATCCTCGGGAGTGCGCCGGGCGCGCTGCGCCGCCACCGCGAGCGCCCCGTATTCGACGAAGCTGTCGTCGTCCACCAGATCGGCGATATTCTCCCGCGCCGTGCGCCGACCCAGCCGGTGCCGTTTGGCCACCGCCTCGGTGCGCGCCGCGTCCAGACCGATCCGGTGCCGCTCCCACACCTCGGCCAGATCGGCGCGAATCGCGTCGAGATCGATCGCCTCGGTAGCGGCCGCGGCACCATCGTGGTCCGCCGACTCCCAGATGACCAGCGGCGCATGTGGATCGACGGTATCGCCCGGCGACACCACATGCCGCAGTACCCGCAGCGGCTCCTCCGCCCGCACCACGTGCTGCATCTTCATCGCTTCCAGAACCGCTACCTCGCCGCCCGCCGCGACCACCGCTCCGGGCTCGACCAGGCTCACCACGGTCGCCCCCATCGGCGATCGCAGTGCCGCTGTGTCATCGGGGAGTTCCACTTCGATACGCACAGCAGTGTTTTCGCCCGGCTCCAGCTCGCGATGCGTCGCCGGGCTGTAGTCGGCGGCCTTGCGGACGAGCTCCGCCACCCGGTTCTCGAACCACGCGGTGGTCACCGCGGCGGTGTCGTTCTCGATGTGATGCGACTCCCGCTGGTCGTTCACCACCGAGGCGAGTTCGTCCAGGACCGCGCGCAGCAGTGCGACATTCGTGTCGACACCGTCGATTACCGTTTCCGCCAGCGCGTCCGCGCAACGACGCAATGCGGCGGGATAGGTCGGGCCGCGGGCGATGATCTTCGCCAGGAGCGAATCGAACTGTGCGCCCTGCCGCATGCCGGGGTGGGCGGCGGTGTCGACCCGCACGCCGGTCCCGGTCGGGGCGGCGAAGTGGGCGAGAAGGCCGGTGCTGGGCAGCACTTCCCCACCGGCGGTCACGATTTCGGCGTTCACCCGAGCCTGTACCGCGTATCCCCTGGTCGCGACCGCAGGGAAACGGGATTCGGAAGGATCGGCTGATACGCCGCCGTCCGGCGTGTCGGTGGCAGGTGATCCGTCGGCGGCCGTGAACGTATCCGGCTGTGCGAGACCGAGTTCAGCGAGGTCCAGCCCTCGGGCGAGGTCGAACTGAATCGCGACGAGGTCGAGTCCGGTCACCTCCTCGGTGACGGTGTGCTCGACCTGTAGCCGAGGATTCACCTCCAGAAACCACGCGTCCGTTCCGCTGACCAGGAACTCGACGGTGATCACACCCTTGCAACGCACCGATTCGGCGAGTTCTACCGCATCGCAATGCAATCGGTCGCGCAATGCCGCGGTGAGATTCGGGGCCGGCGCGATCTCCACGAGCTTCTGTCTGCGACGCTGCACACTGCAATCGCGATCTCCGACGGCGACCGCGGTCTTGCCATCCGCGACGATCTGCACCTCGATATGCCGTGCGCCGGGCACCAGCGCCTCGGCGTAGACGCTGTCGCTGCCGAAACCGGCCAGCGCCTCGGCCCGGCAACGTTCATAGGATTCGGCCAGGCGCTCGGGGTCACGCACCAGCCGCATGCCACGGCCACCGCCGCCCGCGGCCGCTTTCACCATGACACCGTCCGGATAGCGGTCGAGCAGGGCGGCGATCTCGTCGAGTCCGGCGTTGGCGCCGGTCGCGGGCAGTACCCGCACTCCGGCGCGCTCCGCTGCCGCCCGTGCGGTGACCTTATCGCCGAAGGTGCGCAGCACATCCGGTGCCGGACCGACGAAGACGAGCTCGGCCGCCGCGCAGGCGGTTGCCAAATCGGCGCTCTCGCTGAGGAATCCGTAGCCCGGATGAACCAATGCGCTACTACCCGCCTTGCGCGCCGCGTGCACCACCGCGGCCACATCGAGGTATCCGGCGGCTCCCTTGCCCGGCAGCTGCACGGCATCATCGGCGAGCCGCACGTGCATCGCCTCCCGCTCGTCTCCCGTATGCACCGCGAGCGTCTCGTACCCGCGCTCACGGGCGGCCCGGAGCACCCGGACCGCGATCTCACCTCGGTTCACCACGACAACGCGCATACCCGCCAGTCTCGTTGACATTGACGTCAACGTCAACCAGCATAAGAGTCGTGACCCAATCCACCTGGTCGGTCCGGGCGGCGCGCGAACGCTCGCATACCGACCGCCACCGCGCCCTGCTCGACGCGGCCGCCCGCGTCTTCGCCACCCGTGGCTACGCGAACACCACCGTTGCGGCCATCACCGCCGAAGCGGGCGTCTCCCGGGCCACCATGTACGTCTATTTCGCCTCGAAAGAGGAGATTTTCCACGCCCTGGCCATCCGGGTCCGCGACGACTTCCTCGCCGCCCAAGAACCGGCACTGACCACGGACGACCCTCGCGAAATCCTGCGCGCGACCATCGAATCCTTCGCTGTGGCCGTGCATGCCGCGGGCCCCCTGCTACGCCTGATCGACGAACGCGGCGCGGTGGACCCCCACCTCACGACCCTGGCAGAGGAGATCGCGGAACGTCCCGTCCGCCGCTTCGCCCGATACTTGGAACGCCAACTCGAGGCGGGCGCGATAACCCTGCCGGCCCCACCCCGCATCATCGCCGAAACCATCGGCTACGCACTCACCAGTGGGACCTTGCACCGCCAGGCCGAAACACCCTCCGCGCGCGCCGATTACCTGCACCAGATGCAGAAGGTTGCCGAGTCTCTGCTCGGCCTGGCAGGTTGACCACGGACGTCACTTGGTACTTCCAGTGCGGACGGGGCCGAACTGCTGAATTCGAATGAGCCTACAGCTTGGACTGCTCGACAGCGGGATATTTGGCTCCGCAACACTGTCGGATGAGCGCCGGCGTCAGCGGACCGCCGTCTGTCGACATGACAACACCGCGCAACTCGGTTAGCGCTGCGGCAGTGCGCAATTCCTCGGGGAAATGATCAGAGCGCCACAGCGGATCCGCGATACCGGCCACCGCTTCCGGATGGTCGGCCAGGTGGTGCGCGATATTCGGCCATCGCACGCTGATCAGACACCAGAGCGCGAGTGTATCCGGGTTCGGATGGGCATCTTCGAGGAATCGGATCGACCGGATGATGCTATACGTGTTGACGAACTTCTTCGCTGACCGCGGATTGTGTCCGATGACCTCGGAGAACTTCCGGAGGGTATGTTCCGTACGCCGACGTTCGGAGCTCCGCGACATGGCTGTGACGATTTGACGCGCGCGCCCTTCTTCCAGTTCCTGCAATCGATCCAGCATGCTTTGCCGCAATTCTTCCGGTGACGGCTCGGCTTGGCGGGTGCGCGGCCGCGTTCGCGCCATCAAACGGCCGAGACGGCCCGGGCGTGGATCGTTGTCGGGCTCGGCAGTCGGCGGCTCCGATGGAAAAGCCTGCGCCGCAGTCGCTTCGGTCGATGCGGCGATTCTGAGCATATTGTCGAGAAAGGACGATCGGGCCGTACCGGTCAGCGCGGGCATCGGGATCGTGAGCTGAAACAGCTTGTCCAGGAATAAGTAACCCAGCGGCCGCCCGAGGTCTGCCGACATATCCACAAATGAATCATGCGCGCATTCGTAGCTGCGCCGTAACCACATGCCATCAGCCGCGATGACGAAGTAGGCAGCCCGGCGTTGGCCGGCTGCGCCTCCCACGCTCCGAACCAACGTCTGGATCATGTCGAGGAACTCGACGACATATTCCTTCGCGCAGCGATCGAGATCATCGATGAAGAAGACCACCGGTTTGTCGGAGCGATCGATTAGCCATCGGAAGTGCACGGCGATCTCAGACATCGGGTTGACTTGGGTTTGCTCGAAGAGCCGGGCGCCCCGTATGGAATCCCACAGGAGTAGACGCGCAGCGAAATATGCTCCTGTCCACACCGCGCCGAGCACCGTGATTGCCGCCGCCGCTATGCGCGCCAACGATAACCAGTTCGCGGCCGTCGAGTCCTTGGGGTAGATGAAATAGCCGACGACGACGGCGAGGAGGATCGTGAACGCGAGGGCGGTCGCATAGGTGGCCCCGGTCCGTCGCATTCGCTCGACCGATTCCGTCAAACGGAACCACGGGCGCACCCACCAACTCCGCCCTGTCGCCACCTCCGCTCGCAGTGTTGTCAGCAATGACCACCATGCGGGGGCCAATCGCGACTGCTGCCACGCGTCGAAGCGGACAACCCGAAAGTATCCGTCCAGTCGCGTCTCGAGCAGGTTCAGCAAGGTACTCTTACCGCTTCCCCACGGACCATCGATATGCATCAGAAACGACGTCGTGGGCTGCGACGTGTGAGTCTCGGTCAGGCGCATCGATATGACCGTCGCAATCGGACCCCGATGCAGTAGATCGGTCACCGCCGGTGCGTCGTGGGACCACTCGATATCGTCGCCTACGGGTTCATCGACGTGGTCGGGCGTCGGTTCGATGGTGTGCCCGCCGACGTCGGCAGGTGTCGGCTCCCCGAGCGGACGTTCAGATTCTCTCGACGGATCGTAGGCCGGGTTCCGGATCAGACCGACGTCGTCTCCAATCCTCGAACTCGTTTGCATCCGCAGAGGACTTTGGTGGCCGAGGGCTCTCATAGAGGCTGCGACATTAGCGTAAATAGCATCGACAGTAAGGATTTCGGACCCGCCCGGGATTCCTTGCGACAGAGTTCTGAGCAACTCGCCGGTGAATGCCGTGTACGGGCTGCCGCTCGAGTAGTACGAGTGTTCATTGGGCGCGGATGACGCGAGAACGACTGATCCGAGAGCCGCTGTCGCCGTGACGGCGACACGGGCGGGACCCGAATCGCTGATCGAGTCACGGCTGAATGCTCTTGCGCTGTAGCTGCAATCGAGAATGATGATCCGAAATACGGCCCGACTCCGAAGTAGCGTCTCGCGGATCTCCTGATACGGCAGACTCGTCCATCTCATGTGGGCGGGGTCCGTACGTGGCAACCCGAGATACAACCCGCCTCGCTCATCGACCAGGCCGTGGCCGGCGAAATAGATCAGCAGGACGTCGTCGGCGTTGTCGGCCGCTTCCACTAGTGCGGTGGAGACCGTCAGGGGATCAGCCGGGTCGATCACCGTGGTAGTAGGTAGTTCATTGCCGGTGAGGAGTCCAGCGAGGTCGTGCACGTTGTTGGCAATCGCCGGTATGTCGGCGAGCTTCTCGTACCGTCCGCAACCGATCAGTACCGCTTGCGACCGCAGCGGATCGGGCAGTCTGGGCATGCGCACCCCCATGCTCTGGAATCACCACGACAATTGGCAGTGGGGACGCTACCGCCTCATGACAGCGGGTCGCCATTCTTCCGCCGCGCGGCGCGGGTAGTGGTGCAGCCGAACGGAATCCGGCGCTTGCGCCGTCATGCTCCGGGAGGTTGATCCCGCAGCATGACGTAAGTGGTTGTGGCCGTCGCTGTTTCTTGCCGGATCCGCTGTTGGCGTTGGTCGCGGCAGTCGATGGAATCCGCTGGCGAAACCTGAAGTCGCCGTGCTGCTCTATTCAGGCGGGGCGGGTGTCAGGCGTTGAGTGCCGGGGAACCGGAGTGTCGGTCAGTGACCCGGTTGCTCGGACATGGCTAGCTGCGGCTGCCATGGCCATCTGCTCGCAGGTTGTGCTTGTCCAGCCAGGAGGTGATGGCGGTGGCGATCGCTTCGGGATGATCTTCCGGAGTGTGGTGGCCAGCGATGAGATCGTGTTCGGCGATTTCGATACCGGCGATGTTGGCGGCGCACCATGCGTTGAGTTCTGGTCCCATCATTGATCCGGGGCCGGGTTGGAAGGTGAGCAGCAGCTTGGGGACCTCGGCACTGGTCGTCAGCCAGTTGTCGTACCGTTCGATTCTGGCCACGATGTCGGCTGGTTCCCCGCCTAGTGGCATCGCACGCGCCCACTGCAGCAGCGGTATTCGACTCTCTCGGGTCGGGTATGGCTTGCGGTAGGTGTCGAGATCTTCCATCGCGAGGGGGATGGCGACGCCGCCGGGCAGTATTTCGATGAACATGTTCTGGTCGAGCATCATCGCCTCGCCCGTACCCGGGGTCTTGATGGATTCGAACAGTTCACGCCCGGCTTCGGGGAATTCCTGCCAAGACATAGGCTTCACGATCGTCTCGGTGAAAGCGATGCCGCGCACCCGGCCGGGATGGCGGGCTGCCCAGTCGAAGGCGAGTGCGCCGCCCCAGTCATGTCCGATCAGGATGACGTCGTCCAGGCCGAGAGCGTCGAACCATGCGTCGAGGTATCGAGAGTGATCGTCGAAGGTGTAGGCGATATCCGGTTTGCCCGAGTTCCCCATCCCGATCAGGTCGGGAGCCAGCCTGCGGCCGGGGTCGCCGACGGCCGGAAGGATGTTCCGCCACAGGTACGAGGAGGTGGGGTTGCCGTGCAGGAAGATCAGCGGCACACCGGTGCCGATGTCCTGGTAGAAGATCGTCGAGTCAATGACGTCTGCGACAGGCATGTGCTTTCTCCGTGTTCAGATTTGGTTCGACCATCGAGGTCAGATGTTGAGGGCCGTGACGCGGTCCACCGCGATCGTGATGACGACCCGCCCAGGCGGGTCGGGCGGCGACGACTGATAGCGCCTGGCGTACCGGGAGACGCCGTCAGCCACCTCGCGCGCATCGTTGGACACGGTCGCCGTGCCCTCGAGCGTGATCCAGCGAAAACCGTCCGCTTGGCACAGGGCGACGCGGCTGCCCGGGTTCGCCGCCAGGTTGCGGGCCTTGCGCGAGGAGCCGACCGTCATGACCCGGGCCAGCCCCAGGTCACCCGCCCAGGTGAAGCGAACCGGCGCAGCGTGCAGTGAGCCGTCCGGCCGTATGGTCGTCAATGTGGCAGACAGCGGTTCGGCCAAGAAGGCCTCGGCCGAGGCCGACAGCGGCTTCCGGCCGGTCACTTGAACGCTGTAATGCTGCGTGACACCCATTCGGCGAAGGTGCGGGGTGGGCGTCCGAGGAGCCGTTCGATATCGGGGCTGACGGCCCGCTCGGCGGCAGACGGTGTGCCGAGCGCGCCAAGTGTGGCGTCCACGACCGCCTCGGGCATGTACCTCAGCATCTGGGTCCGCGCTTCCGCGCGGCTCTGCTCGACGAACCGCACCGACTCGCCCAGTGCGGCACTGATCGCCGCGGCCTGCTGGCGGGGTGAGATCGGTTCCGGCCCGGTCAGCGTATAGATGTTGCCCTGGTGTCGTGGCTCGCGCAGCGCGATGGCGGCTACCTCGGCGATGTCGGCCGGGTCGACGGCCGGGATTGCGACATCACCGAACGGTGCCGCGACCACCCGCTGTGTACGGACCATATCGGCCCATTGAAGCGAGTTGGAGTCGAAGTTGCCCGGCCGCAGCATCGTCCATTCCAGACCTGACTGCTCGACAGCGTCTTCCAGCACCGAAGGGTGTCGTCCCGTGCCAACGCCATGGGACGACAACAGCACCACGCGCGGAACATCGGCCGCCCGCACGACGTCGAGGACGGCATGGATATTGCCGTTCGCCATGAAGTCCGGGGAGGTGAGCAGAAATAACACCGCAGCTCCCTGGAGGGCTGGCTCGAGGCTCTGCGGCTCGGCCAAGTCGGCCTGGTGATGCCGGACTCCCGCCGGTACCCCGATCTCGCTCCGGGACACGGCGATCACCGGCTCACCAGCCCGGACGAGTGCCCGCACGAGCGGCTGTCCGACATTTCCGGTCGCTCCCGTCACCACAATCATCTCGGTCTCCTATTCCGCGATCGTTCAACGCACTCGGCGACGCTACTATCCGGGAGCTAGTAGGTACCTAGAGGAAAGTGGATTTCAGGTGACCGAGACCACATCGCAGGTCCCTCCGGAACTGGCTTGCCCAATCGCTCCGGTGGTCGATCTCGTCTTCAGCCGCTGGACCACGCCGATTCTGTGGACGCTCAACGAGTTCGGGCGGCAACGGTTCAGCGAGCTGGAACGCCGCATCACAACGATCACGCCCAAGGTCCTGACGCAGCGGCTCCGGCAACTGGAACGCGACGGGCTTGTCGTGCGCACCTATCACCCCGAGGTCCCACCCCGGGTGGAGTACGAGATCAGCGCACTGGGGCGCAGCCTGGCACCACTTTTCGCAACACTCGCCGAATGGTCGGTCAACCTGGACAAGGTCGATCAGGCCCGACAGGACTACGACGCCCGCGACCGGGCCTCTCACCGTCGAACCTGATCCGAAGGAGTGGTAGTGATCCGGTGTTTCGGCACCGGAATGAACGTTCGCGCGGAATCCGGCGTCAGCGCCGGATTCCGTTCCCGGCCTACAAGAACGCCGAGCAGTTCGAACGCTGACACATCAGCGCGGTTGAGGAAGAGCCCGGTTCCTGGCCTGGCTCGATGAGCGCGGCACCCAGCTCAGTGAGTGCACCCAGGCCGATATCAACCTCTGGCACGCCCAGGCCCTCAGTTGGTGTGTAATGGCAGAACGCCGAAAGGCGTTGCCGCGCAGCGCGTATTGACACTATCGCGTATAACCAGCCGGGTATTCCGCGTGGATGTCGCCGCCGAACAATTTCCAGTAGAAGGCGTTCATCTTCGCGGCGGCAGGTGCGTGCCGGACCAGGATCGCGGCCACGACCGGCGGCACGTCGTCTGGGATGTGACCAGTGGCGCACCGGAGTACGTACTCATTGCGGGCGACGGGGCCGCCGCTGGTCGGCATCGGTATTCCGCAGACGTCGGTCACCAGCCAGTTGACCAGTCGCATGGCGGCGTAGTCGGCGTCATGAGTGGCGTGGCGTTCGGCGAAGTCGCGCTCGGCGGGCGAGAGGTCGAAATGCGGCGAGGTAGCCAGCCCGAAGTCGCTGAGATAGATCCGCTCCCCATCGCTGCGCAGGTTGCCGAAGTGCCAATCCATGTGCAGCAGCTCCCGATCGTCCAGGAACGCCACAATCTCTGAAAACTGCCGCTCGACGGTGGCTGCCTTGCCGGCCGGGTTCTCGCGCAGCCAGTCCGACATCGGGTGCGGGATGTATTCGCAGAACAGCACGAGGCTCGACGGTGCAGCGGCCAGCGCTTCGAGTCGGGCACGCACGGCTGGACTGCCGCCCTGGGCGGCAACCACCGTGTCGATGTCGGCATGTTCGGCCGCGACCGGCGACCGGCCGGGCAGAACCCGCCAGTGGTAGAGCATCGGGAACGACTGCGTCTCACCAGCCAGAACGCCATCGGTGACAACGACGTTCGCAGCGAGCTCACGCCATGCGTTGAAACTCGGGCCGCCGATACCGTACTGGCAGAACACTGGCAGGTCGAACAGGTTCGCGGTGGAGCCCCAATGAGCGAGCTCTCGATCGGTCAGCGGGACGCGCTTGGCGAACACTGGCACGCCGTCGGCGTCGAGGACTGCCGAGCCGCCGCCCACTCCCACACTGTTGGACCGACCCGTGGCCATGAGCTCGCCGAGCTCAATGTCGTTGTGAGAAGCCAGGAAAGCCGACAGTCTCTGGTGGCGGTCGCTCCTGGCGGCAGTCATCGCACGATTCTGCCACCACCGGGTGGTCGACCGCTTGTGGTGAGGCAGTCCAAGGAAACCGGCCACGACTCAACGAGGTGATCCGGGGAGTACAGACCAGTTGAATACGGTCCTTACCAGTCACTACCCCATGGCGAACTCATCTGCGCCGCAAGTAGATTCGTGCTGACAACCGCCGCGCGGCCCGTTGATGTGGTCAGGCGGTGCGGGTGCCGAGGAGGGTGGGCTCGGTTTCGCCGGTCTGGTCGTCGGTCCGGCCGAAGGTGAGCACCCCGTCTTCCAGCGGCTCTTTGCGGAGCAGTTTGCGATCGCGGAAGTAGTTGTTGATGACCTGCCACGGGCCGCGGGTGCCCTGCCGGGGCATGACGGCGTCGCCGCGCTGGATGTAGCCGGAGGTCAGCGCGCCGCCCATGACCGAGTCGGCGCCGCGGTCACCCTCGCGGCCGACGGCGACGACCCGGGTGTAGCCCCTGTCCCGCATGTGATTGAGCACGCGGCAGAAGTATTCGGCGGCGAGGTCGGCCTTCAGCGTCCAGGAGGCGTTGGTGTAGCCGAGGACCATCAGCATATTGGGGATGTCGTTGAGCAACGCGCCCTTGTAGACGACACGCTCGCGGGTCACGACCGGCTCGCCGTCCACCTCGAGGGTCGCGCCGCCGAGCATCTGCACGCGCAGACCGGTCGCGCTGATCACGATATCGGCGGGCAGTTCCTCGCCGGACTCCAGGCGAATGCCGGTTTCGGTGAAGGTGGCGATGCGATCGGTGACGATGGACGCTTTCCCGCTACGCAGCACCTTGAACAGGTCGCCGTTGGGGACGACGCAGAGGCGTTGATCCCACGGGTTGTAGGACGGGGTGAAATGGCGCATATCGATATCGGATCCGACCTGCATGCGGACCGCGCCGAGCAGCAGCTTCTTGGCGGCCTCGGGATTGGTGCGGGACAGTTGGAAACTGGCCCGCTGCAAGGCGATATTGCGGGCCCGGCCGAGGCGGTACGCGATCTTCGCGGGCACCTTGGTCAGTTTCATGCCGACCGCGACGGGGTCGTCGGCGGGCAGCGCGGTGATGTAGGTGGGTGAGCGCTGCAGCATGGTGACGTGCGCGGCATCCTCGGCCATGGCGGGGATCAGGGTGATGGCGGTGGCGCCGCTGCCGATGACCACGACACGCTTACCGCGGTAGTCGAGGTCCTCCGGCCAGTGCTGCGGGTGCACGATCTGCCCGCCGAAGTCCTTCTCACCGGGGAACTCGGGGCGATATCCATTGTCGTAGTCGTAGTAGCCGGTACAGCCGACCAAGAAGTTGCTGGTGAAGACCTCGGTGACGCCGGTCTGCTCATCGAGCGCTTCGACCGTCCAGATGCCTTCCACGCTGGACCAGCGCGCCGTGGTCACCCGGCGGCCGAAGTGGATGTGTTCGGTGACGCCGTACTCGGCGGCGGTGTCCTCGACGTACTGGCGGATATGCGGGCCGTCGGCGAGCACCTTGGTGCCGTTCCACGGCCGGAAGCCGTAGCCGAAGGTGTACATATCCGAGTCGGAGCGAATGCCCGGGTAACGGAATAGATCCCACGTTCCGCCGATGGCGCTGCGGCGCTCGAGGATCGCATAGCTGCGTCCGGTCTGCTCGCGTGTCAGATGACAGGCCATGCCGATTCCGGACAGGCCCGCGCCGATGATCAGTACGTCGACATGCCGCGTCATTGAGGTACTCGTTTCGTCTGGTCTCACCCGGGCGCCCTCGGCCGAGCTCTTGCAGATTACATGTTATCGCCAGTTACGTCTAGTTCTGCCAGCGGGTGATGCAAGAGTTGAACCGCGTCGGTTTCAAACCGTGACCGCAATCGTCGGGGCAGCCGCCGAGGCCAACGGCTTCGAAACGAAGCCAACCCCGACCGGCGCCAATATTCCCAGCCGCGGGTAGAGCGGAGCGGCTCGGCTGCAACCTGCCACGGCGTTCGGACGGACGCACTCGACGACCCTGCCGAATGCTGATATGCGGGTGGGGTCGGTTGCTGCCGGTGCATTGTCGCAGGCACTGCAACACCCCAGTTAACGGTCTGGTCGTGGTTGTGGCGACAATGGTCTGTCGGGTTCGGCCCTACCGGGCGGCCCGACAGACCATTTTCTTAGCGGAGGCGAGGGTGATCGCTCGCCTCGGGAGGAACTCGATGACCAGCGCACCAGACCGGCGGTGGCGCCGCCGCATGCCCGATGACGCGACACCGGCGGGGGGTGCGGCGCTCAAGCGCAGCCTCGGCCGGGTCGATCTGACGGCGATGGGGGTCGGCACCATCGTCGGAGCGGGCATCTTCGTCATCACGGGTGTCGCGGCGGCGGAGAAGGCCGGTCCATCGATTGTGCTGTCCTTCGTACTGGCAGGCACGGTGTGCGTCCTGGTGGCGCTCTGTTACAGCGAACTGGCCGCGATGGTGCCGGTCTCGGGCAGCGCCTACACCTACACGTACGCCACCCTCGGCGAAGGTCCAGCGTTCCTCGTCGGGTGGAATCTGCTGCTCGAATTCGTCATAGCGGGTGCGGCGGTCGCCATCGGCTGGTCCGGCACCACGGTTTCCGCCCTGAACTCGATATTCGGGATCACGCTGCCCACCGCCATTACTGCGGGGCCCGCGGAGGGCGGCATCGTGAATCTGCCCGCGGTGCTGATCATCGCGGCGATCGTGGCGGTGCTGGTCGGCGAAGTGACGCTGACCGCGCGCATCACCAAGGCGCTGGTCGCGGTGACCATCGGCGTGTTGGTGCTGGTCGTCGCGGTCGGTGCGCCCCACATCGATCCCGGCAATTGGGTGCCCTTCGCCCCGTTCGGCTGGAGCGGCGTCATCGGTGGGGCCGCCATCGCCTTCTTCGCATTCCTGGGCTTCGATGTGGTCGCGGCGTCGGCAGAGGAAGCGCGCAGCCCCAAGCGCGATGTGCCGTTCGCCATCATCGGCACGGTGCTCATCGCGACCCTGCTGTACGCGCTGGTCAGCTTGGTACTCACCGGCGTGGCGCCCTTCGAGTCGCTGAACAACGGCGCACCCATCGCCACCGCCTTCGGCGCGCTGAGTATCGGCTGGATCGGCAATGTCATCATCATCGCCTCGATCATCGCTCTCACCAAGGGGCTGCTGCTGATCGTCTACGCCCAGGTCCGGCTGAGCTTCGCGATGTGCCGCGACGGGCTGCTGCCGCAACACCTGGCCGCCACCGGCAAGCGAGCCACCCCGGTCCGGCTGACACTCGTGCTCGGCGTCTGCTGCGCGGCCATCGCGGGACTGCTGCCCATCGATATCGTGGTCGAGCTGGTGAATATCGGCGCGCTGTCGGCGTTCGCGGTGGTCTGCGTCGGTGTACTGGTGCTGCGCAGGCTGGAGCCGACTCGGGAACGCCCTTTCCGGACCCCGCTGGTCCCGCTGGTGCCGATCCTGGCGCTGGCTGGTTGTGCGCTGATGGCGTTTACGCTGGACGGACTGACCTGGGTGCGGTTCGCGGTCTGGGTCGCCATCGGTGTGGCGGTGTACCTGGGCTACGGCCGCAGGCATTCGGTCTTCGAGGCGACGCGAGTCGCGGTTTCCGTCGAACGGTAGATACTCGGCGATCGATGCCGGGCAGATTGGGAGAAGGCACGAAATCGGTGCGCCCGGAACCTGTTTCATTGCGCGCCGGTGCGGTTTTCGGCACGCTCTCTGGAAAGCTGCGGCCCGCGCACCCTTCAGCGGCCGTACGGAAAGGACGACGAGTCGATATGTCCGATGACGAGAAGCAGATCCGAGTACTGATCGAACGGTGGGCGGCGGCGGTCCACGCGGGCGATATCGCGGGAACCCTCGCCGACCACGCCCCCGACATCGTGATGTTCGACGTGCCGCCACCCAACGAGGGTGTGCGCGGCATCGACGCGTACCGGGATGTCTGGCCCGGCTTCTTCGACTGGCAGGCACAGGGCGCGACCTTCGATATCGTCTCACTCGATATCGAGGTGGGTGGCGATGTGGCGTTCGCATACGCGCTGGTGCTGTGCGGCACCGCCGAGGAGTTCGCCCGCGATCCGGCGCGACGCCTCCGGCTCACCTTGGGACTGCGCAAACAGCAGGAGCGTTGGATCGTGGTGCACGAGCATCACAGCTTCCCGTTGGACCTCGCGGAGTCCTGAACCGCCCGACAGCGGCGTTCGATGCGAACGTGCATTGCGTGCATCGAATCCGGTATCACCCTGCTGCGCAGCAGTTTTCGGCTGCGCCGACGAGGACGGCACCGAGTGCATCCGGAGTTCCACGTGAATCACGCGATACACCGGGCGCATTCGGTCGCGGGTGTGACTCAGCGCGTATAGCGGTGCTTCACGCCGACCGGAAAGTAGTCCGGATCCCCCGCGGGACGGAGCTCGACATGCGGTAGGTGCCGTTCGGCCGGGACGTAATTCGCGTACTCGCTATTGCGCCGCAGCAGCTCATCCCGGACGGACTCGGCGACCAGCCGGGTCCGCTCGGCCGTATTCGACGCGTCGGGAGCCAGTTCGACGGTGACGCGCAGCAGTACGTCACGGTCCGCGTCCTCCCACGCCTCGAGCACGAATTTCCCGGTCACCCAATCGCTGATCGCGGGCCGCTCCAGCCCGATCGTCACCGTCTCGGGAAAGACGTTTGCACCGAAGACCGATACCGCGTGGAAGGACCGCCCGAATACGTAGACGAACGGCAACTCGGGGCCCTCGCCCGGCTCGAAACCGTGTGCCCGGCAGAAGTCCCGCAGCCGCTCGAAGGGAATCACGCCGCCATCGTCGGCGAGGTGGTATCGAATCAGCGGTACCCCGGAGTCGGCGGTGAATACCAGTGTGCCGTCGACCGTTTCGAAGTATCGATCGGCCGGGTCGTACTGCAACAGCGTCGGCAGCCGCTCGCTGCCGAACAACTCCCGCGCCGCCACGGGCCGGTCGGCGAGGAAACGCCGGATGCGCACACTCAGCGGGGTCTCGTTGCCGAGCACCCCGGCGTCGGCGGTGCCGTACAGCGCCGCCACATCCCGCTCCGGATCGAGCGCCGCGCGCACGCCCATCAGATCGCGCCACTGCTCGCTGATCACTTCGCCGGCCAGCACCAGCTTCACCTCGTACCGCGACCAGTCCAGGCCCGCGCGCAGACCCGAGTCGATCACATCCTTGAGGAACGGCGGATACCCGAAAAGCACTACCTGGTCGAAGAATTCGCCGAGCTCCGGTACTACCCGCAGGATCTCGGCCTTGTTGTTGCCCGGCGCGATGATCGTCAGCGGCAATTCGGCGGCGAGTCCCCGCAGACAATCCACCGTATACAGCCCGCCGACCCAGGTGCCGAGCGGAAAACATACGACCGCGAGGGTGCCGCGCTCGGCGACGCCGAAGCGGTCGACCAGCACCTGCCGGAACCGCGCGGTGGCGGCCGCTTCGTCCGCGGCGGAACGCGGCCAGAAGGTCGGCGTCCCGGTCGATCCCGACGATACGGCGATCAGATCGCACCCGGTCAGGTCCCCGCCCCTGCACCGCTGCGGCAGCCCGTAGCGCCGGTGATAGTTGTCCTTGGTGACCAGCGGTAGCCGTGCGAATCCGGCCGCGTCGACGACATCGCCCGCATCGATGCCGTGCTCGTCGAGGAACTTTCGGTAGGCGGGAACGGTGGCCGCGGTCCGCTGGAACAGTGCCAGCAGGTCGGGGAACGGATCGGAGGCCATAGCGCGAGTCGGCCTTTCTACGAGGCGGGCAGGCGTCGCATTTCAAACTACCGCCGCCACAGCTGGGCTCGCGAGGATCCGGAAGATCGGCGCATGCCGGAACGGGTTGTCGCAACACATATCGGCCATTTCCGGAGATACTCGAAGGGGGCAGATCTGTCGCTGTCCGGCAAGCTCGGCGGAGGGGGAGGAGAATGCGACGTCCGTTCGCTCTAGCGGCGGCATTGTCGACCGTCGTACTCATCGTGACGGGTTGCGCGACGGTGGACGGCAACCCCGTTCCGTCACCACCACCGCTGCCGACACTGGCCGCCTATATGTCTCAACGCGTCGAGTGGCAACCCTGCCCGAAGGATCCCGGTGCCGAGTGCGGTGCGATCCGGATCCCGGTCGACTACGAAGACCCCGGCGCGATGGCCATCAGCATGCCGCTGATCCGGCTGCCCGCGACCAACCGGGCAGCCCGCATCGGCGTGCTCACCATCAATCCCGGCGGGCCGGGCGAATCCGGATATCAGCAGGTTCTCGCCGCGCTCGACCCGCACGACACCGGCCTGCGCAAATTCCGCGTCCGCTACGACCTGGTCGGGTTCGACCCGCGCGGCGTCGGCCGTACGGCGGGCATCAGCTGCCTCGACGATCGGGCGACCGATGCCTACCTGGCCACCGATTTCACGCCGACCACCCCGGAGCAGCTGCGCACGGTCGCCGACGCACACCGCCGCTATTCCGGGGCCTGCCTGCGTAACAGCGGCAAACTGCTGGGTTTGGTGGGCACCGAATTCGTCGCCAGGGATATGGACATCATGCGATCCGCACTCGGCGAGGAGAAGCTGAACTACCTCGGCTTCTCCTACGGCACTGTGATCGGGCAGTACTACGCCGAACAATTCCCGAACCGGGTCGGCCGGATGTTACTGGACTCCGTCGACGATCCGAGCTTTCACACCGATCGCTGGGAACCCGAAAGCGACTATCAGCCTGATCCCGAGCCACTCGCACCACGTGACCAGGTGGTCTATGACATGCTCGCCACCTGCGCGGCGCGCGCCGACTGCCCACTCGGCCGGGACGCGGCGGCGGCGATGAAGTCGCTGCGCGAACTCATCGATCGAATCGATAAGCAGCCCATTCCGGTCTCCGATGGGCGCACACTCGGCTCGAATCTGGCGTTGATCGGCCTGTTCGAAGCGACGTACGACGAGAGCTATCAGCACCGATTCGAGCAGGCCATCGTGGATGCGCAGCGCGGCGACGGGACGGGGCTCGCCAGGCTGGCCGACCGGTACGTGGGACGCGACGAGAAAGGCAAATTCTCCAGCTCCGACCCGGCGTTCTGGGCGGTCCAGTGCGCCAACGACGACCCGAGGGCCTACCGCTCGCTGACCGAGGATCAGATTCTCGATGAGCTGAGCAGGCGAGCGGGACGTCACGCGGTGAACTCGCCGTTGTTCGGCGCGAATCGCGTATTCAGCACGCCGGTATGCCTGTTCTGGCCGGTTCCGCCGACCATGGAATCGCATGCCGTGCGGGCGGAGGGAGCCCCGACCATCGTGCTGGTGAACAACACCGCCGATCCCGCCACACCGCTGGAAGACGCGGAGAAGGTGGCGGCCACGCTGGCCGATGCCGTGCTGGTGGTCAACGAGCACGACGGGCATATCGCTTTCGACAACGGCTCGGAGTGCGTCGACGGGATCGTGCTCGGCTTCCTATTCGACGGCGTGCTGCCCGCACGCGGAACCCGCTGCCGCAATTGATGATTCGGCTATCTACCGGCGAGTGCGAGAAGGCGGTCCGGGATGATCGTAATGAGCATTCGGGCCCGCCCGAGATCCCGCTGCGCCGCTCCGGGTGCGATCCGATCGTCGATGTACTTCTCCCGAATTCGGCTGGTCCACATGCCATTCGGATCCTCCGCGAGCCGGGCGTCACCTATCACCCGGATCTGCCGGTTCGGACGCTCGCCGTCGGGCCGTAGTCCGGCCTCGCGGTCGATGACCAGCCCGACCCGTGGATTCGCCCGGATGCGATGCAGGTGCGGGCGTTCCGCGAAACTGGTCAGCCGGAAGGCTCCGCGGTCCCAGAGAAACCAGATCGGCGTGACATGCGGGTATCCCGACGCGTCGATCGTCGCCAGATGCGCGACGAGGTCATCGGCCAAGAGCTCCGCGATCTCAGCCGGGCGTAGCGGACGCATGGGTAGGACACTCCGATCCATGTATCGAACATGTATTCGAATACTACCGCGAATCCTCATGCCTTGGTATTGCGCGCCGCGTTGTGCGTGGCGTGTTGCCCGGCCCCGAACCCCATCAACGCGGCCGGGCGTCGCCCACCCGGCCGCGATCGTGAACGGCTACCCGCCGAGTTCGGCGCCGCCGTCTTTCACGAGCGCGCCGAACCCGTCGAACCTCGAGGACTGACGTCGATCGTCGAAGGTCATACCCGAGGCGATCGTGCGCTCGCGCAGCACCTCGACACTGCCGAACACGGTCCGCGGCAATTGGACGTACTCGTCCAGGAACGCGCTCGCATTCGCCGGACCGACCACATCCCACACCACTGTCGCGTCGACGACGGTGACCGACATCCGCAGGAACGGGCAGCACCCGGCCTCGGCATCGGCCTGCCGCCGCACCCGCGCCTCGACATCACCGTCCTCGCGGAACCGCCAGCGCACGCCCCACTCGGTGCGCTCACCACCGAGGAACCCCGCACCGAACAACCCCCGATAGACCTCCATCATCGCCTGCTCGTCGGCGCCGGGCCTGATCGTGCACACGATGGGCGCCTCGTCCGGGATCTCGTAGCTATCGGTCATCGCGTCCGTTTCTCGTTCTCAATGTGGTGACCTGTCACCGACAACGGTAAACTCTGGACTCGGGTCCAGAGTCAAGACCTGATCTCGAAAGAGGCACTCCATGAAGATCGGCCAAATCGCCGAACAGGCAGGCGTAACCGTCGACACCGTCCGCTACTACGAACGCCGCGGCATCCTGCCCACCCCACACCGAGAACCGTCCGGATACCGCCGCTACGGACCCGACGCCGCCGACCGGATCAAACTGACGAAATCCCTCCAAGCACTAGGATTCACCCTCGATGAAGTCGTCGACGCCCTGGGCGGCCTCGACGCCGGCGACGCCACGTGCGCCAACCAACGCTGGCGACTCGAACAGGTCATCGGCCGCATCGACAGCCAACTCGCCCACCTCCAGCAGGTCCGCGACAGCGCGATGGCCGTGCTCGAAGCCACTCACACCGGCCGATGCCCCCACTGCTCCAACCAACCGACCACACCTGGCTGACTCGGCACAACCACCAAGACCTACCGCTGGAACCCAAAACAGTCCCTCTGACAACGGATTACACCAAATCCGTTGTTTCTACGCGGGTTCTACCGGAACCCCGAATCGGAGAGAATGCCTCGATTCGATCTACCCTGAGATATGGGCCTGTCTCGGCGGCAGTTGTTGCGGATCGGAGCCGCCGGATCGGCGGCGGTGCTGGCCGGTGCCGCGACAGCGAGCAGTGCGCGGTATCTCGCGCCGCGCTGGTTGGGCGACCCGTTCTCACTGGGGGTGGCCTCGGGCGATCCGACCTCGGACGGTGTGGTCCTGTGGACACGGTTGGCGCCGGATCCGCTCCTGCCGGGTGGCCTCGGCGGCGCTGGCGCCCGTCACCGTCGAATACGAAGTGGCGCACGACGAGAACTTCCGTCAGGTCGTGACGCGCGGAACCGCTATCGCGACACGGGAACTCGCGCACAGCGTGCACCCCGAGGTGCGGGGACTGGAGCCGGATCGATGGTATTTCTACCGGTTCAGAGCCGGTTCGGCGATTTCCCCGGTCGGACGGACCCGGACGGCTCTCCCGATTGGGCAACCCACCGCGCGCATGCGTTTCGCCTTCGCCTCCTGTCAATCGTGGAGTTCCGGCTACTTCACCGCCCACGAACATCTCAGCGCCGAGGACCTCGATCTCGTTGTACACCTCGGTGACTACATCTACGAGAAGACGTTCGTGCGCGGGCGCGAGGGCATGGTGCTCGAGCCGTCACTGCGTGACGAGGCCGTCGACCTCGCCGGATACCGGCTGCTCTACGCGCAGAGCAAGGCCGAACGGCCGCTTCAGGCCGCACACGCGGCCTTCCCCTGGCTGGTCACCATGGACGATCACGAGGTCGACAACAATTGGGCGGGTGGCAGTCCCGGAGTCGGCCTCGATATCTGGGCCATTCCCCCATTGTTCCGCCGCCGCAGGGCCGCCGCCTTCCAAGCCATGTACGAACATCAACCGATGCGGCTGGCGCAACTCCCCGCGGGGCCGTCGATGCGACTGCACCGCCGGTACGCCTTCGGTGATCTGGCGGAGATCACGATGCTCGATACCAGACAGTTCCGCAACGACCAGGTCTGCGGCGACGGTGGGCTGGTCGCGGATTGCGCCGAGCGGTTCGCCACCGATCGCACGATACTCGGTGCGCAACAACGTGATTGGTTGATCGACGGTCTCGCTCACTCCCCCGCCCGCTGGCAGATCCTCGGCAACCAAGTGGCGATGGGCCAAGCCGACTACGACGTCGGGCCCGGTGTGGCCGTCGGCACCGACTCCTGGGACGGATACGTCGCCGACCGCAATACCGTCCTCGGCGCCGCCGCAGATCGCGGCGTGGACAACCTGGTCGTGATCACCGGCGATCGGCACCAGAACTGCGCCGCGAATCTGCGCCGCGATTACGCGGATGCCGAATCGCCGGTCGTGGCGTCGGAGTTCATCGGAACATCCATAACCACCGGTCGAGACGGCGCCGATATGAACGAGACCGGACGCACGCTGCTCGCCGCGAACCCCGACCTGAAATTCTTCAACGCGCAACGCGGATATGTGCGGGTCGAACTCGACCACGGGGTGTGGCGCAGTGATTTTCGTGTCGTGCCGTACGTCCGCAAACCCGGCGCACCCATCGCTACGCGGGCCAGTTTCGTGGTGGAGGACGGCGTACCCGGCGTCACCGAGGCATGGCGGCCCGACGAACCGATCGATCGGGCCTCAGGGGTCGGTGCGGGACAGGCGGCTCCACCGACCTCCGGCCGATGAGCTGGAGGCGGGTTCCGGGATCCCGGTTGCCGATGGGCCGGGGCGACGGAGTGGTCGATAGGGTCTACCTGTGACGCTGACGGTGGGCTTCGACCTCGATATGACGCTGATCGACTCGCGCCCGGGGGTCGCGCGGGCCATCGATCAGCTGGCCGTCGAGTTCGATATGCCGTTGGACGGCGAGAAGTTCTCGACCCGGTTGGGTCCGCCGCTGGCCGTGCTGCTTGCCGACGCCGGCGCGCCCGCGGAGCTCGTCCCCACTCTTGTCACCCGCTATCGCGAGTTGTACCCGTCGCTGGTGCCGACCATCCCGCCGATGCCGGGCGCGGACGCCGCACTCGACGCGGTCATCGCCCGCGGTGGGCGCATCCTGGTCGTCACCGGCAAACATCAACCGCATGCGCAGCTGCATGTCGACGAGCTCGGCTGGAAGGTCGACCATCTGGCGGGCGATCTGTGGTCCGCGGGTAAAGCAGCCGCGCTCGCCACATACGGGGCGAGTGTCTTCGTCGGAGATCACGAGGGCGATATGCGCGGCGCCCGCGCGGCCGACGTCGTCGCGGTCGGCGTCACCACCGGGCCGTGTACCGCCGAGGAACTGCACGAGGCGGGCGCGGACGTCATCCTGACCGATCTGATGGAGTTCCCCGGCTGGCTGGCCGACTTCGCGGCCTGAACCCCGGCCAGGACTACGATCGGGGCGCGTTCGGTGCCGTGCCGAGCGCTTCGAAGCGCAGCGTCAATCCGTCCAGCAAGGCTCGCAGCCCGGTTTCGAAGGCGGCGTCGTCGATCTCGCGCTGCTTGCCCGACAGCAGGTGGGCCTCGTCGAGGTGTGGGTAGACGCCCCGGTAGACGGACGCGTCATCGGGAAAACCGCCCGCGAAGGAACCGAGGGTGGATCCGGTGACGAAGAATCGCATGAGCGCGCCCACCTGGGTAGCTTCGCGGCGTGGCCAACCGGCGGCCACCAGACCGCCGAAGACGGCATCGGCTTGACGCAGGGCATTGGGACGTCGACCCATGCCCTGATTCAACGCCGGAACGAGCTTCGGATGGGCGGCGAGAGCGGCGCGATAAGACCTGGCCCAGGTCCGCAGGGCGCGGTACCAGTCGGCGTCGCCGGTGAACATCGAGAGATCCACGGTGCCCAGGACCGTGTCGACCATGGCATCGAGCAGCTCATCCTTGGTCGCGACGTGGTTGTACAACGATGGTCCCTGTACCCCCAGTTCGGTGGCGAGCCTGCGGATCGACACGGCTTCGAGCCCCTCGGCGTCGACCAGGGCCAGTGCGGCCGCCACGATGCGGTCGCGACTGAGCAGTGGCTTTCGCGGTCTTCCCACTTTCACCTCCTCGTCGGGCGCTTCGTACGCCGCGACATCGAGTCCGGCCAAGAAACTTGCGCCGTTAGTTTAACGCCATTAGCCTGGCGGCCAACTACCACCGTTAGTTTATTGGAGCTGCCGTGAACCTCGAACTCTCCGACGAACAGTCCGCCGCCCAGCGCATGGCGGCGGATTTCGTCGAACGCGAGATCGCCCCACATGCCGCGGCATGGGATCAGGCCGAATCGGTGGACCCCGGAATCGTCCGCAGACTCGGCGAACTCGGATTCCTCGGGCTCACCATTCCCGAAGAGTTCGGCGGCAGCGGCGGCGACCACCTCACCTACTGCCTGGTCCTGGAGGAATTGGGGCGCGGCGATTCCGCGGTGCGCGGCATCGTCTCGGTATCACTCGGGCTGGTGGCCAAGTCCATCCATCACTTCGGCACCGACGAGCAAAAGCACATCTGGCTGCCGCGACTCACCACCGGCACCGCACTCGGCTGCTTCGCACTCACCGAACCGGGCACGGGATCCGACGCCGCGCAATTACAGACCCGGGCGATGCGCGACGGCGACGACTGGGTGCTGTCCGGCACGAAGATCTTCATTACGAACGGCACCTGGGCCGATATCGCGTTGGTCTTCGCCCGCACCGGCGAAGCGGGTCACCGCGGTATCACCGCCTTCCTGGTCCCCACCGACTCCCCCGGCTTCACCGCCCGCACCATCCACGGCAAACTCGGGCTGCGCGGACAGGCCACCGCCGAACTCGTACTCGACGGTGTGCGGGTGCCGGACAGCGCCCGATTGCACAGCGAGGGCAAGGGTTTCAGCGTGGCGATGGCGGCGCTGGCCAAGGGCCGGATGTCGGTGGCGGCGGGCTGCGTCGGAATCGCCCAGGCCTGCCTCGACGCCGCGGTCGGGTATGCCACGCAGCGTGAACAGTTCGGCAAGCCGATCGCCGGGCACCAGCTGGTACAGGAACTGCTCGCCGATATCGCACTCGATGTGGACGCGGCCCGCCTCCTCGTCTGGCGTGTCGCCGATTTGATCGACCGCGGTGCGGACTTCGCCGTCGAATCGTCGAAGGCGAAGCTGTTCGCCAGCGAGGCCGCCGTGCGGTCGGCGGATCGGGCGCTCCAGGTATTCGGCGGATACGGCTATATCGACGAGTTCCCGGTCGGCAAATACCTGCGTGACGCCAAGGTCATGACCCTGTACGAGGGCACCAGCCAGATCCAGAAGTTGCTGATCGGGCGGTCATTGACCGGTATCAGCGCATTCTGAGGGCGTCGGGCACCGCCGCACGTCCGCAATATCCATCGAGGAGCGAAACGATGAACCGATTCACCGACCGAACCGCCGTCGTCACCGGCGCGGCACAGGGCATCGGCGCGGCTACCGCGCTGCGGTTGGCGGCCGAGGGCGCGCGCGTCGCGGTACTCGACCGCAACGCACCCGACGACACCGCTGAACAGATCGTCGCCGCGGGCGGTGACGCGCGCGCCTACGTCTGCGATGTCACCGACCGCGGCTCGGTGCGCGACGTATTCGCCCGGATCGCAACGGATCTCGGTGGGCCGCACATTCTGGTGAACAATGCCGGAATCACCCGCGACGACCTGTTCTTCCGGCTCTCCGAGGACGATTGGGAGTCGGTGCTCTCGGTGAATCTGACCGGCGTCTTCCACTGCACCCAGGCCGCGCAGAAGTACATGGTCGCCCAGAAATACGGCAAGATTGTATCGCTGTCCAGCCGCTCCGCCCTCGGCAATCGCGGCCAGGCCAATTACGCCGCGGCCAAGGCCGGGATCCAGGGCCTCACCGCGACCCTGGCTATCGAACTCGGCGCGTACAACATCACCGTCAACGCGGTCGCGCCCGGCTACATCGCCACCGCCATGACCGCCGCCACCGCCGACCGCGTCGGCATGTCGGCGGCGGACCACCAGGAGGCCGTGGCGGCTCGCACACCGCTCGGCCGGGTCGGGCTTCCAGAGGAGGTGGCCTCGGTCATCGCATTCCTTGCCAGTGACGATGCCTCCTACGTCAGCGGTCAGACGCTGTACGTCAACGGCGGCGCCCGCTGAACAGGCCCACGCTCACCAGGGCACCGGACCGACTCGATCGAAGAATCCGCAGGTCGGTCCGTCCGGGCCGATCGAGGCGAGTCCGACAATCGCATCGGTACCCTCGGTAACGGTCTGGAGGCCGGAGTTGTTGTTCAGATCCGTTGCGGTGTAGCCCGGGTCGACGGCATTGATGCGGAACTCCGGCAGCGCCCGCGCATACTGCGAGGTGATCGCGAGCAATGCCGTCTTCGACGACGGATACGGCAGCCCGAGCAGGGTGGATTCGATGCGCTCCGGGTCGGAGGTGCGACTCAGTGAGCCGATTCCGCTGGAGACCATGACAATCCGCGGTACGGCGGCGGCACGCAGCAGCGGAAGGAAGGCGTGGGTTACCTCGACGACGCCGAATACGTTGGTTTCGAATACCTCCCGGAAATCGGCGGCGACGCACTCCGGCGGTGCCGCGAAGGTGCCGCCGATGGCCGCGTTGTTCACGAGTACATCCAGGTGGTCGGTGCGTTCGCGGACCGCCGCGACCGCGGCGGCCACGGATTCGGCGGAGGTGACATCCAGGTGCACGAATTCGACATCAGCGCCGGACTCGGCCAATTCGGCGGCGGCCGTCTTACCGCGGTCGGCGTCACGTGCGGCGAGGAAGACCCGCCAGCCCTTCGCCGCCAGACTGCGGACCGTCTCCCGGCCCAATCCCTTGTTCGCCCCGGTGACCAGGGCCGTGGTGGTGGAATTCATGATCCGAGCCTCGCCCGGCCTTCGACGCCTCGCCAGGGCGGGCAACTCCTGGGATCGGCGGTACCACCCCATCCGGGCCGAGCTGCGGCATCATCGAGCCATGGACCGCACCGAGCTCGCCGCACTGCTGCGACAGGCGCGTGCCCGGATCGGACCGCGCGATGTCGGATTGCCTGCCGGGCCGCGCCGTCAGGTGGCCGGGCTGCGACGCGAGGAAGTCGCGCAGCTCGCCGGGGTGACATATCGGTTACGCACTCCTTAAACGCTCGCCTGAGCCGGTGAGCGGTGGCAGGTGGGCGTGAGCGGAAAGTCTCACGCAGGTGGCGTGGTCGCGGCGCGCCGGATCCCGCCGAGCCGGTCGGTGGACGACATTGTTCGCCGCGTCCACGGCGGAGACGGCCCGTTGCCCCTCACCGAGCCCGCCAGCTGCCACGCTGGCGTGCTCGTTGCAGGCCAGCGGTTTCGGCCACGAATCCCCGAACTCACGTCAGCCGCTGGGCGATTCCGTCCGGTCCGAAGCGGCCAGCGCTGGGCTATGGAAGATCAACTGGCCCTACTCCTCTGGGTCGGCCAAACCCACCAAATTGCCGATGAGCGTGCTATCCGGCGTGGTCGCAGATGATCCGCGGGCCGGTGCGGGTGTGCGGTCAGGACCGAGTTGTCGCCCGGTTGCACGCAACCGATGAAGGAACCGATTCGGTCAGCCTCGCCGGGTCAGCGGCCGCTGCGCGGTTGACTCAACAGCGCGCGGCCGCGTTCCGGGGTGAGGCTGTACGCCAGCACCGGGTCGGCGAGCAACGCGACCGGGGCGATGTGATCTGGCGTACGGGGCTGCCAATGCGCCATCGCGGCCTCGAGCGCATGCCACAGCGCCGCCGGGTCGGAGTGGTGTTGCGCGAGCGCCTTTCGTACCGCAGCGTCGAATGCTTGGTTACCGTAGGAGAGCTGGGAGCCGGGCTCCTGCACCCGGGCCCGGTGCCCGTCGATGGCACGTTTGATCTCGCCCCCGGGGTCGTCGACGATCTGGGCAACGTCGAGCGCGGAGGCATACCAGGGTTCTTTGTGTGCGTGTTGCAGGAACATGCATGGCACGAACTCGTCGGTGAACAGTGGACCGGTGAAGAATCCCTCCGGAACGGGTGCCAGCGGTAGCACACGCGAAAGGATCCGGGAGGCATCGTAGGGGGAAGAGGTGCTGAGGAACATCTGGAGCTGGGTTTGTAAGACCGTGGCGCGTGACTGGCCGAAATGCTGGGCTTTCTCCAGGGCCGCCATGGCTGTGTCGATGTCCCCGGAAAGGGCTTCGCCTCGTGCCTGTTCGGCCACCAGATCCCAGCTGTCACGGGTTTTGCCCGCCGGCTGACGTATTCGATGAAGGCTTTGGTACTCCGCTTCCATGAGGGCAGTGAACGACGGATACCGCTGCGGGAACTCCCCCCAGGAAAACACGCTGTAGGCGGCCCACTCGCCGTTCTCGTCGCGGTCGGCCGGGTCGAGGAACAGGACTCCGACGTCGGCGTACAGCGAGATCAGCAGCCCGCGACTGAACGGGTTACCCGGCGCGTCGACCGGTGGCTCGGTGATCAGGTCGGCCCAGGACTCCCAGGAGGGTTCGAGGTCACGCAGCCATCCCAGATTGGTGGTGTCACGCATCTTCCGCACGAATTCCCCGGCATGGCGCCATCCATCGGTGGTCAGCAGGAAGCTGCGATAGGAGGGCGGCAACCGCAGGCCGAGGCGCTGCTCGACCGCGGCGACGTCGGCCTCGGCGGCCGGGGCGTACCCGAGCCAGCGCTGCCGCACCACCTCGGGATCCAACTCATCAGGATCTCTGCTGGCGATCCATTCCTCGCTCCACAGCTCCAACCACGGTCTCCAGTTCATTCCATGAACGCTACGACCAGCCGCCGACAAGTTCGGCATGGGTGCAGGCCGAGATCGTGGTGAGGAGAGGTACTGGCCCTTCTTCGACATATCCGCAAATGCCGCCTACCGCGCTGAGCGAAGCGGCCACGTCGTGGTAGCCAGCGGGCCAGACCGGTTGCGGCTCACAACATCCGGTGGTGCCGATCAGCGGATCTCGACCACCACTTTGCCCAGGGCGCGTCCCGCACCGACGTGGGCCAGCGCATTCGCGGTCTCGTCGAGGGGGAAACTGCGGTCGATGTGGATACCGATCCGTCCCGCGACACACGACTCCGCGAGGGGTGTGAAGTGCGCGGGCCCTTCCTTCACCGCGAGGACCCCGAGCCCGCGGCCGGTCACCATTCCGGCGACCACTCCGACCGTCGTCAACCGCAGCAACGCGCGCGTGGTGCCGCCGACGCAGCGGTACCGGCCGCCACGCGCGACCGACCTGCGATAAGCGAAGACCGACCGGTGGGCGACGAGGTCGAGTACCCGGTCGTACGGTCCGGTTCGGGTGAAGTCCTCAGCGCGATAGTCGATGACCTCGTCGGCGCCGAGCGTGCGCATGAACGCCAGTTTGGCGGCGTTGTCCACCCCGGTCACATGCGCCCCGGCACTCTTGGCCAACTGGATCGCAAACGCTCCGGACCCGCCGCCCGCTCCGTTGATCAACACCGACATACCGGCTGCGATGCCGGCGGTGCCCTGCAGTGCTATCGCCCCCGCCTGTGGCAGCGTCGACGCCTCGGCGAAGCTCAGCGACGCCGGTTTGTGAGCCAGCGCCGATTCAGGAACAACGGCATATTCCGCGAACCCGCCCTTGAGCATGAGATTGTCGCCGTAGACCTCGTCACCCGGTGCGAACAGTGTGACCTCGGAGCCGACGACTTCGACCCGTCCGGCGATATCGGATCCGAGAACCGGGGGTCTGGGTGCCCGGAGCCCGCCGATGCGCGAATACAGCGGCGTCCCCCGCAGTGTCTCCCAGTCGGAGAGGTTGATCGACGTCGCGTGCACCTGGACGAGCACCTGTTTCGGCCCTGGGGAAGGCGCTGGGACCTCCGCGATCGACAGCACCTCGGGGCCGCCGTAGCGGTCGTACACGACGGCCCTCATGCGATTCCAGCACCGAGGATCGAGCGACAGCCTGACACACGACAAACTCTAGTCGGCGGGCCGCCCCGCGACCGGCGAACTGTGCGTCGGCATTCGGCGCGACTCGCCGAACCCTCTCCCGCACACCAGCAACGTCCTGCATTACCGCGTGACGCGCGGGTCCGACAGGCCACGCGAAACACCCCAAAGATCTAACGGGCCGAGACTATCTCGACATCCACCAACGCACTGAAATGCCGATGTGAGGGTTGTGCGGGGTACGTGGAACCGATCGGTCGGGGTTTGGCTATTGCATCATCTGGATGTGTGGGTGCTCAGGTGATGTCGGG
>NZ_JBFAHV010000019.1:0-183715 GCF_040654375.1 Nocardia sp. NPDC050710 | reverse complement strand
CCGAGCGGCCGAAGCGCACGCGACGCAGTCGCAAGTCTCGGCCGCTCGGCAGCGAGACATCAAGGGCCGCGAACCCGCCGCGCCCGCGCGGCCAACAACACAGCCCGCGAACCCGCCGCGCCCGCGCGGCCAATATCACGGCACGTAGCGGCGGAGGCGGCGGGCGGCGAATTCGCGGAAGTACGAGAGCTTCTCGGCGGGGACGATGGAGGGGAGCAGGAAATACCAGGCGCGCTCCATGCGGGTGGCCATCTGGTCCATAGACTCGGTTCCGACGGCGACGATATGCACGCCCGCGGTCACCTCCTGCAGAAGCAGACCGACCACCTCGGGGTCGAGGTCTGTTTCCAGGTCGCCCTGGGCGATGGCGCGCTCGGCGAGTACGCGGTAGGTGTCGCCCCAGGTCTTGGCGATATTGTCGCCTTGGGCGCCACGGTAGTCGCCGATCTGGTGGGTCAGTTTGAGCATCGCGCCGACCATGGGGTCGTTCATGGATAGGTCGGCGACCACGTAGGTGATGCCGATACATGCTTCGAGCGCGGGCACCCGCGGATCGAAGAAGCCCTGGCACGAACTGACCAATCTCTCGTTGCCCTGATCGACAACGGCGCGCGCCAGTTCTTCCTTCGAGCCGAAGTGAAAATACAAGGCGCCCTTGGTCACGTTCGACTGCGCGATGATCTCGCTCAGGCTCGCATTCGCATATCCCAAGCGCAGAAAGACATCGGCAGCACCCGCAAGGACGGAATCGCGGGTGATCTCCGCGCGCGCTTGCCTAGCCATCAGATCCGCCTGTCATCCTTAAACCCAGCCATCCTGAAGTAGACCGACATCTCGAACTAAGACCGACATACCGCCCGAACAGCACCCAGAGGATGGGTGAACCGTACCACCAGGTGAGCGCGCGACAACCAATTCGAGCATTCGGCCGGGCCTCCATCGCAATTCGCTGGTTAACAACTCGACTCAGTCGGCGGCGCCGGTGGGCCATTCCGAGCTCAGTTGCGGATCCGCCTCGAGGTGGCTCAACCCATTCCAGCACAGGTTCACCAAATGGGCTGCCACAACCTCTTTGGACGGGGTGCGCACGTCCAGCCACCAGGTCGCGGCGGTGGAAACCATGCCGACCAGCGCCTGCGCGTACAGGGTGGCCAGGCTGGTGTCGAAACCACGGCGTCCGAAGTCGCCGGCCAGAATGTGCGCCACTTGGTTCACGGCCTCGTTGAGCAGGCTGGAGTAGCGACCGTCATCGGTGGCTGCGGGCTGGTCCCGCACCAGGATTCGGAATCCGTCGGTGCGCTCCTCGATGTAGGTCAGCAGCGCCAGCGCGACCTGTTCGAGGCGAACTCGGGACCGATTCTGGGTGAGCGAGGAGGTGATCATGTCGAGCAGCATCGACATCTCGCGGTCGACGACCACCGCGTACAGACCCTCTTTGCCGCCGAAGTGTTCGTACACCACGGGTTTGGAGACCTGGGCCCGCTGCGCGATCTCCTCGATCGAGGTCGCCTCGTACCCGCGTTCGGCGAACAGTGCGCGACCGATCTCGATCAACTGCTGACGCCGCTGCGTCCCCGTCATTCGCGGACGGGACACCCGATGCGGTTCCTGCGACGCCACCCGTCTGCCTCCCTACGCGCGGACATAATTATCGCCCTAACTGTTCCAGACAGGCTCGCTCCGCGCCGCGCCGACCCGGTGGTGTGGTCCCGAACATCTCAACGCAACGCCAGATCTCGCACGAACATGGGTAACTCGCCGGGCACGCCGAGAACTCGACCGAGCACCTCGCCGCCGGCCCGACGCGAAACTCCTGGTAATTCCAACGACCGACAGAAGACGAAGAGAGGCGGACGGGCCTAGCTCGACGTGGGGGCGGGTCTCATGCGAGGATTCATGCCGTGCCGCGAGCACAGCGGCGGGTTCTCCGATCCGCCGGTGTGACAATCCGCCGTAGTGTAATGGCAGCACCTCTGATTTTGGTTCAGATAGTTCAGGTTCGAGTCCTGGCGGCGGAGCACACCGGCACGATGGCCTATCGTTGGCCGCGCACATGGCTGACAACAGCTGGTGACCGCTCGCAGGTCACTCGAAAGGGTCAGCACAGCGCTGACCGAGCACGAAGCCGCCAAGCACGATGACAGGCAGCCGAGGGAGATCCATGCCACAGCAGACCGCCGTCGTCGTTCTCGCAGCCGGAGCCGGAACGCGAATGCGGTCGAAGACCCCGAAGGTGCTGCATTCGCTGGCCGGTCGAAGCATGCTCGCGCACGCGCTGCATGCGGCGAACGAGATCGACCCCGCGTACCTCATCACCGTGGTGGGTCACGACCGTGAACAAGTCGGCGCCGCCATGGCCGCCGTCGGGCGGGACCTGGGCCGCGACATCATTCCGGCACTCCAAGAACAACAGCTCGGCACCGGACACGCGGTGCAGTGCGCGCTGCAGTCGCTGCCGGCGGACTTCACCGGAGACCTGCTCGTCACCTCGGCCGATGTGCCGCTGCTGGACGGGCACACGCTCTCCGCGCTGCTCGACGAGCACCGCAGCTACACCGAACGTTCCGCGGTGACCGTGCTGACCTTCGTCCCGGACGACGCGAATGGCTACGGTCGCATCGTGCGCAACGCCGACGGCCAGGTCACCGAGATCGTCGAGCATGCCGACGCGACCCCGGAGCAGAGCGCGATCACCGAGGTCAACTCCGGCGTGTACGTCTTCGACGCATCCGTACTGCGCACCATGATCGGGCGGCTCTCCACCGCCAACGCCCAGCACGAGCTGTATCTGACCGATGTGCTGCGGCTGGCCTACGAGGCCGGTCATCCGGTGCACGGCGCGCGCTTGGTCGACGCGGCCAAGGTCACCGGGGTCAATGATCGGGTGCAGCTGTCCGAGGCGACCCGCACCCTCAACCGCTACATCCTGGAACGGCATATGCGGGCCGGCGTCACCGTCATCGATCCCGCCAGCACCTGGGTGGATGCCGGTGTGCAGATCGGCAGGGACGCCGTGCTGCGCCCGGGTGTGCAGCTGTTCGGCACCACCGTCATCGGTGAGGACGCCGAGATCGGACCGGACAGCACCCTCACCGATGTATCGGTCGGCGACGGCGCCAAGGTCGTGCGCACCCACGGCGAGCAGGCTTCGATCGGTCCCGGCGCGACCATCGGCCCCTTCGCCTATCTGCGTCCCGGCACGGTGGTCGGCGAATCCGGCAAGCTCGGCGCGTTCGTCGAGACCAAGAACGCCTCGATCGGCGCGCATTCGAAAGTGCCGCACCTCACCTACGTCGGTGATGCGACAATCGGTGAATACAGCAACATCGGCGCTTCCAGCGTGTTCGTCAACTACGACGGCGTGCAAAAACACCACACCGTGGTCGGTTCGCATGTGCGGACCGGCAGCGACACAATGTTCGTCGCACCGGTGACCGTGGGTGACGGCGCCTACACGGCGGCAGGTACTGTACTGCGCAGAAGCGTTCCTCCGGGGGCACTCGCGGTGTCCGGCGGACCGCAGAAGAATATCGAGGGCTGGGTGCAGCGACACCGTCCTGGGACGGACGCGGCGCGCGCGGCGGCGGAAGCAATCGCGGCCAAGGACGAGTCGGGCAATTGAGCAAAAGGATGGCAAACAGTAGTGACCGCGTCATGGATCGACAACCAGAAGAACCTGATGCTCTTCTCGGGACGCGCTCATCCTGAGCTGGCCGAGCAGGTCGCCAAGGAACTCGACGTCCACGTCACGCCGCAGACCGCCCGCGAATTCGCCAACGGCGAGATCTTCGTTCGGTTCGAGGAGTCCGTCCGTGGTTCGGATGCCTTTGTGCTGCAGAGCTTCCCGGCGCCGCTGAACCAGTGGCTGATGGAGCAGCTCATCATGATCGACGCGCTCAAGCGCGGTTCGGCCAAGCGGATCACCGCGGTGCTGCCGTTCTACCCGTACGCCCGCCAGGACAAGAAGCACCGCGGCCGCGAGCCCATCTCGGCCCGCCTGGTCGCCGATCTGCTGAAGACGGCGGGCGCGGACCGCATCATCACCGTCGATCTGCACACCGACCAGATCCAGGGCTTCTTCGACGGCCCGGTCGATCATATGCACGCCCAGGTGCAGCTGGTCGAATACATTCGCAATAACTACCCGTTGGAGAACATCACCGTCGTCTCCCCCGACGCGGGCCGGGTGAAGGTGGCCGAGAAGTGGGCCAACTCGCTGGCGGACGCGCCGATGGCGTTCATCCACAAGACCCGCGACCCGCTGGTGCCGAACCAGATCACCGCGAACCGCGTGGTCGGTGAGGTCGAGGGCCGCACCTGCATCCTGATCGACGACATGATCGACACCGGCGGCACCATCGCCGGCGCGGTGAAGGTACTGAAGGAGGCGGGCGCGGTCGATGTGGTCATCGCCGCGACCCACGGCGTGCTGAGCCACCCGGCCGCCGAGCGGCTGGCGAGCTGCGGCGCCAAGGAGGTCGTGGTGACCAATACGCTGCCGATCACCGAGGACAAGAAGTTCCCGCAGCTGACGGTGCTGTCCATCGCGCCGCTGCTGGCCCGCACCATCCGCGAGGTCTTCGAGAACGGCTCGGTCACCGGGCTGTTCAACGGCAACGCCTGATACCGACAGCTGGCGACGGCCCGGACCTGAGGTCCGGGCCGTCGTCGTATTCCGGCCCGCTGTGCGGCGCCGACACGATTCCCGCTGGTATCGGCGCTGCGACCGTGCTAGGCATTGAGAACGATCACATTCGACGAGGGGGAACACCATGACGACACCGCAGGACCCACAACCCGGTTTCAACCTGAAGAAGTCGAAGGACGATCCGGACGACCCCGCGCGGGTCGCGGAAACTCAGATCTTCCAGCCGGGATCGACCGGCACCGCCCCGGAGACCCAGGTGTACCGGCCGGGCCAGCAGCCCGGGGCCGGTGGGCCGCAGTACACCCCGCCCGCCGGTTACCCCTCCTATCCGCCCACCGATGTTCCGCCCGCTCCACCGGCCTACCCGCAGCAACCCGGATCGGCGTATCCGCAACCGGGCTACCCGCAACAGGCTGGTTACCCCCAGCAGCCCGGCTATCCTCAGCAGCCCGGCTATCCCCCGGCCTACCCGCAGCAGCCGGGCTACCCGCAGCAGGGCGGCTACCCCCAGCAGCAGTACGGCACCCCGGGCTACCCGCCGTACTCGCCGTACGGGCAACCCGCGACACCCACCCAGACCTGGTCGATCATCAGTTTCGTCTGCCTCGGCCTGACCGTGGTGTCGGCGCTGCTCTGCTTCCTGCCCGTCTTCATCACCGGACCGGCGGGCATCGTCCTCGGCATCGTCGGCAACTCGAAGGGTGAACCGCTGGGAAAGTGGGCGGCCATCGCCAATGGCGTCGTATTGGTGCTGGGGATATTGCTGGTGCTGGTCATCTTCGGAATCGCCGGGCTCAGTAACAGCTTGTCGTAGCGCATCGGCGAATTACCCGGCCGTGTTCTCCCGGCTCGCGCCCGATCCGGGAATACTCGGTGTCATGGACCGTGAACCGTTGGATATGGGCATGGGCGACGACAAGCAGGCCGACGAGATCCGCGAGTACGAGCGCACCATCGAGGATCCGCCGGACGACCTGCAGATCCGCTATCACGAGAACGAGGACGACGGGCGGCTCGGCATCATCGACGAGCTGGCCCAGGAATGGACCCCGAGCGATCAGGAGGCCGCGGCCGCCGAGCAGGACGAGCGGCCCGCCGAGGCCGCCGCGATGGAGATCCTCGACGACACCGAACTGTAGATATCCGTCAGCTAGCGACCGAACCGACCGAGGAAGGCGCTATGACCACACCGCGGCAACCGGACGATTCAGCCGATCGCGACGACGACCGCCCCGCGTATCCGCCCCCGCCGCCGATCGGGCCGTCCGACCAGGTACCGGCGCGCTCCGGTCCGCCCACATTGTCGATCATCGGCTTTGTCTGCGCGGCGCTGGCCCTGCTGGTGTGCCCCATCCTGTTCGGCCCGGCGGGCATCGTCTTCGGCTATCTGGCCAACAACAGGGGTGAGAGGTACGGCAAGTGGGCTGCCCTCGCCTCAGCGATCGGCCTGATCGCCGGGCTCATCCTGAGCCTGATCCTCTACAACAGGCAGAACTGACCCGGCGGCCGACCGGCGGCGATCAATGCAGGTGCGTGGCGGTGGCGGCGCGGCGGAGTTTGCCCGAGGAAGTCTTCGGGAGGGCGCCGGGCCCGAGCACCGTGACATTGCGCGGGCGGACGCCGACCTCGGAGAAAACCGCGTGCACGATATCGTGCTCGATGCGCTTGACCTCGTCCGCGTTCTGATAGTCGTTGCTCTCCACCACCACCGCGAAGCTTTCGCGCTTCTCGCCCGCGTCGAGCCGGACCGCGACCGCATTGCCGGGACGCACGCCCGCCACCCGCATGGCGGCACGTTCGATATCGGTGGGGTAGATATTCCGGCCGCCCATGATGATGACGTCCTTCATCCGGCCGCACACCACGACTAGGCCCTCGTCGGTGAAGTAGCCGATGTCGCCGGTATCGAGCCAGCCGTCGGCGTTCTGGGCGGGACGGAAGCCCTCGACCGTCACATAGCCGGAAGTCACGGCCGGACCACGCAATTCGATGACGCCGACGGAGCGGGTGGGCAGCGGCTGGCCTTCCGCGTCGACGACGCGGCCCTCCAATTGGTCGACGAGATAGCCGAGCGTCGGGAGCCTGCGCACGGTGCCGTGGTGGCTGTGCTGATCGTGCACCGGGACGGCCTTGCCGAGCGCCTCCAGCAGATCGGCGTCGATGAGGTCGAGTACCTGGCCCAGGCCCGGATCCGGAACCGAGACGGCCAGGGTGGTTTCCGCCATGCCGTACACCGGGGTGAGTGCCATCGGGTTGAGCCCGAAGCGTTGACCGGCTTCGGCCAGCGCCTCCATGGTGTCCGGGTCCACCGGTTCCGCGCCGTTCCACATGTACCGGACGCTGCTCAGATCGAGCGATCCGTCCTCGGCCTGTCCCAGCCTGCGGGCGAGTAGCGAATAGGCGAAATTCGGTGCGGCGGTGACGGTACCGCGATACTTGTCGATCAGTTCCGCCCACAGCAGCGGCCGTACCAGGAAGTCCAGCGGCGTAATACAAACCACCTCGGCCCCGAATTGCATGGGTACGCTGAGGAATCCGACCATGCCCATATCGTGGAACAGGGGCAGCCAGCTGATCATCACATCGTCGTCGAGCTGGAATTTCACCCGGTTGAACATGGCGTAGGCATTGACGAAGAAGTTCTCGTGCGTGATCCGCACCGCCTTGGGCGAGCCGGTCGACCCGGATGTCAACTGCTGCAAGGCGATATCGTTCTCCGTGGTCGGCACCGGATCGATTTCCGGGCCGTCGCGCAGCTGATCGACGCGGACCACGGTGATGCCCCGCTCACGCAGCAGCGGTTCGGCGGCCTCGAACGGTGCGCCGAGCACGACAGCGCGCGCCTCGATCATGTGCAAGACGGTCTCGGTGTCGCGGGCCCAGACCACCAGGTCGGTGCGGGGCGTGGGCTGATGCAGCATGGTGATCGAGGCGCCGCGCATCCAGATGGCCTGGCAGGCGGGGGCGATATCGACCGGCATCCCCGCGAGGACCCCGACCGCGTCGCCGTGGCCGATCCCGGCCTCCGCGAGTCCACCCGCCATTTGCCTGGCGATGCGGTGGATCTCGCCCCAGTTCTGACGTAGCGGCGCATCGGGCTCACCGGTGACCAAGCCACGGGCCGAGGACTGTGCCGTCGCGTACATCTCGTCGGTGAACCTGCTCAACGTCGGACTCCTAATCGCGCCATCGAGGCCGAGCACCGGCCTGCTTCAACTATCCCGCTGAATCGGCCGGGTGTTAACCCCCTTCTCGTGCACGCCGGTCATCGGCCGTTCCCCCGCGTCGACCCGAAGTGGTCGGTCGCCCGGCGCGATGCGGATGGCCTATCCGGCCTGGCGCCGGGATGCCGCCGGGCCGTGCGAAAACGTGGCCGCGTACCGATCGACATAGGGACGGCCCGCGCGTGCGGCGAGTTCGCGCATGAGATCGTCGGTGGCCGCGCGCGGGTGCTGGTCGGCGGCGAGGTAGTAGCGTGGCGCGCCGAAACTGATGCGTACCTTCGCGAATCGCCACCGGCGGCTGCCGCGCGGGTTGACCCGGTCGGTGCCCGAAAGCACCACCGGCACCACCGGGGCGCCGGTGGCGATCGCGACGCGCAGTGTGCCGGTGCGACCGCGATAGACCCGGCCGTCCGGGGATCGGGTGCCCTCCGGGTGAATGGCCCAGATGCCACCGGACTCCAGGATTCGGGTGGCCGCGGCCAGGGCGTCGGCGGCCGCGGTACCGCCGGTCCGATCGACCGGCACCTGTCCGGAGACGGTGTAGAACCAGCGGTTGAACCGGCCCTTCAGGCCGGTGCCGGTGAAGTACTCCTGCTTGGCCAGGAAGGTGACCCGCCGCGGCAGCACCAGCGCCAGGTACATCGAATCGATCACCGCCAAGTGGTTGGCCGCGACGATCACCGGCCCGTCCTGCGGAACATGGTGCAGCCCTTCGATGTCCGGCCGCCCGAGCAGCCGCAGCAGCGGGCCGACCAGAACGTGCTTGAACAGCCGGTACCACATATGTGTTCCTCCCGAAAGTTGCGTAGACACTGTCTACACGAAATGGTAGACAGTGTCTACCCCCGCCGCGTAACCGGCGACAGATCCGATGGAGAATGTCCGCATGGTCGAGAACGAGCCCCTGCGCGAACGATTGGTGACCGTCGGCGTAGACCTGCTCGAGGAAGTCGGCGCCGCCCAACTCGGGCTACGCGCCATCACCCGCGCCGCGGGCGTCTCGCACGGCGCGCCACGCCGTCACTTCCCGACCCACCGCGCTCTGCTCGCCGCCATCGCCGCCCGTGGCTTCGACGCCCTCGTCGACCGCTTCGCGCTGGCCACCGCATCCGCCGCCTCGCCCCGGGACCGCCTGCACCGCATGGCAATCGAATACGTCGACTTCGCCGCCGCCCGCCCCGAAATGTTCACCCTCATGTTCCGCCACGATCTCCTGGAAGGCTCCGGCGAAAACCTCCGCGCCACGACTCTCCCGATCTACCGCGGATTCGTGGCACTGGTCGGCGACGTCGCCCCCGACCGCCCGCTCTCCGACCCCCAGCTCTCCGACCCCCGCGCCCTGGCCCTCTGGACCAACCTGCACGGCATAGCCACCCTCCAGGCAAACCGCAGCCTCGCCCTCATCGTCACCGACGTCGCCCCGCACGCCCTCGTCGCCCAAGTCCTCGAATTGCATTTGGCCTGAACGAAGGACGCCCGCGCGCGGGTTGATCGGTACCTCGTCAGCGACGGTGCGGAAGGGGGATCCGGTCGAGGTCGGTGGCGATCGCTATTTCACCGGAGAAGTATTTCTCGGCCTCGGCGAGGTGGGCGTCGAGGGTCTTGTAGCGCTGGGAGAAATGGGTCAGGACCAGTGTGCGGACGCCTGCCTCCGCGGCGATGCGGGCCGCTTGCCCCGCGGTGAGGTGGCCGTGCTCTTCGGCGAGGTCGGCTTCGGATTCCAGGAAGGTCGCTTCGATCACCAAGAGGTCTACGCCGGAGGCCAATTCGTGGATACCCGGACAGCGGCGGGTATCCATGACGAAGGCGACGCTCTGACCGGGGCGCGGCGCGCTGACCTCCGCCAAGGTGATCGTGCGACCGTCGCGCTCGACCGAGCCGCTCCGCTGTAGTTCGCCCACGGCCGGACCGCGTAACCCCAATGCCCGCAACCGTTCCGGCAGCATCCGCCGACTATCCGGCTCGGTGATCCGGTAGCCGAATGCCTCCACGGGGTGTGAGAGCGGCGCGGCGGCGAGGGTGAACGGCGCGCCCGGTGCGTCGAGAGGTCCGGCGGCGGCGATCGGATGGGGACGCAGGTCGACCGTGCGGTGGAAGGCGGTGGCATTGCACAGCCGATCGAAGTACTCCTGGCCCGAGGCCGGGTAGTACACGTCCACCGGATGCGGCACCCGGTCCAGGTTGATGCGCTGGACGATCCCGGGCAGGCCGAGGCAATGGTCGCCATGGAAGTGGGTGACCGCGATCCGGGTGATATCGGTGACCGAGACGCCCGCCAGCGTCATCTGCCGCTGGGTGCCCTCACCCGGATCGAAGAGCACGCCCTCCTCGCCCCAGCGCAGCAGATAGCCGTTGTGACCGCGCTGTTTTGTCGGCACCTGGCTCGCCGTGCCGAGTACGACAAGTTCGCGCGGGGACATCTACAAGGCCGCCACGGCGGCGACGAACCGGTCCAATTCGTCGTAGTCGACGAAGCAGTGCGGGGAGGCGCGCACCACCGAGGCCAAGCCGCGGTCGGTCATATCCAGCAGCGTGGAGCTGGCATGGCTCACCGTCACGGTGATGTCTTGCGCCGCCAGCCGCTCCCGGATCACCAGGGGATCTATGCCGTCGACGGTGAACGACACGATCCCGCTATGTCGAATGCCCAGGTCGCGCACGGTCACGCCGGGCAGTTCCGGCAAAGCCTTGCGCAGGTATTCCGCGCGGGCCGCGATGGCCGCGTAGACCTCCTCGGGGCCGAGATCCAGCAGGTACCGCACGGCGGCGCCGAGCCCGAGCCGGGCCGCGACATCGCATTCCCAGAATTCGAACCGGCTGGCATCGGGTGCGAGCCGGAACTCGTCGGGCCCGGTCCATTCGGCGCTGTGCAGATCGAGGCGCTGTGGCTGCATCGACATTGCCAATTCGGGCCGCAGGTACAGGAAGCCGGTGCCGCGCGGACCACGCAGCCATTTGCGGCCGGTGACCGAGAGCGCGTCCACACCCAGCTCGGCGACGTCGAGCGGGATCTGCCCGGCGGACTGACAGGCATCCAGCAGCACCAGCGCACCGACCGAATGCGCGATGCGGGTGGCCTCGGCAGCCGGATTGACCAGCCCGCCGTTGGTCGGCACATGCAGCACCGACACCAGCTTCACCCGTTCGTCTACCAGCTCGGCCATGGCGTCCAGGTCGAGCTGGCCACTGCCGTCGCTGGGGATTCGTTCGACCCGGGCGCCGACCGCACGGGCCCGCTGGATCGCGGCGATGGCGTTACTCGCGTAGTCGGAGCCCGAGATGAGGACGCGATCGCCGGGCGCCAGCGGGACGGAATAGAAGAAATCGGCCCACGACCTGGTGGCGCTGTCGCTGAGCGCGATACTGCTCGGCGCCGCGTTGATCAGCGTGCCGATCGCCGTCTTCACCCCGGCGAGATCATCGAGCCGCTCGTTGGCCGCGCGGTAGCCACCGACCTCGGCCTCACGACGGAGGTGATCGATGACGGTATCGAGCACGATACGCGGCGGTAGCGACGATCCGGCGCTGTCGAGGAAGACCATTCCGGAAAGGGAGTCATAACCGGGGGTATCGGCCCGCACGCGATCAACGTCCAGCATGTGCTCGACCCTAGCGGGTCACCACCATCGCGCGCCCGTGCTCGATCCCGTCACGCATTCGTCAGATTCTTATCGCTTCCTTGTCGGTGCCTCTCGTTACCCTGGATTGTCCGGTGTGTGGAATAAGCACCCGGACCATTGCGATACCTAAGTACGAAGACCGGGTACTCGGATCTCATCCGACCACCCGAACCAGGCAGCACGAACCACGCGATACGAAGATCACGGCGTGCGGACCGGAGCCCGGCCCGCACGCGGACACGGTGGAGGTTGGCATGGCGGTCACGCTGGAACATTCGGAATCGGCCCGTCGCGCCCCAGCGTCGGAGCAGTTGTCCTCGCGCGCCGCCGCCGAGGCCTATATCGGCGGGGTCTGTTTCAAAGTGGGTCCACCCACGCTGATCGGCGCCGAACTCGAGTGGCTCACCGTGCAGGGTGAGTGTTCGGCGTCAGGCCCGACGGCCGCCCCCCGCCCGCGGTTGGCTGCACTGGCAATCGCCCTCGGACCCTACGCACCGCGGTCCATCGCCCCCGATTCACCGGCACTCTCATTGCCCGGGGGCAGCCGGGTCACCATGGAACCCGGTGGCCAGATCGAACTCTCCAGCGCCCCGTTCGCTGACGCCGCCGAATTATGCGACCGTCTGCGCGACGATGCCCGGCTGCTGCGCAATCTCCTCGAATCCCAGTCGATCCGAACTGTTTCCATCGCCTGCGACGCGGACCGCCACCCCGAACGGCTGCTGCGCCTGCCGCGCTATCGCGCGATGGAAGAGTCCTTCGCCGGCATCGGCCCCTTCGGCAAACTCATGATGTGCAATACCGCGGCCACCCAGGTCAGCGTCGACGCGGGCGCCGATGTCGCGGAGGTCGCCACCCGCTGGGCGGCGCTGTACACGATGGGCCCGGCCCTGCTGGCCGCATTCGCCTGTTCCCCGGCACTGCACGGAACGCCGGTCGGCGAGTGGGCCTCGCAGCGCATGCGAACCTGGCTGCGGCTGGACCACGCGCGCACCCGTCCGTCCGCCGAGAGCTGGACGGATCCCGTTGCGGCATACGGTCGCTGGGCGCTGGACGTGCCGCTGCTGTGTGTCCGAAGACCCGAGAACGGCGACAGCGACGATTGGGCCGCGCCGCCGGGCGCCACCTTCGCCGACTGGCTCTGCGGCGCGCTCGACGACGAAATCGGCCGCCGTCCCGATCTGGATGATCTGGACTACCACCTGACCACGCTCTTCCCACCGGTGCGCGCCTCGGGACATTTGGAGATCCGCTACCTCGACGCCCAGCCCGACGATTCCTGGACGGTACCTATCCACGCTGTCGACGCGCTGCTGTCCACCCCGGCGGTGGTCGCCGAGGCCACCGCGATCGCCGCGCCGCTCACCGGCCGCTGGCTCGACGCGGCGCGCTGGGGCCTCGCCGATCCACAGATCCGCGGCGTCGCGGTCGACCTGCTCGAACTCGCCGCCGCGCACGCCAGAACATCGGCGACGCGAGCCGAACTCGACGAGGCGTCCCGACGATGTCGCGGCGGGCACACCCCGACCGAGGCACCGCCGGGCCCGCAGTCGTGAGCCCGCCGCAATCGCCGCTCGACACGGCGAAATCCGATGCACACCCGATGCACCATGATCACCACCGGAATCGGGCCGCACAGAACTACTTTCGGAGAGTGCCCTCGTGACAACCCAGTACCCCGCCCCGACCGACAATTCCGGCATCGAAGGACTCCGCGACCGGATCGCCGAGGTCCTCACCCGGGCCCGCGCCCGCACCCTCGCACTCACCGAGGTGGTCGACGAGGCCGAACTGGTGGCCCAGCATTCACGGCTGATGAGCCCGCTGGTCTGGGACCTCGCGCATATCGGCAACCAGGAGGAATTGTGGCTGGTCCGCGATGTCGGCGGCCGCGAACCGGTACGCGCCGATATCGATGAGATCTACGACGCGTTCAAACACGCCAGGGCGAACCGCCCGACGCTGCCACTGCTGAACCCCACCCAGGCCCGTGACTATGTCGGCACCGTGCGCGACAAGGTCTGGGATGTGCTGGACCGCAATGCCTTACGTGGCGACCCGCTGGTGGACGGTGGCTTCGCCTTCGGCATGATCGCCCAGCACGAACAGCAGCACGACGAGACCATGCTCGCCACCCACCAACTGCGGACCGGGGCCGCCGTGCTGGCCGCCCCCGCCGCGCCGACGGTGACCGCACCGGTCGGCGGCGAGGTGATCATCCCCGCTGGGGAGTTCAGCATGGGCACCTCGACCGACCCGTGGGCGCTGGACAACGAGCGGCCCGCGCACCCGGTGCACCTGCCCGCCTTCGCCATCGACGTCGCGCCGATCACCAATGAGCAGTATTCGGCCTTCATCGACGACGGTGGCTACGACCGACCGGAACTGTGGTCCGAGCGCGGTTGGGCGCACCGGCAGAAGGCGGGTCTGATCGCCCCGCAATTCTGGGAACGCGATCCGGCCGGGCGCTGGTGGCGTCGGGTATTCGGTGTGATGACCCCGCTGCGACCGCATCAGCCGGTGCTGCACGTCTGCTGGTTCGAGGCCGAGGCCTACGCCGCGTGGGCGGGCAAGCGGCTACCCACCGAGGCGGAATGGGAGAAGGCCGCCCGGTTCGATCCGGAAACCGGCGCCACCCGCCGCTACCCGTGGGGCGACGCCGAACCCGATACCGCCACAGCGAATCTCGGCCAGCACCACCTGGAGCCCGCCGAGGTCGGCGCCTATCCGAAGGGTGCGTCGCCGACCGGCGTGCACCAACTCATCGGCGACGTCTGGGAGTGGACCGCCTCTGGTTTCGAGGCGTATCCCGGCTTCCGGGCCTTCCCCTACGCGGAGTATTCGGAGGTGTTCTTCGGCGGTGACTACCGGGTATTGCGCGGCGGCTCTTTCGGCACCGACCCGGTCGCTTGCCGCGGCACCTTCCGGAACTGGGACCACCCGATCCGCAGGCAGATCTTCTCCGGCTTCCGGCTGGCCCGGGATCTGCGTGAGGGTGAGGTCGCGTGAGAGGGGCGGGACCTGCCACCCGGACGGGATGCTCCGGGATATCCGCATTTTCCCACGTGCGCAACGTGATCCGGCTGCCGGAGCCGATATGCGAGTCGGTGACCGTCCATGTGTAGGCACCTCGGTTATGTCGGCCCGCAGGTGCGGGTCGGCGAGATGCTCACACTCGGCACCCATTCGCTGCGTACCCAGTCGTGGGCGCCGCGCGATATGCGCCGGGGCGGCACCATCAACGCCGACGGATTCGGCGTCGCATGGTGGCGCGATACCGGCGACGGCGCGGTGACCGTCAGCCGCTACCGAAACCCGGCCCCGATCTGGACCGATCCCGCGGTGGAAGAGGTACTGCCGCAATTGGAATCGTGGGCGGTGCTGGGCGCGGTGCGTTCGGCCACCGTCGGCATGCCGGTGGAGCAATCCGCCTGCGCACCGTTCACCCATGGCCGCTGGGCCTTCAGCCACAACGGTGTCGTCCCGGACTGGCGTCGCGCGCTGACCGCGGTCGCCGCCGAATTCGCGGGCACCGCCGACGAACTCGGCGCGACGGGGCTTTTCGATCCGGCCCGACTGCTGGAAGCCGAATCGGCCACCGACACCGCCGCGCTGTGGGTGCTGCTGCGCGGACTACTCGCCACCGATGTCCCCGATGGCGCCTGGTCCGCCGCGCCCGCGGCACTACGCCTGCTGGTCGCCGCGGTGCTCGCGCAGGCCCCCGAGGCCCGGCTCAATTTCCTACTCGGCGACGGCGCGCAGTTGTGGGCCACCACCTGGCACCACTCGCTGTCGGCGCTGGTCACCGACACCTTCGCCATCCTCTGCTCCGAACCCTTCGACGACGACCCGCGCTGGCAGTCCATCCCCGACCGCAGCCTGGTGACCGCACGCCCGGATCACCTTGCCGTCGAACCACTTTCCGATCCCGAAAGGCTCCCGCTATGACCGATGCGACGCTCGAGATCTACCTATCCGACGACGACCTCACCGCGGCACTGCGATCGGACGCCCGGCTCGGGCTCACCGCGGACCCGAAGTGGCTGCCGCCCAAGTGGTTCTACGATGCGCGCGGCAGCGAGCTGTTCGAGCGGATCACCGAACTGCCGGAGTACTACCCGACGCGCACCGAGCGGGCACTGCTGGAGCGGGTCGTCGGCGAGATCGCACGTACGGCCCAGTCCGAGGTCCTGGTCGAGCTGGGCGCGGGCTCGGCCGCCAAGACCCGGCTGCTGCTCACCGCGTTGACCACCGAGGGTCCACTGAAGACCTATGTGCCGCAGGATGTTTCATCCTCGGCGCTGCGGGCGGCGGCGGATGATATCGCCGCCGAATTCCCAGGACTCGCGGTGCACGGCGTGGTCAGCGACTTCACCGACACCCTGCACAACCTGCCGCGCGGCGGGCGGCGCATGATCGCGTTCCTCGGCGGCACCATCGGCAACCTGGTCCCGGACGAGCGCGCCGAATTCCTCGCGAGTATCCACGAGGTGCTGGAGCCGGGAGAGCAGCTGCTGCTCGGCGCCGGGCTGGTCATCGATCCCGCCGTCCTGGTCCCCGCCTACGACGATGCGGCCGGTGTGACCGCCGAGTTCAACCGAAATGTGCTGCACGTGTTGAACAACCGGCTCGACGCCGACTTCGCACCGGAGAAGTTCGAGCACATCGCGCGGTGGGACGCGGAGAACGAGTGGATCGAAATGCGACTGGAGGCGACCGAGGCGATGACGGTGCACGTCCGGGACCTGGACCTCACCGTCGAATTCGCGCGCGGCGAGCAGATGCGCACCGAGATATCGGCGAAGTTCCGGCTCGACGGTCTCACCGCCGAGCTCGCCGCCGCCGGTTTCCGCACCGAACAGACCTGGACCGACCCGGACAACCGCTTCGCCCTGGTATTGGCCGCGCGCAACTGAGCTCGGCCGACGGTGCGCGGTTCCGGTCATCACGCCCGGAACCGCGCCCGGCTAACCGGTGGTGCCGACGACGGCGGTGAGCCAATCGATGAAGGGGCGCATGGTCTCCCAGGTCTTGCGGACCTCGGTGGCGGCCCGTGCGGTGGGCAGCCACGCCGGAGCCCCGAATTCCTTGTGGCAGGTGATCGACTTGTGCCGGAGCAGGTCGATCCGCGGGTGATCGGCCTCGTACCCCTTGGGCTTGGTCTTCAGCTTCTCCCCGCCGATGTCGAATCCGGACTTGGACAGCTTCGCCAGGATCGCCTCCAGCTCCGCACCGCGCACCTCGTCATCGATGGTGGCGCGCAGCTGGGCGATCTGCGCGGGCGTGCCGGAGTAGAACCCGCCGCCGACGAACAGTCCAGCGGCGCTGATCTGCACATACCAGCCGGTGCCCGGCGCGGTGCCGACCACCGCACCCTGGGCGGTCTTGTACGGCACCTTGTCCTTGGAAAAGCGCACGTCACGATATGGCCGGAAGATTTTCGCGGTGCCGAAGTCCGGCTCCAGCTGCGCGGTCAGCGCGACCATCGGCGCGCGCACCGATTCCTCGTAGACGTTCTTGTGCGCGGTCCAGAACGTCTTCGAATTGTCGGCCTCGAGGTCTTCGTAGAAATCCAGTCCCGTCAACGGGAAGCCGCTGAACTTGGTCATATAAGCAATTTACGGCGACCGCCGCCCGCACCCCGGATCGGGACCGACAAAGCGTCGTTCGACTCAGTGCAGCTGGTTCTGCGCGGTTTCGAGGCCGACGCGCAGTAGGAGCTCGACGGCATCGGCGGCCTGTTCGACGATGACCGGGACCTCTTTGCGTTCCGGTGCCGCGAACGGCTTGAGCACGTAGTCCGCGGGGTCCTGACGGCCCGGCGGGCGGCCGATGCCGATGCGGGTACGCAGATAGTCCTTGGTGGTCAGCGCGCTGGAGATGGAGCGCAGACCGTTGTGCCCGCCTTCGCCGCCGCCGCGCTTGAGCTTGATCGCGCCGAACGGCAGGTCCAGCTCGTCGTGCACCACGATCACCTCGGTCGGCGGCACCGAAAAGAACTTGGCCAGTGCGGCGACCGCGCGGCCGGACAGGTTCATATAGGACCGCGGCTTGGCGATCAGCACCTGGCGGCCGTCCAGGCGTGCCTGCAACAGGTCCGCCCCGGACTTCTTGTGCACGGAAAAACGGCCGCCGACGCGCTCTGCGAGCACGTCGGCGACCAGAAAGCCGACATTGTGCCGGGTGCGTTCATATTCGGAGCCTGGGTTACCCAGTCCGATCACGAGCGCGGGCACCGTTGATTCGGTCATGGTGGATTCGGTCGGAACCCGATCCGGAAGTTCTTACTCGGCGCTCTCAGCCTCTGCGGCCTCGGCGGCGGCAGCGGCTTCCTCGACCTCGGCGGCGGAGGCCGGGGCGGCGATGATGTTGACGATCAGGGTCTCCGGATCGGCGGCCAGGGTGACACCGGCGGGCAACTCGACCTCACCCGCGGTGATCTGGGTGCCGGCCTCCACGCCCTCGATGGAGATCTCGATGGCCTCGGGCAGCTTCAGCGCCTCGGCCTCGATGGAGATGGTGGTGGCGTCCTGGGTGACCAGGGTGCCGGAGGCGGCATCGCCGACCAGGGTGACGTTCACATCGGCGGTGACCTTCTCGCCACGCTTGATGATGAGCAGGTCGGCGTGCTCGATGTAGCGGCGGATCGGGTGCACCACAACGGATTTGGTGAGCGCCAGCTGCTTCTCACCATCGATCACGAGGTTCAGCACCGCGTTGGTGCCGTGCTCGCGCAGGATGGCGGCGAAAGCCTGGGCATTCAGCGAAAGGTGCTGCGGGTCGGCCTGGTGGCCGTACAGTACGGCGGGGACGTTGCCGGCACGACGGGTGCGGCGGGCGGCGCCCTTACCGAACTCGGTGCGAACGGCGGCTTCGAGAAGGTTGGCGTCGGACATGACTGGATCTACTCCTACGGCTCTTCCGGGCTGGTCAACGGTTGCTTGCCAGTGGCTGTGGAAACCCTGGCCAGGTTGGTCTACTCGTCGGGCGAAAGACCGAACGAGGACGGCCGGAAGCCGAGCCGCGTCGATCACGGTGAACGCATAACGTCTGCGGTCACCCTCGCCGAGACAACCCGAACACCATACCGCAGCGCCGAAGCCCGGATTGAATCGGGTGGTCAGCGGCGCGCCGCTAGTCATTCAGCGCCATCGCGTACGCTGGAGCGGTTGCCGATCGGTCGTCTGTGAAAGGTTGTTCCGTGACCGCCCCTGAGGATGTCGTCGCTCCCACGCCGCGCGGACTGCCCGCCGAGGTCGCACGGCGACGCACGTTCGCGGTGATCTCACACCCGGACGCGGGCAAGTCGACGCTGACCGAGGCACTCGCGCTGCACGCCAGAATGATCTCCGAGGCGGGCGCCATCCACGGTAAGGCCGGGCGCAAGTCGACGGTTTCGGACTGGATGGAGATGGAGAAGGCCCGCGGCATCTCCGTCAGCTCGACCGCGTTGCAGTTCAACTACCGCGCCGCGGGCTCCGATATCGACAATGTGATCAACCTGGTCGACACCCCCGGTCACTCGGACTTCTCCGAGGACACCTACCGCGTGCTGACCGCCGTCGACGCCGCGGTGATGCTCATCGACGCGGCGAAGGGACTCGAGCCGCAGACGCTGAAGCTGTTCCAGGTCTGCCGGCACCGCGGCATCCCGGTCATCACCGTCATCAATAAATGGGACCGGCCCGGCCAGGCCCCGCTGGAACTACTCGACGAGATCAACGAGCGCATCGGACTCACCCCGACACCGCTATTCCTTCCGGTCGGCATCGCGGGCGACTTCCGTGGCCTGCTGCGCCGCGGTGAAGACGGCGCCGCCCTCGAGTACATCCACTTCACCCGCACCGCGGGCGGCGCGACCATCGCGCCGGAGGTATCGCTGACCCCCGAGCAGGCCGAGGCGCGCGAGGGCGAGGTCTGGGCCACCGCGTCGGAGGAGAGTGAACTGCTCTCCGCCACCGGACAGGACCACGATCAGGAATTGTTCCTGGCCGGCCAGACCTCCCCGGTTATCTACGCCTCCGCGATGTTGAATTTCGGCGTCCGGCAGTTGCTGGAGACGCTGGTCGCGCTGGCGCCCGCGCCCCGCGCCCGGGCCGATGTGAACGGCAATCCGCGCGAGACCACCGCGCCGTTCAGCGCCGTGGTGTTCAAGGTGCAGGCGGGCATGGATGCCGCGCACCGGGACCGGCTGGCGTTCATGCGGATCGTGTCGGGCGAGTTCGAACGCGGCATGGTGGTGACACACGCGCAGACCGGTCGGCCGTTCGCGACCAAGTACGCACTGACCGTCTTCGGCCGAGAGCGCTCCACCGTCGACACCGCATATCCCGGCGATGTGGTCGGTCTGGTGAACGCGACCGCGCTGGCGCCGGGTCACACCCTGTTCGTGGACAAGAAGGTGGAGTTCCCGCCGATCCCGTCCTTCGCACCGGAGCATTTCGCGGCGCTGCGCGCGGAGAGCGCGGGTAAGTACAAGCAGTTCCGCAAGGCCATCGACCAGCTCGACTCCGAGGGTGTGGTGCAGGTGCTGCGCAACGATCTGCGCGGCGACGCCTCCCCCGTACTCGCCGCGGTCGGCCCGATGCAGTTCGAGGTGGTCACCGCCCGGATGCTGGCCGAATTCAATGTCGAGACCAAAATGGAGTTCCTGGGCTACACCCTGGCCCGGCGCACCGACCCCGAGTCGGCCCCCGAACTGGACCGCCAACGCGGAGTCGAAGTCTTCACCCGCACCGACGGCGCCCTACTGGCGCTGTTCAGCGACAAGTGGCGGTTGCAGTACATCGAAAAAGAACACCCGACCCTAACCCTCGAACCGCTGGTCGCCGCCGCCGACTAGCGCGGCATCACAGACCTTCGGCACGCTTCACAGGGGCCACATACTCTGTGAACCGTCGAGAAACTCTGTGACGGCTACTCCCCTTCGGGTTCGGGGGGCGTCGGTGTGGTGCCGGGGTTGCGTTCGACGGGGGCGATTCCGTCTTCTCGGGCTATGAGCCCCCAGCGGCTGGAGGTCAGGCGCAGACTGGGCAGGTCGCTCAGCGAGAGCACCACCTCGTAGGTGCGTTCGTAACCGGTATGCGCGATGCGCCAGCGCCCGTCATCACAGCGGACGTACCGATCGGTGTAGAACGCCGCGCCGCGCAGCAGCATATTGTGCGCCGGGATGAGCACGGTATCGGCGAGATACCAAGTGCCGGTTGCCGTGTCGCCGTCGACATCGATTTCGGGATGGTCGCAGCGGTGCTCGGTGATGACGTGCGGGCCGAGGGTATTACGCATGAAGGCCAGGAAAGCGTCGCGCGATTCGAATTGCAGATATTCGCTATAGGTGGCGGTGGCCTCGGGAATCATGGTGTCCGCGAATTCTTCCCAGGACTTGGTGTCGAGAGCGCGGAGATAACGGAACTTCAGCCTGCTGATCGCCGACACATCGTCCAGTTCCCGCTCGTCGCGTTGCGGCGGGGCGGCTTGGGTCCTCGGGTCTTCGACACCGAGGTTGTCGGCCGGCGGCGTGTCGGCATCCGGTGCCGGATCGCCGCGTTTCTCGGCGTCGCTCACCGTCGGATCGCTACGCCCCTGCCCGTCGCTGACCTGATCCATATAATCAACAATCCCATCCGAAGCCGCCGTGCTTCATGATTTGGGAGATTTGTATCAGATTGCTATCACTATCCGGGCACTATCCGGGCCGAGTCGGCCAGGAAGATCAACTTCCGATGGTGAAGCAGGTCCGGCAGAAGTCCTCGCCGAACTCGGTGAGCCGCAGACTCTTGCGCACGATCTTCGGCGCCCGACCGGCCTTCTTCAGCGCCGCCTCCACCACCGGCTGCACCTCGAGCACCATATAGCGGCTGAGCACCACCGGGTCGTCGGAGGTCAGGGTGAGGCCGAGCCGGTTGAGATTGATCAGATACTGACGCGCCCGGTCCGGGTAGCGGACACCCGCCTGCTCCGGCACCGAGGTCAGATCACCCTGCACCAGTTCCGAGCCGATGCCGAGCGGGCGGTTGGTCCGCACGTCCACCGACGGTTGCGGACCGTTCAGCGCCATGAAGCGCAGGATGCGGGCCTCGTCCGGCGCCAGTTCATCGAGGATGCGGTCGTAGGCGGGGTGCACATCCTCGGTGAAGTAGACATCGGCCGAGCGAGCCAGCAGCGCGTCGCCGCGCCTGCGCAACTCCTCGGTGGACGCCGAGCGCAGATGCGAGCTGATGGCCAGCGCCTGCTGCTGACCGGTGCCGTTGCTGGGAGTCGGTACATAGCTGACGATTTCGCGCACCGAGCCCTCGGTGACGCCGAGCGCGCTGCGGGCGATCGAGCGCAGGGCATTACCGGTGCGTTCGGCGATATCGGCCGACGACTCGCCGTCCAGCGCGGCCTTGGTGATCTCCTTGGTCACCTCGTAGGAGGTGTTGACCGCCCACTGGCCGCCGCGCACGGCGGTACCTGCGGCCAGCCCGGCCGCGCGGAACACGCCGCGGATCAGCCTGGCCTCATTGCTGATCTGCCGCTGTTCGACATCCGAGCTGCGCTCCACGGAGCGGGAACCGGCTCGGGTGACGTCCTGTCCGGTCCTGTCGTCTGCCACGTCTACTCCGATGTATTGCCAAGGGAACGAGTCTGCCCACAGATTATTGCCCGTCAGCCTTCCAGGTATGCCGAACCTGGCGTTGCGCGGGCCACCCCTGTGCACCCCCCGGCCGCCCCTAGCCGGAATGTGGTGGTCGCCATTGTCACCGGCGGCCCGCACCGATGCGGCATTCCGGACCGGCACTGTGACCGATATCTCCGGTATGACGCCCGCCGTCCGGTGCACTCGCGGCGCGAACGGCATTACCGCTCACAATGGGGTCCCGATGCCGACGGGGTGCTAGTTTGGGGTGCCGGTGAGGCGGCGATCACCGGTGTATCGGCAGGAGGGTGTCGTGTTAGAGAGTGTTTTCGGAATCCATCCGACTATCCTTCTAGAGCTTCTGACCATTCCGCTTTTCACAGGCATCATCGGCTACATCACCAACTGGACAGGCATCCTGATGCTGTTCAAGCCGATTGCCTTCCACGGCATCCGGTTACCCGGATTGCGCGCGCTTTTCCCGTTCCTGCCCAAGCGAATTCAGGTACTGCCGCTGCTCAGCTACGACGGCCGAATCGGCTGGCAGGGCATCGTGCCGTCGCGGGCGGACAAAATGGCGAGCATCGCCGTCGACAAGGGTTTGGCCAAACTCGGCAGTGTCGCGGACTTCTATAGGGAGTTGGAGCCGGACAAACTCGCCGAGCATCTGGCGAGCATCGCCGACGCGCAGATCCAGGACATCGTCGAGGAAATCCTGCGTCGCGAACATCCACAGCTCTGGTACAACCTGCCGACCCAGGTGCGCGAGATGGTGCACGCCCGGGTCCGGCAGCAGCTGCCGGAGATTCTGCACGAACTGACGCATGAACTCGGCGCGAATATCGATCAACTAATCGACGTCAAACAAATGGTGATCCGGTACTTCCAGGCCCGGCCGCAACTGCTCAATACGCTGTTCCAGGTGCTCGGCGCCAAGGAACTGCAGTTCATGCAGAACTTCGGTTTCTACTTCGGCGCGCCGATGGGCGTTGTGCTGGTCGCGATCCTGCATCTGACCGGATGGTCGACGCTGGTGGTGCTGCCGATCGGCGGCGTGATCATCGGCTGGGTGGTCAACTGGGTCGGTCTCAATATGATCTTCGCGCCCGCCTACCCGAAATGGTGGTGCCCGTGGCGGCAGGGTCTGCTGATCAAGCGCCAGCCCGAGATCACCGCCGGCTACGCCGAACTGGTCTCCAGCCAGGTGATGACCGTCGCCAATATCGGCGACGAACTACTCAACGGCCCGCGCTCGGATCGCACCATGCAGATGCTGGAGGACACCCTGCGCCCGGCCGCGGACCGCGCGCTCGGCCCGGCCCGGCCCGCGGTCAAGTTCATGCTGGGCAGCCGCGAGTACGACTCGTTGCAGTCGACGCTGACGACCGAGGCCATGTCCATCGCCCCGATCGCCTTCGCCGACCCCGAGTTCAACGTCCGGCAGGGCAAGCAGATCAACGACTACATCGCCAAACAGATGTCGGCGCTTTCCCCCAACGACTTCGTGGATATGCTGCGTTCGGCCATCAAACAGGACGAATGGCTCCTTTTTCTGCATGGCGGCGTGTTGGGGCTGTTCGCCGGATACGCTCACATCCTGATCTTCGGAACGGGAGTGGCAACGACATGGCTATGACGGAAGCAGACGGCGACGATATCGAGGCCGTCGAGTCCTCCGAGGTTGTGCAACCCTCGACGGAGATCGCGCGACGGCCGTTGGCTCCGCTACCGGACACAGCCGAAACACCCAGCCGCAGTAGGCCTTCGGCCCGGCAGACGGTTCGGGCCGCCACCGGTGTCGCCAGGGTCGCGGTATCGGCCGCCTCGGCGGTCACGGCCTGGGGTGTCGACACCGCGCTCGGCGTCGGAGCCACCGTCGTGCGGGGCAGTATCGCGGGCGCACCGACGCGCGAGGTGCTCGCCGAGGCCGAAGCGGAGTTCAAGGATGCGGTGCGCCGCGCACTGGGTCTGCCTGTCGCAACGCCCACGGCCGATACCACCGGCGTGCCGACGCTGCGCGAGCAGGGCGCCGCACTGCTGCGGCTGTCCGCGAGCACACAAGCCGAGGCCAACGAGATCCATCCGGCCTTCGCCGGGATGTTGGCCGACCTGACTCCCGACGAGGCCCGCATCCTGCGCTTCCTGCATCTGGACGGCGCGCAGCCCGCCATCGATATCCGCACCGGACGCCCGCGCGGCTTCGGCGCCGAACGCATCGTGTCGGGGCTCAACCTGATCGGCGAACACGCCGGCCTGCGGTTCCCGAACCGGATCCAGCAGTACCTGCCCAATCTGCGCAGGCTCGGGCTCATCGAGTTCGCGCGGGAACCGGTCGGAAATCCGAACCGGTACCAGATCCTGGAGGCGCAGTCACCGGTGCGGGAGGTATTGAAGCGCTCCAGCTTCGGCACCAAGATCTACTACCGCAGCATCGTGCTCACCGGCTTCGGCGCCGACTTCGTCGAGACCTGCCTGCCGGTCGTGGTCCAGGACGGCCGAGCTTCCGGAACCAGCTGACCCGACCCGGTTCCGCCCGATCCCGCGCTGCGGCGCGAACGGGCGGTGGCGCACAACTCGTTAGGCGCCGTCGGCCAGTTCCAGCCAACGCTCCTCGGCCGCTTCCTTTTCGGCGAGCACCTGCTTCAGTTCCGCACCGAGGGTGCTGAGCTTATCGGGATCGGTGGCGGCGTCGGCCAGCGCGGTATGCAGTTTCTGCTCGCGCTCGGTGAGCTTATCGATGCTGCGCTCGAGTTTGCCCAATTCCTTGCGGGCGGCGCGGTAGGCGGCGGAATCGGTGGACGGCGCGTCGGCGGCTTTGGCGTCGGCGCGGGCCGGGGCGGCGCTCAGCGCGGCACGCTTTTTCAGGTATTCATCGATGCCGCCGGGCAGGTTGGTGAGCTTGCCGTCGCCGAACAACGCCCAGGTCGAATCGGCGATGCGTTCGATCAGGTAGCGATCGTGGCTGATGACCACCAGGGTGCCAGCCCAGTTGTCGAGCAGATCCTCCAACTGTTGCAGGGTGTCGATATCCAGGTCGTTGGTCGGCTCGTCGAGCAGCAACACATTCGGCTCGGCCATCAGGATGCGGGTCAGCTGCAGTCGGCGGCGTTCGCCACCGGACAGATCGCCGACCGGGGTGCGCTGGCGAGCCGGGGTGAATCCGAGCCGCTCGGCCAATTGACCAGCGGAAATCTCCTTGTCGCCCAGCATGATTCGTTGCGCGACCTGCTGGACCGCCTCCAGTACGCGCAGATCGGTGGGCAGATCGTCGAGTTCCTGGCGCAGCCAGCCGATCTGAACGGTCTGGCCCTGAATCCGCTTGCCCGCGGCCGGTTCCACCTCACCCGCCAATGCGCGCAGCAGGGTCGTTTTTCCGGAACCGTTCACCCCGACCAGGCCGACCCGCTCCCCCGGTGCCAGACGCCAGGTCAGATCGCGGACCAGGGCGCGGCCATCCGGGGTGGTGAGCGTGGTGTCCTCCAGCTCGATCACCACGCGGCCCAGGCGCTTTCGGGCGAATGCGGCAAGGGAGACGCTATCGCGCGGCGGCGGCACATCGGCGATCAGCGCTTCGGCCGCCTCGACCCGGTAGCGGGGCTTGGAGGTCCGGGCTCGCGCACCGCGGCGCAACCAGGCCAATTCCTTCCGTGCCAGATTGCTGCGCCGCGCCTCGGAGGCATCGGCCTGCCTGGCCCGTTCGGCCCTGGCGAAGATCCAGTCGCCGTATCCGCCCTCATAGCTTTCGACCTTGCCGCCGACCACTTCCCAGGTGTCGGTGGCGACGGTGTCGAGGAACCAGCGATCGTGGGTGACCACGACCAGCGCGCTGCGCCGGTTCAGCAGATGTTCGGCCAGCCACTGCACACCCTCGACATCGAGGTGGTTGGTCGGCTCGTCCAGCACCAGCAGATCGAGGTCGCGCACCAGCGCGGCGGCCAGCGCGACGCGGCGGCGTTCACCGCCGGACAGGTTGTCGACGCTGGTGTCCATGCCGAGGCCCTCGATGCCGATGCCCTCGATGACCGAACGGATGCGCGGATTCGATGCCCACTCGTGTTCAGCGACCCCGTCTGGCCCACCCGCCGCCCGACCGCCACCCCCCATCGAATCGCTGCGCGATGCCCATGCCATCTGATCGTCGGCCAGCCCCGCGAGCACCACGGATCCGACGGTCGCCCCCGCGGGCAGCACCCCGCGCTGGGTCACCACCGCGATGCGCAGCCCTCCGACCCTGCTCACCCGGCCGCTGTCGGGTTCCTCGATCCCGGTGAGCACCTCGAGCAGCGTGGTCTTGCCGCCGCCGTTCAGCCCGACGACGCCGATCCGCTCACCGGCATGGACACCGAGCGACACGTTGTCCAGGAGCGGTTTGATGCCGAAGCTCTTGGAGACCTGTTCGAGGTTGATCAGGTTGGACATGGATCCTTCCGAGGTTGCCGCAGGCAGGCGCAATGCTTGCCCCGGCAAAGCCTAGCTCTCGCCCCGAACGCGGCGCAGACCCGCCGGTCACGGCGCGAAGTTGCGCACCGAACGTTGTTCGTCTAACGTAGCTGACGAACAACGTTCGTTACGAACAAAGTTCTATGAGCGTTTCCGCCGAAGTTCAGCCGCGGAAGGGAACACCGCCACGCATCGACGGGGTTGACAGGGGCGGCGCCGTCAGATCCACCCCTTCACGGAGGTTCCCATGCACGTCGGTCTCGGCCTTCCGATTTCCGATCCCACCGTTCTGCTCGACTGGGCACGCCGCGCCGAGGCGGGCCCGTTCTCCACCCTCGGCCTACTCGATCGACTCGCCTACGACAACCCCGAACCACTGATCGCGCTCGGCATGATCGCCGGCGCCACCACCCGCATCAAGATCCAGACCGAGGTGCTGATCGCCCCGCTGCGCGAACCCGCACTGCTGGCCAAGCAGGCCGCGACGCTCGACCTGATGTCCGGCGGCCGGTTCGTCCTCGGCCTCGGCGTCGGCGGTCGCGCGGACGACCACGTCGCCTCCGCCACCGATATGCGCACCCGCGGCCGCCGGATGGACGAGCAGATCGCCCTGATGCGCGACCTCTGGTCCGGTAAGCCGCACAGTGCGGACTGCGGACCGATCGGACCCGCGCCGTACCGACCCGAAGGTCCCGAGACCCTGTTCGGCGGCTTCCAGCCCGCCGCCCTCGACCGCGTCGGCCGATTCGGCGGCGGATTCCTCGCCGCCGCCGCACCCTCCTGGGCCGGCGGCCTGTTCGATACCGTGCGCCGGTCTTGGACCGCGCACGGACGCGACGGCGCACCCCGCATCGTCGCCCAGGTCAACGTCGCTTTCGGCGCCGACGAGGTGGTCGCCGATGCCCGCGCCTCGATGGGCGCCTACTACGAATTCAGCGGCCGCGCCGACTACATGCTCGCCGGAATGCTCACCACGCCCGACGAAATCCGCACCGCCATTACGCAATTCGCCGATCTCGGGGCCGACGAGGTCATGCTCTACTGCTATGGCCGCGACGCCGATCAAGTGGATCGGCTCGCCGACGTGGTCGGGTGAGCTCAGCGCCTGCCGTGGGTATCCGCGTTGAGCACCCGGGCGCCCGGGACCGGGCCGGTGGCGGTGCGGACGCTACGCGCGACACCGGCGCCCGCGAGTTCGGCGGCCACCGCGACGGCGGCGTCCTCACTGTCGCAGAGGAATGCGCAGGTGGGCCCGGAGCCGGAGACCAGACCGGCGAGCGCACCCGCACCGACACCCGCGCGCAGGGTGCGGCGCAGCTCCGGCTTCAGCGAGACCGCCGCCGCCTGGAGATCATTACCCAGCAGGGGTGCAAGCTGTTTCGGGTCGCCGGAGGCCAGTGCCTGCATCAGCTGCTGCGGTTCACCGAGCCGGGGCGGGTCGCCGATCTCCCGGAGCCGGTCCAGTTCGGCGAAGACCGCCGGGGTGGACAACCCGCCCTTGGCCAGCGCGAGCACCCAGTGAAAGGTATTGCGGGACAACACCGGGAGCAGTCGCTCACCCCGGCCGGTACCGAGCGCGGTACCCCCGTGCAGCGCGAAGGGCACATCGCTGCCGAGTTCGGCTGCGACCGCGGCCAATTCGTCGCGAGAGAGCCCGATGTCCCACAATTCGTTGAGCCCGACCAACGCGGCGGCGGCGTCCGCGCTGCCGCCGGCCATGCCGCCCGCCACCGGAATCCCCTTGGTGATGGCGATCTCGACCAGCGGCGCCCGGCCCGCCAGATGCGCCAGCCGGACCGCGGCCTTCCACACCAGGTTGTTCCGGTCCGTCGGCACCTCCGCCGCACCCTCGCCGGCGACCCGGACGCTCAGCGCGGCCGACGGCGAGATCTGTAGATCGTCGCTCAGCGATAGCGCCTGGAATACGGTGGTCAGATCGTGGTAGCCGTCCGCGCGCAGGTCACCGACTCCGAGGTGGAGGTTCACCTTCGACGGCGCGCGCACGGTGACGGGGCTGGGCACTACTGACAACACGATGCTCAAGCCTAACCGGTGGGTACGACACCCGTCGCGCTCTCCATGAGCCATTCACCTCTTGGGCGCAATTCGGTTACAGCAGCACACCCCCGGTGGCATCGATCCACTGGCCGGTCACCCAACGCGAGTCCTCCGAGGCCAGGAAGGCGACGATATCCGCGACATCGGCGGGCTGCCCGACCCGGTTCAACGGGGACCACCCGGCGACCATCGCCTCGGTCTCGGGGTTACGCAGCCAGCCGGCGTTCATATCGGTGTCGATCACACCGGGCGCCACCGCGTTGACGGTGATACCGCGCGCCCCGAGCTGCTTGGCGAGGGTCTGGGTGAAGACATTGAGCGCGCCCTTGGTCATCGTGTACGCGATCAGCTGCGGCATCTTCGCGCCGTGCGTCAGCCCGGTGGAGGTGTTGACGATGCGCCCACCGTCGCGCAACCGGTCCAGACCGAGTTTGGTGACGAAGAACGGCGCCTTGGTGTTCACCGCGAAGACCCGGTCGAAGGATTCCTCGTCGGTCCCGCCGATCGGTTCCCGGATGCCGTCGATACCCGCGTTGTTGACCAGGATGTCGAGACCGTCGGCATGCGCGTCGAAGGCCTCCCACAGCGCCGCGGCATCGCCGGGCACGCCGAGTTCGGCCCGGATGGCGAAGGCGGAGCCGCCCGCTGCCTCGACGGCGGCGACGGTGCCCTTCGCCGCCTCCTCATTGCCGTTGTAATGCACCGCGACCCGCGCGCCGTCGCGTCCCAGTCGCTCGGCGACAGCGCGTCCGATCCCCCGGCTGCCACCGGAGACGAGTGCGGTCTTACCCGTGAGTGCGCCCATATCGGGCCCCTTTCTCTAGCGATCACTACAGAAGGGACGTTAGCACATTGTCTAGCGATCGCTATAAAATAAATGTCATGAACGCACCCGCCCGGGGACGACCCCGCTCGTTCGATCGAGACGCCGCCCTCGACAAGGCGCTGCGACTGTTCTGGACGCGCGGCTACGAAGCGACCTCGATCGGCGACCTGACCGCCGAACTCGGCATCGGCGCCCCGAGCCTGTACGCGGCCTTCGGCGATAAGGCCAAGCTGTTCGCCGAGGTGGTCCAGACCTTCGGCGCACGCTACGGCGGATTCGTGACGCGGGCGCTCGCCCAAGAAACGACGGCCGAGGCCGCGGTGCGGCGCATCCTGCGCGACGCGGCCACCGAATACAGCAGGCCGGACTGCCCGCACGGCTGCCTGGTGATGAGCGCCGGCGTCAACACCACCAGCCCGGAGATCGCGGATCTGTTGCGGGACATGCGCAATCGGAATATCGGAGTCTTCACCGACCGCATCCGGGCCGATATCGACGCGGGTATTCTGCCCGCGAATACCGACGCACCCACCCTGGCCCGCTATATCGGCACGGTCATGCAGGGCATGTCGCAGGCCGCCCGCGACGGCGCGAGCCGGGAGGAGTTGGAGCGGGTTGCCGAGTTGGCCATCCACGGCTGGACCGAAGGCTTGCGCTAGATACCCATGGGGGGTATCTTCGATCTCGTCGGGGATACCCCTGGACCGTATGATCGAATATGAGCGAAGGAGTCGGAGATGGCCACCACCACCTACACCGTCAAGGGCATGACCTGCGGGCACTGCGTCAGCTCGGTCAAGTCCGAGATCGGCAAGATCGACGGGGTGACCAGCGTCGACGTCGACCTCGCGACCGGCGCGGTCCGCGTGGACAGCACAGCCCCGGTCGCCGACGCCGATATCGTCGCCGCCGTGGACGAGGCAGGCTACGAGGTCGCCGTCTAATGCAGGACCGGCTGAAGTTCGCCGCGGTCGGCGTGGGGTTGATCGCCCTGTTCGGCGCCGCGCTCGGTATCGGAGCCCTGGTGGGCGATCCGGCCGGGCCCGCGTCGGACCACGGCGCCCAGCACGCCACCGAGGGCGTCGCGGCGACCGGGCTGTCGGATTCGGAGTCCGGCTACCGCCTGGTCGACCTGACCGCGCCCACCGCGCCGAACCAGGCCGGGACCCTGCAATTCCGTATCACCGGGCCGGACGGGACGCCGGTCACGCGCTTCACCACACAACACGAGAAGAAGCTGCATCTCATCGTCGTCCGGACGGATACCACCGGGTACCGGCACGTGCATCCGACCATGGATGCCGCGGGCGGCTGGTCGATCGACTGGTCATGGGCCGCGCCGGGAACCTACCGGGTGTTCGCCGATTTCATCCCCGAAACCGCCGGGAGCCCGGGCGATCTGGTGCTGAGCCGAACCGTGACCGTCGCCGGAGATCCGGCGTCACAGCCCCTGCCACCGGTCGCGGAGACCGCGAGCGTGGACGGCTACCGGGTCGCGCGCGGCGGCGAGCTGACCACCTCCGGCGGCAAGCTGCGTTTCACCATCTCTCGCGACGGCACGCCGGTCACCGATCTCGAACCGTATCTGGGCGCCAACGCGCATCTGGTCGCGTTGCGCGCCACGGACCTCGCCTACCTGCATGTCCACCCGCAAACCGACGGCACCCGTGGTCCGAATGTGGTGTTCCACGCGCAGGCGCCCGGTCCGGGGAGCTACCGGCTCTACCTCGACTTCGCACACGGCGGGACCGTGCGCACCGCCGAGTTCACCGTCGAGGCCGCGGCCGACGAAAAACTCACAGCGCCATCCACATCCGGTGGCGGCCATCACACCGGGGGCGGTCAGCGATGACCGCGCCCGCCGATCGGCGCTCGGTCGAGCTCGAGATCGGCGGGATGACCTGCGCTTCCTGCGCGACACGGATCGAGAAGAAGCTCAATCGGCTGGACGGTGTGACGGCTACCGTCAACTTCGCGACGGAAAAGGCAAAAGTCAGTTATCCACAGTCGATTTCGACGGATCGGTTGGTCGAGCTGGTCGAGGGCGCGGGGTATACGGCGCAGGTACCACCGCCGCCCGCAATGGAAACCGACCGGTTCGACACGACCCCCGGACCACTGACCGAACTCCGGCACCGGCTATGGGTCAGCATCGCCCTGGCGATTCCGGTCATCGCGATGGCGATGATCCCGGCACTGCAATTCGAGAACTGGCAATGGCTTTCGCTCACCCTCGCGGCACCGGTGGTCTGCTGGGGTGGCGCACCCTTCCACCGGGCGGCCTGGATCAACGCCCGGCACGGCACCGCGACCATGGACACACTGATCTCCGTCGGAACACTGGCCGCGTTCGGATGGTCGGTGTACGCGCTGTTCTTCGGACACGCGGGCATGCCGGGAATGAAGCACACGTTCAGCCTGGGAATCGAGCGCGCCGACGCGGCCGCCAATGTGTACTTCGAGGTCGCGGCCGGGGTGATCGTATTCATACTGGCCGGAAGGTATTTCGAGACCCTGGCCAAGGATCGGGCGGGCTCGGCGCTGCGTGCCATGTTCGAGCTCGGCGCCAAGGATGTAGCGGTACTGCGCGGCGGCGCCGAAGTCCGGATCCCCATCGGCGAACTGCGGGTGGGTGAGCTGTTCCTGGTGCGTCCCGGGGAGAAGGTGGCGACAGATGGCGTTGTCGTCGAGGGCGATTCGACCCTGGACCTGAGCCTGCTGACCGGTGAATCACGTCCCGTCGAGGTCGGCCCCGGCGACGCGGTGATCGGCGCGACGGTCAATGCGAGCGGCATGCTGACCGTGCGCGCCACCCGGATCGGCGCCGACACCCAACTCGCCCAGATGGCGGCGCTGGTCGAGGAGGCACAGAACAGCAAGGCGCCGGTGCAGCGGCTGGCCGACCGGGTAGCCGGGGTATTCGTGCCGGCCGTCTTCGTGATCGCCGCCCTGACGCTGGGCGCGTGGTTGCTCAGCGGCGCGCCCGCGGCGGTGGCGTGCGGCGCGGCCGTCGCCGTCTTGATCATCGCCTGCCCCTGCGCCCTCGGATTGGCCACGCCCACCGCGCTGCTCGTCGGCACGGGGCGCGGCGCGCAGCTGGGGATCCTGATCAAAGGGCCGCAGATACTCGAGTCCACACGACAAATCGATACCGTGGTGCTGGATAAGACGGGAACGGTCACCACCGGCCGGATGAGGCTCACCGAGGTCATCCCCGCCACGGGCCGCAATCCCCGCGGCGACGTTCCGACCGGCGTGGCCGCCGCCCACGCCGAACGGGCACCCGGCACCGCGGCATCCACCCCGACCGTCGCCGACACTCCCGAACGCGCGGTACTGGCGACCGCCGCGGCCGATCAGGTGCTGGCGATCGCGGCGGCCGTCGAGCACGGGTCCGAGCATCCGGTTGCCCGAGCCGTCGTCGCCGGTGCGCGCGAACGCGGGATCGCCGTGCCAGCGGTGCGGGAATTCGTCAGTCACGGCGGCAAAGGCGTGCGGGGCGTGGTGGACGGGCGGTCCGTCGTCATCGGACGCGATGAGCTGCTGAACGACTGCGCGATCACGGTGCCGGAATCGGTGGCGGTGGCACGGGCCACGGCCGAACGGGACGGGAGTACGGCGGTCGCGGTCGCCTGGGACGGTATCGCGCGTGGCGTGCTGGTACTCGCCGACGCGATCAAGCCGACCAGCGCCGAGGCGATCGCCGATCTGCGGCGGCTCGGCCTGACACCGGTGCTGCTGACCGGGGACAATGCCGCCACCGCGGAGTCCGTCGCGGCGCAGGCCGGCATCGACGCGGTAATCGCCGAGGTGCTGCCCGGAGCCAAACTGGCCGCGATCCGCGGACTCCAGGAGCGGGGCAAGGTGGTGGCGATGGTCGGGGACGGCGTCAACGATGCCGCCGCGCTCGCGCAAGCGGATCTCGGTCTGGCGATGGGCACCGGCACCGATGTCGCCATCGAGGCGAGCGACATCACCCTGGTCCGCGGTGATCTCCGCACTGTCGGCACCGCGATTCGGCTGTCCCGCGCCACCTTACGAACCATCAAAGGGAATCTGTTCTGGGCCTTCGGCTACAACGTGGCGGCGATTCCGCTCGCGGCGGCGGGGCTGCTGAATCCGATGCTCGCCGGCGCGGCCATGGCGCTGTCGAGCATCTTCGTCGTGAGCAACAGCCTGCGCCTACGCAGCTTCCGCTAATTCCGCAATCGCGTCGCTATCGACCGCGCCGATCTCACCGACCACCTCGCCTTCGGTTCGGGCATCCATTACTGCATCGGCAGCGCCCTTGCCCGCATGGAGGCCACCGCCGCCCTGGAACAGATCGCCCGCCGCATGCCCGATATGGCGCCCGCGGGCGCACCGACCCGCATCGCCAGCCCCGTCCTGCGCGGTCTGCGCACCCAGCCGATCACCATCAGCCCTGCCGAAGTTCCGACCGGTCGATAGCCGGGCGACGGTCGCGGGACGACAGCGTGGGCGACCGCCGATCAGATCTGGGCGGCGAGGCGTACGTAGGCGGCCGTGTCGAGGGTTTCGCCGCGAGCCGTCGGGTCGATGCCCGCCGCCACAAGGCGGCGTTCGGCCTCGGGCGCCGATCCGGCCCAGCCGGACAGGGCCGCGCGCAGGGTTTTGCGGCGCTGGGCGAAGGCGGCGTCGACGACTTCGAAGACACGGCGGCGATGGTCGGCATCCATGGACCAGGGCGGCTCGGCATAGCGCTCGACGCGCACCAGCCCGGATTCGACCCGCGGCACCGGCCAGAACACCTGGGTGCCGACCGCGCCCGCGCGGCGCACGGTGCCGAAGAATCCGGCCTTGACGCTGGGAACGCCGTAGATACGGCTACCGGGTTCGGCGGCCAGCCGGTCCGCGACCTCGGCCTGCACCATCACCAATGAGGTTGTCAGGCTGGGGAGTTCGGCGAGCAGGTGCAGTAGCACCGGGACCGCGACGTTGTACGGCAGATTCGCCACCAGGGCGGTGGGTGTGGCCGGGAGATCCGTCGCGGCGACCCGCAGCGCGTCGGCCTCGACCACCCGCAGCCGGTCGGCCAGCTCCGGCGCACGATCCGCGACGGTCACCGGAAGGTGCTGCGCGAGCACCGGATCGATTTCGACCGCCACCACCGAATCGACCACGTCGAGCAATGCCAGCGTCAGCGATCCCAGCCCCGGCCCGACCTCGAGTACGGTGTCCGCGCGCCCCACCCGCGCCGCCGCGACGATCCGCCGCACCGTATTCGCGTCGTGTACGAAGTTCTGCCCGAGCTGCTTGGTCGGCCGCACGCCGAAGCGCTCGGCCAGCGTCCGCACCTCGGCGGGCCCCAGCAGCGCGGCGCTCCCACGAGCGGAGATATCAGGTTCGGACACCCGAAGAACCTACCAAGCTGCACCCTCCGTGCCGCACCGCACCGGATCACCGCCCGCGCCGCGCACCACGGCGGCGAACGGCGTCCCCCGAACGTACGACCGGGTCAGCGCTGGGTCGGGGTGGATCGGATGCGAGCCAGGAAGGCGTCCATGGCGGCTTCCATCTGCGGGTTGAGTTCGCAGTGCCGGCCGGTGCCGGTGACCACCTGGAAGTCGACGCGGTTAGCGGCGAGCTGGGTGGCGAGGGCGGCGTGCAGCGGTGACGGGACGATCGTGTCGGTGACGTTCAGCAGCAACAGGATCGGCGCGTCGTAACCGGCGGTGGGGACGGTGAGGTAGGCGTCGAGGCCGGTGCGGATGCGGTCGTCGGCGAGCGGCTGGGCGAGGATGTCGCCGACGCCGAGGCCCGCGACGCGGGCGATGATCCGGTCCAGGCAGAGCGGGCCGATATCGTCGAGCACGGCCTTGCCCTGCGGCGTCAGGTACCGGTCCACGTCGAGGTCGGGGCGTTCCGCGCGCAGCCCGGCCAGGATGCTGACGAAGAAGCTCATCAGGCCCTGGGTATTCGCCACCGCCGGAATCAAGGGACCGGCCAGCGGCAGCACCTTCTCGACATCGGACTCCGGGTCGATCGCGATGGTGCCCCGGAAATCGAGGTCGGGGGCGTAGGTCTGCTGGAGGTGGCCGGTGCCGAGCGCCGCCTGGCCGCCCTGCGAAACGCCGATCACGCCCCAGGTGCGCGATAGTTCCGGACGCACCGACCGGACGGCGCGCACCAGGTCGATGGTCGAGGTCGCTTCGGTCCGGATCCCCAGGTACGGGTGCGGTCCGGTATCGAAGAGGCCGAGCCCGAGGTAGTCGGGGGCCACCACGGCGAAGCCCTGCTGGACCAGGTGCCGGATGATCTCGTCCTGTCTGGCCATGGCGACCGGGTACGGGTACTTCGCCGGATCGGCTTGTCCGCCACAGCCGGGGCCGAGTCCGGCGGTGCCGTGGTCGAAGGCCATGATCGGCCAGCCGTCCGGCGGCGGTGGCCCCGCGGGGACGAAGAGCGAACCGCTGGCCGGGCGAGGCGTGCCGGCCGAATCGGCCATCCAGTATTCGACCGTCGAGCCGCCGGACATCCCGTGCCAGCCGTCCGGCTGTGCCCGCACCGCGATAACCGTGCCCGCCGATTCGGCGTGCGCGGGCGCGGCATGCGCCAGCAGCACCACACTCGCCGACAGCGTGGCCGCCGCCACGGCGCGCTTGAAGCCCCGGACACTTCGCATCGAACACCTCCCAGACCCGATACCGTCACAAACCTGGACGAGTGTACTGATCTGCCGCCCCGGCCACGCCCGACACGACCGTGGCGAAAGGCTCCTAGCTCAGTCCGAGTCTGCCGGTGCAGGCGGGCCAGGCGCCCCAGCCCTGACGAGCCCGGGTCACCTCGGCGATCGCGATCTGCTCCTCGCGGGTGGCGAGGTCGGCGCGCGGCGCGTAGCGCAGGCCGCCCTGGCGTTCCCAGGTGCTCTGATCGAACTGGATGCCGCCGTAATAGCCATTACCGGTGTTGATCGACCAGTTGCCGGTCGACTCACAGCGAGCCAGCGCGTCCCAGATCGCGCCGTCACGCACCGGCGGCACCTCGGTGCCGGGCTTGGCGCCCTTGCGCACGGTCTTCGGCTGCGCGGGCACGGTGACATTGTTGGCGACCTGCTGCCTGCCGACCTCTTGGCCGTTGACCATGGTCACCGCGAAGGTGACGTCCTGAACGCCCGGCGCACCGGGGCTCTCGACCACGGTGCGGCTCATGTTCAGGCTCTCGTCTTCGATGACGTTCTCCGGCGGATCCAGCGGCAGCGTTTCGGTGCGCCGTTCGATTCGCTTGCGGGTCACCACGATCCGCAGACCCTCGGTGAGCGGGGTGGTCGCCGCGGGCTCCACGCTATCCTGCTCGATCAGCGGAATACCGGCCACGGCGAGGAATTCGCCGACGGTCGGGGCCGCCAGCCGGACGTCGACCGGATTGCCGATGCCGTCCAGCAGCGAGATATTGCGCGGGCTGGAGACCTGCAATGTCGCACCGGCCAGCGGCAGTCGCTCGTTACGCCCCGGCGAGACATGCATCTCGGCCGGAAGCTTCAACTGGTCGAGTGCTTCGCCCGCGGTCAGTCCGGTGGTCCACACCTTCTGGGCTTTGCCGTCCACCGCCAGCGTGACCTCACGGGCCCGGTTGAACACGATCGTGGCGCCGTCGACCAGCGACGTGGCCAGGTTCGGCCGCACCATGTCACGATCGGTGACATAGAAGCCGGCGGCGCGCAGCACCCCGGCGACATTGCGCGACATGGTGGACTGGGTGGACTTCTCGCCGTCCACCACGACCGTGACCGTCTTGCGGTTCACGATCGCCATCGCCGCGCCCACGATCAACGTCATCAGCAGCGCTCCGACCGCCGCGTACAGCAGCGGCGACCGGGACTCGTTGATCCGGGTGAAGGGGGACATGGTCACAGTACGATAACGAAGGGTTCTGGGGTCGACAAGCGTAGCTACGGGAACAGCAGCTTTCGATATCACGAAGCGATATAGACATCGCAGGTGAATCACGAAACGGGGTCAGCATAGTGACCTAAAACACATTTCGCGGGTTCAGTCCCCTTGCGGGTATTGCATATCGCTACGGATGCCGTAGACGCGCCGGGCATTGGCCGTAGTGATCTCCGCCAGCTCGAACGGATCCTGTTCACGCAATTCGGCCAGCGCGCGCACGGTGTACGGCAGGCAATACGGCTCGTTCGGCGCGCCACGGAACGGATGCGGCGTGAGATAGGGCGCGTCGGTTTCCACCAGGATCTGATCGTCCGGCACCACCTGGGCGGCCTCGCGCAATTCGTGGGCGTTCTTGAAACTGACCGTTCCGGAGAAGCTGAGAATGTAGCCCTCGGCCACACATGACAGCGCCATATTCGTGTCCGAGGAGAAGCAATGGAAGATCACCGTCGATGGCGCGCCCTCATCCAGCAGCACCGTGAGCAGATCGTGATCGGCCTCGCGGTTGTGGATCATCAGCGGCTTGCGCAGCCGTTTCGCCAGATCGATATGCCAGCGGAATCCCTCGACCTGCGTCTCGATATCGGCGCAGCCCTCCAACTTGCCCGGCCAGTAGTAGTCCAGTCCGGTCTCACCGACCGCCACGACGCGCGGGTCGGCGGCCAGCCGTTCCAGTTCGGCCTTGGCCGCGTCGTCCAGGGCATCGGCGCGGGTCGGATGCAGCGCGACCGCCGCGTAGACCCGCGGGTCCCACCGGGCGGCTTGTACGGCCCACCGCGCGGCGGCCAGATCGTCGGCGACGGTGACCACGGCGCCGACCCCGGCGGACGCGGCCCGGTCCACCATCACGGCAACCGAATCCGCGTCGGTGGCGCCGCACGCGTCCAGGTGCGTATGCGCATCGACCAGCGGCGCAAGCGGTTCCGGCGAATCCGGCGCGGGACGCTTACTGTTCACCGGTGGACTCCTGCGGCTACGGGGATATTCGATCGAGCGACTGAGAGCACGCGCATTACAGTAGACACACCATGAGTGCAGCCGACCGCCCCGCCTTCTACGTGACCACGGCCATCGCCTATCCCAACGGTGCGCCGCATATCGGGCATGCCTACGAGTACATCTCGGCGGATGCCATCGCCCGGTTCAAGCGGCTCGACGGATACGACGTGTTCTTCATGACCGGCACCGACGAGCACGGCCAGAAGATGCAGCAGACCGCGGTCGCCGAGGGTGTGCCCGTCGAGGAGCTGGCGGCGCGCAACTCGGACGTGTTCGAGGCATTGGACAAGGCGCTCGACATCAGCTTCGACCGCTTCATCCGCACCACCGACGCGGACCATCAGACCGCGAGCGTGGCCATCTGGGAGCGGATGCTCGCCAACGGCGACATCTACCTCGGCAACTACTCCGGCTGGTACTCGGTGCGCGACGAGGCCTTCTACACCGACGAGGAGACCACACTCCTCGAGGACGGCACCCGCATCTCCACCGACACCAGGACACCGGTCGAGTGGACCGAGGAGTCCAACTACTTCTTCAAGCTGTCGGAGTATCAGGACAAGCTGCTCGCCCTCTACGACGAGCATCCCGAATTCATCTCGCCCGCAACGCGTCGCAACGAGATCGTCAGCTACGTCAAGGCCGGGCTGAAGGATCTGTCCATCTCGCGCACCACCTTCGACTGGGGCGTGCCGGTGCCCGGCCACCCCGATCACGTGATGTACGTCTGGGTGGACGCGCTCACCAACTACATCACCGGCGTCGGCTTCCCCGATACCGGATCCGCCGCGTTCCAGCGGTTCTGGCCCGCCGATCTGCACATCATCGGCAAGGACATCACCCGATTCCACACCGTGTACTGGCCCGCGTTCCTGATGTCGGCCGGCGTGGAATTGCCGAAACGCGTATTCGTGCACGGGTTCCTGTACAACAAGGGCGAGAAGATGTCGAAGTCGGTCGGCAATGTGGTCGACCCGCTCGCACTGGTCGACGAGTACGGCTTGGACGCGGTGCGCTTCTTCCTGCTGCGCGAGATCTCCTACGGGCAGGACGGCAGCTACAGCCACGAGGCCATCGTCGGCCGGATCAACGCCGACCTCGCCAATGAGTTCGGCAATCTGGTGCAGCGCAGCCTCACCATGGTGAACAAGAACTGCGACGCCCAGGTGCCGACCCCCGGCGAGTTCACCGCCGAGGACCGCGCGCTGCTCGAGCGCGCCGATGCCCTGCTCGAGCGCTGCCGCGCCGAATTCGACACGCAGCAAATGCATCTGGCGCTGGAGGCGATCTGGCTGACGCTGGGTGAGACGAACAAGTACTTCTCCGCGCAGCAGCCGTGGGCGCTGCGCAAGGCGGGTACCGAGGCGGATCTGGCGCGCATGGCGACCGTGCTGTACGTGACCCTCGAGGTGGTGCGTATCGTCGCGATCCTGGTGCAGCCGGTGGTGCCCGGCTCGGCGGCGAAGATCCTGGATCTGCTCGCCCAGCAGAACCGCACCTTCGCCGATATCGCGACCCGCCTGGTCCCCGGCGTGCCGCTGCCCGCCCCGGAGCCGGTCTATCCACGGTATGTGGAGCCCAAGGAAGCGTAAGGACGACGAATGCTCCACCCGGGCGAACCGCACCGGGTGGAGCATTCGGCGGGCGTTACTTCCAGCGGTCGAGCAGCCGGTTGGCCTCCTCCGCGAGGGCGAACTGGAGATAGGGTCCGAAGCTGATCCGGGCCACGCCCTGGTCGGCGAGCACGGCCTTATCGGACTTGTCCGGGAGCCCGATGGCATTGACCGGCAGCGGCAGTTCGGCGGTGAGTCGGCGCATATCGGCATCCGAGTGGCGACCGACGGGGTAGAGCACATCCGCGCCCGCCTCGGCCGCCAGCCTCAGCCGCGCGATGGCTCGGTCGACGCGGTCGGCCTCGTCGCCGTCCTGGCGCAGGAACAGATCGGTGCGGGCGTTGACGACCACATGCACCCCGGCCGCGTCGGCGAATTCGCGCAGACCTCGGACGAAGTCCGCGTGCTCCTCGGCCGTGCGCAGCCGCTTACCCTCACTGTGCACCGTGTCCTCGATATTCAGCCCGACCGCGCCCGCTTCCAGCAGCCCTTCGATGAGCTGGGCGGGCTCGAGCCCGTACCCGGATTCGATATCGACCGAAACCGGCACCTCGACGGCGCCGGTGATCTGCCGGACCCGGGTCAGCAGTTCGAGGAAGGTCATCCCTTCGCCGTCCTCGCGACCCACCGAATCCGCGACCGGATGGCTGCCCAGGGTCAGGGCCGAAAACCCGGCCGCCACCGCGAGGTTCGCCGACCACGCGTCCCACACCGTGGGCAGCACGGCCGGATCTCCGGGACGGTGCAACTCGAGAAACGACTTGGCTTTGCTCTCCAAAGAGGTCATGCACCGATCATCCGCCGTGCCCGCGCCACCCGGCGGTGTGACACTCGCCACCGGGGCACAACAGCCGGAAACTAGTCGGCGGCGCGGGCGGCGAGCACGGCGTCGTACAGTTCGCGCCGGGAGACACCCGCCATACCCGCCACCTCGCCGCACGCGTCCTTGAGCCGCATACCGCTCGCGGTGAGGGTCTCGACCTCCGCGACCAGGTCGGCGGGGTCGGCGGATTCGGGCCGTGCGCCCTCGAGCACGACCGTGATCTCGCCGCGGGCCCCGTCCACCGCCCAGGCCGCGAGTTCGGCGAGGGTGCCGCGCACGACCTCCTCGTAGGTTTTGGTGAGTTCGCGGCAGACCGCGACACGCCGATCCGGTCCGAGCACCTGGACCGCGTCGGCGAGGCATTCGGCCAGTCGGTGCGGGGCCTCGAAGAAGACGCAGGCCCGCGGCTCGGTGGTCAGGGTCCGCAGCCATTCGCGGCGTGCGCCGGATTTGCGGGGCGGGAAACCGTCGAAGCAGAACCGCTCGACCGGGAGCCCGGACAGGGCCAGCGCGGTGGTCACGGCGGAAGGACCGGGCAGGCAGGTCACCGGCAACTCGCGCTCGACGCAGGCGGCGACCATGCGGTAGCCGGGGTCACTGACCGAAGGCATGCCCGCATCGGTCACCAGCAGCACGGTGCGTCCGCCCGCGATATCACCGAGCAGCGCCGGGATCCGCGCGGTCTCCACATGGTCGTAGAAGCTGACCACGCGACCGGTGATCTCCACGTCGAGCGCCTTGGCCAGCGCTCGGGTGCGCCGGGTGTCCTCGGCGGCGACGATATCGGCGGTGGCCAGCGCGTCGCGCAGCCGTTGCGAGGCGTCACCGATGTCGCCCATCGGCGTCGCCGCCAGCACCAGCCTGCCGCCCGTGCCCCGGTTCATCGCTGCCGATTCGTCCGCCACCGCACTCCCCGCCTAGACCACATCGCCCGGCAATCGCCGGATCCGACACGCAGCCTAATAGGCGCCGTCGGAAGCGGCCGTCACCGTGCCGCGATCGGCCGTGCCAGGGCGCGGCAGCCGCTCGGGAGCGAGTGTGATTCCGAGGACGGCGCGCTCACCGATGCGCGTACCGCGGCCGGGGACCGCATACGATCGGGGCGTGACCCAGGTGACCTCCCGCGCGACCGCACCGTTCGGGACCGTGCCTTCGTGGTCGAGTCCCGCGCCGGTGCGACCGTCCCCCGATTTCGGGCCGACCGATACCCTGCGGGGCTGGCTGGTCACCGCATTCCTGACCGCGATCGCGGCGGTTACGCGGTTCACCATGCTGGACTATCCGACCGACGCGCGCACCCCGGTATTCGACGAGAAGCATTACGCGCCGCAGGGCTGGCAGATGCTGACCGGCGGCGGCGTCGAAGACAATCCCGGATACGGACTGGTGGTGCATCCGCCGGTCGGCAAGCAGCTGATCGCCCTCGGCGAGGCGATATTCGGATACAACGGCTGGGGCTGGCGTTTCACCGCCGCGCTGGCGGGCACCGTGCTGGTGCTGCTGGTGATCCGGATCGTGCGGCGCATGGCGCGCTCGACGCTGATCGGCGCGATCGCGGGCATCCTGCTCATCGCTGACGGACTCACCTTCGTCTCCTCGCGCATCGGCATGCTCGATATCTTCATGGCGCTGTTCGTCACCGCGGCCTTCGGCTGTCTGATCGTCGACCGCGACGAGGTGCGATTACGAATGGCGCGGGCCGACGCCGAGGGCCGCGTCGGCGTCACCCCGTGGGGACCTCGACTAGGTGTGCGCTGGTGGCGATTCGGTGCCGGCGTGCTGCTCGGATTGACCTGCGGCACCAAATGGTCCGGCATCTACTTCATTGTCGCGTTCGGTCTGCTCAGCGTCTTTTTCGACCTCTCGGCGCGACGCGCGTACCACGTGCGCAGGCCCTGGTTCGGGACGGCGCTGCGCGATGTGGGCCCGGCGCTCTACGCACTGGTGCTGATTCCGCTCGGGGTGTATCTCGCGACCTATTGGGCCTGGTTCGCCAGCGAGACCGGGGTGTACCGGTACGCGGTCGGCAATCAGGTCGGTACCGGCGGCGTCTGGTCGTTCCTGCCCGATGCGCTGCGCTCGCTCTGGTTCTACAGCGGCGAATCGCTCAATTTCCATGAGGGACTGACCAACTCCGCGGGCAATCAACACCCGTGGGAGTCGAAGCCGTGGACCTGGCCGATGGGACTGCGGCCGATGCTCTACTACTACGCCGACACCAATGTGCAGGGCTGCGGCCAATCCCAATGCATCAAGGCCGTGATGCTGATCGGTACGCCCGCGATCTGGTGGCTGGCCCTCCCGATACTCGGCTGGGCACTGTGGCGCAGCGTGGTCAAACGCGATTGGCGCTATGCCGCGGTGCTGACCGGATACGGCGCGGGCCTACTGCCCTGGTTCCTCACCCTGGACCGGCAGATGTACTACTTCTACGCGGTCCCGCTGGCCCCGTTCCTGGTGATGGCCGTCGCGCTGGTGCTCGGCGATATTCTCGGACCGGCCCGGAATTTCGCGATGCCACGACGCGCGACGGACACTTTCCTGCCGGCGCTGCCGAGCGAGCGGCACAGCCTCGGGCTGCTCGCGGTCTGCCTCTATCTGGGCCTGGTGATCGCCAACTTCATCTGGCTGTGGCCGATCCTCACGGCGTTGCCCATCACACCGGGCAACTGGCACGACCACCTGTGGTTGCCGAGCTGGCGCTGACACGCCGTCATCCGGATTCGAGTGCGGATCTGACATAGCGCAGCGCGGTTTCGTTATCCAACCCGAGTCGCCGGATGGCCGCCACATAGTCGGTCGCCGCGCGCCCGGCCGAGTCCCGGGTCGGGTCGCCCGAGGAGGCGATGAACGAGCCCTGTCTGCCCCGGGTTTCCAGCACACCGTCGGCCTCCAGCTCGCGATAGGCCCGGGCCACCGTATTCGGTGCGAGACCGAGTTCGGCCGCCAGCGCCCGCACGGTCGGGATCTTGGTACCCGCGGTCAATTCGCCCGCCTGCACCCGCGCGATGATGCCGAGGCGCAACTGCTCGTAGGGCGGCACCGAAGCATCGTGATTGATCGTGACCAGGAACATGGCGCGCTCACACGTCATCCCGGGCGAGCGGACAGGATAGGCAGCGCGGTCCGCCGCGGCCGGATCCCAGTTCCGACCCCGGAATCGGCAGCACCTCGATGCCCGCGTCCACCAGCCGCGCATTGGTCATCTCGTTGCGTTCGTAGGCGACGACCACCCCGGGCGCCAGCGCCAGGGTGTTGTTGCCGTCGTCCCACTGTTCACGTTCGGCGGTGACGCCGTCGAGTCCGGTATCGATCACCCGCAGTTTGCCGATCCCCATCGCCTCGGCGGCGGCGGGCAGGAACGGGTCGGGTCCCCGCATGGTCACGCCACCACCGCCCCGTGTCGATCCGTTGCGTCCGCCGTAGTCGTCTTCACGTCGAATTGTAAACGCGCACAATGAGTCTCGCACAGCGGAATACATCACCACCGCATCGGTGTCGACCATCGTGCAGACCGTATCCAGATGCATGGTCGCGCGATTCTGCGCGATCGGCACCACCAGCACGGTATGCGCCAGATCGTCGTCGAAGAGGCTGCGCGCCAAGGCTTCCGCGCCGGCCGGACTGGTGCGCTCGCCGACGCCGACCGCCACCACACCGGGTCCGAGTAACAGCACATCGCCGCCCTCGATGGGCGCGGTATGCGATTCGTAGGCGCGGCGCACCCCGAGGAAGCGCGGATGGAACGCGTAGATCAGATCGGTCAGCGAGGTTTCCCGCATCCGGGCGGGCAACGCCAACGAGGTGATCGCCACCCTCGGCCCGACCCAGAACGACGAGTCCCTGGTGAACAACAGATTGGGCAGCGGATCGATGACGAAATCCGCGCCGTGGTGCATCCGGCGCACCAGCGAGGCGGCATCCGGGCCGAACGGCAGCTCGTCGAAGGTCATCCCCGCCATCAGGATGTCGGCCAGATCCCTGGCGGGTACGCCGCGCAGGAATGCGGCGAGTTCGTCGGCCAGCGCATGCCCGAGCCTGCGCGCATCCACCCCGGCCGAGATGCCCTGGATGCGCGCGGCGCCGCTGACCGCGAGGGTCTCCGCGAGCAGGTCCGCCAGCAGCAGCACCTCGACTCCGCGTTCGCGCAATACCTCCGCGAAGGTGTCGTGTTCCTGCTGGGCCCGCTCCACCCACGGGATGCCGTCGAACAGCAGTTGGTCGTTATTGCGCGGGGTCAGCCTGCGCAACTCGTCACCGGGCCGGTGTAGGAGCACCGCACGCAGGGCTCCGACCTCGGAGCTCACCCCGAGGCGCGGGTCGTCGGTACCATCCGGCCCGCTCATATGCGGATCCTGTCCACGTCCCCCGGGCACAGCATCTGCTCCCATGGTCCGACCGTAGTTCGCGAATCGCATAAGAGCACGGAATTCGGCCCTCGAATACCCGGGGTGTCCGATTCTCACCCCAGCACACCCTAACCTAAAGTATTGTTTAGGTGAATGGAGGAGCGTGCATGTCGACAGCCGATTGGCGAGCTAAGGAACTGACCCCCGGGCAGCTGTCCGAGCGTAGCGGAGTAGCAGTCTCCGCGTTGCACTTCTACGAACGCGAAGGACTCATCACGAGTCGCCGCACCAGTGGAAACCAACGCCGCTACGCGCGGGAAACGCTGCGGCGGGTCGCATTCATCCGCATCTCGCAGCGAGTCGGCATACCGCTCAGCGAGATTCGGGCCGCACTGGACAAACTGCCGGAGGGCCGCACCCCGACCCGACGCGACTGGGAGACGCTGTCCACTACCTGGCGGACCGATCTCGACGACCGCATCAATCAGTTGATTCGCTTGCGCGACAACCTCACCGGCTGCATCGGCTGCGGCTGCCTGTCACTGGGCAGCTGCAAACTGGTGAACGAGCACGATCGGCTCGGCGTCGAAGGGCCCGGTGCGCGGGTGCTCGACACCCATCTCAATTGCCCGTCGAAGCCAGCAGTCTGTTGAACCGATCGCCCATGCGGCGCACGACGAACTCGTAAGGGAACGCGAATTTGCGGGCCCACCAATGGCCGACGCGAATATCGAACGAGGTGTAGACGAGGAACCGATTGCGTTCGACGCCACGCAGAATCGCGGCCGCCACCTGTTCCGGCGCCGCCGCGTGTTTGGTGAACGCCGCGGTGAGCCTGCGCACCCGCGGATCCTCCTTGTCCACCCCGACCAGTTCGAAGCTCCGCACGAGCGGCGTGTTCACCGCACCCGGCACCACCAGATGCACCGAGATTCCGTGGCGCTCCAACTCGAACCGCAACACCTCCGAGACGCCGCGAATACCGTACTTACCCGCGCTGTAGGCCGCGTGCCAGGGCAGCGCGAGCAGCCCGGCCGCCGAGGACACATTCACCAGCGCGCCGCCGCGACCCGCCCGAATCATCGGCGGCACGAAGTTCTCGATGACATGGATGGGGCCCATCAGGTTCACGTCCACCATGCGGCGCCAGTGCCGATGCTCCAGATTCTCGACGGTGCCCCAAGTGGAGGCACCCGCGATATTCATGACGATATCGAGACTGTCGTGCTCGGCGTGCACATCGGCGGTGAAGGAGGTGACGGCGTCGTAATCGGTGATATCGAGCGCCCGCGCGGCGAGGACGGTGCCCCCCGCCTCCCGGATCATCTCCGCGGTGTCCTCGAGCCCGTCGGCATCGATATCGGTGAGTACGAGCAGCGCCCCCGCATCGGCCGCGGCCAACGCGGTCGCCCGCCCGATCCCACTGGCCGCACCCGTCATCAATACCTTTGCCCCGCGCACACTCCGTCGCCCCACGCCCCCGCGCCTCAAACCTCGCACTGCGGATCCCATCTCGAGTAGCCCAGTTCCCGCAGGGTACTCGGGACACCCGGCCGTTCGGTCAAGGTCGGACCCGGCCTGGGTTGACACTGTCGGCCACACCGAGCAGGAACCAGTCCGAATGTGGGAACAATGTCCGTACAGGCCGGTCGTGACCCCTATCTCCCCAACACCGCGAGCATCCCTTCCACCGCGCGCGGCCAGGTGAACTGTTCCGCGCGGATGCGGGCGGCCTTGCGACGGCGCGCGGCGGGGAGGGCCAGGACGTCGGTTACCGCCTGGGCGAAGGCGGAGGGGCGGTCGGCGGCGACGGCGCCGCATTCGGCGGTGACGATATCGGCGAGGGCCGAGGAACGGCTGGCGACGACGGGGGTGCCTGCGGCCAGGGCTTCCAGCGCGGCGAGGCCGAAGGTTTCGTGAGGGCCGGGTGCGAGTGAAACATCCGCGGTGGCAAGGAGTTTCGCAACCATGGCGCGTTCGGTGATGAAGCCGGTGAAGTGTACGGCGGGCATGCCGCTGGAGAGCGCGGGCAGGGTACGCGCCCGCCGCTCCAGCGCCTCGCGACGCGGCCCATCGCCCGCGACGACCAGCCGCGCCTGCACCCCGGCCTTGCGCAATTCGCCGACCGCTTCGATGCTGCGATCCACTCGCTTCTCCACCGAGAGCCGACCGCAGTGCACCAGCAGCGGGTGTCCGGGCACGCCCAGGTCCGCGCGTAGTCGCCGGTCCCGGCGGCGCGGGCTGAACAGTTCCAGGTCCACCCCCAGCGGGACCAGTTCGACATTCGGCGCACCGATGCGGAGGAATTCCGCGCGCGCGAATTCCGTTGTGCAGACCACGATGTCGTAGTCGTCGGCGGTGCGGCGGTTGGCGATGTCGGCGCAGCGGCGGGCGGCGGGGCCCGGCAGGACCTGGCCGAGCAACCGATCCAGCCGTTCATGCGAGATCATCACGCTCGCCACATCGCGCCGTCGCGCCCAGCGACCGAATCCGCGCAGGGTCAGCCGGTCGGAGACCTCTAGGACATCGGGCCGCAGACCCGCCAGTACATCGGCGACTCGCCGTGGATCCGCCGCGCGATACCCGCCAGTCCAGGGAATAGCCAAGGCGGGCAAGGTGATTCGCACCGCCCCGGTCGGCAGCAGTTCCTCGTTGCGGCGTGGTCCCGGCACGATCAGCACCACTTCGTGCCCGGCCGCCACATACCCCTCGCCCAGATGATGCAGTGCGGTGCGCAGCCCACCGGACCGCGGACCGTAGAAGTTCGCAAGCTGCACGATGCGCACCCCGCCGATCGTCCAGCGGATCGGGTTACCGCGGGGACCGTACCGCTCAACGGAGCGTGAACAGCAGTGAAAGAACGGGCCAAGCCGCAGCACGGGCGCGGCGCGGCGAACTCAGGTGGCCGGGGAAACCCGCAGGATCCCGTGCCCGCTCTCCTTGGCCATCGGCAGCAGCTCCGCGCGCACGGCGATCCAATCCGTATCCGCGAAGCGCACCCGGATACGCAAATGTCTGCTCACCACGTGGCCGTCCGAATCCGCGACGGCCGCCAGCTCGTCGCACGCGGCACGGAAGACGACCCGGTCGTCGGGATGCAACTGGGGACGTTCGACAGCCCAGCGATGCAGCGGTGGCGGCGGTACGCGTGGCCATTCGTAAATGACACCGGAGACCAGCCCGACGAATCCGACGCCCTCCACCGCATGCTGCGAGACCGCCCGCATCATCTCCATATCCACATCGGGCCGGACCAGCGCGGGATCCGGAATCAGATGCATCAAGGCCCGTATCCTGCGGTCCCGCGGATCCGCCCGCGTCACCATCTGGAAATTGCGCACCCGGCCGTCATCGCCGATCATGTCGACATCGCCCTGGTAGCGACCGTCCATGGTGCCGACCATCTCGAAGTATTCGACGCGTCCGTCGAAGCGCACCATCGCGCCGAATGCCTCCGGCGGTGTCCGGACCACCCGCACCTCCTCGGGCGCGCGTGCGAACACCAGTTCCTCCAGACCCGGTCCGTGATAGGCCAATTCGGTATCGGCTTCCCAATCCCAGGCCGCGACCGCCGGCCGGGCCGGTGGCCGCTCGGTCGGCGGCCCGGCCCACACCTGTACCCCGTGGACCTCGTCGAACGCGCAGCGCACCGGAATCCCGACCACGACAAGACCCGCATCCCGGTGACTCTCGATCACCCCTGCCTCCCGACACCGGCGGACCACCTCGGCGATGTGCCGCGGTGCGGCAGGTCCGAGTTCACGGCGCGCCCGCACCGGACTCCCCCAGTCGCGCAGGCGAATCCCATCGGCGACGAGTGTGGGTTCCTCGGAAGCGCGCAGCGTCTCGATCAATAGCCAGTCGTAGCCGGGCATGGCCTCAGTGCATGGTCTGGCTGCGACCGACCCGGGGCAGATCCAGGTCCAGCGGGATCCGGCCGAGGGCCAGATGCGCCTCCACCTCGTCGGAGGGCATCGGCCGGGCGATCAGGAAGCCCTGCGCCCGATAGCAACCCAGGCCGACCAGGGTGCGCGCGGCGACGGCGGTCTCGACGCCCTCGCCGACCACCCCGAGACCGAAGGAACCGGCCAGACTGATGATCGATTTCACGATCGCGAGATCGTCGGTGCTGGCCCCGAGGCGCTGGACGAAGCCGCGATCGATCTTCACCGCGTCGACCGGGAGGGCCTTGAGATGGGAGAGCGAACTGTAGCCGGTGCCGAAGTCATCGATGGCGATCTGCACGCCCATCCGCTTGAGCCCGCGCAGCGTGACCTGGGTCCGCGCCAGATCCTGGACGACCACATGTTCGGTGATCTCCAAACAGACCGAGCTGCCGTCGATTCCGAACAACCGCAGAATGTCCTCGATGCGTTCGACGAAGTCGAGGCTGACCAACTGAACCGGTGACACATTGATCCGCATGACCACATTGCCCGCCAGCCCGCGACGACGCCATTCCGCGAACTGGGCGCACGCCGACCGGATCACCCAGCGGCCGAGCTCACCCGCGAGGTTGGTGGCCTCGGCGACGGTGACGAAGGCGGCCGGGGGTAGCAGGCCCCGGGTCGGATGCATCCAGCGGACCAGCGCCTCCAGCGCGACGATTCGGCCGGTGCGCAGGTCGACCTCGGGCTGATAGTGCAGCAGCAGGGAGCCGTCGGAGACCGCGCCACGCAGATTCAGTTCGACATCGTCCTGTAGCTCGAACTGGGCGCGCATCGCGTCGGTGAAGACCGCGACGCCGTTTCCGCCCCCGGATTTGGCCGACAGCAGGGCGTGATCGGCGCGACGCAGCACGTCGGCGACCGTGGTGTCACCCGGAATACCCACCGCCACACCGACACTGGCGCCACGGCTCACCGATTCACCGCCGACCGTCACCCGCCGCCCGATCAGCTGCTGGATCCGGGTCGCTTCGTATTCGGCGGCGACCGCGTCCATCGGCTTGGCGGGCACGATGACGAACTCGTCCCCACCCAGGCGCGCGATCATGTCGTTCGGATCGAGGTGTTCGAGCAGTCGCGAGGACAGGGTGCGGATGAAATTGTCGCCCGCGGTATGCCCCAGAAAATCGTTGAGCGCCTTGAGCCGATCCAGATCCAGGAAGAACGCCGCCACCGGGCCCGGGGCGCCGGATCGCAGTCGTTCCTCCATGTGCTCCAGCAACGCGCGCCGGTTGGCCAGTCCGGTGAGGTCGTCGTGCAGGGCGATGTAGCGCAACCGTTCCTCGGCGACCACGCGCGCCTGTAGCTGGGCGAAAAGCGCGGCGATAGCCTTGAGCACGTTGAGTTCCCGGTTGCTCCACTCGCGATCGCCCGCCTTGACGAAACCCAGCGCACCGGTCGATTCGCCCCGCGATAGCAGCGGTACCGCGGCCGAGGTCACCTGTGGAATACCGGAGCCGCGCCGGACCGTCTCCTGATAGTCGGCGAACTCCGGCGTCGGTCGGGCCACCATGGGCTCGGTCGCGTGTTCGAGCGCGCGGAACACGGCGTCGGCGTTGTCGAAATAGATGATGCCGAGCGGGTCGGGGTCGGGCACCTGCTGGCGGTGCGGCCACTCCGCGACCAGCACCGTCGCCCGGCGCTCGCGGTCGGTATGACGGACGTAGCTGAAGTCGACGTCGAAGTATTCGACCAGTTGCGCGAGCACTCGCTCGGTTGCCGCGACCATGGTCGTGGCGTCCACACCCATCAGCTCGGAGGCGACCTGGGTCACCAGTGAGTCGAGTGTCCGCCGAGGCACCTTGTCTCCGATCGCGCTAGCTACGGGTGTCCACGCCCGGCACCGGACGCCGCCTGCTTCGCACCGTCGCGGCGGCCGTGTAGCTCAGGCGCAGAACCAATGCCATGATCTCATGCCCGGGCACTCCCAGTAGGTTCAGGAAACGGCTCTGAAGTGACGCTAGTGTATCCGTGTAGTCCGGGGAAATCGCGGCCAGTTCGCTAGAACGTTGCGCATAAAGGAAGATCGGCGAGATCGGCTGGACCGCCAAACCTAGCCGTTGGGCCTCGAGCCACACTCGCTGCACCGCCTCTCCCGCTCGGGCGTATCCGGTGAGTCCGGATTCCGTCGCGGCGAAGGTCACCGCGACGAGTGCCGAGGCGGACACCACCCGGTCCCGGGTATAGCCGCGCAGCGCCACACCGCCGTCCCACGACCGCACGTGCGCCATCACATCGGCCCGGCGCCCGATTTCCAGCCCGGCCCATTCCTGCGGCGTCAATTCCAAGCTGCGCGCATCGATGCCGACATCCGGATCGTCCTCGGGCCAGCGGACCTCCTGCATCATCTCGGCGTGCAGCCGTGGCGTCAGGTACCGCACCCGATCGGATTCACCGAGTAGATCGGCGGCCCTGGCCATGGCACCGGGATCGGTGAGTGCGTACAGCCGGGCGCCCGATGCGGCGGCCACCGCGGCCAGTGACGGCACGGCGCCGGACGCCAGCGGAGCGCCGCTGCCGAGGCCACGGTTGGTTTCCCTGGTGAGCACGGCCGGATAGTCGGCGGCAGGCCCGGGATCGGCGGCTTCGCCCAGCCGCAGCACTCCCTCCAACGGGGTGGAGCGGTCCGCGGGCTCGATGAACTCGTGGGCGCCGAGCAGGCCGGATGCGGCGGCGGCCGCCCGCGCGTTGTACAGCGCCGCACCCAGCGCGACCGCACTGCCGCGATAGCCGATATCGATCGCGGACGAGTGCTCCGGTGCGAGCTCGACCCGAATCACCTCGGCGTCGGCCCGCAGTCGCCAGGGCTGGGTGTTGCCGCCGGATGGTGCGCGCTGCGCGGCCTCCAGGATCTTGCCGATCGCGTCGGTGGCGGGGACGGGCTCCGGCTCGTCTTCCCAGATCAGCTCGCCGACCGGAGCGGGCTCGGCCAGTTCGTCGAGGTGTCGGTCCATATCGATGCGGATCCGGCCGGACGGTAGCTCGAGGCCGAGCCCGATCCGCCGCGCGGCCGCGACAACGCTTGCCGCGCCGTGCATTACGTCGCTACCGAGCTGCGGCCAGCTCGTCACCGTCTCGCCGACCTCGACCATACTGGCGGCCAACCGCGCCGACAGCGCCTTCGCGCCGAACAATCGCACCACGAACGGCGCCTTCTCCTGCGGCGACAGGCCGCGCAGATCCGCCGCGCGCAGTGCGCCGAGCAGACCGTGGAACGGCGGCCGGTCCGGCTCCAGGTCGAAGCGCTCCACATCGAGCAGACCGCGGTCGCTGGTCTCCATCAGCAGCGGTATCGCATGCCTGCCCGCGGCCTCGCGGATCTCGAGTTTGATATCGAGCGAATCACATTCCTCGACAACAATCGATAGTCCGGCGAGGAACTCGTCGACCGAATCGGCGTCGACACCCGTTTCGAAGATTTCCACCGGCAGATAGGGATCGAGTTCGGCAATCTTGCGTGCCGTGACGACCGCCTTGTTCACGCCGATATCGAAGACCGTGCCCGGCACCCGATTCAGATTCGACAGCTCGATGTCGTCCAGGTCTGCCAGTCGAAGCCTGCCCCCGATGCCCTCCAGCGCAAGCAGATAGGCGACGGCGTGTCCCGCGCTCTGTCCGACGACACCGATCGTCAACTCACGCAAACGATCCTGTTCCGCCCGCGTCAGCTTGTTGCGATTACGGTCCAGCCGGACGCTGCGGAAAATATGCGGCCCCGGCAGCCCGACCAGGGCGCGACGCCATGGGTAGTAGATCCACCGATCCGATTCCGCCGCCTGCGCGGAAATCTCGCCTGCCTTTATCCGGTCGAACTCGGTACGCAGCAGCCCTCGGAGATCGGAGCATTCGGTGTGCGGCCGCGCGCGCAATTCGGCGAGAGTTCGGGCGTCTTCCGGATCGGCCTCGTCGAGGATCAGCGGCCGATATTCCGCCACCCGGCGCTGGTCACCGCCCATGTTTGAGCCGACCCTCCGGTTCCGGCCCGGCGGCGCCGCGCACATCCGCGGTGGGGAGGTCCGCCAGCCCGAGTTCGTGCTGTTCGGCACGAATCCGGCGATATTGCAATGGGTCGGCAATTGCCTGATATGCCCGAATATCCCACCAGATCGGGACAGTGCGGTAGCGCTCGTCCGGATACGGCGCCGCCGGGATGTGTTCGGCGATCACGGCTCCGCTGGCCCGGTGCCGCGCGACCGTGAAGGTGGCGACGGTGGCGAAACCGTAGCGGGCGTCGAGTAGCCGCGCGGCGTGCAGCACGGTGCGGGATATCGCGGCGCTCAACTCCGAGCGATGCTCCGAATCGCGCGCAACCCAGGCGCCTTTGGCCTCGATCACACCGTCGGGAACGCGGTCGGCGACCATTCGTCGCAGATCGTCGGCGCCCGGATGCCCGGCCCAATCGGTCACCCCGTGCACCTGATCGACGTCGGCGTATCTGCCCTGCATGCGCACGCCGGCCACGGCCGCGCCGGAGGGGTCGAAACCGAGAAAGAACAGTGCGGTCGAACGGCCGTCCCTGATCCGGTCGAACTCCAGTGCGGATTCCACCTCGAAGTGGCGATAAACATCCAGCGCACCATGCAGATACCGCTCCCACAGTGCCGGCTGAGCAGCGGGGGCGGCCACAAAGAATGTGCACCCGGATTGCCGGTCCCGGTATCGCAGGATCCCCCCGACGAGGGAATCATCCGGAACGACTGCAATCGCTTCGACAGTCATTGGTATTCCTACTCCGTAGCTCCGCACCCACGCACGGTTGTCAAGCCCCATCCAGCGAACCCACCCCACCACCCGCATGCGGAGCAAGATTGCCTAGGGCAGTATCCGCCATCCGACAGGAATTGACCAGACGTCCGGCTAATCTCCCGGAAACAAAGTGACGGACCGGAAATTCCTGCAGGTCAGACCGATCACATCAAGCCCCCACAACAGCGTGGAGACCAGTTGGTTCCTTCGCAGCTATTTGCTGGCAATTAGACCAGGATGGAGATGAAGAGTTCGACGGACTCCGGCCCCCGCCAGATCTCGATTTCTTCACGGTACGCACGGGTTATCTCGGCCGAGGCGGTCGCATCGTCGACCTGCGCCCAGACATCCTCGACCGGGTCGTGATAGTCGCCGTTCGGCGCGAACCTGGCGTAGACCCCCTTGGGCACCCGAACCAGGATGTCGCCGACCGGAACCGCCTCGGCGGCCGCGTACTCGAAGCAGACCATCGCGTTGTAGTTCCCGGCCGGATCCGGCACATACACCGTGTACATGGGCTGGTTGACTTCCGCCCGATCGCGCAGTCGATCCTTGAGGAACTCGATCAGATCGCTATTGCTGACCTTGAAGCTCGGACGCACCCGCGGGACAACCAGCCCGCCGTAGATCGCTTCGTTGCGGACGACGATCGCATAGGTCATCGCGGATCGACCGCCAGGTAGAGATCGATCTTGTAGGCGTGCGGATAACACTCGAAATCGCCCGTGTAGGTGCGCTTGATCTGGTTGTGCTCCTCGGCATACGCGATCTGCGTCCACAGGTCGGTCATCACCTGCGGAAAGTTACCGACCGAAGAGAACCGGGCATAGGTGCCACCCCGCAGTCGCGCGACCAGATGGCCGCGGGTGACATCCCCGAAGGAGGCGCACTGATATCCGACGATCTGAGTGTTATAGGTGCCGAGTTCACCGCTGTAGTCGGTATACGCACTGGCCAGCGGACCGCCGAGCTCCTGATGTAGCACCGCGGCCCAAGCCGCCTCGAGGTCGCGGTCACGCAGCTCCCCGAGCGCACGTTTCGGGCTGCGCACCGGTAGCCCGGCCACCCACGTTTCGTCCCGCTCGACGATTTCAAACTGCATGAAGAGACTCTTTCGAGGTGCATCCGGGGGCGGCGCCCGCATCCGGTCGGCTAGAAAGGCCATGCTACCAACACGGTCCGGGTGTAAACGATCACATGTCCGCGTCGCGGTTCGGGTCGATACCGGCGCTGAACTGGACAGATGTCCGTAAAGGGGGGTTACGCAGCCGTGGCGGGTGTGATCGATATCCGCCGGAGCGCCGTCTCGACCGTATGGCGGCGTCAACGACGTTGACATTCGCGCAAATTCACGGCTATCGATGGCGCGCGGCGATCCAGCTCTCCGCCCGGCCACGCGAGCTGGTCATACGGAACCGTGAGGTCGCGACGACACCGGCGCTCCACCAACGCACAGCACGATCGGCCCCGCGTGTCAGCGCACGGCTATTCGATCGGCCCCGGCGGCGTCGCGGCGAGGACAGGCCGGATGAGGCAGGTCGGGAACCGGGGCAGACCGTGCGCGCGCTGTACCCGAATCAGGCGGCGGCCCAAAGCAATCCGGCGGCCACGAGTTCGATGCCGAAGTAGAACCAGATGGGATAGAACGGCACGGCCCGATCGACCATCCGCGACACCACCCGGCCGAATGCCATCCCGGCCAACGCCGCCGCGACCGCGATCACCGCCCCCGTCCGGATCCCGCCGACATCGAATGCGGCCGCCGCGAGCAGCCCGGCGATTGCGACACCGAAACCGCCATAGACCGCCCGGATCTCCGACCGGCTCTCCGGCGTCTCGATCGGGATGCCGAACGGCCGGGCCAGCGCCGCCGGGGCCACGAGCCCGTACAGCCCCATCACCAGAAAACACACACCCACCACACCGATCACCGCAGTTGCCACGGTCCGTCCTTATCCGCCGTCGTGAGTCGCGGGCTGCGACTATTGCGATCCTTGCCGAGGCGACCTCCGCACGGCTTCCGGAATCGTGCGGTCACCCCACACCAGTGAGCTTCTGGAATGTACCCGTGTGACCGCACGCCCCTCGTCGGGTTCGGCGTGTCGATGACCTGCGCCGGGTGCGCGGCAGCAGCGGATGGGACGGCACGCCGCTGCGGATCGAACTCGCAGATTCCAGCAGCCCGCGATGGCGGTCACCGAATCGGCTATAGCCGGGGTTAGCCTCTGAGGTGCAAGTCGCGAGTTTCGTGTGGGGAGTGCAGTTGATCGAGCGCGTCATCTCTCGGAATCGGCTGGCGGCCATGGTCGCCGTATTGCTGATGGCCTCGGGCCTGACCGCGCTCGGCGGTCCGCGCGCGCACGCGGCCGATATCACCCAGCGCGGCTACACCAATGCGGCGGGCACCCGCAGCTACTACCTGCACGTACCGCCGGGTGACACGGCGGGTAAACCCCTGATGATCTACCTGCACGGCTGCACCGACCCCGAGGCGCAACTGGCCGATAACCGCTTCTCGCTGACCAGGATCGCCGACGAGCTGGGTTTCGTCCTCGCGTATCCGATCCAGACCGGGGAAGCCAACGAGCGCTGGTGCTGGAACTGGTTCGACCCCGCCGACCAGGAGCGCGAAGCCGGTGAGCCCTCGATCATCGCGGGCATCACCGAAACCCTGATCGAGGAGTTCGGGATCGACCGCGCCCGCGTCTACGTCGGCGGCTACTCGGCGGGCGGCGGTATGAGCACCGTCATGGCGGCCACGTATCCGGATCTGTACGCCGCCATCGCCCCGATGGCGGGCGGACCGCACGGCATGAGCCTGCGGCCGCTCGGCGTGGATCTCACCGGCGCCACCATCGTCGCGTCGATGGGCTCGCGGGCCCGCCCGGTCCCGGCCTTCTTCCTCCAGGACCTCGCCGATCAGACCAGCCTCTACCCGATCGGCCGCGCCAATATACTGCAATGGCTCGGCGCCGATCGGCGGGCGGGCAACCTCATCCTCGCCGACACCCCGACGACGGTCACCACCACCGCGGATCCGGTTCCCTCGACAATCGAGCACTACACCGGAAGCGGCTGTGAGCTGGCGCAATTCGTCACGCCCATCGGACCGGACCACATCGGCGGCGGGCAGCTCATGCAGTCACCGTCGGGACTCGCATTGCAGCGCCGGATGATGGATTTCCTTCTGACGCACCGACTCACCGACCCGCGTCAGGCCTGCTGAGGGCTATTCGACGAATGCCTTGATGCGGTGCAGGGTTTCGCGCATACCCTCGCGATTCGTCTTGCCACGCATCCGTCCGGCCATCATCCAGTACAGCCGCAGGGGCAGGATCCTGGCCAGCTCGAACGACTCGGTGACATCGGTGCCGCCCTCGACGGGCTCCAGGCGGTAGCGCCACGTATTGACGTCGATCCCGCCGGGACCGAGCACGGTGAAGGCGAATTCGCGGCCCGGCTCACTGGCGACGACCCGACAGACCGTCCAATACTTCAGGCCCCAGCCGTTGCGGTTGACGTGCCCGCGGAACTTCGCGCCGACCGCGGGTCCGGTTGCCCCGCCGATCCATTCGGCATCGAAGGTTTCGGGACTGAACCGCCCGGTATTGGTGATATCGCTGACGAGTTCCCAGATCTTCTGGGCGGGCGCGGCCATCCGAACTGTCACACTGTCCTGCATACTCGCACGCTAGCAGGCGGACATCGCCGAGCCACGACTGTCTCAGTCGGGCGCGAGCATCGCGGCTTCAGTGACAGAGCGGGGAGTCGTCCAGGGTCAACTGCGCATCCTCGATGACGGCGGTCACCGCACGCAGCTGCACCCGGAACTCCTCGAGATCGGCTGGTTCCAACCCGATCGCGCAGGCGAGCTGTCGCGGGATGCCGCGGGCGCGCTCGCGCAGTGCCGTCCCGGCGGCGGTGAGCTGCACCTGCACCGAACGCTCGTCCTCGATCGATCGGCTGCGGGTCAGCAGGCCGTTCGCCTCGAGCCGCTTGAGCAATGGCGACAGGGTGCCCGAATCCAATTCCAAGGCCGCGCCGAGATCCTTCACCGCCACCGCCCCCCGATCCCACAGCACCAGCATCACCAGGTACTGCGGATAGGTCAGGCCGAGTTCGTCGAGCAGCGGTCGGTAGAGCCGGGTCACCGCGCGGGAGGCGGCGTACAGCGCAAAGCACACCTGCTTGTCGAGCTGGAGCTCCTCGCCCTGCGCCATCTCACGCTGCGTCATGTGTCGCACCTCCACCTAAAACGGTAGCGAGCAACTCAGTTGTACACAATAACCGCTGGTGTGACGCTTATCGCCCAGTTGCCAATCGGTTGCGCGCATGGGGACTCGGCGTGGCGGCGAATGCGCCGGATTCCAGGCTTCCGGCAATACCCGCGGCCCCGCGGTCGGGTCATCGATGGACGACGCCCGGGGCCGCACTGCCCTCGAGTGGGTGACGTATGACGGCGATCGGTGACCCGGTCGGTCGCATTCCGAATCCGCCGCCACCGAGCACGACATGAGAACGTCCGCTGCATGCGGCACGACTCGGCGTCGACATCCCATCGGCATCGATGACCGCGCTCGGCACCGACGCCCCGGTGTGTGGTGCGAACCCACATGCCGAACGCGACGGCCGTACCGACACCCACGATAGATCCGAACAATAATGCCGCGCAGCGCTTTTCCCATATCGGCGCGAGCCGAGCCGGTGTCAGTGGCAGTCGGGACCGCGGGCCTGCGCGCCCTCCGCGAATACGGTGATCAGCGGCACACTGTCCACCCATGCCTGTTCCGGCGCACCGGGCCGCAGCGCAGTGTTTCACCATCGTGCAATCATCCGGTCTTGTCCTGATTACCCGATTCGCCTACGCTCCCGGCTTCGTGAGCACAAGCGTGGCAATCGAATCGCGACGAGACAGATATATCTGGGGGGCGGTCACCGCATTCGGAGTGGTCGCCGGATATCTGGCAGTCCTGCTGGCCGATGCTCGCCACTATTACACCGACGACACCGAGGCCCAGTACGCCCCCATGTGGGTGATGCTCGGAAACGAGATGCGGGCAGGCCGCTTCCCCGCGCTGGTGCCCTGGGAATGGATGGCGGGAAATTACTCCCTGGAAGAGGCCGGGCTGTACAACCCGCCCCAACTGCTGATCCATCTGCTCGCGCCGTCGATGGACAACCTCGCGGTGTACGCGACGGTGGTAAAGCTGATCTTCTCGATCATCGCCGGGCTCGGGGTCTACCGGATCTGCCTGGCCTACGGCGCACGCGCCCGATGGGCCGCGGTAGCCGGCGTCGGATTCCCACTGAGCGGGTGGTTCCTGTTCTTCGACCAGGCCAGCTGGATGACCTCGCACACCGCCACCGCGTGGCTGGTGAACGCCTGGGCCTCGGCGGTGCTCTACGCGCGCGGACGCAGCGGCCCGATTCCGGTCTTCGTATTCCTCTATCTGGCGCTGACCGTCCAATACGCTTTCCCCGCAGTCGAATCCGGGTTGATGATCGCCGCGGTCGCCGCGGGTGAATTCGTCTATCAGCGCCGGTGGGCTCCAACGCTGCGACTACTGCTCGCCTCCGGTTGCGCCGTGCTCGCGGCATTGATCGCCAACCTGCCCGGCATCCTGTCCTCCCAGGTGACCTGGCGCGGCAATGCCCGGATCCACAACGATCCGTTCCTGACGGTACCGTGGTCGGAGTCGCTCAACGCCAGCCTGCCGAGCACCACGCCCGCGTTCACGGCCTGGTGGGGGCACGTCCAGCCGCTGCCGATGGTCTATATCGCGTGGTTCCTCATTCCGGCGCTAGCGTTCATCGACTGGCGGGCGGCCGGGCGTTCGGTGCGTGAATTCAGCGGTGTGGGAATCTTCGCGGGGGCGATGCTGATGTGGACCGCGGGGCCCGGCGCGATCGGTCCGCTGCGCTGGCCGGCCCGGGTGTTGCCGATGCTGGCCATCGCCCTGCTCGTCCTGGTATGTCTGCTGCTCAGCCGATACGGGATGTTCGCATCCGCGCGGCGGCGCGCCATCGCCGCGGCGGTATTGATCGGATTGCTGTTCATACGCTCGTTCTCGGCGGCGCCCGAACTCGTCGTCCGGCATCTGATCGCGGTCGCGGTGGTCGGCGCACTCGGGGCCGCGGTGGTGTGGCTGGCCCGCCACCGGGGTACCGCGGTGGCCTGCGCGCTGATCATCGTGGCGATGTTCCCGATCGCCTTCACCCAGGTCCAGGCCGCGCCGACGACCCCGATGTCCTATAACTTCCCGGAGCGTCGTTCGGCGATGACGGCGGCCTTCCCCGACTTCAACGGCCGCACACTGCAACTCGCGGATCGCGCGCTGTTGCTGCCGGAGGACAAGAACCTAGCCGGCGCCTACGGATCATTGGCGATCGGCAACTACGCCAAGAACCTCGGGCTCGAATACGTCAACGGCTACACCCCCATCGGGCATGCCGCCTTCGCGGGCCTGCTCTGCATGGCTTGGGACGGCAGCACCTGCCCGGATGCCTTCCGCCGCGCCTTCGCCCCCGAATCATCCACCGGCCGGACGATTGTCGACCTCATGAAGGTCGATCGGGTGGTGCTGCACCGGGCCCAATACCCCGATGTGCGCGACCATCCCGCGCCCGCGGGCTGGCACTGGGTGGATTACCCGGGCCATGAACGCTACATCCGGGTGCTGGAGCGCGTCGACGGTCTGCTCTCCACCCGCAACGGAATCATCGCCGACACCGAGGGAGTAGCGGCGACAGCGACGTTGCAGAACAGTTTTACGAGCAACGCCCGCGTCACCTCGCCCAACGGCGGCCGCGTCGTACTGTCCCGGCTCAGCTGGCCGGGTCATCGAATCACCCTGAACGGCAATGAGATCCCATTCACCACGGTCGCGAAAACCTTCATCGCGGTCGATATCCCGGCAGGCACCGACAACGCCGAACTGATCCTCACCTGGCGTCCACCCGGCTGGGAGATCAGCATCGCGGGCGCCTCGGCGGGCCTGGCCGGAATCGGCCTACTGCACTGGGCATATCAGCGCCAGCGCAGGCGCGGTCCGGACCCGGCCTCCGGCGAGCCGACCGCGGGCGCACCCGAACAATCGCTGGTGGCCACCACCGTCTGACCGCGATCGCGGCAGCACCAGCTCGCCTGCGGGCGGCAGACGGTCCGACCGGTGCCGCCTGGCGTGGCACCCACACCTCGCCCCCGAGTCGCCCCAGCCTCATTCCACCGGCTGATGGGGGCTGCGCTCCGGTGCGGGCAGCGACGGCGATTCGCAGACCCGATCCGGGAGCGCACCCGAATCGGCGTGACCGCGACGCGCGAGCAGGACGCCCGAGCCGACAAGTACGGCGAAGTAGGCGATGATGTAGATATTCATCAGGATCGGGGCGATCGGCCACGACGGCGGCAAGAGGAATACCCCGATGGACACCCAGGTGTCGCTCCAGTGATAGGCCCAGGCGCAACTCGCGACATAGAGCGCGACCGCGCCGGCCCACCAGCGCGGCCGCGACTGCGCCCGGTGCACCAGATAGACCAGCAGCGGCACGAACCACACCCAGTGATGCCCCCACGAATACGGCGAGATCACACAGGCGGTGAGTCCGGCGAGGGTCACCGCGAGCAGCCGTTCCCCACACCGGTACAGACCCACCGTGATCATCAGGCTCGCGCCCGCGACCGCGCAGGCCAGCACCAGCCACAACCACACCGGCGCCGGATGCCCGATCAGATGCGCCATCGCGCCGCGCAGGGATTGGTTGGCCGGATGGGTATCCACCGCAATCCGATTGGATTGGAAGAATATCGACGTCCAGTACTGCCGGGAATCCGCGGGCAGCACGACCGCGCTGACGACCACCGTCGAGAGGAACACCGCCGAGGCGGTGACCGCGGAACGCCACTGGCGCAGTGCGAGGAATTGCACGATGAAATAGCTGGGGACCAGCTTGATCCCCGCTGCCAGGCCGACGCCGAGCCCCCGCATCCGACCGCTGTCGGCACGCGACCAGTCCCAGAGCGCCAGCAACATCAGCACCAGATTGATCTGCCCGTAGTACAGGGTGGTCCGCACCGGTTCGAGGAAGACGCAGGTGAGGGCGAGCAGCACGCTGATACCCAGCAGCCGGGGTCCGAGCCGGTAGCCGAGTATCCGCCAGCTCATGAGCACGCAGCCGACGAGTACGCAGATATTGACTGCCAACCAGGTATTGGTGACGGCCGACCAGGGCACCCAGTCGATCGGGATGAAAGCCAAGGCGGAGAACGGGGTATAGGTGTACAGCAGCCCGTAGAAGGTCGGCTCGGCATAGAGCGGGCGTCCGTGCAGAATCCGCCACGCCCCGTCCCGGTAGACGTGTACGTCCAGACCGCCGACCAGGATGCCCGACTTGTCCAGCCACGGATCGACCGTGACGAACAGCAGGGTCAGCGAGACAACGGCACCGACTGCAAGAACGAAAAACGTTGGCCCCGTGCGTGAAAAATTCTGCGGCCGCGAACTACGCACAAGCAGTCAACTTACCGAAAGCCCGAAGTTCGAACATGACAACAGGTTCCGTGGCGGGATTCAGCCCATCCCGCGACCGGCGCCCGGGGAGTCGGCCGCGCCGCGCTCGAGTTCGGGGAAGCTCTCGCGAAGGTTGTCCAGGCAGCGGCGCACCTCCCGCAGTTCGCGTTGCAACAGCAGCGATTCGGTGCTGGCCCGGGGAGTTCCGCGGCTGGTCATGCCGTTGGCGCGGATACCGGCCGCGAGTGTTTCGGCCTCCGCCATGAGCAGGTCGTAGAACACCCGCGCCTGTTCTACGTCGGATCGGTCCCGCACTCGTCCCTCGTTGTCATCCGAACGGAGAGTCCCACCGGGTGGGCGGGGCTCGTCGTTGTCGATGATTCATGGTTACGCGCAAGTGAACGGACGTCAAACGGAATCGGTCGCGAGTGTCCGCGGACTCGGCCGGGGACGACTACATCGACGTCGGCGCGGATCCGGGCGCCACCGTCGGTTCGGCCGTGGCGCGGCCGTCGAGATCTCTTCTGCCCGTTTCCGATCCGGCGACCATACTGCCCAGGAGGCCGAGTGCGTGTTCCGAGCTGGAACCGGGTTCGGCGTGGTAGGCGACGAGGATCTGGCCCTGGGCATCGTTGACGGTGAAGATTTCATACGACAGCGTCAACGCACCGACCATCGGGTTGATGAAGCGCTTGACCCCCGCGGTTTTGACGCGCACATCGTGCCTGGCCCACAGGCGGCGGAATTCCGCACTCTTCAAAGACAATTCGCCGACGAGTTCCGTCAGGCGCGGGTCGTCGAGATCGTCACCCGCGGTCGCGCGCAAGCTGGCCACGGTCTCCGCCGCGACCGTCGGCCAATCCGCGTAGATATTGCACGCCTCCGGATCGAGGAACATCATCCGCAGCTGGTTGACACCCGGCACCGAGCAGGAATTGACCGCCGCTGCCAGGGGGTTCGCCGCCAGCACGTCCAGATACCGACCCATGACCAGGACCGGCGTGGTGGTCCACGTGTCCATCAGCCGCAGCAAGCCGGGGCTGACCCGCTCGGGTCGGCGCGGCGCGCGCTTGCGCCGCAGGACCGGCCGCGCCAACTCCCGCAGATGCGCGGTGCCCTCCGCATCGAGGTCGAACACCCGGGCCAAGGCCGCGATCACCTGTTCCGACGGATGCTTGTCGCGTCCCTGCTCGAGCCGCACATAGTAGTCGGCGCTCACCCCCGCCAGCAGCGCCACCTCCTCGCGGCGCAGCCCGGCCACGCGGCGCTGGCCACCGGCGGGTATGCCGAAATCCTCCGGGCGGGCGAGTTCACGCCGCGCCCGCAGGAAGGAACCCAGTCGATTATCGGAGTCCATCAATCGAGCGTAAGCCAGCGCCGCCGGGCCTGGGTGGCCCTCGCACTACCAGGAAGTCCGCGACCTGGCAGCCGGGCGCGCCGGGCAACAACGTGGTGGTCATGACACAGAACCTCGAAGGCCGCATCGCGGTCGTCACCGGAGCAACCAGTGGAATCGGCGCGGCCACCGCGCGCAAGTTCGCCGCCGACGGCGCGCGGGTGGCCGTACTCGGCCGCCGCAAGGACCGGCTCGACGAGCTCGCCGTTGAAATCGGCGCAATAGCCGTCCCGACCGATGTGACCGATCGCCAGTCGGTCCGCGATGCCGCGGCGGCCGTCCGGGCCGAGCTCGGCCCTGTCGATCTCGTCGTCGCCAACGCGGGCGTCATGCTCGCGGCGCCCTTCGAATCGGCGGAAGCCGATGAGTGGGATCAGATGGTGCACACCAATATCAACGGATTGCTCTACACCGGACGCGCTTTCATCGACGACCTGCTCGCCGCCGCCGACGCGCATCGACCTGCCGACCTGGTGCACGTCGGCTCCATCGGTGGCCACACGGTATTCCCCAACTACGCCGTCTACACCGCCACCAAGGCCGCGGTCGCCCACCTCACCCGCAATATGCGGGCCGAATTCGGCCCGCGCGGTGTCCGGGTGAAGAACATCGAACCCGGATTCGTCGGTACCGAACTGGGGGATGGCATGCGCGATCAGCAACAACGGGCCGGACTCGCCGAGTGGCGCACCCAGATGGAAATCCTCACCCCCGAGGATATCGCCGACGCTGTCGCCTACGCCGTCGCGGCACCGCGGCGGGTGAACGTGGCGGAGCTGATTGTGGTACCCACTGCCCAGGGCTGAGAGCTCGCTCGGCGCAGCTCATTTCGCAGACGGGTAGGTTCGTATCGCATCGGAGTCGAGGACACCCCACGACGATCCGCCACGTTGGCGTAGATGCTCCGCCGACCTGACCGGCGGATATAACCGCAGGCACACAACGGAAATGGGGAAGTGATGGGCTCGAACGATATGGCCGCTCAGGTTGGCAATTGGCTGCGCGACGGAATGCTCCGCGGCGATCCGGTCGCGCTTGTCGCAGCCCTCGTACTCGGCGCCTTCGGGGGACTCCTGGGTCAGGGTCTGTAATCGGACGACGTCCGCCGACGCGGTCGCGCGGACCGAATAGGCGCCGCTGGATCCCTCTTCCGGGTCCGGCGGCACCGTCGTATCCGGCACCGCGCGGACATTCGGTGGAGATCGGGCGGTGGCGCTGTTGGCGTTGCCGCCGCGCGATCACGCGCGGCGAGAGGTCGGCCTGGCGGTCGCACCGGCGGCAAGGATGTCTATGACCCGGGCCCGCGCCGAGGGCGCCTCAGACTTGTAAAGCCACACGCCACTAGAACTTTCGAGGCGCGCTCGGCCTGTTCCCGCTGCTCTGGTACACGGCTCAGGAGTGAGGAACCCGGGTGTCCGACAACATCGCTACCCAGCACGGTGCCAGCCCGGCACTGCGCACCGATACTTTCCGCTGCGGCTCGGCCGTGAGCAGGCTCGCGCCCGATCACGGCAGGCGCAACCACTGCCCGAGTTGCCTGATCAGCCGTCACGTGGACCGGCGGGTCCCCGGCGATCGGGCCGAAACCTGTCGGGGCCGCATGGTCGTGGCCGTTCCACCGGTCTGCGCGGACATTATTCGACTCGGATCGCCGGAATCCTGCGAAAAGTCACGAAGAATGTCCGCTCACACCATGTCGCTCCTGGCACCCTATAGCCTGGGCCAGGCAGATCCGGACTGTTGCGGCAGTCGGCGAAACCGCTGGAGGTACCTTGCGCACCATCGCTCAACTCGTGTCCGTTGTGCTCGCGGTGGTCGGTTGCCTCACGCTGGCGTTGCCCGCCGCGGTTGCCGAACCGAGTGGCACGGATTGGGCAACCGCAGCGAGTATCGACGATGTCACCGGGCGGAAGATCGATGAGTTGCTTGCGGTACGGGCGGGGTCCGGCGGCCAGCGCAAGGCCGACCTCGTCGAGTTGCTCTCCCGACAGTTCCTCGGCACACCGTATGGCGCGAATATGCTGGTCGGCTCGGCCACCCAACCCGAGCAACTGGTCATCGACTTCCGGCGGGTGGACTGCTTCACCTACCTCGACTACGTGGCTGCACTGAGCGAATCCGCCGATCGCGCGCAGTTCGTGCGGAACCTGATCCGGACGCGATATGTCGACGGCCGCGTCGATTTCCTCCAGCGCAGGCACTTCTTCACCGATTGGGCGAATACCTCGCCGATCAGCGCCCGTGACGTCACCGCCGCCGTGAGCCCCCGGGCGGTCACGGTGACGAAGGATCTGAACGCCAAGGGCGACGGCGGAAACTACCTGCCGGGCCTGCCGGTGGTTCAGCGCGGCATCACCTACATCCCCAGCGGGTACGTGGACGAGGCCGTCATCGGTCGACTCCGCAACGGAGACTACGTCGCCGCGTACGCCGACCTCCCCGGCCTGGACGTCACCCACGTCGGAATCTTCGCGACAACCCCGTCGGGTCCGGTATTCCGCAATGCCTCCTCCCTCACCGCCAACAACAAGGTGGTCGACTCCCCCTTCCGCGACTACGTGCGCACGGTCCCCGGAATTGTCGTGCTCCGCACGGAATGACCGCCGCCCGGCGAGTGCTTAGCACCCGCCGTCAAGCTTCCGCGCCATACCGACAACGCGACCGGTCAGGTGTACTCGATCGGGCTCGATTCCGGGCCGCGTCGAAGATCCAAGAGGGTGACCCACCCCGGTCCCGGCGGAACCGCACAATCTCGGCCGTGCAGATCCAGGTCGGTCAAGTCACGCGAGATAGCCGCCGCCTCGCCGAAGTAACTCGGGCACAGATGAAATGTCACCTTCGTCCCGCGTCCGGGAGGGGCATCGAACACTTCCCGCGGCCCACTCGGACGAAGCGCAGCGAGAGTTCGACGAAACCCTCGCCCCTCCCGCCACACCTCGACTACGGCACATGAACTCACCGCGGCCGCGGCGGCCCACAACCACCGATCGGTTCCCAGGAGCGAACCGAACACCCCCGGCTGCGGAGTCCCACCGTCGAAAGGACTCGCTTGATCGTCCGTCACCGAGAAGGCGAGATCATCGAAGACCTCGGCGTACACGGAGGGCGAGTGCGTAGGAGCAAGTTTGGTTGCAGGATGAAGCGCATGGGCCAGCACTGCGGCCAGGACCCGAGTCGGAAGATCAGGATTCCCTCGCCCCAATCCGAAGTACATCCCAGGTCGCGAGCGAACGGCCTCATCGAGTTCGAGCACTCGGATATGCGCCGAACTGTACTCGGGGTCGGACATCTCCCGATACTACGTACTCCCGCAGAGCCCGGCGGCCACACTGCGGGTGGCTGATGCTGGTTCTTTGCCGGGCCCCGCCCGGAAATATTCCGTCGACGGAACATCGCCGGGTGGGCCGAGTTCGGCGGCGGGTCAGCCTATTCCATTGACCAATGAATGCTCTGCAATACCCTCGGGCAGCCATTGGCTCTGGGCGAGCGCTTCGAAAACACAGATCAACAACAATTTGCGGCCGCGCTGTCCGGCACTGATGTCGGATTCGGAAGTTGATTCATGGCCACGCATTCCGGACAAGGCGGCGCGACGCGGTCCGGGCTCGGACAGCATCCAGAACAGTTCCGGTCCCATCAGGGTCGAGCGACCGCCGGTCTCGCTGAACCAGCGTCCGGAGTATTCGATCATCAGATCGGTGAATGCGTCGGCATTGCCGATCGCGTCGGTGAACTGTGTCATCGCCCCCGAGCGATCCAGACTGCTCTGGATGATCGAAGCCAATCGGCCCGCGATTTCCCGAAACTGGTCTACGCCTTGGTCTTGCCACACGGTCGTCGCCATTATGTGCTCCATAGAGAGGTTCGAGGGTGACTGAGGTTGGTCGAGCAGCGTGCGTCGTTAGATGTGTACGGCGGTCGTAGCGATCTTGGGTCGTTCGATAGCGTCCAGCGAAGTGGGCCGGTCCTGCGATCCGACCCCGATGGTCTGCCGTCCGGTGAGCCCGGACGGAATGGTCTCGAGCGGGTAGAGCTTAGGCTGTCCCACTTCGAGGGGTTCGGTGACCCGCTCCAACTCCTCGGCTTCGGAGGCCGCGGCGGCACATTCGGCCGCGATCTGCCTGCCGCGTTCCCAGATCATCAAGGTGAGATGCACCGCGAACAACATCGTCAGCGGCATACCAGCGTAAATCGCCATCGCCACAACGCCGCCACCGATCTCGTGGGCGTACTGAATATTCCCGGAAACCGAGACCAGCGTCGAGAGAGCGAACAACACGGTCGCATACCACCAGCCCATGCTCCATTTCCGGAACGAAGCGGTGGCGATGATGGAACCGATCACCAAGCCGTCGATGGCGATCGGCACATTCGAGGCGAGTTCGGGCGCGACCAGATTCCGTATCGAGAGATCGTGCAGGGCATCGAAAGACATTTGAAAAGACTTGACGGCCACGACTCCCGTCACGACTAGCGACGCATGTGCTGGACGCGGTCTGAACGAAATCAACCGCCTCATGATGTGCCGCGCCCCGCGCGACGGGGCCGGCCGCACATCGTCATCCGCAAACATCGCAGGTGTGATCGTCGTCATGGCGGCGAGCGTATCGTGCAGCGACCGCGATTCCGTTGAGGACAGCAGCCAAGAACTATCGAGTCGCCCGATATTTGCCCCACTCGATTCGGATGAAGCGGCCTCTGGTAGGCGAGCCACGTCCCGGGGCCCGGGGCGAACCCTCTCCGGGCCCCGCGTGGGACGCGACAGCGGCGAGACTCCCCAGGCGAGAACAAGTTACGGCTGCGGAGCAGCGGCCGAGATCGGGGTGCGGGGGTGGGCTCAGCAATGGGTTCGGGCCGGGCTGTGACTACCAGGTGGTCGCGAACGGCAGCACTGGCGCGGGCATGCATGCTGCCGTCGGTTATCGCTTGCGGACCCACAACCATGAAGCGGCAACGGCGATGAGTACCGAGGGTTTGCCGAGCAGCATGGTTACCACCGCCAGGGCCGTGATCTGATCGGCGGCATACAGCGGCAGAAGTATCAGCACATGGAGCGCCCACATCACGGCCCAGGCCGCGGTCAGGCGTCTGTGCTGCCGGATCCGGGACTGATCGACATCCGCAGGTTCGATCCGGATGCGTTGGCACACAAGCAGACTCAACGGACGACCCCGGATGAGGGTGGCACCGAATGCGACCGCCGAGACCGCACAGCCGACGATCTCGGGTAGGAAGAAGGCACGACCTTCACCGGTGAACAGCACCAGCGCCGAATAGGCGGTGACAGCAATCAGAGCGGCCGTAACGACTTTCGGTGAATCACCGCGCCGCCACCGCCATCCGGCGAGCAGGGACGCCGTGATCACCGTGGCCGCGACCGCCGGACCGGTCCCGAACAGTTGATATCCGAACAGGAATACCGCGACCGGCGTGACGGCGTCGACGAGGTGCCGAACGCCGCCACGCGCGATAACGGCCTGCCCGAGCACCCCGGCGGCTGACCGTACTCGCGCGGAGTCGTGCGGTGTCCCGGACCGGCTGTGGTCGACTGCCATTTCGGTCAACGTGTGGGACGGGGGCCGACGATGGAGGCGCGTTCCATGATGCGCACCTGGGGCCAGTAGTCGCTGGCGGCATAGTGCTGGACGGCGCGGTTGTCCCAGAACGCGACGGTGTCGGGCTCCCACCGCAGCCGAACCTGATGCTCGGGAGCGTCGGCCGTCCGGCACAACCGGTCGATCAGCGCCCGGCCCTCCCCGAGATCCAAGCCGTGGATGCGGTCGGCGAAGATCCGGTTGACGTAGAGGTGCTTGCGGCCGGTGACGGCGTGCGTGCACACCAGCGGGTGGGCCACCGCCGGATGCTCGGCGCGCATCTTCTCCCGCTGCTCGTCGTTGAGCATATGCCCGAACGCGCGAGTGAAATCATGGACGGCGTCGAGGTTTTCGATTCGCGTCCGGGTGTCGTCGTCGAGGGCGTCGTAGGCGGCGTACATATCGGCGAACAGCGTGTCCCCGCCGATCGGGGGCACCGAAATCGCATGTAGGACAGCGCCCATCGATGGCTGCTCGCGCCAGGTGACGTCGTGGTGCCAGGAGTTCTCGAAACCGCCGACCTGGGCGCTCTTTTCGAATCGCACGAGTTCCGGCTGGTCGGTGTTGGCGGGGATGAACGGGTGGACCTCGAGCGTGCCGAACCGTCGCGCGAAGGCCACGTGCCGTTCCGGGGTGAGCGACTGATCGCGGAAGAACAGCACCTTGTACTCGTGCAGCGCCTGCCGCAGTTCGACGATCACCGCGTTCGGCAACTCGGTGGTCAGGTCCACCCCGGAGATCTCCGCGCCGAGGGTTGCGCCGACCTGGCGGGCGTCGAAATACTGCCAGCTCAGCCGGCCGAGCCGGTCACGCTCGGCGGCGACATGTGTGAAAGGGCCGGACCAGACCGGGTATCCGGGGAGCTGAACGGTACGGGGCGCGTAGCCGGCGGCCGGGTCCTTATCGGCGATCACGGACATGGCGACCTTCTTTCTAGGAGGAAGCGAGGCTGTAGTCAATCGACTACAGCTGATATGAGCTACTGTAGTCACATGACTACAGAGGGTGCAAGGACGTCTCCCGACGACAGCAACCCACTCGGTCGCGACGCCGTCGTGTCCGCGGTACTCACCCACGCCGCGGATCTGTTCGCCGAACGTGGCCCGGCCGCGACGTCGATCCGAGACATCGCCGAGCGGGCCGGAGTGAACCACGGACTGGTATTCCGGCACCTCGGCGCCAAGGACAAGCTGGTGACGGCCGTACTCGACCACCTGTCCGCCGAAACCGCCGAGTTCGCCGATACCGGCACGTTGTCGCCGGACGATCCCCGACTACGCCGGCACTGGGTCGTGCTGGCACGTTGCATTCTCGACGGCTATCCGGTCGGACAGATGCAGAGCCGATTTCCTGTCATCACGGCCCTGATCGACCAGGCCCGCTCACATCGAGCCGACGACCGTGACGCCGCCCTCTCCGCCGCGAACGCCGCGGCGTTCGTACTCGGCTGGCAACTGTTCGAGCCCTTCCTGCGCAATGCCGCCGGGCTCGACAACATCCCGAATGCCGAACTGCGGCAGGCCATCAGCGCCGAAGCCGTCCGGATTCTGTGCGGCAGCCCGCAACCATCCCCCGCCGACCGAAACCACTAGCTGGATCGCGACCGTCACAGCTCCCCCCATCCGAACAGGTCGCCGATGAACCGACGGCCGCGCGGTTCGAAGCGGTCATGCGGCCTGTCCGAAGACCAACGGGCGAGATCGGCCGACGCGAAGCGGTGGTGGGCCCAACATTTCACAACCCGAACCCGCTGGTAGTGGAGCGGCCCGAGATTCGGATCTTCGAAGACTGTGACCCAGCTCGGCTGCGACGCCGGTGAGACCTTCGAATGGCACTTTGTGGAGCCCATCACCGAGAGCCTTTCCAAGTGGTAGCTCTCCGTACCCCTTGGTAGGTTTCGGCTTGCTCGCGCAGCGTGGCGCGGCCTCTCAGCCTTCGACTCGCGAACCTTCCACCGATCCACAGTTTGTGCGCCTCTTTCGTCATGGAAAGAGGCGGGAATCGTCATACCCACCTGCAGCCGATTTCGCGACCGTTCTCGACGGCGAAGTCGGCGGCGGCACCGATGGAGATTTCATGACAGGCACCGTCGCGCCGACTTTGGAACGCGCGCGAGATCTACCCGACACCGTTGTGCGGAGTCGGGGTTTGTTGACGGGATACTTCGCCGGACTCGGCGTTGTGATGGCCGTCTGGGGAACCCGGATTCCGGCGGTCCAGGCGTCCGCCGGATTGGACACCGCGGGACTGGCCGCGATACTGCTCGCCGCCGCGGTCGGCATGGTCGCCGGCCTCCAGGTGGGTGGTCGCCTCGCCGAGCCCGCCCGACTTTCGCAACTGTTGACCGGCGGCGGACTCGGTCTCGCCGCAAGCCTCGCGTTGCTCGGTACCTGCCGAAATCCGATCGCTCTCGCCGTTGCGGCGCTGCTCTTCGGTGCCGCGCACGGTGTGCTGGATGTCGCGGCGAACGCCGCGGCGGTTCGGTGCCAGGAGGCATACGGTCGCCCGATCATGTCGGGCCTGCATGCGGCCTACAGTCTCGGCGCGCTGGGCGGGGCAGTGCTCGCCGCTGTCACCGCACACGATTCGCACACCTACATTTTCGGCGTCATCGCGACCGTGATGATCGTGGCCACGGCCGCGGTGGCGCCGGTGACCCGCTGCGTCGGATCCGCGAACCTTGCTCCGGTGGAAACGGCGACGCCGGAGCGTTCGCCCGAACTGTCCCGGTCCCGGATCTGGCTGTTGGGCTTGCTGGCCGCCGCATGTCTGCTGGGTGAAGGCGCTGCGGCCGATTGGTCGGCAGTCCATCTCAGCGTGCTCGACGCGTCGCCCGCGGTCAGTGCCGCGGCGTTCGCCGGATACAGCGCGGCCATGGCCGCTGGACGTCTCGTCGGTGATCGGCTCATCGCACGCTTCGGTGCGCCGAAAGTAGTTCGGACGGGCGCGATTCTGGCCTCGGCCGGACTAATCGCGGGTCTGTCGGTGACCGGTGTGCCGTTCGCGTTGGCCGGCTGGGCCGTTTTCGGTCTCGGCCTATCGGTCACGATTCCCTCCCTGTTCAGCGCAGCCGGCGCAGGCGGACCTCGCGCGGTCGCCACCGTAGCCGTGACCGGCTATCTCGGCCTCCTCGCAGGCCCGGCGCTGGTCGGCGCCCTGGCCACCGCGACAACTCTGCCCGCTGCCCTCATACTGCCCGCCCTGCTCGCCGCAGGCGTGGCTGTCCTATCTCATCGAGCCCTGGAGAACCGGTGGTAACCGCACTATCTCACCAGCCCGCGGAACTCGACGCGGTCATCTTCGACTACAACGGCGTCATCGGCCTGCAGCCCACCATCCCTATGTGGAGCAGCCTCGCCGAACTCGCCGGATGGCACGCCGACGAGCTCGGACTCTTCCAGACCGCTTTCTGGAGCGCCCGCGAACCCTACGATTCCGGCGAATTCGACGATGCGGACTTCTGGACCGCCGTGCTCGGCCATCGCCCGAACCCGGAACTGCTCACCCGGTTGTGTGCCGTCGACACCGCGATGTGGACCTGGACCGACGACCGCGTAGTCGCACTCCTCCACCAGGCCCGGCAGGCGGGTCTCCCGATGGTGCTGCTCTCCAACACACCCCGTCCGGTGGCCGATGCCCTCGACACCTCCGACTGGCGCACTGTGATGACCGACGCCCTCTACTCGGCCCGGCTCGGCATGAACAAACCCCACCCCGACACCTACCGAAACGCACTCGCCGCGACCGGAGTTCGCGATCCCGGCCGCGTCCTGTTCGTCGACGACCGTGCCGACAACTGCCAAGCCGCCGCTCGCCTCGGTCTGCGCACGCTCCACTACACCGGCTCACCCGCCGATATCGAAGAACACCTTCGCCTCGCTATCGTCGCCGCGTAGGTCCCACCAGTCCGCACAGGGGATTTCGGGGTCGACGCTGGGCTGGGGTACCCCAGCCCAGCGTTCGACCGGCCTGCCTGCGGCGTCGATCGGGAGTCCGGGGCGCAGCCCGATACTGATCGCTACCTCGTCGTGCCAGGCGCGGCAAGGTGGAACACCGTGTCATCGGCCATGTCAGCCAGGTGTCAGGGCGGTATCAGGCCAGACGCTGATAGTTGTTGCCATGACGAAGAACAGCACCTCCTCCATCACCCTCACCGATCAGGACAAGAGCACCCTGCGGACCGCCGCCTACGGCGCCGTGTCACTGATGGCCGCCGCCGATGCCACCGGCAAGCCCGGCAAGGTCGCTACGAACGGTTCCATCGCCTTGTCGTCGGCGATCGGCACGATCGGGCACGTACTCGCCGCGAAGTCGAACGACATCATCCTGAACGGCAAGTCCGTCGCCGAACTCGCCGACCACGTGCTGCCCGCCCTGACCGCAGCGATGGGCCTGCTGCACAAGCAATCTCCGGCCGAGGCCGACAACTTCCGCAGCACCGTCCTCGTCGCCATCGAAGCCGCCGCTCAGCCCCACGAGGGCCGGCCCAGCCCCACCTCGACCGCGATGGCCCGCAAGATCACCGGAGCCCTCGACGCCGCTTGACGGGATGCTTCACACGCGGCCCACATCTGACCCTCACAGACCATCCCTACCCCTCGCAGCGATGACAACCTCTGCGAGGGGTGCAAAGCCGTTGCGAGGACGTCGACACTCGGCGCGATCGAAGTCGACATCGACGCCGAACCCGCCCCAGTTGGGTCCTACCGGTTCAGTTGGAAGATGCGAAAGGGCGGGTTCCCGAGTTCGACTCGAAAACCCGCCCTTACCTGCGGGAACTGTGGAGCTAAGGGGAATCGAACCCCTGACCTTCTCGATGCGAACGAGACGCGCTACCAACTGCGCTATAGCCCCGTGCGGTTCCCGGGGGGAACCGCGCTGTGCAACTGTAGCAAAGATGCCCCCAGACTCCGAATCGGCCGTCTGAACTGGGGAAATGCTTATGCTCCCGCGGCTCGGCGCATATCTCCGCCGGTGCCGCGGCGGAGAGCGCGGGCGGTGGCGGGGTCGAAGGTTTCGAGGTTTTCGAACATCGGGTCTTCGTCGTCGGGTTCGAGCAGGACGGAACGGCGGCGTAGGGCGCGGGCGGTGTCGCGGTCCATGGCGCGGCGGGCCTGTTGTTCGGCATGGCGGGAGTCGTCGTCGGCGTATTCGTCGCGCTGGCCGCGGGTGAGGCGGGCGGCACGGCGGCGGCGGATGTCCTCTTCCATGCGGACCTGCTTGCGCAGGTAGGCCAGGTAGGTGACGAGGACGACGGCGGTGAGTCCGCAGGCCCACCACAGCAGCGCGTTGATGACGACGCCGAGGGCGCCCGAGAGAATGGTGGCGAGTACCAAGCCGAGTACGGCGCGCTGCCGGAAGGTGTAGCGGGCGGCGCGGGCGATCGCGTCGGCTTCCGGGTCGTAGCCGCCGCGGCCACGCCGGGTCGGCACGAATTCCTGGTCATCCGAATCGGATTCGGGATCCGTGTCGGTGACGCGGGCCGGCGCCGCGGAGTGGGCGGGCGGGATGCGGGCCGCGGTCGCTGTGGTGTGCTCATCGGCCACGTCGTCATCATCGGCCGGATCGTCTGTCTGCGCAGCGGTTCCGGCGGTTGCGATGTCGGTCTCGTCCGAATCGGTATCGTCCGAATCGTTTTCGGCGCTGTCGTCGAGCTCCGTCTCGGTGATGTCGGCGTCGGATGCCGCGGTGTCGGACGGGTTGTCGCCCGCCTCGAGTGCGGGGACGGTCCCCGGCTCCTGGTCGGCCTCGGTGACTTGGTCGTCGGCCGGTGTCGTCATCCGGTCCTCCGCATGATCGCTGTGGGATAGCTTTCTCTGCACTCGGGTCGGCCGATAGTCGGGGTCACTGTCGTGCCCGGCGGCCGGTCCTTTCTTCGTGCGCCGCTTGGAACCTCCGCGGTGCAAGACGCGGGTCGCCAATGCCGCGTCGGTGGTCTGACGGATCCGCGGGTGCCGATCGGCGAGTATCGGGAACAGGACGAAAACCCAGAGCACGACCAGGCCGATCCAGAGAATCGAATTCGGCATCGCCTCAACACCTCCGTCCCCGCGTGAATTGTCCGTTAGGTCCGCGATTTTCCCCGCACCGCGCCCCGTCGCCGTGCGTTCGCTCGATGCAAAACGGACGGACGATAGTCCGGTCGCCGGTCGCCTCGCAGGCTCCCTGCCGATGCTGCGGGACGCACCATCGACGTCCGTAGGTTAATTCCGCGTTGGGGGACTTTCCGGCAGGCGCGCCGTGCACACAAGTCACACCTGTCACATATCCCCCATTTTCACGGCGTGTGTGGACGCGGCGTGTCGACCTCACCTCCGGCCTATGGGAGGATGACCCGGCCCGCGCGGACCAGCCGGTCCACCACGGTTCCGTTCACCTCTTCGACGGTCAGCCCGACCAGCAGATGATCGCGCCACGCCCCGTCGACGTCGAGATACCGCTGCAACAGTCCCTCTTCGCGGAATCCGACATTGCGCAACACGGCCTGGCTGGCCAGATTCTCCGGCCGCACGGTGGCCTCGACCCGGTGCAGGCCGACCGGCCCGAAGCAATGATCGAGCCCGAGCGCCAGCGCGGCCGTCGCGACACCCTGACCACTGAGATCTTTGGACACCCAATAACCGATCCAGGCCGAACGCAATGCGCCGCGCACGATATTGCCGACGGTCAGCTGCCCGCTGAACACCCCGTTCACCTCGATCACCAGCGGGATCATCGCACCGCGCCGGGCCTCCGCCTTCAGGCTCGACCACAGCGACGGCCAGTTCGACGCGTGGTTGCGCGCCTCCCACGCGCCCCGGCCGGTCGGCTCCCACGGCTCCAGATGTTCCCTGTCCCGCAATCGGATCCGGCTCCAGGCCGAGGCGTCACGCAGTCGCACCGGCCGCAACGTCACCGTCCCCGCGGCGACCCCGACCGGACCCAAATGCGCGGGCCACCCGGGATGCTGCGTGACCCGGAAAACGTTCATGGTCTCCACGCCTCAGCCGCGCTGTGCGAGAAAAGCAACCTGGACCTCGTCACCGGTCCGGATCTCGGTGTCGTCCGGGTCGATCACGATCAGGCTGTTGGCCTCGGCCAACGTCGCGAGCAGGTGAGAGGAGGAACCCGCCGCCCCGCCCAGCGGCTGCACCAGGTAGTCCCCGGTGGATTCGTCGCGCATCAACTGTGCGCGCAGATAGCCCTTGCGCCCCGCCATCGAACTGATCGGGGTGATGGTCCTGGCGTGGATGATGCGGCGCATGGGATGCCTGCGCCCCAACGCGATTCGGATCAACGGCCGCACCATGACCTCGAAAACCACCAGCGCGCCAACGGGATTCGAGGGCAATAGGAAGGTGGGCACCTCGTCGCGGCCGAGCCTGCCGAAACCCTGGACCGAACCGGGATGCATGGCGACCCGGGCGATCTCCAACTCCCCCAACCCTTCCAGGGCCTCACGGATCTGTTCGGAGGCCCAGCCGCCGACCGCGCCCGCGATCACCACGACCTCGGATCGGACCAGCTGCCCCTCGACCACATCGCGCAGCCCGCGCGGATCGTCGCTGACGATACCGACCCGGTTCACGTCCGCGCCCGCGTCCCGCGCGGCGGCGGCGAGCGCGTAGGAGTTCACGTCGTAGACCTGGCCGGGCCCTGGAGTTCGATCGATATCGATGAGTTCCCCGCCCACCGAGATCACCGACAGCCTGGGCCTGGGGTGTACGAGCACCTTGTCCTGACCTACCGCGGCGAGCAGACCGACCTGGGCCGGACCGATGATGGTGCCCGCGCGCACCGCGATATCGCCGGGCTGTACGTCGTCGCCGATGCGCCGGACGTAGTCGCCGGAGCGCACCGGCTCGTAGACCTTGATCCTGGCTCGGCCGCCGTCGGTGAAGTCCAGCGGCAGCACCGCGTCGGCCAGCGTCGGCAGCGGCGCGCCCGTATCGACCCGCACGGTCTGGCGCGGCTGCAACCGAATCGGCTGGCGTGAACCCGCGACCACCTCACCGACCACCGGCAGGGTCAGGTCGACGAGTTCGTCGTCCTCGCCGCGGATATCGGAACCGGCCGCCGCGACATCGACGCTGCGCACCGCGTAGCCGTCGATCGCGGCCTGATCGAATCCGGGCAGCGGTCGCTCGGTGACCACGTCCTCGGCACACAGCAGGCCCTGGGCTTCGGAGATCGCGACCCGGACCGGCCTGGGCGCGACCGCCGCCGCGGTCACCTTGATCTGCTGATCCTCAACCGAGCGCATCCAGCCCTTCCTGATCCTCTCCGCACCTCACGATTCCGCCACCCGACATGCGCCTGCGCGGCACATGTTCAGCGCCCGACGGTGAACCATCATTCGTACCCGACGGTCCACGGTCGGCGAAACCCGGCCGCGCTCCTCAGTCGTACGTCGTCAGCTGCGGATCCCAGTCCGAACTGAGCCGGTGCTGCAACCACTCCCGCAGGGCGGGGCCGTATTCCTCTCGTTCCAAAGCGAAATCGACCGCAGCACGAAGATAACCGCCGGGGTTGCCCAAATCGTGGCGCGACCCACGGTGCACCACCACATGAACCGGATGCCCCTCCGCGATCAGCAGCGCGATCGCGTCGGTGAGTTGCAACTCACCACCGGCGCCCGGCTCGATCCGGCGCAGCGCGTCGAAAATGGCGCGGTCCAACAGGTATCGGCCCGCGGCGGCGTAGGTCGAGGGCGCGTCCTCCAGCGCGGGCTTCTCCACCATCCCGTTGACCCGCAGCACATTCGGGTTCACCGCGTCAGGCACCGTCGCCACGTCGAAGACGCCGTAGGAGCTGACCTGGTCTTTCGGAACGTCGATCGCGCACAGCACGGATCCTCCGCGCTTGCGCCGCACGCGGCTCATCACGTCCAGCACACCGCACGGCAGCACCAGATCGTCGGGGAGCAGCACCGCGATGGCGTCCTCGTCGTCATCGAGGACGCTCTCGGCCTGCGCCACCGCATGTCCGAGGCCCAATGGCTCCTCTTGGACCACCGAGGTCACATCGAGCAGGGCGGGCGCCTTGCGCACCTTCTCCAGAAGATGGAATTTGCCGCGCTCGGCGAGGGTGCTCTCCAACACCAGATCCTCGACGAAGTGCGCGACCACACCGTCCTTGCCCGGTGAGGTGACGATCACCAGCCGGTCCGCGCCGGAGTCCGCGGCCTCGGACGCGACCAGCTCGATTCCGGGGGTGTCGACCACCGGCAGCAACTCCTTGGGCACCGTCTTGGTCGCGGGCAGGAACCGCGTCCCGAGCCCCGCCGCCGGCACGACGGCGGTCCGGAAACACGACGCCACCGCACCATTCGCGGACTGTTCGGCCTTTGCTGTCATTCGTCTACCCTATCCATCCATCACTCAGCCCATCGCCGTCGCGACGACCTGGCATCCCGGTGAGCGTAGCGAGCGATCCTTCTGCACGGCGCCCTGCGGGAGATGAAGCCGAGCGCCGGCGAGGCGCAGTCGTGAGCTTATGGTGATCAGCATGGAGATGCCCGGCGAGCGCAATAAACATGCATGGCGCTCCGAAATACTCGCGCAGCGGGAGGGCGTGACCGCCGGAGCACACGCCGCGGAAGCCGCCGCACTGGCGGAAACAGTGGGCGAACTCGAGGTTTCCGAATGGGTGTGCGCCTACGTGCCGGTGCGCGGCGAGCCGGGTTCGACGGCCCTGCTCGACGCCCTGTGTGACGCGGGGGCCAGGGTGCTGCTGCCGATCACCGGCCCGCCCGGCCCGCTGGAATGGGCCGAATACACCGGCGAGAACGACCTGCGTCCCGCCCGCTGGGGGCTGCTGGAGCCGAACGGACCGGTGCTGCCCACCGAGACGATCGCGCGGGCCGGGCTGATTCTGATTCCGGCGCTCGCGGTGGACCGCCGCGGTGTGCGACTCGGGCGAGGCGCGGGTCACTACGATCGGACACTCGGCGCCGCCCGCACGGACGCGCGACTGGTCGCGGTGGTCCGGGACGACGAACTCGTCGACCAGCTCCCCGAGGAACCGCACGATCTGCGCATGGGTTGGGTCCTCACCCCGCGCGGCGGCCTGCAACGGCTGGGCACCGATCACGTCGCGGAATGAAACACCGATTGGCGGTGTTGGCACTGTCGGCTGTAGAGTGCCAGTTTGACGAACCCTGCGGAGGATCCTGTGCCAACTTATTCGTATGCGTGCACCCAGTGTGACAACCGCTTCGACATCGTTCAGTCCTTCTCCGACGAGGCGCTGAGCGTCTGTGAGAAGTGCTCTGGCAAGCTGCGCAAGCTGTTCAACTCGGTCGGGATCGTCTTCAAGGGCAGCGGTTTCTATCGCACCGACAGCCGCGGCGGTGCGTCCACCGCAAGTGAACCCGCGAAGTCGGACAGCGGCTCGAGCACCAGCACCGCCAGCTCCGGCACCAGCTCGGAGTCGACCTCGTCCAGCAGCGCCGCGGTAGCCAGCTGAGCCCGGTGCGCCCGACGCGGCGCACCCGTTATCCACAGCCCCACAGTTATCCACAGCCACCCGTTTTCCCCGGCCGGCCGGTGTGTTTCCGGCCATAGGATCCGGCCATGATCCGATCGCGCACCGGCCTGGGCCGCGGTAGCCCGCTACGTTTCGCCCTCTGGAACCGCCCGCCCTGGGTCGATCTGCCGCTCGCCCGCAGACTCCTCGCCGCCGCACTCACCGTGCTGGCGGCGGCGCTGTTCGTGCGCGGGGATCCCGACGCGCAACGCAGCGATGTCGTGATCGCCGGGCGTGATCTGGCACCGGGAAGGCTGCTCGAGGCGAGCGATCTGCGGGTCGTCCCCCGCGAGTCCGGCACTCTCCCCGACGGTGCGGCGCGCGATGCCGGCGCCCTGGTCGGCGCGACGCTGACCGGTGCGATGCGGGCGGGCGAGGTCTTCACCGATCTGCGTGTGCTCGGCCCCCGGCTGGCCGCCGCGGCGACCGGCGCGAGCGACGCCCGCATCGTGCCGATCCGCCTCGCGGATACCGCGGTCGCCGAGATCCTGCGGGCCGGTGACCGCGTCGATGTGGTCGGCGCGGAGGAGTCCACCGGTCCCGGTATCCGGCCCGCCCGCACCCTGGCCGCCGATGCGGCGGTGGTGCTGGTCTCGGCACCGGGTGATCGGCATGCCGCGCCGGAACGGGTGGTGCTGGTCGCGATGGACGCCGAACACGCCATCGCGGTGGCCGCCGCCTCGCTACGGATCTCGCTCACCGTCGTTTTCCATTAGGAATATTCGCCAAGAATTTGCCCGATGGTCGGCTAGCATCGGAATTGTCGGCGCGCACGCCGCCGCAGCGCGCAGCTGGTCAGCTCCCACTCGAAGGAGATATCGGCAATGCTGAAAGGCTTCAAGGATTTCCTCCTACGCGGAAATGTCGTCGACCTGGCTGTTGCCGTGGTTATCGGTACCGCGTTCGTCGCCATCGTGACGGCTTTCACCAATGGGATCGTGAATCCGATCCTGGCCGTCTTCGGCGGCACCAATGAATTGGGGTTAGGTTTCCAGCTGGTAGCCGATAAGCCCGCAACCTTCGTTCAAGTGGGGCCGATCATTACCGCGATCATCAATTTCATCCTCATCGCGGCGGTGCTCTACTTCGCGCTGATACTCCCGGCGACACACGCGAAGAACCGTTTCAGCAAGACCGACGAGAAGCTGAGCGATTCCGAGGTGCTGATCCAGATCCGCGATCTGCTCGCCGACAGCCAGCGCAGCGGGGGCGGTAGGCACGAGCCGTAATCACCCATGCGACAACGAAAACGGGCCCGTCGCCATGGCGACGGGCCCGTTCTGTCGATCAGTCAGGCGTCGATCCGAGGATCAGCCGATGCTGAACGGCGCGCCGTACAGCGTGATCCAGGTGACGACGCTCTCGGTCTCCACCTCGACGCTGACGAACGCCCGCGCCTGCGCGTAGCCGGCACAGCCGCTCAGACCGATGGTCTCGTCGGCCCAGGTGACCGAACCGCTGCTGCCCTTGAAGGCGTTGCGCTTCTTGTGGGTTTCGTTGCCGAAGTCGTCCGCCTGCTCCAGGTCCAGGACGTAGAAGGACTTCGCCTGGCCGGGGCCGAGGGACAGGTCGCCGCCGGTGTTGGCGCCGATACCGGGCTTGACGCTCTCCCCGTCGCTCCAGTCGAGCGAGCCTTCGACACCACCGCTGGCGCCACCGCCGGCGATGTTCACCTGGCAGCCCACGGTGTAGCCCGGGAAGATCTTGCCGCCGGCATCGGCGCCCGTGCCGGACAATTCGACCTGAGCGCTACCGGAGACCCACGCGTTGCGGTGCACCGGGGTGGAGCCCATGGACGGGTTGATGTTGGCGGACTCGCCGACCAGGCGGACCGTGACCACAGTGCCGTCGGAGAGGGTCTTGACGATTTCGCCGCCCGGCAGCGGAACGAAGGTATCGGCGTTGGCCGCACCGGTGGAGAACAGCCCCATGGCGAGAGTGGCAGCGGCGCCGACACCGGCCACGCGTGCCACGTTCTTACGGTTGATCATTTGTTTGTACCCCTCGAGGGTTGAATTCGCTTCAGCGAGAAGAATGTTCGTTGGAGAGTCGACAGACGTCAGCCGATGCTGAACGGCATCCCGTAGAGGGTGGTCTTCGAGTAGTGGTCGCCGATGATCTCGACAACGGTGTAGGCACGCGCCTGGGCGTAGCCCGCGCAGCCCTGGATCTCGATCTCGGCATCCTGGTATTCCACCGAGTACACGCCCGGCTTCAGGATGTCCTTGTAGTCGATCTGAACGAACTTGACCTCGCCGGGGCCGAGCTGGAGGCCGATGGAGCCACCGAGCGATCCGCCGTCGAGGTTGATGCCACCCGACACACCGGCAGAGATCGCGTCGTCGGCAATGCTGACCTGGCAGCCGACGATGTAGCCGGTGCTCAGCTGGGACGCGCCGTGCGTCGAAGAGTTGTTGCTACCGGGCGCGCCCGACGGACCGTTGTTGGGGCCGATCTCGCCCTCGGGGGTAACGGTGACATCGGCGGTGGCGTTGCCGGAGACCCAGACGACGCGACCGGCGCCGTTGGCGGCAAGGGACGGCGAAATCAGGGCGTGCTCACCGGTGCGGGTGATAGTAACGCCAGCGCCGAGCTTCTGGCCGTCCGGCAACGGCACGAAGGTGTCGGCATTGGCAGCACCGGCCGAAAGCAGGCCCATGGCAACGGCCGCGGCGGCGCCGACGCCCGCGACGCGGGCACCGCGACGCAGACCGTTGGTGCGGTTCTCGCTCATACTTCCCCTCATCAGGTTCTAACGGTCCACCTCGACCATCGAGGTGGACATTGGTCCTCTCAGGCCCAGCTCAGTTTGTCGCCCCTATGTTGCCGGTACGTAACCGACGGTTATTTCGGCGCAACGGCCTTGGCTGGCAACGGAACCGAGCCGGGTTCCGCCGGGTCGACGACGTACGTGACGTACCCGGGCCTTCGTGGTCCAGTGTTGGGTGGCTCTGGCGAAGATTAAACCGTCAGTAACAGCGTGGCAACGCAAGCTTTCGTAAAGATCAATGTGATGTAGATCACGCTTATCAACATGACCATATCGCTTGACGTGCATAAATGCAGAAGGGGGAGCTGCGGATTCGCCAAATCGAAGAACCCGAGTCGCAAGAACGCCATTCGAGGATTACGAGACACCGCCGGATGTCATGACACAGATCACAGCACGATGTACAAGGCTTTCAGGTGAATCACGGTTCTATTAATGGAAACAATACGGAGCAAGTCCGTAGAGAGCGCTCAACCGTGGTGCGGAGGTACCTGGGAGCGGAGCCAGTCATCGGAGCCGGAATCGGCCCCGGAATCGGGGTCGCGTTCGTCGGCCGTGGTCTCCGGCAGGGTGTCGCCGAAGATCCGGGCCAGACGTGCGGCATCCCTCGCCCGGCGGGCCGCAGGGCGAGGGTCGTCGGAAGCAGCGATACCGGAAATTATTCGACCAATCCGGAGAGTTCACCGATCACCTTGCTGGCGAGCGGCCCGAGAGTTGCCATACCGTCGCGGATCGCCGCGCGGGTGCCCGGCAGATTCACGACCAGGGTGCTGCCCGACACGCCGGCGAGCCCACGCGACAGGCCGGCGTCGAGCGATCCGGCCACGCGACCGGACGCGCGCAGCGCCTCGCTGATGCCCTGCAACTCCCGGTCCAAGACCTGCGAGGTCGCCTCGGGCGTGACGTCACGCGGGGACATGCCGGTGCCACCGACCGAGATGACCAGGTCGACGCCGCCGATCACAGCGGTGTTCAGCGCATTGCGGATCTCCACCTCATCGGCCTGCACCGATACCGACGCGTCGACGAGGAAACCCGCCTCGGTGAGCAGCTCGGTGACCAGCGGGCCGAGCGAGTCCACACCTCCATGCGCCGTTCGATCATCGACGACCACCACCAGTGCACGCCCCGCCACAGAAGCATCGATTTCCATGGTGCTCACCGTAGCGCTTGCGGTCAGGAGTTCCACGGCTGCGCTCGACAACTCGGGCCCGAGCGCGGGATTGATCACGGCATCCGCGCCGAACCGCCGGGTCGGGCGCATCACCGCCCACCGTCCGCGGGCGCGCCGGAGAGGGTGACCTCCACGGTCTTCGGGTTCCTGCCCTGCTCATCGGTATAGGTGACCTTCACCTTGTCGCCCGGCTGATGCGATCGGACGGCGGCGATGAGCGCGTTCCCCGAGTCGATGGGCCGGTCGTCCAGTTTGGTGATGATCGCGCCCGCCGGAATGCCCGCCTTGGCGGCCGGACCGTCCGGGGTGGACTCCAGCACCAGCGCGGCGGTGTCCTGCGGGCGCAGTTTGATACCGATCTGCGCGTAGGTGGCGTGACCGGTCTTGATCAGTTGGTCGGCGACCCGGCGCGCCTGATCGACGGGGATCGCGAAGCCGAGGCCGATCGAACCGCTCTGCGCCCCCGCGGCCTCACCCGCGCCGAGGCTGGCGATGGCGGTGTTGATACCGATGAGCTTGCCGTTGGCGTCGACCAGCGCGCCACCGGAATTGCCGGGGTTGATCGCGGCGTCGGTCTGGACCGCGTCGATCACCGGGTTGACCTGACTGGGGGTGCCCTCGCCCTGGGTGGAGACCGGCCGGTTCAGCGCGGAGACGATGCCGGTGGTGACCGTGCCCGCCAGTCCGAGCGGCGATCCGATCGCGATGACCGGTTGACCGACCTGAAGGTTCGACGAGGAGCCCAGCTCGATCGGAGTCAGCCCGCTCTTACCGCTGACCCTGATGACGGCCAGGTCGGAGACCGGGTCGGCGCCGACCAGCGTGGCCGGTGCGGTACTGCCGTCGGAGAAGACGACCTCCATCTTGGCGCTGTCACCGCCACCCGCCGCGACATGGTTGTTGGTCAGAATCAGGCCGTCGGAGGACAGCACGACCCCGGAGCCCTCGCCTTCGGCCCGGTTGCTCGCGACCTTGATCATCACGACGCTCGGCAGCACCTTCTGCGCCACCGCCTGGGTCGAACCGGGCGGCGCGTTCACGACATTGCCGACATTGGGCTTCGGCGCATCCAGGGCATTGGTGACCTGCGCGGGTCCGTTATCCGCTCGGGTCGCCAGCGCGCCCACCGCACCGCCGACGCCACCACTGACCAGCGCCAGGGCGACCGCACCCGCGACCAGTCCGGCGCGGACCGGCCGGAATGGGGGCTGCTGCGGCGGCTGCGCGCCGAAGGCGGCGCCGGGCACCGCGCCCGGAGGGGGCGGGAAGTTCGGCGTCGCGTACTCCTGACCCGCCTCCGGTCCCGGGAACGGCTGCGTCTGGTACTGCGGCGTCGACTGGTGCGCGGCGCCCGGATCGGGCCTGCTCCACGGGTTGCTGCGCGCCGCGGGCACGGCCGGGATCTGCTCGGTCGGGCGGGGGCCGGGAGCCGCGCCGCCGGGTTCCGGCTCCCCCCGGCGGTTCTGGAAGTCCTCGGTCATGGCTTCTCGTTTCTCCTCACGTCTGTCACCAAGCCTGGCGACGACGGCTTAGAGCGGACTGAGACCCTGCTTTCAGTTTTCCGAGATCTGTTTATCGTTGGGAGATCCGGCCTCACCCGGTAGCACGATACGGATCAGGGCTCCGCCGCGCGGGGAGGTATCGATCGTGATGGTGCCGCCATGCTTGGTGACCACCTGCTTGACAATGGCCAAGCCGAGCCCCGAACCCGGCATCGATCGGGAGGCGGTGGTCCGATAGAACCGCTCGAACACCAACTCCCGCTCGCCGGAGGGAATGCCGGGTCCGGCGTCGTCGACGGCCAATTCGAGCAGTCCACGACCGGTCTCGCGCATGGTCACCAGAACCTGAGCCCCGGCCGGGCTCCATTTCGCGGCGTTGTCGAGCACATTGAGCACCGCGCGCTCCAGCCCCGCTTCATGGCCGTAGACGAACCACGGCCGCAGCTCCGCGACGAACTCGATCGAGCCGCGTCGCCGCCGCGCCCGCTCCAGCGCTCGCTCCGCGACCTCGCCGAGATCGATACGGTCGTAGACGGTTTCGGGTGCGTCCTCGCGCGCCAGATCGACGAGATCACCGACGAGGGTGGACAGTTCCTCGATCTGGGCGACCACGTCCGCGCGCAATTCGGACATATCCTCGTCCGGCAATCGCGGCGCGCCCGGCCTGCTGGAGGCGATCAGCAGCTCCGTATTGGTGCGCAATGAGGTGAGCGGCGTACGCAATTCGTGCCCGGCATCGGCGACCAGCCTGCGCTGGCGATCCCGGGATTCGGCGAGCGCGCGCAGCATTGTGTTGAAACTCTCGGTCAGCCTGGCCAATTCGTCGTCGCCGGTGACCGGAATGGGGGTCAGGTCGTCGGTACGCGCGATCCGCTCGGTGGCGGCGGTCAGCCGCGCGATGGGCCGCAGCCCGGTGCGCGCGACCGCGGTGCCCGCCGCCGCGGCCAACACCACGCCGCACCCGCCGACCACGAACAACAGCCAGGCCAGCCGGTCCAGCACCTCCCGCGTCGGCTCCAACCGCTGCGAAATGATCAGCGTGGCACCGGAATGCGTCGGCACCGCGAGCACCCGCTGATTGTTGACGGTGCGCAACGAGGAGGGCAGCTGGCCATCGGCGACCGCGAGCTCCTGACTTCCCACCGGCGGAATCGTCTGCTGCGGCGGCATGTAGGGCTTGTGGTCGGCGAAGATGAGCGCGACGCCGACATCGTTGGAGAACAGCCCGGCCAGCACGATGGACTGGAAGCCGAGGTTCTCGAAGTTGTTGTCGATCATCGTGGCGGCGCGCGCCTTCAGCTGTGAGTCCACATCGGCGTAGAGCGCACGCGCCACCATCGCGTAGGCGGCGATGGAGGTCACCGCGACCGCGATCGCCACCAGCGAGGCGGCCAGCAGGGTTACCCGCCAGCGCAGCGAGACCGAACGGGTCAGCGGCATCGGCGGCCGCATCTCCGCCGAGTCGGGCGGGCCGAGGGGGGCGACCACCGGCCGCCGGGGAACGCTTCGTGCCATTGTCGAGCCGGCTTACGGGGGTGTTTCGCGGAGCACGTAGCCGACACCGCGGACCGTGTGGATGAGCCGCGGCTCGCTCTCGGCCTCGGTCTTACGCCGCAGATAACCGATGTAGACCTCCAGCGCATTGCCCGAGGTGGGGAAGTCGTAGCCCCAGACCTCTTCCAGGATGCGGCTGCGGGTCAGCACCCGGCGCGGATTCGCCATCAACATTTCCAGCAGCGAGAACTCGGTGCGAGTCAGGCTGATCGATCGGCTGCCACGGGAGACCTCCCTGGTGACCGGATCCAGCGACAGATCGGCGAACTGCATGGCTTCCGAGGTCTCCCCCGGATCGGTCGCGCGCCGCCGCAGCAGCGCCCGCAACCGGGCCAGCAATTCCTCCAAAGCGAATGGTTTCGGCAAATAATCATCGGCTCCGGCATCAAGTCCGGCAACCCTTTCCGAAACCGAATCTCGCGCTGTCAAAACCAGAATCGGCAGATCATCACCCGTGCTGCGCAGCCGTCGGCAAACTTCGAGCCCGTCCAGCCGCGGCATCATCACATCCAGCACAAGGGCATCCGGACGCTGCGCGGTCGCTTTCTCCAGAGCGTCCACACCATCCACCGCGAGATCGACGGAGTAGCCGTTGAAGGTCAGCGACCTACGCAGCGATTCACGGACGGCGCGATCGTCGTCGACTACCAGAATGCGCATGCCACCAGTTTGACCGCATCGACTGAGAGTCGACTGAGAGGGCCGGTCGCGACACGCCGTAGCCCGGTTCGGATCGTGGCGAGCGCCGCCACCATGGGTGACCAGCGCCTTTCTAAGGTATCGACCGATTCCCGCGGATGTGGAGGCGGATTTACGCGCGAAACATGTTCTGCGTAGCCATATTCGAGACTTATCAAGACGAGTGCCTCAGATTGCCGTTGGCAAGCCAGCACGGTATGTTCCCTGCGGTAAAAAGAAGACCTCGAGTTGGTTCTCAGCGGGTTCATCCCATACTTATGTTGAACAGCCACAAGCCACCGGGGACCCCGCGCGGAGTGGAGGCGACGGAAGCGGATGGAATCAGCACCGCGTTCCAGGCAATTCAGGCTGTCCAACTGGTCCGTCACCCGCAAGGTCGGCGTGGTACTGCTGCTACCGGTGGTACTGGCCTCGACGTTCGCGGTGTTGCGCATCAACGACGAGCTCGGCACGATCTCGGAGTTGGACGCGGCGTCGGAACAGGCGAGGATCATCCGCCCGATGCTCGGGTTCGGTTCGGCCACCGAGCAACTCGCGGTTGCCGCGGCGACCTCGTGGGAGGAGCATCCCGACGTTGCCATCGACAAGGTCGCGGGTAGGTTCGATCAAGCGGCGGCCGATCTCGAGACCGCGCTGAAATCGACGAAAGCACCGGACAGCGTCAGCAAGGAGCTCGATCTGGCGCTCGTGGCGGGTCGTGCCATGCGCAACAGCCTGCGCAACTCCTCGCCGGTAACCATCGGCCAGCAGGCCGACGACGTGGCAGCGCGCATCGGTAACGCGATCGCGGTCTCGACCACCATCGAAGAGCTCACCATTCAGCGCTACTTCCTGCAGCTGGGTGTGACCACCAACGCCCGCCGCCTGCTGACCCAGCAATACCTGCTGATCGGGTCCCCCGGCGCGGACCGCAATCCGGCGGTGCGCCCGACGGTCCTGACCACCGCCGGTGGCGAGCTCGTGCTCATCATGCAGTTCGCCCAGCTGCAGCCGCAATCGGCGCTCAACGCCAACACACTGATCGACGCGATCAATACGCGACTAGGCGTATTCGGCCAGAACCTGGGTGATCCGACCAGCAACCCCGCGGTGGTCGATTCGCTGCGTGCCAGCGCCACCGCCTACGACCAGACGACGCTGAGCCTGGTCGACACCATCGACGCCAAACTCGCCGACCGGACCGCCGAACTGCGCGGCATCGTGTTGCGCGATATCGCGATCGTGGTCGCCACCCTGCTCGCCGGTCTCGCCCTCGCGCTGGCGGTCGCCCGCTCGCTGGTCGTGCCGATTCGCCGCCTGCGTCACGGCGCGCTGCAGGTCGCCCACGTCGACCTGCCGAGCGAGATCGAGGTGGTCCGCTCCGGCGGCGTGACCCCGGACACCACCCAGATCGACGTGCACACCACCGAGGAGATCGGCCAGCTGGCCCGCGCCGTCGACGATATCCACCAGGCCGCCCTCTATCTCGCCGGTGAACAGGCCCGCCTGCGATTGCAGATCGGCAGCATGTTCGAAACCCTGTCGCGGCGCAGCCAGTCGCTCGTCGAGCAGCAGCTGACCCTCATCGAGGAGCTCGAGCACGACGAGGACGATTCCGAGCGGCTCCAGAGCCTGTTCCGGCTCGACCACCTCGCCACCCGCATGCGCCGCAACGGCGACAACCTGCTGGTGCTCGCCGGTACCGCGCTGCGCCGCGGTCACCTGCCGCCGGTTCCGCTGTCGGACATGCTGTGGAGCGCGGTCTCCCAGGTCGAGGACTATCAGCGGGTCGAGATCGGCAACGCGCCCGACGGCATCGTGCCCGGTGAGCCCGCCGTCGATATCGAGCACCTGCTCGCCGAGCTGATCGACAACGCGCTGCGCTACTCGCCGCCGACCACGCCGGTGGCGGTCTCGGTGGCCAGGGCGGTCGACGGCGGCTATCTGATCGAGATCATCGACCGCGGTCTCGGCATGTCCACCGACGATCTGCAGACCACCAATGATCACCTCGCCTCCGGTGGTGAGGTCACCGTCGAAACCGCGCGCCGCATGGGTCTGTTCGTGGTCGGCAGGCTCGCCAAGCGGCACAGCATCACCGTCAACCTGCGCCGTACCTCGGCCATGGCCCAGCAGCCCGGCATCACCGCCAGCGTCCATCTGCCCGGCACCCTGGTGTCGCCGGTGCCCATCTCGCCGGACGCCGGACCGCATCCAGCACCGATGCCGCCGCTGCAGATCGCCCCGTCCGAGCCCGCCCCGCCGCCGCGGATGCTGGTCCCGGTGCCGAGCCTGGCGCTGCCTGAGCACACCTCCTCGTTCGAGGTGAGCGGTTCCGGGCTGCCCCAGCGGCGGCCCGCCATCCGGGTCGCGGGACCCAGCGACCGGGATACGTCGACGCAGCTGCCGATCATCGATGTCGAGGCGACCGACCCCGGCCGCTCCGGCACCCGTCCCTTCGTCGACCGCAGGGAGACCAACCCGCGCCACACCGAGCCGCTGGCGCTGCCCGCGCCGAACGGACCCGCCCAACCGGCCGAACCCACCCACGTGGACGTCTGGGCGGAGACCGAAAGCTACGAGCCGGAACCCGCACCTATGCCGGAGCCGGTCGCCATGGCGATCACGCCGACGACCACCGCCACCGGGCTGCGTCCGGTGAACCCGGAGACGCCGACCCCGATCTACCAGCGGATGGTCTCCGAATGGCTGGTGGAACCGGCCTCGGCGGGATCCGAGGGCGGTGGCGGCGACACCCCATGGACTTCACCGGCCGACGCCGGTTGGGCCGCGGCCGCCGAGGCCAGCAATCCGACCACCTCCGGCCGTACCTCGGGCGGGCTGCCGATCCGCCAGCCCGGCGCCCAGCTGGTGCCCGGCGGGCTCTCCCCCGCCGAGGAAACCAATACCAGGAATCCGGATGAAATCCGCAACAGCTTGACCAGGCATCTCAGCGGGGTCCGCAGTGGACGGGCCGACGCCCAGTACAACGACGGAGGGCTTGCATGAGCGACAAACCAAGCACCACTACGGACGAGAACCTGAATTGGCTGGTCACGCGGTTCACCAGGGATGTGCCCGGCGTGACCCACGCCGTCCTGGTCTCGGCGGACGGACTGCTGCAGGCCACCAGTCCGCACCTGCCGAGCGACCGGGCCGAACAGTTGGCGGCGGTGACCGCCGGGCTGGCCAGCCTGTCGGCCGGCGCGGCCCAGCTCTTCAACGGTGGCAAGGTCATGCAGTCGATTGTGGACATGCAACGCGGATATCTTTTGGTGATGACCGTCGGCAACGGCTCACACCTCGCGGTGCTGGCCAACAAGACTCATGACATCGGCCGCATCGGATACGAGATGGCCCTGCTCGTCGACCGGGTCGGGTCGGTGGTTTCGGCCACCGCCCGTACGGCTGTCTGAGAGTGCGATGTCCAATCCTTCCGGCGGGGGGCCGGGCATACCCCCGACCCGCGTCCGCCCATATGCGCTGACCTCTGGACGTACCGAGCCGGCGGTCGATCTTCCCCTGGAGGCGGTCATCGAGACCATCTCCTACACTGCCCATTTCGAATGGCCGGTCGGCGATCTCCGGACCGATATCGTGCGCCTCGGCACCGCACGGCTTTCGGTCGCCGAGATCTCCGCCCAGTTGCAGCGGCCGCTGGGCCTGATCCGGGTCGTTATCGGTGATCTCGTCGTCGCCGGAACGCTTCGGGTGCATTCGACGCTGAGCGACCAGTCGACCTACGACGAGCGCCGATCACTGATGGAGAGGACATTGCGTGGACTCCGCGCCCTATAACGCCCAGCCGTACGGCTCGGCACCAACGGACAACCGCACCGCCTCGACGAAAATCGTTGTCGCAGGCGGTTTCGGCGCGGGCAAGACGACCTTCGTCGGCGCGGTTTCGGAGATCGTCCCATTGCGTACCGAAGCGATGGTGACCGGTTTCTCCGACGGCATCGACGATCTCGCCGCCACGCCGGGCAAGGAAACCACCACGGTGGCCATGGATTTCGGGCGCATCGTGCTGCCGGGCAACCTGGTGCTGTACCTGTTCGGTACGCCGGGCCAGCGCCGGTTCTGGTTCATGTGGGACGACCTGATTCGCGGCGCGATCGGCGCGGTCGTGCTGGTCGACACCCGCCGGATCGAGGACAGCTTCGCCGCCGTCGACTTCTTCGAGGCGCGCGGACTGCCGTTCCTGGTCGCGGTCAACCGCTTCCCCGACGCACCGCGCTTCCCGGTGGCCGAACTGCGCGAGGCGCTGTCGGTCCGGTCCGGGGTGCCGATCGTCGATATCGATGCCCGCAATGCGATGGAGGTGCGCCAATCGCTCGCGGCTGTCACCGAATACGCCATCCAGCGCCTCGCCGAACAGCAGCGTGAGCAGCCTGTCCGTCAGGGGTAAAGAACTCGCATGAGCTATTTCGCAATGGGGTACTGGGTACTCGGCCTATCGGTGATCGTCTCGGCAGCGGGTGCGCTGGTCGGATTCACCTGCATCAAGGAGTCGACCAAGTCGGTGACGGCCAAGTTCCGGACGGTCTGGTTGGCGGCCGCGGCGGTCTCCATCGGCGGAATCGGCACCTGGCTGGCCGTTTTCGTGTCGATGCTCGGTCTCCGCGGTCCGGGCGGAGCCACCTTCCGCTATGACGTGCCACGGATGCTCGGTGCCGCCGTCCTCGCCGTGCTCGCGGTCTTCGCCGGACTGGTCTTCCTCGGGCGGACGCTGCAGGTGCCGCGGCTGCTCGGGTGCGCACTGGCCATGGGCGGCGGACTCGGCCTGATGCTGTATGTGGGGATGGATGCGGTGCAGGCCCGCGGTTCGGTCGAGACGCAGTGGCTGCCCGCCCTGGGATCGATCGCGGTCCTGATCGGGATAGCCACCGCGACACTGTGGTTCGTACTGCACCGGTGGCCCGCATCCGCGATGGTCGGTGCGGCGCTGGTGTTCGGGCTTGCCACCATCGGTGCGCATTACCTGTGGTTATCCGGTCTGGATGTTCGGATCGATCAGCGCGGCGCGGTGCCCGACGGTGAAGATCTGTTCACCTTCCTGGTGCCGATGTTCGTCATCGGCATGCTCTCGCTGGCGATTCCGATCACCGCGGTGCTGGTCGCCCCCGATCGGCGCACCGCGGGACCCGCTCCGGCCCCCGCGCGCGCCGTGGAGCCCGAACCGAGTCGCTGAGCCGGACCGGCGAAACGACCGAATTCCGCTCGCGCCCGACATACAGTGGGAGACATGCGGTTCGGCCTGGACTACGCCGGTGGACGTCCGGGGGGCGCCGCCATCAGGGCGGCCGGATACGACTTCGTGGTGCGTTATCTCACCCCCGGCGGACCCAGTCTGCCGGGTAAGCAGCTGACGCCCGAGGAGGCGGACGATCTTCGGGCACACGGCATTTCGATCGTCTCCAATTGGGAGACCACCGCGACCCGTATGCTGGACGGCTACGCCGCAGGGGTGGTGGACGCGCGGGCGGGCCTGGCCCAGGTGCTGCGCTGCGGAGGGCGCCGCGATCGCCCGATCTACTTCTCCGCCGATTTCGACGCCACACCGCAGGATCAACTGCGGATCGACGACTACCTCAACGGCGCGGCGAGTGTGCTCGGCGGCGCGAATGTCGGTATCTACGGTGGCTATTGGTCGGTGAGCCGGGCACTGGACGCGGGTAGCGCGGTGTGGGCCTGGCAGACCGTCGCGTGGTCGGGAACCAATGTGGAGACCCGCCGCAATATTTTCCAGACCGGGCGCCAGGTACTCGTCGGCGGTGTGGTCTGCGATGTCAACGAGGCCGAGACCGTGGACTTCGGCCAGTGGGATTTCGTACAGGAGGAACCGGACGTGACGCCGGAACAAGACGCTGTGCTGCGTGACATCCAGATTCAGCTGCGGGGGCCCGGGCTGGCGGGCTGGCCGCAGCTCGGCACCGATGCCGAAGGCCGCAACCGCACGTTGGTGGACGGGTTGGCCGCGGCGCTGAACCGGATCGATGCGCTGGAAGCGGACACCTCCGCGCTGCGCACCCAGGTCGGTGAATTACGTACGGAGATCAGTGAACTGGAGGCTACGACGGCCGAGCTGGTCGAGGAGGTGGAACGACTGGATGGGCGGCACTGGCCGTGGCCGCTGTCGCTGATCGAGGGTCCAGCGGAGTTCGTCGGGGCCCAACTGAACCGGCTGGAATCGCTATTGCCGGACTTGCCCGGTTTGCCCGGTCGTGACGAAGCGGATCAGCGCGCCGCGTCCGAGAACGGCGGTTGAGCCGAAACGATTGGGGCGAATGAATCCCGCACTCGTCATCGGCACACGAATAGCGCTGCGAAGAAACGGATTCGGGAGCAGAGACCGCAGCCGACGTGCGGGGATCCTTGGCGATGAGCGGGTTCTCACGGAAACCGTGAGAACCCGCCCTCTCGCATGAGGGTACAGGCGCAGGGGCACGATTTCATCACTTCGGCAGGACTTTTACGGCTACCAAAATCCAACTCTCGGTATGCATTTCACCTGCTAGCTATCGCATCGCAAGCAGCACACCCGGAATAGTTCCATGTGACGCGCAACACATCGTTTGCCAGTCGATAGCCTCAATATCACGATCAATACCGTCCGAATCGTTCGCCAAGCGGTGCGCGGAGGCTTGCGGCCCATCCTCGATCACCCGGCGCGTTCAGCACCCACGACATCGCCGAGCGCGTTATCGTCGGCTGGCAGGAAGCGGACGGACGACGTCCGGACGCCACCCATTCAGGTTCATCCGAAGGAGTTCGCATGGCCGTCAATGTGGTGCTCGACAAGGTGCTCGACAAGACGTACGAGAACAAGCCGCTGAAGGAGATCCTGTCCGCCCCGCCCTCGGCACTGGCCGGCCTCACCCCCGAACACGACAAGGCGCTGGAGGCACTGAAGATCAAGACGATCGCCGACCTGGGCGGCAACAAGTTCTTCCAGCTCGCCGCCACCCTGGTGGAATTGGCCGCCAAAGAAGGCTGAAGTTTTGGCCGCGCGGGCGCGACCCGTTCGCGGCCCTGGATGTCTCGCTGCCGAGCGGCCGAGACTTGCGACTTCGTCGCGTGCGCTTCGGCAGCGAGACGGCCGCGAACGGGTCGCTCGTAAGACTCGCTCCGTGCGGGGCTGGGTTGGGGGCGGACGGTTGAACGGTGGTCAGCCCGCCGCCCCGCCGAAAGCGGGCCGAGCGGAGCCCGCCGCCACCCCCGCTCACGTCAGGCGCGCCTGATCCGGACGCGGCTGCGTTCCGGATGCTGTCAGACGAGCCGATCCGGACGGTTTCTACATCCGGTCCAGGTCGATCAGACCGCGGCGCACTGCTTGCAGCAGGCGGCGCGGCACCTGGTGCGTGACGCCCGCGACGGTGACGGGGACCAGGTCCGGCGGGGTCGCCTTCCACTGGGCGCGACGGCTGCGGGTATTCGAGCGCGACATCTTCCGCTTCGGGACCGCCATGTCAGACCTCCCCGCCCGCGCGCACGCGCCTGCCGTACTTGCGCTCGAACTTCTCCACCCGGCCCTGGGTGTCCAGCACGCGGTGCGCGCCGGTCCAGAACGGGTGCGAGTCGGCCGTCACGTCGACCACGAGCAGCGGATAGCTATTGCCGTCCTCCCACTCCACGGTGCGCGCGCTGGTGGCGGTGGACCTGGTGAGAAACCGCTTGCCGGTGCTCGAGTCCTCGAATACCACCGGGTGATAGTCCGGATGAATTCCTGCCTTCACTTTCCTTCTCCTGTCTGACTCTTCGGCTGCCCGACCTCGGTCGGCTCACCGTCCCCGCACGGGTCGGCGTGCCATTCGCCGAAGGGGTCCTCCCACCGCGCCACCCGTTCGGGGGCCCGTTCGACCAGGCGCAGCTCGTCGTCCTCGACCAGCGCCCAGTGCAGTGCCTGGCGGATCTCGGCCGGGTCGGCGTCGTGCGCCAGAATCACCAGCGAGATGTCCCGGTCGCCGAAGCGTTCGTCCCAGCGCAGTGCCGCCAGCGCCCGCCGGGCCGGATCGGCCTGTTCGAGTTCGCGATCGCTCAGCGCGGCCAGCCAGCGCCCCGCGCCGCCGACCCGCAGTCCACCTCCCGCGGACTCGAGCCACACCACCTCGTCGGGCTGGGTGGCCAGCCACATTCGTCCGCGCGCGGTCACCACGCCGTCGAACAGCACGTCGAGTGCCTCGTGCAGGCGCTCGGGATGGAACGGCCTGCTCGCCGCGAACTCGAACAGCGTCACCCCGTGCTCGGTACCGAGCGGCGGCTGCCCACGCAGCAGCGGTTCGTGCGCGTCGAAGATCCGGCCGCGCCGGGATTGCGCGGGGATCCGTGCCAGCAGCGCCTCGACCTCGAGCGGGCCGAAGGAATCCAGGTCATCGATCCAGGCGACCGGCGCCTGCGGCGCCAACCGGGACAGCACCGCGTCCAGCCGATCCCGGTCCAGCTCGTCGACCGCGGGGCCGAGGGCGACTACGGCGTCGGCGAAGTCGACCTGTCCGACCGCGACCTGCGCCACCGTGCGGTCGTCATCCGCGGCAGCGAGCCCGCGCTCGGCCAGGGTCTCCTCGCCGGTCGCGTCCGCCAGCCAACTGCGGCCGTCCAGGCAGGCGAGGACCGCCTCGATGCGAACGTCACGCCCGGCCGGTCCGTCGACGCGGCCGACCACGCCGGTGACCACCACGTCCTGGATCGCCTGGCACACCGCCTCCGCCTCGAAGGCCGGATCCAGCGCCAGCACAATGCGATCCACCGAATCCCGGGCGGACAATACGGTCAGCAGCGGCAGCAGATCGGCGCGCAGCGTGCAGGAAACGCAACCGTGCGCCAGCTCGAGCACGGTCGCCGTCGTGGAGCCTTCGGCGTAGCGCACCGTGCGGTGCACGATGCCCTCGCGCAGCTCGCTCAATTCGTGCCGGACGACCACGGTGCCCGGACCGGCGAGCAGTGCCGAGGCAAGGCGCTCCACACCCGCGGTCGCACCTTCGCTGAAGCCCGTGACCAGCACGACCGGCGTCCGGCGATCGGGCTCGGGCGGGATCAGGGCGGGATCAGGCACATCCACCGGAACCCCTTTCGATAACGATTTTCATTTGCCGTGAGTCGAGAGTACAGTCCGGAACAGCTGTTGTCGAAAATGATTGTCATCTGCTCTTATCCGCCCCGCCGGTTCCGCCGGCTGCCATCCCGAACGGAGGGAGACCGCATGTCGGCCCACTGCCAGGTAACCGGGCGCAAGCCCGGCTTCGGCAAGTCCGTCTCGCACTCGCACACACGGACCAGCCGCCGCTGGAACCCCAATATCCAGCGCAAGACCTACTACCTGCCCAGCGAGGACCGGCGCATCACGCTGACCGTCTCCGCGAAGGGCATCAAGACCATCGACCGGGACGGAATCGAGGCCGTGGTGGCACGCATCAGGGCCCGGGGCGACAAGATCTAGGAGCGTTTCATGGCGTCGAAGTCCACCGATATCCGACCGATCATCAAACTGAAGTCCACCGCGGGCACCGGCTACACCTACGTGACCCGCAAGAACCGGCGCAACGATCCGGACCGGATGGTGCTGCGCAAATACGACCCCGTCGTGCGCAAGCATGTCGACTTCCGCGAGGAGCGCTGATGGCGAAGAAATCGAAGATCGCCCGCAACGAGCAGCGCAAAGCCATCGTCGCGCGCTACGCCACGCGGCGCGCCGAACTCAAGGAACTCATCCGCGATCCGGCCACTTCCGACGCCGATCGAGCGGTCGCGCAGTCGGCGCTGCAGCGGCTGCCGCGCGATGCCAGTCCGGTACGATTGCGCAATCGGGACGCCGCGGACGGACGTCCGCGCGGTCACCTCCGCAAGTTCGGACTCTCCCGTGTGCGCGTGCGCGAGATGGCCCACCGAGGCGAACTTCCCGGTGTGCACAAGTCGAGCTGGTAAGAAACCACCGATACCCGCAGAAGGAACCCTGACATGGCAGTCAAGCGAGCACCGTCGAAGAAGGTCCGCGCCGAACAGGCCCGTCGTCCGAAGAAGAACCCGCTGATCGCCGCGGGGATCGAGACCGTCGACTACAAGGACGTGAACCTGCTGCGCACGTTCATCTCCGATCGCGGCAAGATCCGCAGCCGGCGCGTGACGGGACTTACCCCACAGCAACAACGGCAGGTCGCCGTCGCGGTGAAGAATGCCCGCGAGATGGCACTGCTCCCATTTACCAGCCGGTAACCGGCTCGGCTCGAACGGGGCGCAAGCCCCTACATCCACCGCGGCGGGAGCCCGGGTGCCCAGCACCCGGGCTCCCGCCGTTGATATATCCGCCGGACGGATGCGGCAGCAATCCGAACTACCCATCGGTTAGGAAATAGTCAGCTATCGATGGGCAGCCGCCACGCGGACGGCGAACCCGGTGAACACTTCGCATAATGCGTCCGCCCGCCCCGCAATCCCCCTCTGATGCCGTAAAGCATCGGACGATAGTTAACTCAGCGCTATCGATAGACGACGGCCCAGCCAAGAGTCAGTAATCGAGCGATGTCAATGCCCTATGAAAAAACGTGACCTTCGTCACATCCCACTGTTATACAGGCGTTATAGCCATGTGATCTGATTCGTGAATTCACACAGAGTGATACATTGATTCATACATAAATGACACAGAACACCTCTCGGGGGTGGAAATATGACGGCCTTATCCGCCGGAATGTTGACGATCGGAACCTACCGGCCCGATCGAATCGTTTCCAATTCCGAACTCGCCCCTGAATTAGGGGTGGACGAAGATTGGATATTAACGCGGACCGGAATTACTGAACGAAGATTCGCAGGGGGACATGAAACAGTAATTTCCATGGCCATACAGGCCGCTCAATCAGCTCTCGCGGCCGCCGATATGTCGGCCCGCCAGGTCGATGTCGTAATGCTGGCGACCTCGACCCATCTGAATCAGACTCCGGCCGCCGCGCCCATTATCGCCGCAGCCCTCGGCTGCGACCGGCCCGCCGCATTCGACATTTCCGCGGGGTGTTCCGGATATGCCCACGGCATCGGCCAGGCCACCGCACTCATCAATTCCGGACAGGCCGACACTATTCTGGTCATCGGCGCCGAGAAGCTCAGCCACGTCATCGATCTCCGGGAGCGCTCGGTAGCTCCGATCTTCGGTGACGGCGCGGGTGCCGCCCTGATCACACGTACCGAATCCGGTCACATCCGCCGGACGGTCTGGGGCAGCCACGGCGAGCAGTCACACCTGATCCGCCAAGAACCGACCTGGGAGCAGCAGCGTGCGAACCCCGTCGATACGCCGACGCCCTTCCTGAAAATGGAAGGCACCGAGGTATTTCGCTGGGCCACCGCCGCGGTACCCAAAATAGTTTCCGAAATCGCCGCCGCAGGCGGTATTTCGCTGTCCGATGTAGAAGTGTTCGTTCCGCATCAGGCGAATTTACGAATTATCGACGGGGTGGCTCGCAAACTGGGCTGGCAGGACGATTCGGTGGTTATCGCGGACGATGTCCGGCGCGCCGGAAACACCTCTGCCGCCGCACTTCCGCTTGCCATCGACGACCTGGTGTCATCGGGTCGCGCCAAGCCGGGACAACTTGCCCTGCAGGTGTCCTTCGGCGCCGGCCTGTCTTACGCCGGACAGGTTTTCGACCTTCCTCAGGTCGCCTGATCCAATTCTCTACACGCTCTTCGAAAGTGTTGTGCGATGACCGTTTCATTTTCCAGCTATGACGAGCCCCTAGGACCGCGGTCCGATCGTTACTTCGGCGAGGGCTACAAGAAGGTCTGCCCCGAGCTGTCGCAGCTCCGGATCAGCAGATCGACCCAGCCCGGTACCGAACACTCCGGCACCGCTCGACTCAACTACCCCGCGGCCTGGTCACGTAAGAAGCATGGTGAGCTGGTGCCGCATGTGAGCAGCGTGGACACCATCATGCTGGCCACCTCGCTCTGCGACGCCGCACTCACCCACGCCCGCGACCTCAGCGCCGCCGAAGCGTCACGCATGTGGGTCCGCCAGGCCACGGTGCGTGCGGGTGCCCACCCGCACGAGGATCTCGAGCGCATTCCGGTAACCGCGTCGATCACGGCCACGACGGATACCGAGGACGACGAATCCGAGACAAGCTTCAAGTTCCAGGTCGGCAACCTCACGGGCGCCCTGACCATGGTGCATCCCACCGGGGCCGGCGCCATGACCGTGCCGGGCACCGATCGGATCGAGAACCTCGGTGATATCTACGGTCCGGCGCCGCATTACTACCTCAATGGCGTCAAGGACCACACACTGACCGCCGCCGACCTCACTGTGGATACCTCCGCGACCAGGATCACCGGCAGACAGCAGGTGCGCACCGGCGTCGAGGGCGGGTACGTCGGCGCCGAATCCGCCTACTGGAACTCGGTGTCGCCGATCGACGCGGTGGTCGGCGCGGCCCAGCTCTCCCAGATCCTGCTCTACCAAATGGATGGGCTGAACCGCACGAGCAGCAATACGCTCTGGATGCGCAAGCTGGAGTTCGTCACCGACGGCCCGAGCAGGCCCTCGGATGAATCCTTCGACGGCACCGTGGAAATCCGGCGCACCTCGGTCATCGACCGGGGTGGTCAGCGCTGGCGCAGCGCGGACCTGCTGATCAAGGAGTTCCAGGGCGTGACCGGATCCTGTCTACTGGCCCATCAACTTCCGGACTGAAGGGCCGTAGGTGTACCCGGTGTGCTGGCCGAGCGCGCAGTCGGCGAGTGCTGCCAGCGCCGGTTCCTCCTCGGCGTGCTCCGGTGCGTCCATCGCGAGCAGAGCGTTGAGCAACATGCCGTTGGCGATGAACTGCTGCACCTGCTGCGGCGGGCTGCCGGTGCGCTCCACCAGCAGGTGGAACAGGGTCACCACGCAGCGCCGAGCGGCCGCGGCGATCTGCGGGTGCGCGGCCGCCGCGCTGAAGCCCTGCAGCAGCACCACCAGCACATCCCGGTCCTCGACCAGCTGGCTGTACACCGAGCCGAGTCGGTCCCAGACATCCGGCGCCGTCGCCGCCGCCGGGTCGTCGAGCTGCACGGCGAATGCTGAGATCATCTCCTCGACCGCCCGGTCGAATACTTCCTGGAAGAGGTCCGCCTTACTGCCGAACATGCGCACCACATACGGCTGCGAGACGCCCGCTTCCAGCGCGACCAAATCTGTGCTGGTCCCGGCATAGCCGCCCCGTGCGAAAGCCCGCCCGGCGGCCTCCAGAATCCTCTCGCGGCGCTCGGCCGCACTCAGTCTGGCCATCATGTTCATCAAGTTACCATGACCAAATATTGACAAGTTATCGTTTGATTACTAGATTTCGGCTGACATTGTGAAGCAACTCCGAGCGAGTCGTGTCATTCGCACGCCCGGCGCGAGTTCCGCGGATCGATCACCGCGATACGAGGACCCCCGATGAAGGATTCACCCGCGCTACGACTAGCCGTCACCGGTGCGCCAGGAAGTGGCAAAACCGCGGTCTGTACCGCGTTGTCGCTGGCCACCGGATTGTCGTACGCAACCATCTCGCCCGAACTCGCCGCACCGGTAGCCGACCGTAGGCTGGCCGCCACGGTCGACGCCCCGATGCGCGGCTTCGAGCAGCGGGTCGATTCGGAGGCGAGGCTGGGACCCGGATTCGTTTCGGACGGTTCGGTTCTGCACGAATGGGCGATCGCCGAGGCCTTGCGGCGGACCCGCCGCCTCGGCCACTGGCTGCGCCGCCCGCAAGATCTGCCGTTCCGCGTCTTCGAACAGCGCTATCTGGTCGCGCACGCGGGCATCGTGGTCCGTCGCGCCAATACCACCTACGACGGGATCGTGCATCTCCGGATGGATCCGGAGGCCGTCGCGGACGAATCCGAATTCCGCGCGGTCACCGATCAGATCCTGTTACAGACCCTGCACGAAACCACAATCCCCTATCTGGTGATAGGGGGCCCGCTGGAAGAAATCGTCACTCGGGTGACCGGCATGTATCAGCTACCGCAGGTCATCCCCGTCCCGGACGCGGTAAGTGCCGCGATCGAAGCAGCTTGACACACCCGCTACTGCCACGCGTGGAAATCAGAAGGGTAATCCAATGGCAACACCCGGTGCCAAAACAGATGAACAGCGCTCCGACAGCGCGATATGGACGCTGGTGGTCGTCGCGCTGGCGACCTTCATGCTCATGCTCGACCTGACGGTAGTCAATGTCGCCCTACCCGATATCCGCGCGGCGTTCGATTCGTCGTTCTCCTCGCTGCAGTGGATCCTCGACTCCTACGCGCTCGGCCTGGCCGCGGTCCTGCTCGCCGCGGGCTCGCTGGCCGACCGGATCGGCCGCAAGAAGGTCTTCGACGCCGGGCTCGTCATCTTCGTGCTCTCGTCGCTCGCCTGCGGCCTCGCCCCGAACGATCTGACCCTGATCGTGGCGCGCTTCGTGCAGGGTCTCGGCGGCGCGATCCTTTTCGCCGTCGGACCGGCTCTGCTCGGACACGAATTCCGTGGCAAGGACCGCGGTATGGCCTTCGGCGTCTTCGGTGGCGTGGCCGGTCTGGCCATCGCCTTCGGCCCGCTGATCGGCGGTGGCCTCACCGAGTCCTGGGGCTGGCGCTGGATCTTCCTGATCAACGTCCCGGTGACGATCGCGGCGTTGGTGGTCGGCTACCTGAAGATGCGCGAATCCCGCAGTGACACACCGCCGCCCGTCGACTGGCCGGGTATGGTCACCTTCTCCGCCGGTCTGTTCTTCCTGGTACTCGGCTTCATGCGGGGCCAGCAGGACGGCTGGGGCAGCGCCAGGATCATCGGCTGCTTCGTATTCGCGGTGCTGCTGCTCGTCGTATTCGGCGCGCTCCAGATCACCCGGCCGGGCCGGGCCATGTTCGACCTGACGCTCTTCGACAACCGAACCTTCAACGGCCTGTCCGCGGTGACGGCGTTGTGCGCGCTGTCGGTGATGCCCGCGTTGTTCCTGCTGATCTCCTATGTGCAGAACCTGCTCGGCCACTCGGCCTTCGCCAGCGGCGTCCGCTTCCTGCCGCTGACCCTGCTGCTGTTCGTAGCCGCGGCGGTCGCGGGCAGCCTGGTCGCCAAGCTGCCGCCCGCCGTGCTGGTCGGCGCCTCGCAGTTGCTCATCGCGGCCGGCCTGCTCGCCGTACTGATGGTGGACGTCGGCGACTCCTGGACCGCACTGATCCCCGGCATGGTGCTCATCGGTCTGGGCATGGGCTTCTTCAACCCGCCGCGTGCGGCCTTCTCCATCGCGGTGACCACCCCGGACAAGGCGGGCGCGGCCTCCGGTATCAACGAGACCTTCCAGCAGGCCGGCCTGGCCATCGGCATCGCCGCGGTCGGCGCCTTCTTCCAGAACCGGGTGGGCGGCGCCTTCGCCGACTCGGAGACGGCACGAAACGTTTTCGGGGACAAGGCCGCCGAGGCGGGCGACGCGGTGGCGGCGGGCGGACCCTCGGTGGTCGCGACCGACGAACTGGGTGCGGCCGCCGGTGCGGTGCGCGCGGCCGCGGAGTCCGCGTTCGTCAGTGGGCTGCACAACGCCATGGTGCTGGCCGCGGTGCTCGCGGCCGTCTCCGGCGTCATCGCCTTCACCACGCTGCGCAGCCGCGACCTGGACGAGGCCGCGCTGGCGACGCCCGGTGTACCCACCGAAAATACCGCCGACGTGCCCGCGCCGGTGGCCTGACCATGCTGGCGACCAGGCCGCGCTTCGCGTTCACCGATGTGGACCACACCCTGCTGCGGGTCAGCACGCTGCATCATTTCGGGGAGTACTTCTTCGAGACGACACGGCGCACCGAGGTGCTGTCCACTCATCGGACGCGCATGCAACGCCTGGCCGAAACCGGCGCGGACCGGGAAACCCTGAACCGGAGCTATTACCTGCTCTGGTCGGGGATTCCGGTGCGCGAGGTCGATACCGCGGCCGTGGCCTGGCACGACGCGCTGCGGGCCGGGGGCCTGTACCGCGCGTCGGTGGTGGAACGGCTGCGTGCGTTGCGCGCGGAGGGGGTCGAGACGGTGCTCGTCTCCGGCTCCTTCCGTGCCTGCCTGCGGCCGATCGAATATGAGCTCGGCTGCGCCGCGGTACTGTGCACCGACCTGGAGGAGCACGACGGCGTCTTCACCGGCGCGGTGCGCAAATCCCTCATCGGCGCCGCCAAACGCGCCGAGGTCGAGTCCTTCGTATCCGGGTATCCGGATCACGACCTGGCGGGCGATTTCGGCTTCGGTGACCACATCAGCGATGTGCCCGTACTGGAGAGCGTCGGCCATCCGGCCGTGGTTCCGGTGGATCCCGCACTGGAATCGGTTGCCCGGGAACGGGGCTGGGAAGTCCTGCGCGACGACGAGGAAGCGTCGCGCAGGCATGAGCGTTGATCGATCGGAGACAAGACCGTGTACCTAGTCGGCGGACAGCAACGCGACCACATCAAGCTGGCCATATCCGGCACCTACGGCACCGGTAAGAGCACCACCACCGAGGCACTGTCGATCGCGACCGGCATCCCGCGCACACACGCGCTCACCTCGCGTGAACTGCTGGTGGATCTGGCGCCCGGCAAGACCGTGATGGAACTCGATTCGATCGGATTGCTCCAGCTCGGGTTGCGCCGGTTCGAGGAGCGAGTACACAACGAATCCGTCGACGGCTCTTTCATTTCCGATGGCTCCGTGGTGCACGAGTGGGTGTACGGCACGGCCCGGATGGCGGTCGGCATCAATCCGGGCGCCGGTTTCGCGCTGCGCGTCATCAAGGCGGCGGCGGGTATCGGGCGCAAGAAGCCGCTGCGCGAATACACCGATATCGTCGGCGATATCGTGAAGGCGAGAGCGGGCCAGCTCTACGACGCGTATGTCCATCTGCCGGTGGAGTTTCCGATGAAGGCGGATGGTCATCGGCCGGTATCCGAACCGTTCCGCAATCTCTCCGACGACAGCCTGCTGGCGGTGATCCGCGAGCTCGGATTGCCTTACGAGGTGGTCGGCGGCTCGGTCGAGGAACGGGTAACCAAGATCATCGATATTTTCGGCCTCGACACGGTGATGCCGGTGGAAGAGGCGATCGCGGAATCCAAGCGAAGGGTGGCCGAGGCGACCAAGGTCCTCGAAGAGGACGATCGCTTCAAGGCCGCCCAACGTAAGAAATCGCTGTGGCGCAAGCTTTCTTACGCCATGCGCTACTGAAGGACCAACCATCCGAGGACGTGGGACCCCGAGTGCTAGCTCCGGGGTCCCACGTCATCTAGTCCTCGGACGGATCCCATCCCGGACTTACGGGATGGTCAGCACCTGGCCGATGTTGATCGCGTCCGGGTTGCCGATCCCGCTCGCGTCGGCGATCTCCTGGTAGCGGTTGCCGTCGCCGTAGAAGCGCTCGGCGATGGCCCACAGGGTGTCACCCGGCTCGACCGTGTAGGTCTGCGCGGCGGGGGCGGGCGGCGGGGGCGGAACCTCTTCGACGACCGGCGCGGCTTCCGCGACCGGCTCCGGGGCGGGCAGCGGGTTATCGGTCTGGGTACCCGAGGCCCACACCGCGCCGCCGTCGGGGCCGTAGAGCACCACGTTGCGGTCGGCCTGCACGACGAGTCGGTCCGCGGAATGTCCGTTGGTCTCGGTGGACCAGGCGGCGCCCTCACCCTTGTACAGCACGAAGTTGCCGTCGGTCTGCAAGGTGGCCCGCTCGACACCCTGATCGTGAGTCAGCGTGGACCACACCACATTTCCGTCCGGCTCCGACAGCACCAGGTTGCCGTCCGACTGCAGGGTGAGGGTGTAAGCACCGCCGGTGAGGGACTGACCCAGTCCCAGTTCTTCGCCTACGCGCAGCGTGTCGCCCACGATGTTCCTTTCGAAGAGTTACTGTGCAGAGCATCCGACATCGACGCCCGCCGAAATCCCGTGGCGCGCATCGGGGCCGACCATACTGCCCGAGTAGTGCACTCGGAAGGATTACGCGCAGGGTTCGCGGAAAGTTCACTGATTGTGCTTCGCCGCCGTGTTCACTTGCCGCACATGGATACCGACCGCCCGGAGTCGATTGCTGGGACAACCCGTCCGCGCCGGAATCGGCTCGTTTAGGGTTGTGTCCATGCATCGGACCACGGGAGCACGAATCACCGCAGCCCTCGCCGCTCTACTCGCCGGGGCGGCCGTCGCGGGATGCGGCGCCTCCCATGACCATGCCGGTTCGCCGAGTTCGTCGGCGCCCGGCAGTTCCGCGCCGAGCACGCCGACCGAGGATTCCGGGGCGAATCAAGGCAGGCTCTTCACCGCCGATCCGACCATCGTGGGAGCGCATCCGGTTCCGTTCACGTCCTGGACGCGGGTCGCCGACGACAAGATCGCGGTGAATTTTCAAACGGGTGCGCCCGAATGCTATGGCGTCGACGCGAGCGTGACCGAGACCGATAAGACGGTCATCGTGGAACTGCGCTCGGGTACCAGGGCCGACGCGGTGGGACGCATGTGCACCATGATCGCGGTGTTCGGGACCTTGGAGGTGCCGCTGCGGGCGCCGCTCGGCGATCGCCAGGTGCTCAGCGCGGCGTGAAGCGCCGTCCCCCGGAGCCGCCGCCGAATACCCCTTCGGTGTGCGGAATCTCCACGGCGCCAGTCGAATCGAGAATCAGCGCGCGAGCGCCCAGGCCAGCGCGCGTTCCAGCGTGTCGTGTTCGAACCGGAAGCCGGTGCTCTCCAGCACCTTCGACCGCATCTTGTGGCCGTGCAGCAGCTCTGCGCCCGCCTCGCCGCCGATCATTTTCAACACCCCGGCGGGCAGCACCATCACCGCGGGCCGGTGCAGCGCGGCCGCGAGAGCCTTGGCGAACCGGGCATTGGTGACCGCCTCCGGCGCCACCAGATTGACCGGTCCCGAGACGGAGCTGGTGAGCAGCGAGACCACCGCGTCATTCCAGTCCGGCAGGGAGATCCACGGCAGGAACTGCTGCCCCGAGCCGAAGCGGCCGCCGAGGCCGAGCTTGAAGATGGGACGCAGCTTGGTGATGATCTCCGAGTCCCCGGCCAGCACATTCGCGGTGCGCAGCATGATCACCCGGGCACCCGCGGCGGCCGCCGGTGCGGTGGCCTCCTCCCATTCCCGGCACATGGTGCCCAGGAAATCCGTTGCCGCCGGAGAGAATTCGTCCACCTCACGGTCGCCGGTGTCACCGTAGAAGCCCGCCGCCGAGGCATTGAGCAGGACCGGAACGCCCACCTCTGCGACCGCCTCGGCGAGCACCCTGGTCGAGACGATACGGCTGTCGCGCAACAGCTCCTTATAGGCCGGGGTCCAGCGTTCGCCCGCGATCGCGGCGCCACAGAGATTGATCGCGACATCGGCGCCGGCCAGGACTTCACGGTCGAGTACGGAAGTGCGGGGGTCCCAGAAGGATTCGTCGGGGGCCGTCGGTTCGCGACGCACCAATCGGATAACCTCGTGACCGTCGGCCCTGAGCCTGGTCACCAGATGCTTGCCCAAAAAGCCGGATGATCCCACCATAACGATACGCATGCTATGCATTGTGCACCACGACATTCCGAACACGCGGGGCGCGTAACACAATCTCAACGGTCGCCACGGACGTGCTCGAAATGCGCCAAATATGCAGGGACACAGTGTTACCCAGATAGCAGCCACTTCAAACACATAGTCCCCGCTGGTCGACTCGATGCCGCAAATCCGCAGGTTACTGGACTATCGTCCGATTCGATGGTTACTCCATCGTCGCGGTGGTGTTGCCCGTCACATTTCCATCATCCGGCGATCATCCACCGTCGGCGACGAACACGGACGCAGCCGAGCGGCATTCGAGTTGTCCACGGGTTCGCTCCGGCATTAGGACACGGGCTCGCCGATCAGGTCGGAGCGCGCGGCGAACTCCGCGAAACTGCCCGCCCGTGCCGGACCCCAGGTCTTCTGCGCCATGACCCGCAACAGCATGGTGATCGAGACCGAAATCTGATCCGGCGTCTGGACAGTCGGATCGTCACACCAGACGTACAACCCGGAGCCCAGGTTGGCGACATTCTGCTCCGGATTCAACCGGCCGCCGTCGACGAAAACCGCGGGATCCCAGAGCTCGTAGGCGACGGCGGGTGGTAGGTCGACGATGCTGGCCGGCCTGCCCGTCACGTAATAGGTCGGCACGAACGCCGCATTCTTGACCTGATACCCGGCCGCGATGAGATCCGGTGCGGTACGGGCGATTCCGAAGAAGGGCAGCGGCAGGCTCGGAACGCCCGCCCGGCTCCAGAAGTCGATGACGATATCCGAACCGATGGTCAACGTGCCCTCGCCGGCGTGCAGCCCGTCGTTCCAGATGCGGGGACGTTTACCGTGCGCGCGCACGATATCGGCCCCCCAGTTGATCAGTCCGAGGTACGCGTCCACCGGCTGGGCCTGCGGACCGTAGGTGGCCTTGGCATACGCGCCGAGCTGCGGATAGTCATCGAAGCTCGCCAGTCGCGTGCCCTCGAACAGGAATTCGTCCGCGCCCAGATGCCAGTAGCGCCCGGGAAATAACGGCAGGAACTCCTCGAGGATGTCGCGCATGAGGTCGTAGCTGCGCGGATCCGAGATATCGATCGCGGACTCGGAGACCGTGCCGGTCGCACTGCGCAGGCGCAGCTCGGGGTGGGCGGCGAGGATGGCGTTCATATGACCGGGGAAGTCCACCTCCGGCACGATCTCGACCTGGTAGCGCGCCGCGTAATCGATCAGTTCGCGGATGTCCTGCTTCGAATAGTGCTGTGGCGCCGTGATTTCCGGATGCCGATCACTGTCCAGACGGAAACCGAAGCTATCCGAGAAATGCAGGTGCAGCAGATTCAGCTTGAGCTGGCCCATCCGCCGGATCTGCGCGCGCAACATCTCGACCGGCATGAATTCGCGGCCCACGTCGAGCATCAGACTGCGTTCCGGGTACTCGGGCCAATCCGTCACCGCGCCACCGGGAATCACCTGCGACCGGCGCAGTATCTGCAATGCGGAGCGGGTGGCGTAGAAGACGCCCGCACCCGTCGCACCCCGCAGTTCGAGGAAATCGCCCACCGAGATCCGGTACGCCTCCTCCTTATCGGGGGCACCGTCGATCGGGCCGGTGCCGAGCACCATATCGCCGGGATCCGCCGAGCCGCCCGGCTGCACGACTACCTCCCTACCGGTGACAGCCTCCACCCCGGCGGCGAAATCCAGTGCGGTGTCACGCAACGTCTCCTGGATGTAGACCACCCGGGGGCGCTCGCCCAGGGTGAAGCCGCTGCCGCCGGGTTCCCAGCTCTTCAGTGACGGCAGGGTCTGCGGCACTGGAGTTTCGGCCCCGGCGGGACCATCGACGACCACGACCGAGACCGTGAAGACCGCGGCGATCAGCAAGGCGCGCAGGGACATGCGGCTACCTTACGAAATAAGACCCCCGTACTGCGGCCGCACGCTCCGCGCGCCTCGAATGTCCGCCACCGTGCCCCGCCGAGCCGAAGCCCGCGACTGTTCGCCGGGGCATGACAGCACATCGATGCCGAATGCCCCGCCGAACGGGAGATCCGATCGGCGGGGCATTCGAGAAATGACAGCGGCGTGTCAGTGCGCGAAGTGGCGAGCACCCGTGAGGTACAAGGTGACACCGGCCGCGCGGGCGATATCGATGGTCTCCTGATCACGGACCGAGCCGCCCGGCTGGACGATGGCGCGCACGCCCGCCTGGATCAGCGTCTGCGGACCATCCGGGAACGGGAAGTACGCGTCGGACGCGGCCACCGAACCCTTGGCCCGGTCACCCGCCCGCTGCACCGCTAGACCGACCGCGTCGACCCGGTTGACCTGACCCATACCGACACCGACGGACGCGCCGTCGTGCGCGAGCAGGATCGCGTTGGACTTCACGGCGCGGCAGGCCCGCCAGGCGAACTCCAGGTCCCGCAGGGTTTCGGCATCGGCGGCGTCGCCGGCCACCAGGGTCCAGTTGGCCGGGTCGTCACCGTCGGCGTCGAGGACATCGCGTTGCTGCAGCAGGACACCGCCGCTGATCGGCCGCAGCTCGGCACCCGCGCGGCGGGGCGGCTCGGCGACCAGAATGCGCACATTCTTCTTGCGCTGCAACACTTCCACCGCGCCGTCGGCGTAGGAGGGAGCGACGATGACCTCGGTGAAGATCTCCGCGACCTGCTCGGCCATTTCGACGGTCACCTCGCGATTGGCCGCGATCACGCCGCCGAAGGCGCTGACCGGGTCACACGCGTGCGCCTTGCGGTGCGCCTCGGCGATCTCCGCGCCGAGCGCGATCCCACAGGGGTTGGCGTGCTTGATGATGGCCACGGCGGGGGCATCGTGGTCGTAGGCGGCGCGCCATCCGGCATCGGCGTCGACGTAGTTGTTGTACGACATCTCCTTGCCGTGCAACTGCCGCGCCTGCGCCAGCCCGATAACGCCGTCGTTATTCGTGTAGAGGGCCGCGGCCTGGTGCGGGTTCTCGCCGTAGCGCAGTACCGCGGCACGCTCCCAGCTGCCGCCGATCCAGCCGGGGAACGGGGTGCTCGCCTGCTCTTCTGCCACCCCAGGCGCCAGCACGCTGGTCATCCAGCTCGCCACCGCGACATCATAGGACGCGGTGTGCTGGAAAGCCTTGGCCGCCAACGCGGTCCGCTCCGCCAGGGTGAAGCCGCCGGATTTCACGGCGCCGAGCACCTCGTCGTAATCGCCGCTGTCCACGACCACGGCCACCGACGGGTGGTTCTTGGCGGCGGCGCGCACCATGGAGGGGCCGCCGATATCGATCTGCTCGACGCATTCGTCCGGGCTCGCTCCGCTCGCCACGGTCTGGGTGAACGGATACAGATTCACCACCACCAGCTGGAACGCCGCGACGCCGAGTTCCACCAGCTGGTCGACGTGCTCCTGCTTACGCGTATCGGCGAGGATGCCCGCGTGCACCCGCGGGTGCAGGGTCTTGACCCGGCCGTCCAGGGTCTCGGGGAATCCGGTCAGATCCTCGACCTTGGTCACCGGGATGCCCGCGTCGGCGATCTTGCTCGCGGTCGAGCCGGTCGAGACCAGCTCGATACCCGCGGCGTGCAGACCGGTCGCGAGCTCGATGAGCCCGGTCTTGTCGTAGACGCTTACCAGCGCCCTGCTGATCGGCTTACGTTCACTCACCGGAGCACCCGCTCATCTGGAATTACTGCCTTTCGTCCGTCGGAGACAATGCCACGCGTGGCGACGGCGGCGACAACCTCCGCCAGTAACCGTCGCTCGACAACCTTGATGCGCTCGTGCAGGGTGCCCTCGTCGTCGTCGGGCAGCACCGGCACCGCCTCCTGCGCGAGGATCGGGCCGGTGTCGACGCCGCTGTCGACCAGATGCACGGTCGACCCGGTGACCCGCACCCCGTAGGCGAGCGCGTCACGCACCCCGTGCGCGCCCGCGAAGGACGGCAGCAGCGCGGGATGGGTGTTGATGATCCGGCCGCCGTATCGCGCCAGGAAGGTGGGGCCGAGGATTTTCATGAACCCGGCGGAGACGATGAGATCCGGCTGGTAGGCGGCGACCGCGTCGGTCAGCGCGACATCCCAGGCCGCGCGATCCGGGAAGTCCTTCAGCGCCACCCGGAAATGCGGCACCCCCGCGGCGTCGGCGTGTTCGGTCGCGGCGCAGACTCGATCGACACCGACCGCGACGATCTTCGCCGGATAGTCGGCGGCAGACGCGGCGTCCAACAGCGCGCGCAGCAGCGACCCGGTGCCCGAGGCGAGCACGACGACGGTGGCCGGTGCGGCGGTGGGCTTCCACGGGGCGTTCGAGGACGTCAGCGCTCCACTCCTGGGTCTCGAGTCGGACGGCGGAGGGATGATGCACCGCCGTACTAGAGCCTAGTGGTGTCGGTCAGCTCACTTTCGACCGGTAGGAGCCGTAGGATGCGCGCGCCGAGCGCGAGCCCGGCGCGCGTGGCCGGACACATCACCGGATTCCTCGGCATCGTGGCCGCGGGTACGCGGGGCCGCGCCGCACCCGCCGCGGCGGCGGTACGAGCGGCGGTCAGCGACGCCGTACCGAATCCGGGTCGTCGGAATCGGTTTCGACGACTTCGGCATCGACGATGTCGGGTGGCGGTGCGGTCCTTGCCGGCCGAACGGCGATGGACGGCTGTTCGTCGAGCAGTTCGCCTTCCAGCTCTACGTCGGCGTCGGCGTAGTCGTCGCCGTCGTAGTAGTCGTCGTAGCGGTCGTCGTCGTAGCGGTCGTCGTCGTAGCGGTCGCCGTCGTAGTAGTTGCCGGTGTAGCGGTCGCCGTCGTAGCGGTCGCCGTCGTAGTCGTGGTCGTAGTTGTGGTCGTAGTCGTAGTCGTGGTCGCAGTCGTCGTAATCGTCGTCCGCGTACCGCGAGTCCGCGGCATCGTCGTCGTACCCCGAGAACGCCGCACCCACCGGGACGACGAACCAGCGCGCGAAGACCAGGCCCACGTATCCCGCGATCGCCAGCCAGGCGAAGGTCGCCACCGCGAAGATCGGCAGGTCCAGCCCGACCCTGCCGAAGGCGCCGAGATCACCGCCCGCGACCGCACCGAGGAATACCAGCAGCAGGGTGGCCGACCCGGCCGAGGTCAATGTCGCCCACGGTGCGGCGATCCGGTCCGTGGAGATCCGGCCCGCATCGAGGCCGCCGAGCGCCCCGACCGCCGCGGGGATCAGCAGCAGCACCGCCCACCACCCCGCCGCGGGCCCGATCGGCACCGCCGCCAGCACCGGAACGGCCGGAATCGGGCCGCCGACAACGGAAAACACGCCGACCGAGGCGTCACCGAATCCGACGCCGGAACCGACGAGCACGCCCACCGTGCCGACCACCACATTCGGCAGATAGGCCAACGACAACAGCGTCAAACCGAGGCCGCCCGCGACATTGCCCGCGTCCTGGTAGGTGTCACCGATCCGGGACCAGTGCGCGAGGAACGCCACCACGGTCACGGCGGTGGCACAACACAGCAGGCGCGACACCGTGCGACCCGCGCCGTACAGGCCCGCGACGGCCCACTCCGGCGCGCGCAGCAGCGTGAACAGCCTGCGCCGAGTGCGGCTCGCGATACCCGCCCCGGCCGCGACCAGATGCAGTCCGCCGACCCAGCCGAAGGCGGACAGGCTGTTCGGCGGTTGCAGCGCGACCACACCCGAGGCGTCCTCCGCGACGGCCAGGCAGACGGCGGTGACCAGTAGCGGTCCGGCCAGCGCGGCGCCGACCACCCACCCGACGTCGACGCGCGAACTGCCTGGCTCGACGGCCCTGGCGCAATCCCGGCCGGTCAGCCAGAGCAGTAGCGCGGTCGGCAGCAGCGGCAGCAGACCGAGCGTGGTCTTGCCGATCACCAGCGGAACCTGGTGCACCGCAAGCCAGCCCGCGGCAATGGCGCCGGAGGTGCCTTCCATGCTGGTGTCCGCGGTCAGCAGCGTGCCGAGCATCAGAACGCTGATGGCGACCAGCCCGACCGTCGCCGGGCGGGCTGCGACGTAGAGCAGCATCCGAGCGCGTTCCGGGGTCAGCGACAGGAATCCGATTTCGTCGGCCGCCCCCCGTGGGCTCCGCCCCGGTTCCGGATCGGCACCGCGCCCGCGCCGCGTCGAATCGCCCGGCGCGCCGCGGGACCCGAAGGTCCGGCGACCAAGGGAGTTTCTCGTGGAGCTCATGACAATTCAGCGTGTCAGCTTTCCCGACGCGAACGGGTCAGGCGCGCCGCGTAACCGGCCCGGAAGGGGCGGACACGCCGAACCGGTCGCGGGCGGCCAGACGTCGTATACCGGCCCGAGCGCGCCACGAGCACCCGACCCCGGTTCGGGGTGGGTGCTCGTCGGCGTCGGCTGTTACTTGTTGTCGTCCGAAGGACGGAAGGCCTGCGTCGCGTCGGAGGCCGGGTCCTTACCCTGCTCACCGCCGAACGGCTGGGCGGGCTGACCCTGCGGGCTCTGCCCGTAGCTCGGCGATCCGTACTGCTGTCCCTGGCCGCCACCGAAGTGCTGGGTGGCGCTCTCGTCCGGGCGCGGCTGCGCGGCCGGGGCGGCGCCGTACGGCGAACCCTGCTGCGGCGCACCGTATCCGGGCTGCTGACCGTAGGACGGCTGCTGACCGTAGGGCTGGCCGGGCTGCGCCTGGCCCGGCTGGGACTGGCCGTACGCGGGCTGGCTCTGCCCGTAGGTGGGCTGGCTCGGCTGGCTCTGCCCGTAGGGCTGCTGCGACTGATACTGCGGGCCGGTACCGGACTGAGCGCCATACTGGCCCTGGCCGTACTGCCCCTGCCCGTACTGGCCCGGCTGACTCTGGCCGAAGGGCTGCTGGCCGTAGCCGCCTTGGGCGTAGCCGCCCGGCTGCGGTGCGGACTGGGTCGCGGGCTTCGGCGCGGGCGCGGTGAGGATGCCCGCCTCGAATAGCACCGCGGCGACCGCGACGCCCGCCTGCACCAGTGCGAAGAACATCAGCAGCCATGCGCCCCACTTCAATTCCACACCGTCGGAGAGGAAGAAGGACTGGAAGACCAGACCGAGGAAACCGGCCAGCGAGGCCGCGGCCGCCGCGCCCTTCCAGTTCTGCTTCGGCAGCACCGACAACCCGGCCAGCGCGCCCGCGAAGAGCAGGATGGTGAGCAGTCCGGTGATCGGGACCTCGAAGCCGTTCGCGCTCTCCGCGGAGGTGGTCGCGCCGGTCACGGGATTGGTGAATTCACGTGCCGCGTAAGGCAGGAATCCGAGCAGGAAGTTGATCGCACCGAGCGCCGCGACGCCGACCACCAGGAAGAACGGCAGGCCCTTGGCATCGGAACCGGAGGCGCTCGTACCTGTGCTGGCACCACTCGGCGACTGGCCGAGGCTGGGTGGCGCGGAGGGCGTCGCGGGTGTGTTGTACCCGGAGCCCCCGGTCGGGTATGACATGTCGTCGTCTCCTAGGTCGAGTTCGTGTCTTCGGCTGGATCGCTTCTGACGCTACTGCACTCGCTCGCCCAGGTCACCATTAACCAACTGGTCGACCGACCAGACCAGACCGTACTGCCTGACCCGGGCCGCGTACGGGGCCGATAACGATTTCGGTACGGTCTTCCCACCCCTGAACCGGAGATGCGGCGACCGGCTGTGCCCGGGGGACCGAAATGTGACGGGCACAAACGATTCCGGTCAGCCGAGCTGCTTGCGGGCCCCCGCGACAGTGGCGATCTCACCGGCACCGGGGCAGCGCTGCCTTCCGTTTTCCCGCGAATCGAAAGTTCGAATCGTCGTGATCCCGAGCGCGGGAACGGCGAAGGCCGCCCGTCGAATTCGACAGGCGGCCTCCGTATCGGGCTGCGTAGGCTCCGCGGGATCAGGCGGTGATGCTGGCCTTCTCCAGGATCTCGCGAGCCAGCGCGGCGGTCTCGGACGGCGTCTTGCCGACCTTCACGCCCGCGGCCTCCAGCGCGTCCTTCTTCGCCTGGGCGGTACCGGCCGAACCGGAGACGATGGCGCCCGCGTGGCCCATGGTCTTGCCCTCGGGAGCGGTGAAGCCCGCGACATAGCCGACGACCGGCTTGGTGACGTTGGCCTTGATGTAGGCCGCTGCCCGCTCCTCGGCGTCGCCGCCGATCTCACCGATCATCACGATCAGCTTGGTCTCGGGATCCTTCTCGAACGCCTCGATGGCGTCGATGTGGGTGGTGCCGATGACCGGGTCGCCGCCGATGCCGATGGCGGTGGAGAAGCCGAAGTCACGCAGCTCGTACATCATCTGGTAGGTCAGGGTGCCGGACTTCGACACCAGGCCGACCGGACCCTTGCCGGTGATGTTGGCCGGGGTGATGCCGACCAGCGACTCGCCGGGGGTGATGATGCCGGGGCAGTTCGGGCCGATGATCCGGGTCTTGTTGCCCTTCTCCACGTTGTAGGCCCACGCGTACGCGGTGTCCTGCACCGGGATGCCCTCGGTGATGACCACGAGCAGCGGGATCTCCGCGTCGATGGCCTCGATGATGGCGTCCTTCGAGAACTTCGGCGGTACGAACGCGATGGACACGTCGGCGCCGGTCGCCTTGATGGCCTCTTCGACGGTGCCGAAGACCGGCAGCTCGATCGCGTTGCCGTCCTTGTCGGTGTGCGCGACGGTGGTGCCCGCCTTGCGCGCGTTCACACCGCCGACGACCTGGGTGCCCGCCTTGAGCATCAGGGCGGTGTGCTTGGTGCCCTCACCGCCGGTGATGCCCTGGACGATGACCTTGGAGTCCTTGTTCAGGAAGATAGACATTTCCGGTTTCCTTACTTGGCCGCTGCCAGTTCGGCGGCCTTGTCGGCGCCTTCGTCCATTGTCTGCGCAAGCGTGATCAGCGGGTGCGCGGCATCGACGAGGATCTTGCGACCCTCGTCCACCTTGTTGCCGTCGAGACGGACGACCAGCGGCTTGTTCGCCTCGGCGCCCAGGATTTCCAGGGCCTTCACAATGCCGTTGGCGACCGCGTCACACGCGGTGATGCCACCGAAGACATTCACGAAAACGCTCTTGACCTGCGCGTCGCCCAGGATGACGTCGAGACCGGCCGCCATCACCTCGGCCGAGGCGCCGCCGCCGATGTCGAGGAAGTTGGCGGGCTTGACGCCACCGTGGTTCTCGCCCGCGTAGGCGACGACGTCCAGGGTGGACATGACCAGGCCGGCGCCGTTGCCGATGATGCCGACCTCACCGTCGAGCTTGACGTAGTTGAGGTCGTTCTCCTTGGCCTTGAGCTCCAGGGGATCGGTCGCGTCGATGTCCGCGAAGGCCGCGTGACCCGGCTGCCGGAACTCGGCGTTCTCGTCGAGGGTCACCTTGCCGTCGAGCGCGAGGATCTCGTTGTCGGGGGTGCGGACCAGCGGGTTGACCTCCACCAGGGTGGCGTCCTCGCCGATGAACACCTCCCAGAGCTTCTGGATGGTGACCGCCGCCGCGTCGAGCACATCGGCGGGCAGGTGGCCCTGCTCGGCGATCGAGCGGGCGAACGCGAGGTCGACGCCCTTGACGGCGTCGACCGGAACCTTGGCCAGGCGCTCCGGCTTGGTCGCGGCGACCTCTTCGATCTCCATACCGCCTTCCACCGAGCACATGGCCAGGTAGGTGCGGTTGGAGCGGTCGAGCAGGAAGGAGATGTAGTACTCCTCCGCGATGTCCTTGGCCTCGGCGACCAGGATCTTCTTGGTGATATGGCCCTTGATATCCAGGCCGATGATGTTCTGCGCGTGCGTGAACGCGTCGTCCGGGGTGGCGGCGAACTTGACGCCGCCCGCCTTGCCACGGCCACCGGCCTTCACCTGGGCCTTGATCATCACCGGCTTGCCGATTTCCTCCGCGATGGCGCGGGCGTCCTCGGCCGTGTCCGTGACGCGGCCCTCGGACGAAGGCACTCCGTGCTTAACGAAGAGCTCCTTCGCCTGATATTCGAAGAGATCCATGTACTCACCGTCTCGTCTGCGTTGTTATGACAACGTCTTTGTTGGCGGCCCGACGTCGGAAGCGGGTCGGGTCGGACTCTAACCAGTCACATGGAGGGCCAATCGGCCACGTTCATCCTAAGTGGCGCAGGTCACGGGCCAATGCTCGAGGCCGGGAAAACCGCTGGCCAAGGCTACTCGCGAGTAGCTTGCTACGGTGCTCCAGGTAGGACCGGCTAAGCCGGAAACCGCCGAGGCCTACTACCGCTCGTCGTCGGATTACCTCACCCGGATGCCCCGTGCGCAGTGAGAAATTCCGCGGGTGTTACCGTGATCAATCTCACATGTTTGGACAGATCTCGCGCAGCGCTTGCGGACCCCGCAATCGTTTCGTTACCGTGAATGAGGTCGATGTCACAACTAGGTCACGACTAGGAGGACGGCAAGCCTTGATGCAGCACAACGCTCCGCAGGTAGCGAGCCGTTTCAATCAGGCTGTGAGCCGTTTCGACGTTGATCAGGAGACATCCCCCAGTTGCCGACTCCTCGGCACCGCGACCGTCCGGTCCGCCCATTCCAGCTTCACGATGTGGCATCGCCGATGAATAATCGCTCCACCCTCGCCTCCGGTAGTCGCTCCCGCTCGGGACATCGTTATCGAGACGACAACGAACCCTTCGCGCATGCCGATTCGGGCAGCCGATCCTTCCCCCCGTCCAACCACCGGTTCGCCTCGGCGGCCGGTGCGGGAGCCGCCGGTTACGGTGAGCACGGCGACGGCGGACACCACGCCGCCGACGACGCGCACTACGGCGGCACCGACTACGACAATTCCGCGTGGACCGCCGACAACGACTGGTCGCAGCAGGATTCGTGGTCCGACGGCGGTGCTTGGGCATCGGACAGCGGTGTTTGGGCATCGAACGGCGGTGCTTGGGCATCGAACGACGCGTGGACACCGGATGCGGACGTCACGTGGAGTCCTGAGACCGACGACCCGTGGGCGCCCGAGGCCGATGCTTCCTGGTCCTCCGAGGGCGACCAGACCTGGACCCCTGATAGCGAGGGTTGGGCCCCCGACGCCGACGAATCCGGCGCGGGACCCACCGTCATCCCGGGCAGGAGTTCGAACCGGCGTGGCGGAGCGCACCGGATGCCCGCACCGCCCGCCTCCCTCAAGGGCCGCGCCGCGGTGGTCGCGGTCGCCGCGGGCGCGGTGGTCGCCGCGGGCCAAGCCGCGATGGCCTCCCCCGAACAGCCTTCGCACTCCATCGATTACGAGGCCGCCGGACAGATCCACGAAATCGCCGCGCAGTCGGTGAGCCTGGCCGACCCGGACATCGCACCGAATTCGCCTCAGGTGCTGAACGTCTCGGCACCGGGGAATCTCGATCAGTTCAACGACATCCTGCAGAAGGGCCAGAAATACGCCGAGGAACTGGCCGCCAGCGAGGCCGCCAAGCTGCGCCCGCTGTTCAGCAAGTTCTTCGCCGCGGGCAACTTCACCTCCGGCTTCGGCGCCCGCTGGGGTGTGCAGCACCTCGGGGTGGATATCGCGGGCCCCATCGGCACCCCGATCTACGCGGTCGCCGACGGTACCGTGATCGAGTCCGGACCCGCGGCCGGTTTCGGCATGTGGGTGCGCCTGCTGCACGATGACGGCACCGTCACCATCTACGGGCATATCGACACCTCCACGGTGTCGCAGGGTCAACGGGTGATGGCGGGCGATCAGATCGCCACCATGGGCAACCGCGGCTTCTCCACCGGCCCGCACGTGCATTTCGAGGTCTGGCTGAACGGCGTCGACAAGGTCGACCCGCTGCCCTGGCTGGCCACCCGCGGCATCAGCCTCGGCGTGCGGCGCGACTAGGAAATACACGCCCGTCGGATATTCGCATACCTGCGAAATCCGTTGTTACCCTCCGGCCTGTGCGGACATTCGCGGCCGGTATCCGAGGAAAACTGCTCGTGGCGCTCGAGAATGTCCGCGTAGGCCGGAGGGCATTCGCAGAGTCAACTCCTCCTCGCGCCAAGAGGATTCAGTCGACGCGCCGGACACACCCGAGCTGCTCGACACCGTGACCCCGACCGATCCGACCCCGTTCTCCGAGGTGCTACCGAACGGCGCCGAGTTCGCCGAGGAACTCGCCGCCGAGCAGGCCGCGAAACTCCGGCCCCTGTTCACCAAGTTCGCCGCGGGCACTTTCACCTCCGGCTTCGGCGCACGCTGGGGCACCTTGCACACCGGCGTCGCCACCCTCGTCGGCACCCCGATCTACGCCGTGGAGGACGGCACCGTCATCGACGCGGGCCCCGCCGACGGCTTCGGCATGTGGGTCCGCCTGCGCGGTGACGACGGCACTGTCACCGTCTACGGCCACATCAACAGCGCGCTGGTCTCGGTCGGCGAGCATGTGCTCGCGGGCGACGAAATCGCCACCGTCGGCAACCGCGGCGAATCCACCGGCCCCACTGCCTGCCATTTCGAGGTCTGACTGAACGGCACCGACCGCGTCGACCCGGTCCCCTGGCCGGCCACCCGCGGCATCAGCCTCGGCCCCGAACGCGACCAGCGCGGAGCGGTCCCCGGCGGAAAGTCGATTTCCGGTCCGAACCGTGAGCTCATGGCTGCCCTCCGCAGACATCTGCACCGGCCACCGGCCCCGCCGACCCCGGCCGCTCCGCTCACGGTCGGGCCGTCGTCCTCCGCACCGATCCGGCCCTCGGGCTCACCGGCCGCCACGCCCCCTCGACGGTGCAGCGCGAAACCGGTTTCGCCTTCCGCTACCCGGCCTCTGACGAGGCACTCACCGATCTGCTGCCGCGGTAGCGGCACGAGCCTTCCCGGTCAGAGCTTGACCAAGGTCCGGCTGTACTGCGGGATCAGCCGGATTTTGCCCGCGGTACCGAAGTCGATGGTGACGGTCGCCAGCGGACCGAAACCTTCGGCGGCGATCACCCGGCCGAGACCGTACTTGTCGTCGCTGACCCGATCACCCACGGCGAGTACGAGATTCGTGTTGTTGCGGGTGGCGCCGCCGGGAGCCGGGCGGCGCGGGCCGCGACCCTGTACACCGGGGCGTTGCGGCTCGGGCCAACCGTCGCGGGTCCAATCCCGTTCCAGATTGTCGTCGTCACCGCGGCGACGCATACCCCGGGTGGTCGGGGAACCAGCCGGTTCCAGACGTCGCCAGTCCATCAGATGGCCCGGGATCTCCTGTAGGAAGCGGGATTCCGGGTTCGAGACGGGCTGGCCCCAGCCGGAGCGCACCACCGCGCGGCTCAGGTACAGCCGCTGCCGGGCCCGGGTGATGCCGACGTAGGCGAGGCGGCGTTCCTCGGCCAGTTCGGTCGGATCGCCGAGCGCGCGCATATGCGGGAACTGCCCGTCCTCCCAGCCGGTCACGAAGACCACCGGGAATTCCAGGCCCTTGGCGGTGTGCAGGGTCATCATGGTGACAACCCCGGAACCCTCGTCCGGGATCTGGTCGGTGTCGGCGACCAGCGAGACCCGCTCCAGGAAGGCCGCGAGTGAACCGGGATCGGGTTCGCCCTCGGCGGCCTCCGGCAACAGACCCTCCTCCCGGGCCGCCTCCGCGTTGTTATGCGCCTCCGAGCTGAATTCCCGTGCGACGCTGACCAGTTCGTTCAGGTTGTCGAGCCGGGCGCCGTCCTGCGGATCGTCGGAGGCTTCCAGCTCGGCCCGGTAGCCGGTGCGTTCCAGCACCGCCTCCACCACATTCCCGACATCCGGGAATTCGGAATTCTCCTGCACCCCGGCCGCCCGGATCTGCTCGAGAAGATCCAGGAATCCGGCGATCGCCCGCTGCGCCCGGGTATTGAGCAGCGCCACCTTGCCGTCGGCCGCATCGCGCAACGCGGCCGCGAAACCGATATCGCGTTGCTCGGCGTGTACCGCGACGCACGCCTCGGCCCGGTCCCCGATGCCGCGGCGCGGGGTGTTGAGAATCCGGCGCAGGCTCACCGCATCCTCGGGGTTCTCCAGCACCCGCAGGTAGGCGACGATATCGCGTACCTCCTTGCGCTCGTAGAACCGGACGCCGCCGACCACCTTGTAGGGCAGGCCCATCCGGATGAAGATCTCCTCCAGCGCCCGCGAATTGTTATTGGTGCGGTAGAAGACCGCGACGTCGCCGTAGTTCGCATCGCCCTGATCCACCAGCCGGTCGATCTCGCGGGCCACGAACGAGGCCTCGTCGTGTTCGTTGTCGGCGACGTAGCCGACGATCAGATCGCCCTCGCCGGAGTCGGTCCACAGTCGCTTGTCACGCCTGCCCTCATTGCGCGAGATGACCGCATTCGCGGCCGACAGGATGTGCTGGGTGGAGCGGTAGTTCTGCTCGAGCAGGATGGTCTCGGCGTCCGGGAAGTCGCGTTCGAACTCCTCGATATTGCGGATCGTCGCGCCGCGGAAGGCGTAGATGGACTGGTCCGCGTCGCCGACCACGCAGAGTTCGGAGGGCGCCACCGTGTCCTCGCGCCGCGCGGCGGCGAAATCCGCGTCGGCGGCGGCCGCCCCGGCGTCGGTGTCATCCAGATCGTTCGCGTTCGCATGATGTCCGACCAGTTCCCGGACCAGGACGTATTGTGCGTGATTGGTGTCCTGGTACTCGTCGACCAGTACGTGCCGGAACCGGCGCCGGTAGTACTCGGCGACCTGTGGGTGGTTCTGCAGCAACGCCACCGTCTCACCGATCAGATCGTCGAAATCCAACGCATTCGCCGCGCGCAGCCTGCGCTGGTATTCGGTATAGACGCGGGCGACCAGCGCGGGCAGTTCGGTCTCGTCGGATTCGGCGTCGGCGCTCGCCCGCTCCGGTCCGATCAGTTCGTTCTTCAGATTCGAGATCGCGGTAGCCAGCAGCCGTGCCGAATATTTCTTCGTATCGATGTCGAAGTCGCGGCTGATCATGGTGAGCAGCCGCCGCGAATCATCGGCATCGTAGATCGAGAAATTCGAATTCAATCCGGGCAACAGGGCCGACTGCATGCGCAGGATGCGCACACAACTGGAGTGGAATGTCGAAACCCACATGTTGTTCGCCCGCGGGCCGACCAGTCCGGTGACGCGCTCCCGCATCTCGGCGGCGGCCTTGTTGGTGAAGGTGATGGCGAGGATCTGTCCGGGCGTCGCACCACGAGCTGCCAGCAGATACGCGATGCGCCGGGTCAGCACGGCGGTCTTCCCCGAACCCGCGCCCGCCACGATGAGCAGCGGCGAGCCGGTGTGCACGACGGCGGCGCGCTGCTGCGGATTCAAACCTTCCAGGAGCCGCTCGGACTCCTCGGCGCGGCGCTGCTCGCGTTCGATCCGGCGCTGCTCCTGGTCGTCGGCCCGGCGCTGCGCCTGTTCGGCCAGTCCGGCGGGTACGGCGGCTGCGCCGGGCGCCGCGGGCGCTATCGACCCCCCGGTGGAACCGTCGTCGGCCTGCGGTTTCCGGGTTGCGTCGGGGTGCCGGTCCTGCCCGGCCTGCCTCTGGGGAGCCACCGTGATGTCCATTGCCCATCCACGCTACCGGCGGCCACCGACAGAGATGAAGTCCCGGACCGGATGCGGGCATCCGCCGCGACATCCGCTAATATCCAGTGAACCCTCTGGCCGCGGGTGCACTGCAAATCTGTGCGAGTTCTTCTCAGCAGATTCACAAAATCAATCGTTTTGCATTGGTTCCGACCCGTGGCAGACTGACCCCCATGATCAGCGCTGCCGCGATGCGTCGGATTCGGTTATCTTCCGGATATCGCCGGTCGCGGCCCTATAGCTGAGCGCACTTCCCGGGGGGATGATGGGAAGGCCCCACTAGGTCTGTTTCACGGTGAAAGAACCGGACGGTAACGAGCGACGCTCACCACCCGATCCATGTTCTGACACGAGGAGATGAATGATGAGCACCCCTGCCACGACGACCGGGTCCGATTCGGCGTTGCCGCAGACCGAGGCGGAGATCGACAAGCTCCGCAAGGAGATCGACACGCTCGACGCCGAGATCCTCGCCGCCGTCAAGCGGCGCACCGAGATCTCGCGCATCATCGGTCGGACCCGAATGGCGTCTGGCGGCCCGCGCCTGGTGCACAGCCGCGAAATGAAGGTGCTGGAGCGCTTCAGCGAACTCGGCCAGGAGGGCCACACCCTCGCCATGCTGCTACTGCGCCTCGGTCGCGGCCGCCTCGGCCACTGACCGAATCCGGCCGACGCTCGGTCCTGTCATGTTCGACGACCTCGCCTAGAGCCTTGCGGTGATCGCGAGACCACCGCTCCCAAAGGCCGCCCCGGGTGTTCGCGCCCCGGGGCGGTCGTTTCGTCTCAGGTCAGGGCGATGTACTTGGTGGACAGATACTCTTCGATCCCTTCGATACCGCCCTCGCGGCCGAAGCCGGAGGCCTTGACACCACCGAAAGGCGCTGCCGGATCGGAGATCACGCCGCGGTTGACGCCGACCATGCCGGATTCCAGCCCTTCGGCGATCCGCAGCGCCCGGTCCAGATCCCGCGTGTAGACATAGCTGACCAGGCCGAATTCGGTGTCGTTGGCGGCGGCCAACCCCTCGGCCTCGGTCTCGAAACCGACGATGGGCGCGACCGGGCCGAACACCTCCTCGCGCAGGATGCGCGCATGCCGCGGCACCTCGCTCAGCACGGTGGCCGGGTAGAACCAGCCGGGACCGCCGGGGGCCTTGCCGCCGAGCCGGACGCGCGCGCCCGCCGCGACCGCGTCGTCGACCAGTTCGCCGACCGTATTCAGCTGATCCTCGTTGATCAGCGGGCCGAGCGTGGTGCCCGGATCGGTGCCGGGACCCAATGTGACCGTGCTCGACATGGCGTCCACCAGCTTGGTGGTGAATTCCTCCAGTACACCGCTCTGCACATGGAAACGGTTGGCCGCGGTGCACGCCTCGCCGCCGTTGCGCAGCTTCGCCTGCATCGCGCCCTGCACCGCCGCGTCGATATCGGCGTCGTCGAAGACCACGAACGGAGCATTGCCGCCGAGTTCCATAGAGGTCCGCAGCAAACCGTGCGCGGCGGCCTCGACGAGCTTCTTGCCGACCTCGGTGGATCCGGTGAAGGTGAGTTTGCGCAGCCGCGGATCGTTCAGCAGCGGGCCCGTCACGGGTCCGGAGCGACTCGTGGTGATCACCGAAAGCACCCCGTCCGGCAATCCCGCCTCGCTGCACAGCCGCGCGAGCAGCAACATGGTCAACGGCGTCTCGGAAGCGGGCTTGACGATCATCGTGCACCCTGCCGCCAGCGCCGGCCCGATCTTGCGGGTGCCCATGGCCAGCGGGAAATTCCACGGCGTGATCGCCAGACACGGCCCGACCGGCTGCTTGTGCACCATGATCCGCCCGGTGCCGGACGGCGCGTGTAGATAGCGCCCGTGTACGCGCACGGCCTCCTCGCTGAACCAGCGGAAGAATTCGGCGCCGTAGCGCACCTCGTTGCGGCTCTCGGGCAACGCCTTGCCCATTTCCAAGCTCATCAGCAGCGCGAATTCCTCGGCACGCGCGTTGATCCGCTCGAAGACCTCCCGCAGGATCTCGCCGCGCGCCCGCCCCGAGGTCGCCGCCCACTCGGCCTGTACCGCGACCGCCGCGTCGAGCGCGCGCACCGCATCCTCCGGGGTGGCATCGGCGACCTGGGTCAATACCTCCCCGTTCGCGGGGTTGTACACGGGAAAGGTGCCGCCGCCGGTCGCGTCGACGGGTCCACCGATCCAGAGTTTCGCCGGTACGGATTGCAGAAGTTCGCTCTCGGACACCATGACGCCAGACTAATCTTGTGCGGCTCGGCGCAGTCGGTCTTCGGCTCGGCGCGGGAGCACACCGAGCCGACTCGCAGGGACTTCCCGTGCGTGCGCTCGGACCTGCTTGTACCCTCGGCGAACGTGAGCAGCGACATCACCGCGACGGCGGCCTGGCGGAAACTGCACGATCACTTCGGCGATATCTCCGAGCGACACCTCAGAGACTTCTTCGCCGACGATCCCGCGCGGGGTCGTGAGCTGACCGTCCAGGTGGGCGAGCTGCACATCGACTACAGCAAGCACCGGGTGACCAGGGAAACCCTGCACCTGCTCATCGAATTGGCGCGCGAGGCCCGGGTCGCCGAGCGACGCGACGCGATGTTCGCGGGCGCGCACATCAATACCTCGGAGAACCGCGCGGTCGGGCATGTCGCGCTGCGGTTGCCCGCGGGCGAGGCGATGGAGATCGACGGCGCCGACGCGGGCGCCGAGGTGCACGAAGTCCTACGCCGGATGGGCGAATTCACCGATGCGCTACGGTCCGGCGCCTGGCGCGGCGCCACCGGCGAACGCATCGCTACCGTGGTCAATATCGGTATCGGCGGGTCGGATCTCGGGCCGGTCATGGTGCATCAGGCGCTGCGGCACTACGCCGACGCCGGAATCGGCGCGCGATTCGTCTCGAATGTCGACCCCGCCGACCTGATCGCCACCCTCGACGGCCTCGACCCGGCGACCACCCTGTTCATCGTTGCGTCCAAGACATTTTCGACGCTGGAGACGCTGACCAATGCCACCGCCGCCCGCCGCTGGCTGGTGGCCGCGCTCGGCGAGGAGGCGGTCGCCAAACACTTCGTCGCGGTCTCCACCAATGCCGAACGGGTCGCCGAATTCGGCATCGATACCGCCGCCATGTTCGGGTTCTGGGATTGGGTCGGCGGACGCTACTCGGTGGACTCCGCCATCGGCCTCTCGGTCATGGCGACCATCGGCAAGGAGCGCTTCGCCGAGTTCTTGGCCGGAATGCATACCGTCGATACGCATTTCGCGACCGCGCCGCTGGAATCGAACGCGCCGGTGCTGCTCGGCCTGCTCGGGGTCTGGTACTCGAACTTCTTCGGGGCGGAGTCCCGGGCGGTGCTGCCCTATTCGAACGATCTGGCCCGCTTCCCCGCCTATCTGCAACAGCTCACGATGGAGTCGAACGGTAAGTCGGTGCGCGCCGACGGCACCCCGGTCACCACCTCCACCGGCGAGATCTTCTGGGGTGAGCCGGGCACCAACGGCCAGCACGCCTTCTATCAACTGCTGCACCAGGGCACCCGGCTGATCCCCGCCGATTTCATCGGATTCGCCCGTCCCACCTTCGATCTGCCGACTCGCGACGGCACCGGCAGCATGCACGACATCCTGATGAGCAATCTGTTCGCGCAGACCAAGGTGCTGGCCTTCGGCAAGACCGCCACGGAGATCGCCGCCGAGGGCACCGACCCGAAGGTGGTGCCGCACAAGGTGATGCCGGGTAACCGCCCCAGCACCACCATCCTGGCCCCACAGCTCACCCCGTCGGTGGTGGGCCAGCTCATCGCCCTCTACGAGCACCAGGTCTTCGTGGAGGGCACGCTCTGGGGCATCGACAGCTTCGACCAGTGGGGTGTGGAACTCGGCAAGCAACAGGCGCTGGCCCTCGCACCGCTGCTCACCGCATCGGAGGATCCTGCTCCCCAGGATGATTCATCCACCGATACCCTAATCCGCTGGTACCGCACCAACCGCTGAAGAGTTTCGCCCTGGATCCCGACGGCCGGATTCACCCCGCGCCTCGGCTAGCGCAGGCGCTGTCTGACCTGGGCGTTCAGCTCGGCGGCGGCGTCGCGAAGTGCTTCGGTGTACGCACGGCGCAACGGGTCGGCGCGGTGCGTCGAGGGATAGATGACCGACGTGGGCCGGATCGCATCCTCGTGGTCGATGCGGACCAGTGCGATGGTCGGCGGTAGCGCCGGCACCGCGATGCCGGGGACGACAGTGCTGCCGAGGCCCGCGGCGACCAGTCCGATCTTGGCGAACCAGTCGCGGGCGACGAAGGCGATATCGGGCCGGCGGGTCCGGTCGTACCAGGGGCCGAGCAGAGTGGTCCCGGATTCGGCGCTGCCCGCGATCCAACGTTCCTCGCGCAACATGGCGGGGGTGGCGCCGGACTGTCCGGCCAGCGGATGGGCGGGACCCACCGCGACGAGCAACGGATCATCCAGAAGTGGTTCCACCACCACGCCTTCGGGTATCTCACCCGGGTCGGTGACAACAGCCAGATCCAGCCTGCCGCGGGCCACGGCGGCGGCCAGCCGCGGGCTCGGCCCCTCCCGCAACGGTATCCGCGCCCGCGGTTGCCTGGCCGTGGTCGCGGCGATGGCCGCAGGCACCAGCGCGGCCATCGCGGTGGAGAACGCGCCGACCCGCAGCCTGGCCGGTGCGTGGGCGGTCAGGTCGCGGAGATTGTGGCGGGCCGCCTCGAGTTCGCCGAGTACCGCATCGGCGTGCCGGATGAGCACCCGACCCGCATCGGTGAGTTGTACTCCGCGCGCATGTCTTTCGAATAGCGGCCGACCCGAGGCCTGTTCCATCAGCGCGATCTGTCTGGACACCGCCGACTGGGTGTAGCCGAGGTGCTCGGCGGCGGTGGAGAAGGAGCCGCACGCTGCGGCGGCACGGACCACGCGCAGGCCGGTCACGGTGAACTCGGTCATGCGAAACAATCATGCCAACTATGCGAGATCATCGCTTGTCGCATACCTCGGGGCTACCTACCGTTACCTGTCATGGATACCGCCGAGAACAAGAAGCTGATCCAGGATGTCTTCGAACAGATGGCCCGCGGAAATACCCGCGCCATGGCCGAGGCGATGCACGAAAACTGTTCGTGGCACTTTCCGGGGAACTGGTCGTGGTCCGGTTCCTGGAAGTCGAAAGACGTGGTGCTGGAGCATTTGCTGCGACCGCTGATGGCGCAGTTCAGCACCTACCGCAGCACCGCGGAACTGGTGCTGGCGGAGGGCGATCGCGTCGTCGTGCGGGCGCGCGGATCCGGCACCACCACTCGCGGCGATGCCTATCCCCAAACCTATTGCTACATCTTCCGTATCGGGGACGGAAAGATCACCGAGGTGATCGAATACTGCGATACCGCGCTGGTCGAACGGGTACTGGTCCGGCCCGCCTGAGCGGCGAGCCGGAGTACCGCTCAGGAAACGAAGGCGCGTTCCACGATGGCGCCGGTGTCCACCCCGGTCGGCAAGGTGCCGAAGGCGATGCCCCAGTCGTCGCCGAGGCGGGTGGCGCAGAAGGCGTCCGCCACAGCCGAGTGGCCGTGCCTGACCAGCTGCGCGCCCTGGAGGACCAGCGCCATGAGTTCGACGATGCGGCGGGCGCGGTACTCGATATCGCTGAGGTCGGACAGTTCCTTGCCGACCCGCGCGATCGCATCGTCCAGGCGCGGGTTCTCGCCTTTGGCGAGGGAGACCTCGTTGAAGAACGCCTCCACCGTCTCCGGCTGACGGCCCATGGCGCGCAAGGCATCCAGGGCCGCGACATTGCCGGAGCCCTCCCAGATGGACATGAGCGGCGCCTCCCGGTAGAGCCGCGGCATGCCCGACTCCTCGGCATATCCGTTGCCGCCGAAGCATTCCAGCGCCTCCGCGGCATGCGACGGCGCTCGCTTGCAGACCCAGTACTTGGTGATCGCCAACGCGATTCGGCGCAGCGCCGCCTCCGCGGGATCGCTCGTCGCCCGATCGGTGGCGCCGGCCAACCGCATCATCACGGTGGTCGCGGCGTCGGATTCGATCACCAGGTCGGCCAGCACATTGCGCATGGCGGGCTGATCGATCAGCTTGGCGCCGAACGCCTCCCGATGCCGGGCATGATGCACCGCGAATACCGCACCGACCCGCATCCCGGTCGCCGAGCCGATCACGCAGTCCAGCCGGGTCATATTCACCATCTCGATGATGGTCTTGACGCCGGCGCCCTCGCCACCGACCAGCCAGCCGGTGGCGTTCTCGTATTCGATCTCGGAGGAGGCGTTGGACTTGTTGCCCAGCTTGTCCTTGAGCCGTTGGATCCGGATCGGGTTGCGGGTGTCGTCCGGCAGTACCCGGGGCAGCAGGAAGCAGGACAACCCGCCGGGTGCCTGCGCGAGGGTCAGGAACATATCCGACATGGGCGCGGAGGTGAACCACTTGTGCCCGACGATCCGGTAGCTGCCATCCGGTAGCGGGGTCGCGGTGGTGGTGTTGGCGCGGACGTCGGAGCCGCCCTGCTTCTCCGTCATCGACATACCCGCGATGAGACCGGCCTTGGTGGACGGCTCCCGCAGGCCGAAATCATAGATCCGGCTGCCGAGCAGCGGCTCGTACGCCGCCGCCAGCTGCGCGTTGTGCCGCAGCGCGGGCACCACCGCGTAGGTCATCGAGATCGGGCACATATGGCCCGCTTCGGCCGCACCCCAGGTGTAGAACTTGGCCGCACGGGCCACGTGGGTGCCGGGCCGGTCGTCCAACCACGGTGAGCCGTGCAGGCCGTGTGCGACCGCGACCCGCATCAGATCGTGCCAGTGCGGGTGGAATTCGACCTCGTCGATGCGGTTGCCGTACCGGTCGTGGGTGCGCAGCACCGGTGGGTATTCGTTGGCCAGCCGACCCCACTCCTGCGCCTCGGAACCGCCTGCCAGCGTGCCGAGTTCGCGCACCTCCGCCTCCGCCCACCCGGCGCCCTCGCGGTGCAGACCCTCGATCAGGGCCGGATTGCGCGAGAGATCGAACGGGACGATATTCGGAACCTGGTTGAGGACTTTATGCGTCTGCATCGGGCACTCCTGTTTCCTGCGGTACGGCGCCGTCGCGCGCGCCCAGCGCACGAATGGCGAACGAGACTAGTTCGGGGACAACGGATTCACCGTGTGGCGCGGCGGCGAGCGGACCGACGAGCACCTCGCCGATCGCGCCTACCAATGCCGCGGCGCTTATTCGCGCGTCCTGGGGAGGCAGTTCACCGCGCGCGACACCGTCGGCGACGGCCGATTCGAAAGCCTCGGCGAAGGCGTGCCGGAAGTGCAGGCGCTCGGTGTCGACCGCCGGATCCACCGGTTCGGCGAGCAGCACGTAGGCGAGTTTCGGATTCTTCATCGCCCGGCTCGCGAAGGTCTCCACGGCCGCGGTGACCCGCTCCACCGCGCTGCCCGTGGCGGCGGCGGCCGAGACCGCGGCGACCTCGCGGGCCACCACCTTCCGGAAGACGGCCGTGATCAGTTCGGCCTTGCCGTCGTAGTGCTTATAGACCGTTCCGGTCGCCACCCCGGCTTCATTCGCGACCGCCGCCATCGATAGCCCGGCGAAGCCCGCACCCGACAGCACCCGGGTCGCGGCCTGCACGATCAGTGCGGCCTGCGCATCCAGTCGGGCCTGGACGGCCGGGGTTCTCCGGTAGACCATGCAAGAAGTGAATCACGAATTCACTTCTTCACACAAGGGACAATACGTCGTATGGTCGAGGCGGTGAACGAGCGCGGCCCGCGCGCCGCGGAGCCCGGCGCCGACGGGCCGGAACCGCTGCGACGAGGCTCGGTCATCGGCGAATACACGAAGGTCGGCGTGCCACATACGCTCGCCGCAGCCCAGCATCAACGAGGGAGCAGGCATGAGTGTCCGAGTCGAGAAGTCCGGTCCAGTCACGACGGTGATCCTGCACCGCCCGCAGGCCCGGAACGCGGTCGACGGACCTACCGCCCAGGCCCTGGCCGACGCGTTCCGTGACTTCGACGCCGATCCGACCGCGGCGGTCGCGGTGCTCTGGGGCGACGGCGGCACCTTCTGCGCGGGCGCCGACCTCAAAGCGCTCGGCACCGAGCGCTCGAACCGGGCCGCCGAGGACGGGGACGGCCCGATGGGGCCGACCAGGATGCGGCTGTCCAAGCCGGTGATCGCGGCGGTTTCCGGGTACGCGGTGGCAGGCGGGCTGGAGCTGGCGCTCTGGTGCGATATGCGAGTTGCCGAGCAGGACAGCGCCTTCGGTGTGTTCTGCCGACGTTGGGGGGTGCCGCTCATCGACGGCGGCACGGTCCGGCTGCCCCGCATCATCGGCCACGGCCGCGCCATGGACCTGATACTCACCGGCCGTGCCGTCAGCGCACCGGAGGCACTTCAGATCGGACTGGTGAATCGCGTGGTGGCGACCGGTGATTCGCGCCGCGCCGCCGAGGAACTCGCGGCCCAGCTCGCCGCGCTCCCGCAGACCTGTCTGCGCTCGGACCGCATGTCCATGCTGGAGCAGGACGGCCTGGACGAAGTGGCGGCCATGGACAACGAATTCCGGCACGGCCTGCGCGCGCTCGCCGATGGCGCACTGGAGGGCGCCCAGCGCTTCGCGGCGGGCGCGGGCCGACACGGCGCACCGCACAACTGAACTCGATGAGCGATACCGGCGCCTCACCCCGGCCACGGTGCGACGACCGGCTCGGCGTCGTCGACGAGATCTTCCTGCGCACGCACCGCGGCCTCGGCACTCCGATCGCTCTCCAGGGCCTGTGGCGCACCGCCGACCGCGTCGACCCCGCCCTGCTGGCCGCGGTGCACACCGCATTACGCGGCGGACCGTTGGGGCGCAGGGTGATTCGCCCGCGCGTACCCGGCGCTCGCCGCCGCTGGCAGCCGACGGTACGCGCCTATCCGCTCACTTACCCGAACCGGCCGATCCCCACCGATTCGCTCCTCGAATGGGCCGACGCCCAAGGCCACGACCTCGATCCCGAATTCGGCCCGGGCTGGCGCCTGGCCGCGACCGCACTCGACGACGGCGGTTCGGTCGTCGCCCTGACCTGCTCCCATGCCCTCGCCGACGGACGCGCCCTGGTCATCGCGGTGGACCGAGCACTCGCGACAAAGGTCACGATGGTCGAGCCGGACCGAAGCATCGGATTCGCCGAGGAGAGCTCGAAGTACCGATGGTCGTCGCATTCCGTCGCGCCCGTATCGGATTGGGCAGACGCCCGACGCCAATGGTCAATCGTGCTGCGCGGCACGGTCCGCGCATTACGCAGCGGCATCCCTCGGGTTCGGACGCCGGTCCGAAGGCGGCACGAGCACGATGACACCGATCGCCGGACGCACGGCGATATTCCGGACCGCGGGGCTCCGGACGCGGACCGGGTGCGTACCGGTGCGCCTGGGATCAGCGGCGTCGTCGTGCAATGCCGCGCCGCCGATTGGGATCGGGTTGCCGAGTCGGGGGGCGGGACCGCCAATAGCCTCTTCATCTGGTTGGTCGCGAACATTGTGTGGGCCAGTGGCTTTCCAGGCCCGTCGCTGGATGCAAGCATTCCGGTCGACACTCGCGACGAACCCCGGGTCGATAATGATCTCGCCATGACCGAGATCGCGGTGACCCGTGCCGATACCCCCGCCACGATCCGTGACAAGGCCCGGGCCGCTTACGAATACCGCATGTCGACTCCCGGCGGCATGCCCGAGGAATTGCTCCAGGTCATCCCGGACCGGTGGGCCTACGCGCTCTCCAAGGGCGCGGGTGAACGAGACATATTGTGCTCCAATATCGGTCCGCTGCCCGATTCCCTGCGCACCCTCGGCCCGCACCCGTGCGTCGGTGTCGCCGCCCGCGCCATCCACCCCGGACTCATCCCCGATCGACTCCCCCGCACCCGGCTCTCCGGATACCTGTGCCGCAGTGCCACCGACTACGTTCTGTCGCTGGTCAGTACGGACCCCACCCGCATCCCCACCGCCGCGGTCCTCCGCGACCTCGTCGGCACCGTCACCGCACCGCTGCCGCTCGCCACCACCCCGTGGTGAACCGAACGCCGCCCACGACGGTACCGGTCAGCCGGTGCCGGAGAATTTGCGCCTACGGCGTAGCTGTTCATCGCTGCCCACCGGCGAGGTGCTGTTCACCGCCTATTTCGACAAATTTGCGGTAGACCTGCCCAACGACCTGCTCAGCGTCTTGGAGAAGGGTTTCACCATCATCCCCGGATCCCCGGATGGATGCGCGCATGGCGTGCGGACATGCGGTTGGGCCGAGGCCGTGGCGAACGCGTGGTGTACGAGCTGGGCACGGCCTCGGACGCACGGGTGCCGAGATCGGTTCCCGCAGAATGTCCTCGGCCGAGCCGCCGAACCACTCATCGAGGGCCCCGGTGATGGAGAACCCTTCGTCCGGGCTTCCACCACCGGAACAACCTCCTGATGAATGGGACGAAATGAGCAGCATCAATAAGCTCCCGAGCGCCCCCCGCGGGCTGGCACGGCGTATGCACTACTGGACTGCCGAGGTCGCGGCCCTGGACGCGCTCGTCGACGCGCTGGCCCCGTGGGAAGTGGTCCAGCAGGCCGCCCACACGGCGGTTGTGCCGCTTTCAGCAGTGGTCGCGACATGGACGGGGTGGAAGGTCGTGCGCGCAGCCGCTCCCCGGCTATGGGAGGTGCTTCGGCGGCTGGGCGAATACTGCGGCTTCCACATCGACGTGCGGGTCGGCATCGGCTTCAGGCTCGGTCGGCGATACGACTACGCCGCACCTTCGTCCGACCCGAACTTCGCGGGGCGGCCTGACTTTTCCGGAAGTCCGTCGAGTAGTGCGCGCAGTCCCCATGCGAACTGATCCGCCGAGATCCATTGCGCCATCACGTCCGTACTCGATCGCGTATGGGGCCAACGGTCGCCGTCGATGGTGTCGAGGGCGGTGCGGCGCAGTGTGATTCGTTCGGATTCCGGTGATAGCGGTGGCTTTCCGTCGGTCTCGGCGACCTCGAGGGCGACCGATCCGATGGTCTGGACCATGATCGCGTAGGCGGCCCGCGCGCCATCGGCGGCGGATAGTCCGCCACGGGCCAGGCAGTCGAGTAGGGCTTCGCCGAGGTCGCGCGCCGCGACGCCGTCCATCGGAGCGCTCATCAGCAGGGTTGCCACCGCCGGATGCTCGAGCAGCAGGGTGCGCAGCTCGAGCGCGAATTCGATAATGGCCGTCCGCCATTCCGGATCCGGGTCGGTCAGCCGAGCGAGTTGCGCCGCGCCGAGGACGCGTTCGACGACCGCGCGTTCCAGATCCGCTCGACTGGCCACATAGGTGTAGATCGCATTCGGGTTGACGCCGAGGCGGGTGGCCACCGATCGGATCGAGACCGCGGCTACGCCGCCCTCGTCCAGCAGTGCGAGTGCGGCATCCACGATCTGCGTTTCGGTGAAGGCGCGCCGATTCGGTCGGATACGTCGCTGCTCGTCAGGTGTTGACTTCGTCCCGGACACGCGCTTGACTGTACCCCGTACAGCTGCCTGTACCCCGTACAGCCAGAACGGAGTCATCATGTCCACCAGACCTTGGTCCACGATCGCCCTGCTCGTCGCGGCCCCGATCACCCTCAATCTCGCGTTCGCCGGGCTCGGATCGGCCTTCGACTACCCCGATATCCTGCACAAACCCGGCGCGGAGGTACTCGAACTGTTCCGCGCCGATCAGGACACCATCGCCCTCTGGTTCGGCGTGCTCGCCGTCGCGGCCCTCGCCATGGCGCCGCTATCGATTCTGGTGGGCCGGTTGCACCGGTCGGCGACGATGCGCGTCGCGGTCTACCTCGGCATGGCGGCCGCGGTGGTACAGGCCGTCGGCCTACTGCGCTGGCCCCTATTGGTGCCGACGCTTGCGGCCCGGGCCGCGACCGAGGGGCCCGAATCAGGCGCCGTACACACCTTCGAACTACTGAGCACGATCCTGGGCACCACACTCGGCGAGACATGCGGATATGCGCTGACCGCCGCCTGGACCGCATGCACCGTTACCGCGTTGCGCGCCCGCCTACCTCGGTGGTTTACCGTCCTCGGGTATGCCTCAGCGCTGTTGATCGCCACCGGAGTGCCGGTCCCCCTGGGCATTTCAGCGCTCGCGACCACCAATTTCATCGGGTACGTATTGTGGAGTGGCTGGCTGCTCGCGTTCGCCACCCTGCTCGTGGTCGACCCTCCGGCATCCGAATCACAGGGCCGCGGAACCATATTCGGGCCGGAACAGTCTGCACCAGCCACCGCCACCCCGGCATAGATCTCACCGCGATTCGGCGATCCGCGATCGAGCGCCGCACTCGTCGGCACCCCACCGATCCGCTACCGCGCACGGCGCACACCCGGGACCAACGCTCGCGAGATGAGCGTGGCCCGGGTCGTGGCCGCGTCTACGCCGTATTCAATGTGGTGGCAACCCGATCGAGAACATCGCGCGGCACCTCGACACCCGCCTCGAGATCAGCCGAGGAAATCGGCGCCTCCCACATCTGACGCACGGGCAGCACACCCGCCCACACGCCGCCGGTCTCGATATCGCCGGAATCGTCCCTGGGCCCGCCGGCCCGCACCTTCACCGAGGCCTCGGTGAGATCGAGCGCCAGCACCATGGTGGCTGCCAGTTCTTTCTTGCTCGGCGGACGCACCCGATCCCAGGCGCCCGGCGCGGAGTGCTCGACGATCACCCGCAGCGCGTGCATCCGCTCGTCGGCGTCGGACAGTTCGACGGCACGGCCTCGCACCACGGCCGAGCGGTAGTTCATCGAAAAGTGCATGGCGGACCGGGCATAGACCAGGCCGTCGACCAGGGTGACCGCGACCGAAATATCGCCCGCCAACGCCGCGCGCAGATTTCCAGCGCCGGAGGAACCGTGCAGGAACAGCGTGTCGCCGTCGCGGCCGTACACGGTCGGCACCACGACCGGGGTGCCGTCGAGTACCACGCCCAGATGGCACACCAGTCCGGCGTCGAGGACCGCGTCCAGCTCCGCCCGGTCGGTGCGGGCGCGGCCCTTCTCCCGGGTCGGGGTGCTGCGCGGGGTCGGCGAGAGAGGCATCCGATTGCTCATGTGACCAGCATCGGAGATAAAGTGGCCTGTCAAAATAGCCAATCCGAGCAAATTCTCGCAGTCCAATTTCGAATGAGGGAGGCAGCGGTGCTCGACGAACTTCCGCTGGTCCTGGACCGCTCGGCGAGCGAACCACTGTCGGTGCAGGTGGCCGATGGGCTGCGGGCCGCCGCGACCACCGGACTGCTCCGCGCTGAGGACCGGTTGCCGTCCTCGCGAGCCTTGGCGCAGCGGCTCGGCGTCAGCCGCACCGTGGTCGCCGCCGCCTACGACCAGCTACATGCCGAGGGTTGGATCACCGGCAGACGCGGATCCGGGACCTACCTGACCACCGCACCTGTCGCGACTCCCGCCCGGCCCGCGGTCGTCGCGGGCGCGGGCGCGGGTCCGGATCTGCTCGACCTGTTGCCGGGCGCACCGTGCACCGAGGCCATCGACCGGCCCGCATGGCGCAGGGCCTGGCGCGCCGCCGCGGACCAGTCGCCCGTGGTGCGCAAGGACCGCGCGGGTGAGCCGGAGTTCCGCGCCGTCGTCGCCGAACATCTGCTGCGGCACCGCGGTGTGGGCGCGGGTAGCGATACCGCCGTCCTCTGCACCGCCGGAACCAGTTCCGCGGTAGGCGAACTCGCGGCCGCACTGCTGCGCCCCGGTGACGCCGTCGCCATGGAGGACCCCGGCTACCAGCGCGCCGCCGGCGCCTTCCTGGCCGCGGGCGTTCGAGTGCGTCCGGTGCCGGTCGACGCCGACGGGCTGCGGGTCGATCTGCTCCCGCCCGATGTCAAGGCGGTGTATTGCACACCGGCTCACCAGTTTCCGCTCGGCGCGAGAATGCCCGCGTCCCGCCGCGTGCAGCTCGTCGAATTCGCCAGGCATGCGCGCATTCCCATTATCGAAGACGACTATGACGGCGAATTGCGCTACGACACAGCACCTTTACCGCTGCTGGCGGCCATGGCGCCGGATGTGGTCGTCCATCTCGGCACCACGAGCAAGATCCTGTCCCCCGTACTCGGCGTCGGCTGGATGGTCGCCGCTCCCGACATCGCCGCGGCCGTCATGGCCCACCGCGATCGGACAGGCACCGGCCCGAGCCCGACGGGCCAGCGGGTGCTCGTCGAATTCGCCCGCCACGGCGACCTGTCCCGGCACCTGCGCCGCCTGCGCCGCCTACTCCCGCCGCGCCGGGAACTGCTCGTCACCGAATTGCGCCGCCGGGGCCTCGCCGTGGTCGGTGATGACGCGGGTTCGCACGTCGTGGTGCCGTTGGCCTCGGCCGCGGCCGAGGAGCGCGTGATCGCCGTGGGCCGAGCCCGCGGCGTCGAACTGGACGGATTGTCCAGGCACCATTTGTGGTCCCAGCGCGACCCACTCGGCCGGTGTCCCGCCCCGCACACCTTCGGCATCGCCCTGGGATATACCGCCCTCGGCTGGCCGGATCTGACCACCGCGGTCCCGCTGGCCGCCGAATGCCTCGCCGGGGCGTGATCGAGAACTGACGGGTTGCCGCCCGGCCGTAGCATGGTCCCCATGACCGAACAGGACATCCTGGCGCGCATCAAGCAACTGGTCGACGACGAACACAGGCTGCGTTCCAAGGCCACTGCCGGTGAGGTCGACCCGGTGACCGAGCGGCAGCGGCTGGCCGAACTCGAGGTCATGCTCGATCAGTGCTGGGACCTACTGCGGCAGCGGCGAGCCCGGATCGACGCCGGTTCCTCCCCGGAAGACGCACAGGTCAATTCCGCTCGCCAGGTCGAGGGCTACCTGCAGTGAGTTCCTCGGTTCAGACCGCCGAATTCGATGTGATCGTGATCGGCGGTGGACCCGCCGGTGAGAATGCCGCCGCCTACGCCATCGCGGGCAGCAAGCGCACCGCCGCGATCGTGGAACGCGAACTGGTGGGCGGTGAGTGTTCCTATTGGGCGTGTATGCCCAGTAAGGCCCTGCTGCGCCCCGGTCACCTGCTGTCCGCTGCCCGCAATATGCCCGGGATCAGTGCCGACGGGCTCGACGTCGACGCGGTATTGCGCCGCCGCGACGCGTTCGTGCACAACCACGACGACAGCTCGCAGGTCGCGTGGGCCCGCGACAGCCGCATCGAGGTGATCCGGGGTGCCGGGCGGCTCGCGGGCGAACGGCTCGTCGAGGTGAACGGCCGCACCCTGCGGGCCCGCCACGCGGTAGTGCTCGCCACCGGAACCCACGCGAATATCCCGGACACCCCCGGCCTGCGGGAGGCGCTGCCGTGGACCTCGCGGGACGCCACGAATCTGCACGAAGTGCCCGACCGGGTGGTCGTCGTCGGCGGCGGTGTGGTCGCATGCGAGGCCGCGACCTGGCTGGCCACACTCGGTGCGCGGGTGACCGTGCTGGTGCGCGGGCAGGCGCTGCTCGGCAATGCCGAGCCGTTCGCCCGCGAACGCGTCACCGCCGGGCTGACCGCGGCGGGTGTGCGCATCCTTTTCGGCACCGAGCCCGTCCGGGTCGAGCGGCCCGCGGCGAAGGACACCGGGGAGGGTCGCATCCACGGTGGTCCGGTCACCATCGAAGTGCGCGGCGGACCCGAGGATTCCGTTCTCGAGGCCGATGAGATCGTGGTCGCCGCCGGTCGCCGACCGGCCACGGCGGATCTGGGTCTCGGCGAGGTCGGCCTGCCCGACGGATATGTCGAAGTCGACGACTCGCTCACGGCGCGCGGTGTGGACGGCGACTGGCTGTACGCGGTGGGCGATGTGAATCACCGGGTGGCGCTGACACATATGGGCAAATATCAGGCCAGGGTGTGCGGTGATGTCATCGCCGCCCGAGCCGAGGGACGGCCGCTGACCGACCTCCGGTTCGCCGCGACCGCCGATCATGAGCAGGTCCCGCAGGTGGTGTTCACCTCACCCGAGGTCGCCGCGGTAGGACTCACCGAGGCGGCGGCACGGCGAGCCGGATATTCCGTCGATACCGTGGAACTCGATATCGCGGTCGCCGGTTCGTCACTGGCGCGCGACGACTACGCCGGACGCGCCAAGGTGGTCATCGACACCGACACCGACACATTGCTCGGCGCGACCTTCGTCGGACCCGAGGTCGGTGATCAGTTGCACGCGGCGACCATCGCGGTGGTCGGCAAGATACCGCTGGCCACCCTGTGGCACGCTGTGCCCGCCTATCCGACGATCAGCGAGTTCTGGTTACGTCTATTGGAGGCGCGGCGCGCGTAAGTACCATCGATTGATGGTGGCATCGACCGACATCACGACCGCCGACGGAGTTGTCCGCGGTCACCGGGGCGGCCGCGTAGTGCGCTGGCGTTCGCTTCCCTACGCCGCTCCGCCCGTCGGCGACTTGCGGTTTCGGGCGCCGCGGCCGGTGCGTCCGTGGAGCGGTGTGCGGGAGGCCACGGCCTTCGGATTCGCCTCGGAGCAGCATCGCGCGGGCGCGCGGATCGGGCCGCGGCAATACCAGCCGACCAGCGAAGACTCGCTGACACTGAATGTCACTGCGCCAGTGGAGTTCTCCACCACGCCACGGCCGGTGCTGGTCTTCATCCACGGTGGCGGATACCTGATGGGCACCTCCGCGCTGCGGCTGTACTCCGGGTCGCGGCTGGCGCTGCGCGGCGACGCGATCGTCGTCTCGCTGAACTACCGGCTCGGAGCCTTCGGCTATGTCGATTTCAGCGAGTTCGGCACCCCCGATCGGCCTTTCGAATCGAATCTCGGGCTGCGCGACCAGGTCGCCGCGCTGCAATGGGTGCAGCGCAATATCGCGGCCTTCGGTGGCGATCCCGGCAATGTCACCGTCTTCGGTGAGTCCGCGGGCGCGCACGCGGTGCTGTCCCTACTGGCCACGCCCGCCGCCGCGGGGCTGTTCCATCGCGGGATCGCGCAGAGCGCACCCGCCGACTGGGCCATGACCGCCGAGGACGCCCGCGCCTTCGCCCGCCGCTGCCTCGACGCCTTGGGAGCCGAACCCGGCGACGCCGCACGCGCACTGACCGACAGCTCCGCGAACGATATTCGCAAGGCGGTGGACCGCACCATCGGCGCCGTCCTGCGCGAACGACCCGGACTCTTCCCCGCCTGTCCGGTCGTCGACGGCGACTATCTACCGCAGGCCCCGATCGACGCGATCACCGATGGCACCGCCCACCGCGTCCCGCTGATCATCGGCACCTGCCGGGACGAGGGCACGCTGTTCGCGAAATTCGCCGACAAGCTCCCGACCCGGCCGGAACGCTTGCACGCCGCCCTCGCGGACTTCGGTGCGGACGTCGAATCCCGTGTCGTCGCATCGTATCCCGGCTATCCGAGGCCGAAGGCGGCGATCCGCGCCGGCGGCGACTATGTCTTCTGGCGTCCGTCCGTCACCGCGATGGAGGGCCACAGCAGGTACGCGCCCACCTACGCCTACCGTTACGACTTCGCCCCGCGCGGACTCCGGCTCGCCGGGATCGGCGCCACCCACGCCACCGACCTGATCCCCGTCTTCGGCGCCGCCGACTCACCCTTCGGCCGCACGCTGACCGCCGCGGGCGGACGCCGCGGACTCCTCGCCGTCACCCGCCTGTTCCAGGACAACTGGCTGGAATTCGCCCGCGCCGGAACACCACTGCCCTCCTGGCCCGCCTACACCGAGGAGCGACGCACCACCCTCGTCATCGACGAGCCCGTCCGGGTGGAGAACGACCCCGACCGCGTCAAACGCCTCGCCTGGCAGGGCATCCGCGTCCCCACCCTCACCTGATCGGCCCGACGTATTCCTATTTGAGCAGCCGGGACATCCGGCGGTCGGCGAGTATCTTGCCGCCGGTCTGGCAGGTGGCGCAGTACTGGAACGAGCGTTCGGCGTAGGAGACCTCGCGCACGGTGTCGCCGCAGACCGGACAGGGCAGGCCGGTGCGGGCGTGCACCCGCATGCCGGAACGTTTTTCGCCCTTGAGGCGGGCGGCGGCCTGGCCGACGGAGCGCTGGACCGCGTCGGTGAGCACCGCACGCATGGCGCCGTAGAGCTCCGTGACCTTGTCGGCGGGCATGGTTCTGGTGTTGGCGAAGGGCGAGATCCGTGCCGCGTGCAGGATTTCGTCGGAGTAGGCGTTGCCTATGCCCGCGATCAGGGTCTGATCGACGATGGCGGTTTTGATCCGCTGCGATGCGCCGCGCAGGATCTCGGTGAACTGCTCCTCGGTGACCTCGAGCGCGTCCGGCCCGAGCCGGGCGATGCCCGGCACCAGCTTCGGATCCTCGACAATGTAGACCGAGAGCCGTTTCTTGGTTCCGGCCTCGGTCAGGTCTATGGCGGGCGTCGCGCCTTCGGGGGTGAAGAAGTGCACCCGCAGTGCCAGCGGACTCTTCCCGCCGGGCTTCGGCGGCGTCGGGCTGGGCTCATCGATCCAACGCAACCACCCGCCCCGCGACAGGTGGGTGATCAACCACAGCCCACCGCATTCCATTCCGAGGAATTTCCCCCAGCGCCCCGCCCCGGTGACATCCCGCCCGGACAGCGCGGTCACCGGCGGGTCGAACGTCTTGACCGCGCTCAACGCCCCGACGTCGACGCGCCCCACCACCGCGCCGACCGCATGTTCCCGCAGGAACTGCGCCAGCGCCTCCACCTCGGGTAGCTCGGGCACCTGTTCAGGCTACCCGGGACCACCGACACGGATCAGATTGTCGCGGCCCGCCGGAGCAGGTAGGTGTCCATGATCCAGCCCTTTTCGGCGCGCAGCCGGGCGCGCACCTCGAGGATCTGCTGTTCCACCGCGCGCAGCGGACCCTCGATGAGGGTTTCGTCGGGCATCCCGAGGTAGGCGCCCCACCAGATGTGGATGTCGTCACCCGGTATCGCGGTGAACGAGCAGTCGCCGTCCAGCATGACGAGGGCCGAATCGGCCAGCCCTTCCTCGCGCAAACGCCGCCCGGTGGTGATGTGCACCGGTTCGCCGATGCGATGCAGCACCATACGGTGCCGGGCGGCCAGCGCCTGCACACTGGTGATGCCGGGGATCACCTCGTAGTCGAAGGTCTGCGCCCCGCGCGCGAGAACCCGTTCGATCATTCGCAGCGTGCTGTCGTACAGCGAGGGATCGCCCCAGACGAGAATCCCGCCGATGCCGTCCACCTCGGCGAAGGCCGATTCCAGCAGCGCCGAGCGACGGTCGTGCCAGTCCTCGACCGCGCCTCGGTAATCGGCCGGGGTGCGATCGCGGGGCGGATCGGTGACCTCGACGATCCGGTAGGGCCGGTCCACGTGCTCGGTCAGGATGGCGGTGCGCACGTCGACGAGCTCCTGCTTCTCGGCGCCCTTACCGATGACGAAGAACGCCTCGACCTGCCGCATCGCCTTGACGGCCTGCATCGTCACCTGGTCGGGATCGCCCGCCCCGATGCCGATCACGTAGAGCTTCCGCATGTGCGAAGAGCTTGCCAGGCCGGGCGAACAGTAAGCTCATCAGGCGTGGCGACCACCGATACGCAGTACGAGGACCTGCTCCGGCTGGTGCTGGAGTCCGGCACGGCGAAGGCGGACCGCACCGGGACCGGCACCCGCAGCGTGTTCGGACACCAGTTGCGCTACGACCTTTCCCAGGGCTTCCCGCTGATCACCACCAAAAAGGTGCATCTGAAGTCGATCGTCTACGAGCTGCTGTGGTTCCTGCGCGGTGATTCGAATATCGGCTGGCTGCGCGAGCACGGCGTCTCCATCTGGGACGAATGGGCCGACGCGCACGGCGAGCTGGGCCCGGTCTACGGCGTGCAGTGGCGGTCCTGGCCCGCACCGGACGGCACCCATATCGACCAGATCAGCCAGGTGCTACAGATTCTGCGCACCAACCCGGATTCGCGCCGCATCCTGGTCTCGTCCTGGAATGTCGCGGAGCTGGACAAGATGGCGCTGGCCCCCTGCCACGCCTTCTTCCAGTTCTACGTCGCCGACGGCAAACTCTCCTGCCAGCTCTATCAGCGCAGCGCGGATCTGTTCCTCGGGGTGCCGTTCAATATCGCCAGTTACGCCCTGCTCACCCACATGGTGGCCCAGCAGACCGAGCTGGAACCCGGCGATTTCATCTGGACCGGCGGCGATTGCCACATCTATGACAACCACCTCACCCAGGTCACCGAACAGCTGACCCGGGAGCCGTATCCGTTCCCGACCCTGCGGCTGCGCCCGGCGCCGACGCTGTTCGATTACGTCTACGAGGATGTGGAAGTGGTCGGCTACCAGCATCATCCGGCCATCAAAGCCCCGGTGGCCGTGTGAAGACCATCGGTCTCATCTGGGCACAGACCCCGGACGGCGTGATCGGCCTCGAGAACACCATCCCGTGGCGGGTGCCCGAGGATATGGCCAATTTCAAGGCCGCGACCTGGGGACATCCCGTGATCATGGGCAGGCGCACCTGGGATTCGCTGCCACCCAAGTTCCGCCCACTCGACGGCCGCCGCAATATCGTGGTGACCCGGCAGCCGGATTGGTCCGCCGAGGGCGCCGAGCGCGCGGGTTCGCTGACCGAAGCGCTGGAGCTCACCGGCCAGGACCCGGTGTGGATCGCGGGCGGCGGCGAAATCTACCGCGCCGCCATGGAACTAGCGACCGACCTGCTGGTGACCGAGGTCGACACCGAGGTCGACGGCGATGCCTACGCCCCCGCCATCGGCCCCGAATGGCGGGCCGAGGATCCGGAACCCTGGCGCACCTCGCGCACCGGCCTGCGCTTCCGCATCCGCCGCTACACCCGCTGATCGCCAACACGCCGTGCACGGGGCGAGCCGCCCAAACCCGTCCCGCGGCAAACCCGGGTCGGGCATACTCCTGAATATCAGCCGGTGACACCAGCCCTGCACTGGCGGATGTGATGCGAAAGGCGATCCATGGACAAAAAATCGCTGACTGCGGTCGCTCGCCAACAGCTCAAGTTGGCCGCCACCGCCACGAGCGGGCGCAGTTCGCAAACAATCTACGGTGGTCACGCGCACGCGCTGCGCCAGACCGTGGTCGGCCTATCCGCCGGGCAGAGCCTGGCCGAACACGACAACGCGGGCGACGCGACCCTGTTGGTGATCAGCGGCACACTCACACTGATCAGCGGCACCAACGAATGGAAGGGATCCGCGGGTGATCTGCTCGTGGTACCCAAGGCGCGGCACAGCGTCAAGGCCGTCGATGACGTGGCGTTTCTGCTGACCGTGGCCAAATAAGGCCCGGCTGCTCGCGGCCCGCCCCGGCAGTCGGTCGCGGGCCGGGAACAAGTCGCGCGAATGCCGGGCAACCCGGAGCGACACGTAGGCTGTCGATCATGGGTGAGCCTCAGCCGATCCTCGAACCCCTCACACCAGCCGCAATCTTCCTCGTCGCCACCATTGATATGGGCGGAGAGCAGGCGGTGCGCGATCTGCTCGCCGCTTTGCCAGGTTTGCGGCGTTCCGTCGGATTCCGAGTGCCCGGTGCCGGGCTGGTCTGCAACACCTCGATCGGTAGCGACGCATGGGATCGGCTCTTCGCCGGACCGCGCCCCGCCGAACTGCATGTACTTCCCGAGTACGTGGGTGAGCGCCACCGTGCTCCGTCCACCCCCGGCGATCTGCTGTTCCACATCAAGGCCGAAACCCACGATGCCTGTTTCGAATTGGCGATGACCATCGCCGACCGACTCACCGACGCGATCACCGTCGTCGATCAAACGGTCGGTTTCCGATACTTCGAGCAACGAGACCTGCTCGGTTTCGTGGACGGCACCGAGAACCCGGAGGGTTCCGCGGCGATGTCGGCGGCGCTGATCGGCGAGGAGGATCCCGAATTCGCCGGGGGCAGTTACGTCATCGTGCAGAAGTACCTGCACACCATGCCGGAATGGCGGGCGCTGCCGGTCGAGGAGCAGGAGCGGGTGATCGGCCGCACCAAGCTGGACGATTTCGAGCTCTCCGACGCGGACAAGCCCGCGAATTCGCATGTGGCAGTGAACTCCATCATCGAAGCCGACGGCACCGAACGCCAGATCGTGCGCGCCAATATGCCCTTCGGCAGCATCGCCGACGACGAATTCGGCACGTACTACATCGCTTACGCGGCCACACCGAGCGTCACCGAGACCATGCTCAGCCGCATGTTCGTCGGTACGAACGAGGCGGCCTACGACCGCATCCTGGATTTCTCCATCGCAATCACCGGCACCCTCTTCTTCACCCCGCCCGCCGACTTCTTCGAAGATCTGCCCGAGGCGCCCGCGACAGCCGGGGAATCTTTGGCGCCCACCGATGTTCAAGGCAATGGCAGCAGTTCACTCGGCATCGGCACGTTGAAAAGGAGTAGGTAATGAACAACCTCCATCGCGAACTGGCGCCGATCACCGCCGAAGCCTGGTCGGCGATCGAGGAAGAGGCGACCCGAACATTCAAGCGGCACATCGCGGGACGCCGGGTGGTCGATCTGTCCGGACCGCACGGCACCGACTACTCGGCCGTCGGCCTCGGCCGCACCACCGCGATCAGCGCTCCCAGCGAGGGTGTGCAGGCCCGCCAGCGCGTGGTCGCCCCGCTGGTCGAGCTGCGGGTGCCGTTCGCCCTGTCGCGCGAGGAACTCGACAATGTCGAGCGCGGCGCGAAGGACGCCGACCTGGACGCGGTCAAGGATGCCGCGCGCAAGATGGCCTTCGCCGAGGATCGCGCCATTTTCGAGGGCTATGCCGCCGCGGGTATCACCGGTGTCCGGGCCAGCGCGTCCAATACGCCGATCAAGCTCCCCAGCGACGCCCGCCTGGTCCCCGAGGCCGTCGCCCAGGCGCTGTCGGCTCTGCGCCTCGCGGGCGTCGACGGCCCGTACTCGGTCCTGCTCAGCGCCGACCTCTACACCGCGGTCAGCGAAACCTCCGACCACGGCCACCCGATCCGCACCCATATCGAACGGCTCATCCCGGACGGTGAAATCATCTGGGCCCCGGCGATCGACGACGCCTTCGTCCTCACCACCCGCGGCGGCGATTTCGACCTTCGCCTCGGCCAGGACCTCTCCATCGGCTACCTCGCCCACAATGCCGAGACCGTGGACCTCTATTTCCAGCAGAGCCTGCAATTCCTCGTCTACACCGCCGAGGCCGCGGTGGCGCTGGAGTCCTGAACAATCCGCATCCGATGCGCCCGCGGCTCGCACGACCGGTCCTCGGGACAGGCGGTACGGTGAAGCCGCAGGACGCGAGGAGGCGGTAGGCATGGTGCGCGCGGGTGTGGTTCCGACTCGACGGGCGGCGATATACGGCACGCTCGGTATCGCGGTGACCGTCGCCGTCTGCGCGGCCATCGTGCTCGGCTTCGGGCTCAACCGGGTCTTCACCGGTCTGCTGGCGGGCGCCGTCGCCGGGATCGCGGTACTGGTCGCCCTGTTCGGTCGCGACGCCATCGTGCTCACCGAGGGCGCGATCTACCGCCGCACGCCGTGGTCGGAGTCGAGTATCGATTGGGGCCGGGTGGTGGCCGGGCGGTTCGCGCTGGACGAGCGGGCCCGCTGGTCGCTGGCGTTGGATCTGGCCGGCGGTGACGAACAGCACGGCGAGCTGGTACTGCTGTCCATTCCCCCGGTGATACGGCCCGTATCGGGCGCGTATGACATGCGTAAACGCGAGCAGGTGCACGAGATCCGGGAGATGCTGCGCCGCAAGCGGGTTCCGGTCATCGTACTGCCGGAGATCGCGGGTGCGCTCAGCACGCACTGGCAGATCGCACCGCCGACGCGCTGACCGTCGCGGTTGCCGCCGGGGCGAGCGATGGCCGTGCGGAACGCACGCCGACGCGCTGACGATCGCGCGGGACTGATGACGGGTGACGCGGTGTTCATATACGTTGGCATCTGTGTCGATGATGAAGGGCGCCAACGTTCCGGTGCCGATGTCCGCGGTCCGCATCGAACTGGGGTGGCAATCGAGTCCCGGGGTTCCGGATGCGGATGCGTCCGCGCTGCTACTTGTCGGCGGTAAAGTCCGCTCCGACAACGACTTCGTTTTCTACAACCAGCCGCTGCATCCGTCGGGCTCGGTGCGCCACGAGGGTAAACAGCAGGGGCCGACGGTGCTCGACACCCTGTCGGTGAACCTGGCCCAGGTGGAACCGCAGGTCGAGACCGTGGTGATCGCCGCGTCCGCGGACGGCGGCACCTTCGGCCAGTTCCAGGGGCTGTACGTGCGGGTGCTGGATGCGAGCAACGGCGCCGAGGTGGCGCGGTTCGACAGCGTGGGCGCGAGCACCGAGACGGCTTTCGTACTCGGTGAGCTGTACCGCCGCCAGGGTGCGTGGAAGTTCCGCGCGGTGGGTCAGGGCTATGCCTCCGGTCTGGCCGGATTGGCCACGGACTTCGGCATCTCGGTCGACGACGAGCCCGCGCCCGCGCCGCAGCAGCAGTACGCGCCACCGCCGCCGCCACAGCAGTTCGCGCCGCCACCGCCGCAGCAGTTCCAGCAGCCGCCACAGCAGCAGTACGCGCCGCCACCGAACCAGCAGTACGCGCCGCCACCGCCCCAGTACGCGCCCCCGCAGCAGCAGTTCCAGCAGCCGCCGATGCCGCCGCAGGCACCGCCCACCGGTGGCGCGCCGGTCAATCTGAGCAAGATCTCGCTCACCAAGGAAGCGCCCTCGGTCTCGCTGACCAAACAGGGCGCCACCGGCGGCACCATGCGGGTGAACCTGAACTGGACCAGCCCGCAGTCGAACCGAGGCGGCGGCCTGTTCGGCAGGCGTCGCGGCGGCGGTGGTCTGGACCTCGATCTCAGCTGCTTCTTCGAGCTGGCCGACGGTCGCATCGGCTCGGTTCGCGCGTTGGACCGCTCCTTCGGCGACCTGACCCGTCCGCCCTATATCCGGCTGGATCAGGACGATCGGACCGGTGCCAGCGCATCCGGTGAAAATCTCGACATCAACCTGGATTTCACCAGCCAGTTCCGCCGGATCCTGGTCTTCACCTCGATCTACGACGGCGCCAACGACTTCCGCGGCGTCCACGCCACCGTCACGCTGTATCCGCTGAACTCCGCGCCGATCGAGATGACACTCGACGGATGTATGGACGATTCCCGCGACGCCGTACTCGCCCATATCGAGAACATCAACGGCGAGTTGGTGGTTCGACGGGAGGGCACCTTCATCCGTCCGCCCGCGGGTCGGCCCGGTGCGGGTGTCATGGAGATCGCGCAGCGCTACAACTGGGACTTCGGCTTCAAGGCCGGTCGCGGTAAGGGCTGATCCGTCTCGGCACGGCCGGGCCCGGTGGTCTTCGGATCGCCGGGCCCGCCGCGTATTCGGATCCGCGATCAGCCCAGCGGCAGCGGTGACGCCAGCCGCTCGAGCAGTTCGCTCGCCGCGCCGCGGATCTCGTCCAGATCGCCCTGCCAGCCGAGCATCCGCAGGGTGGCGTCCGGGATGGTGCGTTCGGCATACGCCGGGGCGCTGCCCTCGTCGGAGCGCATGCTGATCACCGTCTCGACCAGCCGGAACGGCAGCACCTCGGCACCGGGTATGCCGGCTTCGGCGGCGTCGGCGATCACCGCGCCCGCGAAAGTTTCGTAATGCCCGCGCAATTCGTCGCGGCGCAGCCGGAAGGCGGCGAAGCGGTCGGTGCGCAGTTCCGGAAGCAGATACAGCGCACCGAGATTCCAGTGCGCGGCGCAGAGCTGACGCACGTCGAACCAGGCCAGGGCGTAGAGCCGGATATGCGCGGGCTCCGGCCGATCGCGCAGTTGCCCGGCCAGTTCCAATGGTGTGGCGATGGTTTCGGAGAGCAGCGCGTCGAGGATGTCGTCCTTGGCGGCGAAGTGGTGGTACAGCGAGGCCTGCCGGATGCCGACGGCATCGGCTACCGCCCGGGTGGAGGTGTTGGCGTAGCCGTTGGTGGTGAACAGTTCACCGGCCGCGTCGAGGATCTCCGCGCGCGGTGTCCGACCGCGGCGGGTTCGTTGTTCCAGACGGGGACGGCCGGGACCCGGATTTGCCACCCACCCATTCTGGCATCGTGTTCGAACAGGTCCGACGGCGCCGCCGTCCGCCGACACCGACTCGAGAGATTTCTGTCACTTGATAGAAATCAAGGCAACGCAGAAGTTACCGGGGTTGCCGCAAGCGATACACGCAGGTCATCGAAAGCGCGATCGAGAACGCAAAACTGTCATCTGATAGGTATTGGCCGCTCGCCGAAGGACCGCCCATGGCCACGACAGTTTCCCCGCCCACGCCGCCCGACTCCAATCGGGACAGCGCCGACCTCCAAAGCTTCGGCTACCAGCCGGTGCTACACCGCAAACTCGGCCGCTACGCCTCGTTCGCGGCAGGCTTCTCCTTTGTCTCCATCCTCACCACGATCTTCCAGTTCTTCGGACTCGGCTACTCCTTCGGCGGCGCCGCGTTCTTCTGGACCTGGCCGATCGTGTTCGCCGGGCAGCTGCTGGTCGCCCTCAATTTCGCCGAACTCGCGGCCCGCTACCCCCTCTCCGGCTGCATCTATCAGTGGTCGCGCCGACTGGGCGGTGAGATGGTCGGCTGGTTCGCCGGCTGGATGATGGTCATCGCGCAGATCGTCACGGCCGCCGCGGCCGCCATCGCGCTCCAGGTGGTGCTGCCCTCGATCTGGAGCGGATTCCAGATCATCGGCGAGGACAGCGCGCTGACCTCGCCCTCCGGCGCCACCAACGCCGTATTGCTCGGCAGCGTCCTGCTGGTGATCACCACCGCCATCAATGTGATCGGCATCGATCTGATGGCCCGGATCAACTCCATCGGCGTCACCGTCGAGATCGTCGGCGTCGCCGCGATCGTCGCGCTGTTCTTCGTCGACACCGAACGCGGCCCGGGTGTGGTGCTGCGGACCGATCAGGCCGCATCGGGACCGTACTGGGCCGCCTTCCTCGTCTCCGGCCTGATGGCCGCCTACGTGATGGTCGGATTCGATTCCGCCGGTGAACTTTCCGAGGAGACCAAGGATCCGCGCCGGGTCGCACCGCGCACCATTCTGACCGCCCTTTCGGTCTCCGCGCTCGGCGGCGGACTGCTGCTGCTCGGTGCGCTCATGGCGGCTCCGAGCCTGGATGACGGCTCGCTGGCCACCGAGGGCCTGGCCTACGTGCTGACCGCGAAGCTCGACAGCGTGCCGGGCAAGATCCTGCTCGGCTGTGTCGCCGTCGCGATCACGGTCTGCACCTTGGCGATTCAGACCGCGGGCTCGCGGCTGATGTTCTCCATGGCGCGCGACGGCAAGCTGCCGTTCGCCGAGCGGCTGGCGGCGGTGCACCCCCGCTACGGCACCCCGGCGCTGCCCGCCATCGTGATCGGCGTACTCGGTATCGGCCTGCTGGTGCTCAACGTCGGCAATGCCGCGATCTTCGCGACGCTGGCCAGTGTGTGCATCGTGACGCTGTACCTCGCCTACCTGCTCGTGACGGTGCCGCTGCTGGTACGCCGGATCAAGGGCTGGGGCGCGCGAGACGACATCGACCCGGCGCTGTTCTCGCTGGGTCGCTTCGGTATTCCGATCAATGTGCTCGCCGTGGTCTGGGGCATTGCGATGGCCGTCAACCTGGCCTGGCCCCGGGCCGAGGTCTACACGCCGAACGGCGGCGGCTGGTGGATGCAGTGGGCCGCACCGCTGTTCGTGCTGGTGGTGGCCGCCATCGGCGTGGTCGTGCACCGACTCGTCGTCGCGACGCCGGGCGGCGCCGAAAACCCGGAAGTCGCCGTTCAGCCCGCATAATCCGGCCGAGGGGGTGGTGGGCACGCAGGGGACGTGCCTACCACCCGCCATCGGCGCATCACCGAAATCGCCCATCCGTTCGCACCGACCAGCGGACATCTCGAAGGGAGCACCCCATGACGGAGCAGAGCACCGCGTCCACCGAGGGCGCCCGCTCACACGCCAGAGCGCAGGCGGCCGCGGCGATCATGGCGCAGCCCGCGCTGCCCGAGCACGTCGAATCCGCGAAAATAACCTGGGCCCAGCGCATTCCGTCTGGCGGCTACACCAATACCGTGTTCGGCCGGGGCACCCGGATCCGGCTGAGCGACCCCGACGGCGCCGCCTGCGCGCACCTGCTGCTGCTGCGGGCCGAGGCGCCGTGGGAGCGCCTCAATGTCGCAGACACCGTGAAAGTGCCGTGGCAGGCCTACCTTTCGAACGGCCATCCGCTGCTCTCCGACCAGGGCCGGGTGCTGGCCACCGTGGTCGGCGACACCTCCGGCCACCACGACACCCTGTGTGGACCATCCACCGAGGCGCGCGAGCTGCTCCGCTTGGCGGGGGTGAAGCAGGGCCTGGAGCCGCGCGATATCGCGCCCACGGTCTCGTTCTTCCGTGGTATCCGCGTCGAATCCAACGGCGGGCTCACCCCCACGGGCAGCAGCGGACCCGGCGCGGCGGTCGAGCTACTGGTGCACCTGCCGGTCGTGCTGTTACTCGTCAACGCCTCGCACCCGCTGGACCGGCGCACCACCACCGACCTCGACATCGTCGCCTGGTCAGCGCCCGGCGACCTGGCCACGCTCGCGAACACCGACCCGGAATACCAACGGGCCGTAGAGAACACCGAAGCGGCCTGGACGGCCGCACAGACCATGGAGGCAACGGTATGACCTCGGCACCGGCCCGCACCATCGTGCTCGACGAGACCGTTCCCGCCCGCGCCCCGTGGTCGACGGTGGTTCGCGCGGGTGAGCACCTGGAGATCATCGACCTGCACGGCAACCAGGCGGTGGACTGTCTGCTGTACTCCGCGGCCGATCACACCGACCGCTACAGCGCGCAGGCCACGATCACCGCCCAGCGCAATATCTTCCTGACCACCGGCAGCGTGCTGCGAACCGATGCGGGCACCGCGCTGATGACCGTGGTCGCCGACGAGGTGGGCAATCACGACACCATCGCGGGCGCCTGCTCACAGGAGTCCAACACCCTTCGCTACGGACATCACACCCGCCACCAGCACGCCTGCGTGGAGAACTTCCTCGCCGAGGCCATGAAATGGGGCCTGGGCAAACGGGATCTGGTGTCGAATATCAACTGGTTCATGAATGTGCCGGTGGAGGCGGACGGCACCCTGGGCATCGTCGACGGATTATCGGCCCCCGGCAAGAAGGTCACGCTGCGCGCGGAGATCGACACCCTGGTGCTGGTCTCCAACTGCCCGCAGATCAACAACCCCTGCAATGGCTTCGACCCCACACCGGTCCGGATGGTGGTGTCGCGATGACGGTCGCCGAACTGGCCGGTGGTGAACTGACCGAATCCGCCGAGGGCACCGCAGCCGCGCGGGCCGCCGACCCACTTCCCGAAACCGACACCGGCGCAAGATCATCCGCCGAGAAGGCAACCGTGCTCGCACCTGCCGAGGATCGTCGGGCGGTCGAGGTGACCCGCCCCGGCACGCTGACCACCGTGCAGGACTGGCCGGGACGAATCGGCTACTGGCACATCGGAGTACCGCCGTCGGGACCGATGGACGACCTGTCCTTCCGGCTCGGCAACCGGGTACTCGGCAATGCCGAAGGCGCGGGCGGATTGGAGTGCACCCTCGCCGGTCCCGCACTGCGGTTCGCGGAGCCGACCCGAATCTGCGTCACCGGCGCTCCCGCCCAGGTCACCGTCGACGGTGTCCCGGTCCAGATGTGGCGTACGGTGCAGGTCCGCGCGGGCGGCGTGCTCGATGTCGGCGCCATCCGCGGCCCCGGCATGCGTACCTACGTGCTGATCGAGGGCGGCATCCAGCTGCCCGAATACCTGGGCAGCGTTGCCACCTTCACCCTCGGCAAGTTCGGTGGCAGCGCGGGCACCGCATTGCGGGCGGGCGAACTGCTTCCGCTCGGCGTGCCGAGCGGCCGGATCGCCTCGGCCGTGCCGATGGACGCTCAGCCGGTGCTGTCCCACCGCTGGGAGCTGGCCGTCACCGAGGGTCCGCACGGCGCACCGGAATTCTTCACCCGCGCCGATTTCGACACCATCATCGGCACCGACTACGAGGTGCATTTCAACTCCGATCGCACCGGCGTCCGGCTCATCGGACCGAAACCCGAATGGGCCAGGACCGATGGTGGCGAGGCGGGCCTGCATCCGTCGAATATCCACGACACCCCGTATTCGGTGGGCGCACTGGACTTCACCGGCGATACCCCGATCCTGCTCGGACCGGATGGCCCCAGCCTCGGCGGTTTCGTCTGCCCGGTGACGGTGGTGGCGGCCGATCGCTGGAAGCTCGGGCAACTCGCCCCCGGCGATACCGTGCGTTTCGTACCCATTCGCCGTGAGCACGCCGCCTCGCTGCGCGAGTTGGGCCCGGCACGGCGCGCCACCTGGCCGTCGGTGCTCTCGGCGGGCGGCGACGGCGACGACGGGGTGCTCCGGCGTACCGACGTCGACGACGAGATCGCGGTGACCTACCGCCGGGCGGGCGACGATGGGGTACTCGTCGAATACGGAGCCATGACACTGGATCTCGGCCTGCGCGCCCGGGTGCACGCGCTGCACCAGCACCTACTGGCCGCCGGGGTGCGCGGCGTGACGGAGCTGACGCCGGGCGTCCGCTCACTACAGATCCGGGTGGACCCGCAGGTACTACCCGTTCCGATACTGCTGGAACTGCTGGCCGAGGCCGAGCGGTACCTGCCCGCCGCCGATGAGCTGGTGGTCCCGAGCCGCACCGTGCACCTGCCGCTCTCCTGGGACGATCCGTCGACCCGCGAGGCGATCACCCGCTACATGCACGGTGTGCGGGCCGACGCGCCCTGGTGCCCGTGGAATATCGAGTTCATCCGCCGGATGAACGGCCTCGGCACCGTCGAGGAGGTGTACGACACCGTATTCGGGGCGCAGTACCTGGTACTCGGCCTCGGTGACGTGTATCTGGGCGCGCCGGTGGCCACTCCGATCGATCCGCGGCACCGCCTGGTGACCACGAAGTACAACCCGGCCCGCACCTGGACCCCGGAGAACGCGGTCGGCATCGGCGGCGCCTACCTGTGCATCTACGGCATGGAGGGCCCCGGCGGCTACCAGTTCGTCGGGCGCACCACCCAGGTGTGGAACCACGGGGCCACCGAATCACCCTGGCTACTGCGCTATTTCGATCGGATCAGCTGGTACCCGGTGGAGGCGGACGAACTCCTCGACCTGCGCGCGGATTTCGCGGCGGGCACTGTGGAGGTCAAGGCCGAGGACGGTGAGTTCCGGCTGGCCGACTACCGGAGGTTCCTCGACGAGAACGCCGCGTCCATCGACGATTTCCGCGCCCTGCAGGCGGAGGCCTTTGCCACGGAGCGCAATTCGTGGCGGCTGGCCGGCGAGCTGGCCGCGACCAAGGACTGACCCGGCTCACCAGCCGAACAGCTCCGCCATCTCGATCGATTCGTCGTCCCATTGTCGCTCGATCGCCCGGCGCTGCTCCTCGGGCAGCTCCGGCGCCCAACCACAGCGCCGCCAGAAGGCTTCGCGATGTTCTTCGGACATTCGCCTTGGCTCGCTCATGGCGCCGACTCCTTGCCACGGTCCTGCCCACCGATTGTCGGCCTGCTCCGGCAGCGACATGCCGGAACAGGCCCACTGACTTCGGTTTTCGATAATCAGCGCAGCGCACGGAAGAATTCGCGGATATCCGTGGTGAGCAGCTCCGGTTCCTCCAGCGCGGCGAAGTGACCGCCGCGGTCGACATCGTTCCAGCGGACGATGGTGTTCTCCTGCTCGTCGAAGCGCCGGATCGCGACGTCGTGGGCGAAGACCAGCACGCCCGTGGGTACCCCCGAATTCTGCTGCACCGCTCCCCACTCCACCGGCTGCGCGTAGCCGACGTAGGCGGCTGAACCCGCGGTTCCGTTGAGCCAGTAGAGCATCGCATTGGTCAGCAGCCGATCACGATCGATGATCTTGTCCGGGTCCACGTTTCGCGGATGCGTCCACTCCCGGAACTTATCCATGATCCACGCCAGCTGCCCGACCGGTGAATCGACCAATCCGTAGGCCAGGGTCTGCGGGCGGGTGGATTGGATGGCGATGTAGCCGAACTCCTCGTTCATGAACGCCTCGATCCGACGGATCCGGTCGCGCTCCAGCTCGGTCAGGGTCGCCATTTCCTCCTCCGGCAGCGGCAGCTGCGGAAATGATCCGGCTCCGCCGTTCACGTGCACACCGATCACCCGCTCCGGCGCGACCCGGCCTACCTCGGGACTGACCGCCGCACCGATATCGCCGCCCTGTACGCCGAACTTCTCGTATCCGAGTCGCGTCATCAGTTCGACCCAGGTCGCCGCGATTCTGCCGGTGCTCCAACCACTTTCGGTGACCGGCCCGGAGAATCCGAAGCCCGGCAGCGACGGGATCACGACGTGGAAGGCGTCGGCAGCGTCACCACCGTGCGCACGCGGGTCCGTCAGCGGACCGATCAGGTCGAGGAATTCGACCACCGATCCGGGCCAACCGTGCGTCAGCAGCAGCGGCACCGCGTCCGGCTCGGCCGACCGGACATGCAGGAAATGGATGTGCTGACCGTTTATCTCGGTCGAGAACTGGGGAAAGGTATTCAGCTGCGCTTCCGCCGCCCGCCAGTCGTAGCCGGTCCGCCAGTAGTCGACCAGCTCGCGCAGCCAGGTGGTCGGCACGCCGGTGTCCCAGCCGTCGCCGGGCAGCGGTGCGGGCCACCGCGCATTGTCGAGCCGATTGCGCAGGTCATCGAGCTGCTGCTGCGGGATGTCGATGCGAAATTGCCTGATCTCGTTGCTCATGACACCAACGATATGAGCCAGCTAGGACAACTTCTGCCCTAGCTTTGCGGCAGACTTTCTTCCATGTTGGAAACCTCCGCGCGCCTGCTGCGCCTGCTGTCGCTGCTACAGACGCCTCGCGACTGGACCGGCGCCGAACTGGCCGAACGACTCGAGGTCGACGTGCGCACCGTCCGCCGCGATATCGATAAGTTGCGCAATCTGGGCTACCCGGTTGACGCCACCCCCGGCGTCCCGGGCTACCGGCTCGGGGCGGGCGCCGCGCTGCCACCGCTGCTGCTGGACGACGACGAGGCGGTGGCGGTCGCCATCGGCCTGCGCACGGCGGCGGGCGGCACCATCGCGGGCATCGAGGACAGCTCGCTGCGGGCCCTGACCAAACTCGAGCAGGTGCTGCCGTCGCGACTGCGGCACCGTGTCAGCCTGCTGCACTCGGTGACCGTCTCGGTACCCGGTGCAGGCGCGACCGTCGATCCGGACACCCTCACCGCCATCGCGGGCGCCATCCGCGACCGGCACCGGCTCCGCTTCGACTACCGAACCCATGACGGCACAACGTCATTGCGCAGCACCGAACCCTATCGATTGGCGCACACCGGCCGTCGCTGGTATCTCATCGGCTGGGATGTCGACCGCGGTGACTGGCGCACCTACCGGGTGGACCGCCTGCACCCGCGCATTCCCACCGGCCCCCGATTCACCCCGCGCGAGGCCCCCGAGATGGACCTGGCCGGTTATATCTCGCGGGGCGTCACCACCGCCCCGTACCGCTTCTCGGCGCGCATCACCCTGCACACCTCCGCCGAAGTGGCCGCCGACCGCATCGCCCCGACCGTGGGCGTCATCGAGGCCGTCGACCAGCACTCCTGCATACTCCGGACCGGATCGAACTCACTCGACGAATTAGCACTCTACGTCGGTCTTTTCGGCTTTCCGTTCACCGTGCACGAACCGCCGGAACTCATCGATCGCATCCGCGAGTTGGCCGCCCGGTTCGGCGCCGCAACTCCCTGATCGCACCCGCCGCTTGCTCCTCCCTTCCCAGCGTTGTTGCCGATGGGGTCCACTCGGCGCGGCGGAACGCTTCATACCGTTGCGTGTAGGTGTTCTGCGGTGTGACGGTGTTCAGCTCGTACAGTCGCACCAGCTCGGCAGGGACCTGGTCGCCGAAGTGCGCGAGGCTCGGCACAATCACCGCGTCCACATCGACCGTGCGAGCGACGTTCATCAACCGCATCAGCGGACGGTCGGTATGCGGCCCGAACACCACGATCTTGGCGAGGTCGTAACCGAGTCGTTGTGCACGACTGCGAATCTGGATCTCGTCCCACTCCTGCGAGATACCCGAAACGTCTTTGCGTAGGTATCCGATCGCGGTTGGTTTGGTTCTCATCGGCTCGGCCCGTTCGTCACACCGTTCGATGTCAGTTATTCGCGGTAGGGCGCCTGCTGGAGCAGTGAGCGCCCGCGCGGGGTGATTCGCCACTCGGTCGGCAGTCGACTCGAGCCGAGAGCAAGCCCTGACGCGGCGAGCGCCTGTACCGCAGCGCGTGTGGCGGCATCCTGGCGCCCCGCATGCCCGGACAACTGCCGAATCGTCAACGTCTCAGTGGGTTTCAGCTGGACCAGCGCGGCCAGCACCCCGACCTGTGGCTCAGTGAGCGACATCTCTCACCCTCCGTCGTCGAGATGGTGAGGCAGCCCGCGGCCGGGACGACTGGCACCGGCCGCAGGCGCCCACCACTGAGGCTAGGAATCGCGACCGCGCACAAGCTAGAAAATTGCTTGAAATTGCTTCAATCTCACTGGCTGTTGCTCTATATTTCCCTTCATAGCAGGGAAATTCGGGCGACAATGAGAGTCCAAGTCATCTCACGCAGGGAGCGACAACATGCATCTACGTTTCCTCGGCAAGAACACCAACGGCGAGCATTCGCCAACCCTGTATGCAAGCGACCGCGACACCTACGTCGTGCAAGGTTGGCGAGTGCCCGAACGGCCGGATCTGATCGAGATTCCGCATCCGCTACTCGCGTATCTGGAGCCGGGAACCTGCCTCGGCACGCTGTTGACCGACACCGGGCATGGCACATTTACTCTCACCGGCAAACCTGTCACGGACCGGGAAGTGTTGCAACGGATGGATATTCCCGGCCACGAGTCGTGCATCGAAGTAGCCAGAGGGAAGGAGATCCGCCGCGATGCTCCATCTGACCGGTAGCGACTTCACCGATCTGTTCCAAACCTGCCAGCGATCGGCGTTTCACCTGGAGGTCCACGACACCTACCAGACCCTGGAAGAGTCGGAGCCCTTCCGCCGATTCCTCGCGGACGAGCCCGACGACTACGAATGGCTACATGGCTGGCTCAATGTCGTGCGTGACGCCACGAGCCGAGGTGCGGTCGTCCAGCGGGTCCGGGTCGTCACGGAACCGCACGTCGACTACACGCGGTGGGGCCTCGTCGTCGCACGCGCGAATATCGAAGCAGGGGAAGATATTCGCTACCTACCACGTAAACTCGTCAGCGTCGATGAGCTACCTGCGGACGATTATTGGCTGTTCGATGACAACACCGTTGCCTACACGCTGTTCACTCCGGCCGGAGCAGCTTCCGGAGCCGCTGTCACCACCGACCCCGTGATCGTGCAACGTTGCGCCGCGATACGTGACATGGTTTGGCGCCGGGCCATTTCACACGCCGACTACACCCGGACTACCGTCACGTCGTGACCAGAGTCCAAGAAGCGCGTCAAGCCTTCGGACAGCAGTTGCGAGACCTCCGTAAGGATGCCGGTCTCACCGGAAGCCAGCTCGCCGCCCTCGCGGGCTGGCATCCGTCCAAAGTCTCGAAGATCGAATACGGGAAACAGACACCAACCGAAGACGACGTACGCACCTGGTGCGCCCACACCGGCGCCCGAGAACATGTGCCCGATCTGCTTGCCAGCCTCCGCAATGTCGACGCCGCATACCTCGAATGGCGTCGGATCCTCGGCACCGGCGTCCGACGTCGACAACAGCACGCCTCGACCATCGAGGCAGAAACCAGGTTGATCCGTGGCTACGACCCGGCTCTCATCCCCGGCCTGCTCCACACCCCCGCATACGCCGAAGCGATTATCCGGCAGGTGATCGACTTCAACCAGGTTCCCAACGATGTAGAGGCTGCTGTCGCCACCCGCATGGACCGGCAGCAAAAGTTCCTATACCGGGGCGACCACAAAGTCCATTACCTGATCGGCGAACAAGCCCTCTACACCACCGTAGGAGACGACGGTGTAATGCTGGGACAGCTCGACCGCTTACTCACCGCGATGTCGCTGCCGCGAGTCGTGCTCGGCATTGTTCCCATGACAGCCGGGTACCGCATCCCGGTTACCAACTTCGTGATTTTCGACCAACGCCAAGCACTGGTCGAGGGGATCACCGCCGCGCTGACAATTACTCAGCCGCGTGAGATCGCGGTCTACGAAAGAGCATTCGACATTCTGGCCAAACAAGCAGTCGTAGGCCAGAATGCCCGCGAGCTGATCCGGTCCGCTGCGGATCGCCGTTGTGATTGACTCGTCGGCTGCTCGGCGAGCCTGCTCGAGCAGTATCTGCGTCACCCAGAACAGCGCGGTTGGTCGGACTCGAGGGGCCGTATCCGGGTAGGCGGTCCACGGGCACGACCGGCGGGCCTCGGCCAGGGCGTGTTCGAACTAGTCTCCATTGAGCGCGTACCATTCCACGCTGGTCATGTAGATCAGATGCGGCGACTTTCCAGGGCGGCAGTGATCAGCGCTCGGGCTTGCTCGCCGTATGAGGCCTGGCGATGCAGCGCAGACCAGGCTTTCTCGTAGTACACGAGTTCACGTGGTTGGGTGACCGTCAGTCCTGCCGAGATCGTCTCGACCTCTGCGATCCGCTCATCGAGCATCAGGAAGCAGGTCGTCGTGTAGATGAATCGCGCTGACCTGGGGACGATTCCGAGAGATAAGCGCCGCAGCGACATCGCGTCGAGCAGGTGCTCGAGCTGTCCGGTCATCACCCGATCATCGCCGACGGTCGTGTATAGCGCCTGCTCGGCGAGCAGGATCGTGATGCGAGTCGGGCCGTGGTGGAGAATTCGCTGCCGTTCCATTCGGGCGCTCACTGCGCGATCGATGTCGTCGAGGCCTTTGACGAATTCGATGCATGCCGACAGGACTGCGCGTGCGTAGGGCTCGGTTTGCAGCAGGCCGGGCACGACGGCATGCTCGAAGTTGCGGATCCGCTTTGCGCGGGCCTCCAACTCGACGCGGCGCCGCTGCTGCTGTGCGTGCCCGGCAGCAGCGATTCGCCGCCACTCCTGCCATAGTGCCTCGATATTCGCCAGGGCGGCCCGGAGGTCTGGCAGCAGGAGGTCCGCGTCGCACAGCTGGCACCAGGCGACGAGATCGGCATCGCTGGGTATCTGCTTGCCGTGCTCGATGCGCGATACCTTCGCCGAGTGCCATCCAGCGTCGGCGGAGAGCTGTAATCCGGTCAGATGCGCAGACTTTCGGAGCCCTCGCAAGCGAGCCCCGAAAGCCTGCCGTGCCTGCTCGACACCAGTCACCAGTTACTCACTCGGCATCCCCGCAGAGTAGTCCCGATGCGGTATAGCCCTATCCCACAGTGCATCTCGCACCGCAACACAACGCGCTACGATCACCGGATCGATGGTTACGGCCGCCCCGACGAAATCTCCGTCGGTTCCGAAGATTGTGAACGCCACCTTCTCGCCGTCGATCAGCCACCACTCGTCGGTGGTGTAGTCGCTCGGTCCGGCAAGGTGTCTCGGCAACCACCGGATATCTTCACCATACTTTTGGTTCCTGTCGGTGAGTCCATGCAGGAATCTCACGTAGTCGGTCAGCGGCTCGGATACCACGCGCACGCGGCGCATGTTGGTGCCGCGGCCGGTTACTTCGCTGACGAGATCCTCCCAAGCCCGCCATGTCGACGGATAGCTGTCGTCTTCGAACGGCGGCAAGCCAGCGAGGACACGCCGCATAGGTTCGGCTTCGTCGGACACCTGGGAATGGTCGTCGGAAACCTCGAGGTGAAATGCGTCGCCGCGCGCCTCGCGTATGAGGTCGTTGGTCTCGTCGATGGTCAGATACAGCACCGGCTCACCACTCCCAGCGACTCTTGGCGACCGGGACCTCGACGGCCGTCTCATGATCGGGAATCCGCATGTGCTCCAGTATTTCCGAGTCGGTGATCGGTCGACCGGTGACGGTGAAAGATCCGCAGCCGGAGTCGTGCAACATGCCACCGATGTACGTTCCCGGCTGTAGCCACCGCAGCAGCATGTGAGGTATTTCCACCTGATTCGCGTGGTCGGGCACTCGATAGCCCTGCACGAGGTAGAGGTCGCGTTCTTCATCCATCCAGAGTCGCGGCGATCCGGTGTTGTTTGTGGGTCCGCCGAGGAGTCGCAATTGCATGGGTGGCCTCATTCAAGGGATGGGCTTTGCTGCTGACCTTTGAAATAGTTGCTGGTCAATGCAGTGTCAGTCAACAGAGGACGCAAAGACTCGCAAAACCGTAGCAGTACCGCCACCGGCGATCCTAACGTCCGAGGCAGGCGCTCGGGACCGGTGCCAGTCGTCTCGGTCCCCGAGTTGCCTCACCATCAACGACGGAGGGTGTGAGGTCGAATGACGAACGACGAGGCCCGGGTAATGGCCGCATTGAAACCCGCGGGCAGCTCACGGCGGAGCAATTGGCAGACCACACCGGTCTCCGCACCGGCGCCGTCCACAGCGCCGTCCTTACCCTCGCAGACCGCGCGCTGATCGCGGCAGTGCCCGGGACGCGGCCCACCACATGGGAACTCAGCGCCAATGGACTCGAATTCGCCCGCACCGCACGGGGCCGCGGCGTCCTGGACATCCCGCCCCGCAGGAGGGCGGCACGGTGATGGGGTCGACACCGACGGCCGTCGGCTACCTGCGCAAGGATGTCTCGGACGTCCATCAGCCATGGGATGAGACCCAGATACGCACTCTGGCAAAACGATTCGGCTACGAACTGATCAAGACCGTAGTGTTCGGGCCCGCCACCGACGACCCCGAGTGGCGGTTGGTGAACGTCGTACGAGCTCTCCGAGTCGACGCGGTAATCACGCCGAGCCTGGCACATTTCGGCGGCGAAGTACCCGCAACACTGGTTGGGACCTGCGAGCTGAATACCGTCACCCCGCAGGCGACCTACACCCGCCGCTACGACGAGATACGCCGCGCCACGGGTGCATAACCCCCGATCGAAGGGCCAGCGAGGATGAAGCGGAGGTGACCAGCGAACAAAGTCCGTTCGAGGAGACCGCGGCCAGGGTGTGGTGGGATCAGACCACGAGCACCGTCTTACCTTCCGCGTGCCCGTTCTCGATGTGCCGGATCGCGGCGGCCGCTTCCACCAGCGGGTAGCTCCGCTCGATGGACGGGCGTACCGCACCGTTCTCCAGGAGTTCGGTGAGGAATTCCAGGTCGGCGCGGCGGGGGCGCATCAGCAGGGGGCGCAGGGTCTGGCGCACGAAAAGGTTCGCTAGGACGACCTTTCCGAGCCACAACACCGGGCCGAACCAGTTGCCGCCAGGGGCACCTGAGGAGGAGACAAAAATTCCTGTAGGGGTGAGGATTCGGCGGCAGGCGGCGAGTGGACGGTTGCCGACCAGGTCGAGCAGCACGTCGAAGCGGCGGTCGATTTCGGTGAAATCTGCCGCCGTGTAATCGATGACGTGGTCGGCCCCGAGCCCGCGCACCATATCGAGGTGCCGGGTGCTACAGACCGCCGTCACCTCGGCGCCGAGCGCCTTGGCGATCTGCACGGCGAAGCTGCCGACACCACCCGACGCGCCGTTGATCAGCACCCGCTGCCCGGCCCGCAACTGCCCGACCTCGCGCAGGCCCTGAAGCGCGGTCATACCCGAATCCGGCACGGCCGCAACCTGTTCGAAAGACAAGCCAGCGGGTACCGGAGCCACCGTATCGACCGGCACGCGGACGTATTCGGCGAAGGCACCCGCGGTCACCGACCCGAATACCGCATCACCGGGCCGGAAGTCGGTGACATCGGCGCCGACGGCGACCACCTCACCGGCCAGATCGTGCCCGATTACCCGATGTTTGGGTCGGCGCACGCCGAAACCCATGAGCCGGATCAGGTACGGCGTGCCGGTCAGCAGGTGGACATCCCCCTTGCACACCGCCGCCGCGCGTACCCGGACCAGCACTTCGCGCTTCCCCGGGGCGGGCCGTGGCGCCGACTCGACCCGAAGCACCTCACTCCCGCCGTATTGCGGCGCGACTACGGCGGTCATCATCGCGCGACCGCCGGATCCGGCCGGCGGCGCAGATCCGGCGGTCACCGGTGAACTTTCCGCTTCGGACATGTCTTTTCCTCACTGGGAGAACGGCGCACTTACGCCGTAAGTGCATCGCCCCGAACGGTACGCTTACGCCGTAAGTACGTCAAGGAGGATGTCCATGCCGAAGCCCACCGGCGCGACGCGCACCCCGCTCACCCGGGACCGCGTGCTGCGCACCGCCATGCGCCTGGCCGACGAATACGGCCTCGACGCGCTCTCCATGCGCAAGCTGGCACAGCAGGTGGGCGTCGAGGCGATGTCGCTCTACAACCACGTCGCGAATAAGGACGATCTGCTCGACGGCATCGTCGATCTGGTGGTGGCCGAGATCGACGTCCCGGATATCGGCGGCGACTGGAAGGCCGCGATGCGCGGGCGCGCGATCTCCGCGCATGAAACGCTGCGCCGCCACCCGTGGGCCACCGGACTGATCGGATCCCGGATCAATGTCGGCCCGGCGATGCTGCGCTACATCGACGCCACCCTCGGCTGCCTGGTAGCAGCGGGTTTCTCCTATCAGCAGGCCGACCGCGCCTGGAATGCGCTCGACAGCCACATCTACGGATTCACCCTGCAGGAGTTGAACTTTCCACTGCGACCCGACGAGTATGCCGCGGCCGCGACGGAATTCCTGCCACTCATCCCGGCCGAGCGCTATCCGCATATGAACACACTGACCAACCTGGTGATCACGGGCGCACATCACGGCGTCGCGGACTTCGACTTCGGACTCGAACTACTCCTCGACGGCCTCGAACGACTGCTCGCCGGCTGATCCGGCTCAGTCGGTGCGCGTGGTCGCCTCGGGACTGACCACATCCCGCACCACTCGCAGAGCCGCGACCAGTCCATCGAGTTGCGCGGCGGGCAGCAACCCGGTGAACCAGCGCTCGACGGCCGCGAGATACTCCGGCAGCACCACCTCGAGCCGCCGCGTCCCGGCCTCGGTGAGCACCGCGTAGGCGCTGCGCCGGTCCGCGGGATCGAGTTCGCGGGCCACCAGCCCGGCCTTGGCAAGGCGATCGACGAGACGGGTGACCCCGCTGGTCGACAGCGACGTCTGCGTCGCGAGATCGGTCATCCGCAGCCGGTGATTCGGCGAACGACTCAGGCGTATCAGGGCATTCAGATCCAAGCCGGACAGCCCGTTCGCCTTCCAGGTCGGCTCCAGCTTAGCGACCAGCCCATCGTACGCCTCGTAGAACAGGCCGACGGTGGTGAGGCGTGGATCGTCGAACAGGTCGGTGACAGCCATGGCCCCACGCTACTCCCAATGATTGCTATGCAGATAATTGACACGAGGAATATCCACCTGTAGAACTATGCGTACGCAATATTCCTCGCATCAAATACTTGGAGGTTCCGATGTCGCCGAACACCCGCTGGGTCGCCGGATTCCGCTCCGCCGTAATCGACCCGGCCGAGCAGATCAAGCTGGCCGACTCTCGCGCCTTCGCCGACGAGACCGTGCGCCAGGTGCTGCACCTGGACGGCGGCGGCGACCAGATCCGGGTGCGATTGAGCAACCGGTACGGCCGGACGCCGCTCACCATCGGCGCAGCCCGTGTCGCGCTGCGCAAGTCCGCCGATCAGATCGCGAGCGAGACCGATACCGCGCTGCGCTTCGGCGGCGCCGAGCGGGTGTCCATCCCGGTGGGCGCCGAATTGATCAGCGATCCGGTCGATCTGCCGGTCGCGGCGGGCACCGATCTGACGTTGAGCCTGTACCTGCCGGAATCGACCGGGCTCGCCACCTTCTCGCACGGTCCGCGCGAAATCGCCTATGTCACAAGCGGAAACGCCGCCGCCGAGCTCGCGCTGCCCGGGGCTACCGAGGTCCCACTGCGGTTCTTCGTGACCGGCGTCGACGTCCTGGCACCCGCGGATACCCCGATCGGTGTGGCCTTCGGCGACTCCTGGTTCGAGGGCGTCGGCACCACGATGAGCGCCAACCGCCGCTCGGTCGACGCGCTCAACGCACGGATCGGGCACGGCTGGGTGGTCAATCAGGGCATCGGCGGCAACCGCGCGCTGACCGGCGAGATCGGCGAGCACGCCCTGTCCCGCTTCGATCGCGATGTACTCGGCGTGCCCGGTGTTTCCCGGGTCCTGCTCAACTTCGGCATCAATGACCTGATCCTGGGCGCCATGGCCGACCAGCCGCCCGCTACCGCCGACGAATTGATCGCGGGCCTCACCGAATTGGCCCGGCGCGCACACGCGGCGGGACTGATCGTCCACGCCGCCACCATCGGCCCCTACGCGGGCTGCGTCTACCCGGGCATGCCGATCGAGGAGACGCAGCCGACCCGGCACGCGGTCAACGAATGGTTGCGCGGCACCGATATTTTCGACGCGGTCTTCGACGTGGACCGCGCCGTGGCCGACGCCGAACGCCCCGACTTCATCCGTCCGGAATTCGACAGCGGTGACGGCATGCACCTGAACGACGCGGGCGCGCGGGCCATGGCCGAGACCGTCGATGTCACCGCGCTCTTCGGTGCGCATGCGGCACCGGCGGGCGACGTTACGCCGGTGCCGCATTTCACCACCGCGTGATCCGCGCGGGTTCGGCGGTGGCCACTCAGCGGCGCGGTTCCAGTCCGCGCAGCACGATCTCGACGCCGCCGCCGAATTCGTCGTCGACCGACATGGTCTGCGCCTGCCCCGCGGTCTGCACCAGCAGCGGGAACTCGTCGGCGGACATCGAAGCCAGCGACGCGGTGCCGGGTCCACGAATAGACGCGTAATGCTCGTTCTGCAGGTATCCGAGCAGGAATCCGATCACCGTACGCTGGGCTATCACCCGGTCGGGCCCCTCGAATCCGGCGTCGGTGAGCACCGTGAGCATCGCCTCGATATAGCGCATGGTCACGACCGAGGCCTGCCGGTGCCGCAGCACCAGGGGAACGGCGGCGGGGTGCGCCGAAACCGCGTTCCGGAGCCGGTGCAGCAGTAGCGCCGCCTGTTCGCGCCAATCGGCGCCAGCGGGCAGATCGAGGTCGATCGGGTCCAGCACGCGGTCGACCACCAGAACCTCCAACTGATCCCGGTCGGCGACATATCGGTAGAGCGCCATGGTGGCCATCCGCAACTCCTTGGCCACCGAGCGCATGGTGAGCGCGGCGAGCCCGTCCCGGTCGATGACCGCGAGCGCGGCGGTCGCGAGATCGGCGGTGGTCAGCGAGCGAGGACGTGGCATGGCTTGACAGCGTACAAGGTACGCGCATACTTGTCGTAAGCGTACGAAGTACACCTACGAAAGGACGGACCATGCCACTACCCACCCGCGTCTCGGCCCGCACCCTGACCACCATCTCCGGGACGCCGGTGCCGATTCCCGACCCCGACTGCCTGATCCACCTGCAATTCCGGCGCTTCGCCGGATGCCCGGTCTGCAATCTGCACCTGCGCTCGATCGTCCGGCGGCACGACGAGATCATCGCCGCCGATATCCGCGAGGTCGTCGTATTCCATTCCAGCGCCGAGGAATTGCGGAAATACTCCGCCGACCTCCCCTTCGCCGTGATCGCCGACCCCACCCGAAAGCTCTACCGCGAATTCGGCGTCGAATCCGCGCCCCGCGCCCTGCTCGACCCCCGTGCCTGGCCCGCCATTGTCCGCGCGATCGCCACCGAACTCCGCGCGGGCCGCGACAAGAACCACATCGCTCCCCCCACCAACCCCGAAGGCGGTCGCCTCGGCCTCCCCGCCGACTTCCTCATCGCGCCCGACGGCCGGGTGCTGGCCACCAAACACGGCGAACACGCCGACGACCAGTGGTCGGTCGACGAACTCCTGGCCCTGGCGCCGACCCGGGCCGTGCTCCCCGCAAAGAAGATCGCACCATGATGACCGTGGAACTGTTCGTCTCCGACGACACCATCAGCGCGGCGACCAAGCGCGAACTCGCCGACCGCCTGCTGCACGCGCTCACCACCGAACCGGGGCGCGCCGGAGGCGGTGCTCGCCAAGGCCCGCGAACTGACCCACGTCCTGGTTCGCACCGCGGATGTCTGGGCCACCGGTGGACCCGACCTCCAGGGTGCACCGCGCTACCTGGTGCGGCTCACCGTGCCCGGATCCTGGAGCAACAACAGCGAATTCGGCCCCCACGTAATCCCGCTCATCACCAATGCCATCGCCGCCATCGAACTCGATCCGGACCGCTTGACCCGTATGCCGCACTGCGCCATCCAGATCGTCGGCCTGCGCGACCACGCCATCGGACTCCAGGGCCGCACCATGACCAGCACCGAGCTCACCAAACTGATGACCGAGGACTTCCGCTCCACCGACCTGCACCCCGAAGCCCCCGAGGGATCCGTCATCGACCCTATCTGCGGCATGGCCGTAGAACTCGCCACCGCCCGATTCACCCTCACCCACGAAGGCATCGACTACGCCTTCTGCGCCCCGGTCTGCCGCAAGGTATTCGCGGAAGAACACGCGATCGACGCGTAACTCAGCGCCTGCCGGTCGACCCCGTCAGGGCAGCAGGTCGGCGGGGTCGACGGTGAACTCGAATGGCGAATGCAGGATAGCCACTTCTCCGGCGACGACGCGATGGGTCAGCTCATAGGTTTGGTGGTCGCCGAGCGCATGGGCGAACAGGACCGGCAACGACTCACCCGGTAGCTGGCCCTTGAACGGGTTGATCTCGAACCGCCAATAGTTCGGAATACCTGCCTCGGCGTACAGCACCGGCTTGACCATACGATCTTGGAGGGTAGTCGATTTGGAGACCACTTCGACTGCCAGCTTTACCTGCTCGGCTGGAATTCCACGAGCCTCCCACGGCATCGGGCCGCTCATGACAACGAGATCAGGGATCGGCTCATCATCACCGATCAGCAATCCGACACCTTGGACCACGGCATAGCCGGGTGGCACGACCTCGTCGATGGAACGCTCCAGCTGCTGGATCACCCACTGATGGCGCGGATTCGGGATCGCGTTCACCACGAGCTGTCCATTCAGCACCTCGTATCGGAGTCCGTTCTCAGGCAGGTGATCGAGATCTGCGGCCGTCCAACGGCCGGACCAGGAAGTCGGCATTCTCATCGGAACGACCTCCAACCTCGCCGAGTAGGAGCGGATGCGCCCGAGCCCAGCCGAGCCAAGGGTCTGCCGACCGGTCCGGGAACAGTTCTGTCGCTCTTGTTTTCCGGCGGCGACGCGATGGGTGGGCTTATACGTTTCGTCGGCACCGAGTCGCCGGATAGCGGCAGTGTTCATGCGAGACCGTGGGCAGCGAGTTCGGTGTCGAGTTCGCGCAGGCTCGCCGAGCCGGGCGCGGTGCGGCCGATGGTGTCGCGGGCATCACGGACTTCTCCGGCCAGGCGAGCGGAGCCGTAGGTCACCGCAGTGTCCGCGCTGCGGACGATGATGTGTACGGCTTCGTCGACCTCGCCGACCAGGCACAGCGCGATGCCTTGACCGATATCGGCGAATCCACGTGAGAGCGCGAACGCGGGGTCGATGAGCTGCACGCATCGGGTCGCCGCGGCAACGGCTTGTTCGCCGACGCCGAGTTTGATCAGACACTCAGCGGCGAACCCGGCATGCAACGCGGGGTCATATACGTAGGTGGGCAGCTGGGTGCCCGCGGCCGTGTCGATGATCTCGCGGGCTTCGTCGAGCGCGGTGCGGCATTCGCGAGCCTGGCCGAGTTCAGCGTGTGCTTCGGCGGCCATGTCGCGGGCGTACGCGAGCAGGTATCGGTCGTCTGTGCGTGTTGCCCAGTATCCGGCGGCCATAGCGTGATCGACACCGACCCCAGGTCGGCCGCCCCTGGTTGCCGCGATCGACATGTTGCACAGCACCAGCGCCGTCAGCGACGAGTCAGCGGCCTCGTGGGCGGCGTCGCGGGCAAGCTCATAGTGGTGGCCGGCCAGGCGCAGGTCGCCCGCATCGTAGGACATCCAACCCAAAGATCGTGCCAGCGACGCCCGCACCGACAACAAACGGGGCAGCAGGCCGGCGGGGCAGTCGGGCAGCAGCGCGTCGACCAGGTCGGCTTGGCTCTGGCGCACGGCGAGCACGGCTTTCGGGCCGAATGCCTCGTATTGGCGGCCGACAGCGTCGAGGACAGTCTCGATCTGGTCGATAGCGGCAGCGTCGAGTTTCGACGTCAGTCCGCGGGCCAACTGCCCGCCGCTGCCGCGTTCGAGCCCGGCCAGCAGCGCGGCGGCCGGGAGGGTTCCCGCGACAGCGAGAAATTCGAGCATTTCGCGTCGATTCATGTCCAACCACGCCTTCAGATCGGTGTCGAGCATGGAGTTCAGGTCGACAACAGGTGCGACGGTGCCGATGGCAAACCTACCGACTCTGCTTGTCCTCGGCCCGTGCCCCGCGCCAGTGTAGGCGTCGTAGGCCGCCACCAGCGCGCCCTCGGCGAGCACCGCCTCATCGGCGACCTCCCAGAACCGGCGAGCCGGAAGTTCTCGCCCGGCTTCAGTGTGAGTGATGTAGGTCCGGTGCACAGCGCACCGGCGTGCCACCGCTTCTTGGGTGAGTCCGGCCGCAATCCGCAGCCGCGCCAGCACCGCACCGAGCGCGCGTCTGTCGTCGCTCAGGCCGCTCATCGGCCCCACCCCTTTTGAGCTGCTTTTTCGACTGTATTCGCCACGGTAGCCCACCGCCGCGCCACTAGTGAGGAGTTGTGAGAACTCAGGTGATCACCTCGCTCACATCGTGACTCACCCGATGTCCTCGAAGACAACGACATCCGAGTGAGAGGTGAGCCGCCCATGCAGTCCTGGCAGGCCATGGTCCTGATCGTCACCGGAGCGCTCTTCACCGGTGGCGCCACCGCTGGCGCGGTGATCTACCTGAGTCCCGCCCGCCCGACTGGACGCACTGTCGCCGAGATCGAACAGCGCATTGCCGACGAACCTGCAGAGCCGCCCAAACACGACGTGGCAAACGGGGTTTGGCCAAGCAGCTGGACACACGAAGTACCCGACGAGCCCTTCACCGTCGCGCAAGCCCACATCGCGATGCAGCAGCACCGCCGGTGCGGTGCTGCTGTGTGTCCGCGCAAGAAGGCCGCGTTCCGAGTACTGATCGAGGCCGGTCACGCCGTGCCCGATCCCCGTGCGGAGAAGTACCTCACCGACACCGGCGACGAGGACTGAAACTCCCGGAAACCCCGGGTGGAAAGGAAGATTGACATGAACAAGATCCTGGTCACCGGCGCAGGTGGCTACCTCGGCTCACTCCTGGTGCCCGAACTGCTCGAACTCGGCCACACCGTGACCGCCGCAGATGCGTTCTACTTCGGGGACGTGCTCGCCGATCATGCCGGTCATCCCAGGCTGCGGATCCACCGTGGCGATGTCCGCCACCTGGACTCCGACCTCCTCGACGGTGTCGACGCGGCGATCGCACTTGCGGCGATCAGCAACGACCCGACCGGAAAGCTGAACCCGCGCTGGACGAGTGCGGTCAACGAGACCGCGACCGCACGTCTGGCCGGACTCGCCCGCGACGCCGGTGCGCGGCGGTTCCTGCACGCCTCCACCAGCGGCGTGTACGGTGCCAGCCACCACCTGTTGAACGAGACCAGTGCCATCGCACCGCTGTCGGAATACGCACACTCGAAAGTCGTTGCCGAACAAGCCGTCTTGCGCGCGCAGACACCACAGTTCCGCACCATCTCGCTGCGGTTGGGCACGCTGTTCGGGGTGTCACCCCGGATGCGGCTGGATTTGGCCGTGCACACCATGACCTATCATGCACTCACCAAAGGCCAGATCCGTGTGGACGGCGACGGAGCCCAGTGGCGGCCGTTCCTCCATGTCCGCGACGCGGTCCGAGCGCTTCTCATCTGCTTGGAACTGCCCGATGAGGACATTCGCCATACCGCCTACAACGTGGTCGGGGAGAACCTGCGGGTGCGGGATCTCGCCGAGCTGGTCAGCAAGGAATTCGACGGCATTCCTATCGAGTTGCGCGGCGGCACTCCCGATGCCCGCAGCTACCGCGTCGACGGGAAGCTGTTCGCGAACGAGGCCGGGTTCACCCCGAACCACACGGTGGCCGAGGCGATCGCCGAGGTTCGCCACTACCTGCAAGCGCCGGGGCGGCTCGCCGCCGTCGAGCATCCCCGATTCTCCACCGTGGCGACGTTGGCACGTCTGCTGATCACGCCCGCACTCTCCGGCGGTGACCCGGTGCGCCGCCGGGCACTGCCGTTCGCGCTGCCCCTGCTGGGGGAGGCCGAAGAGGCCGAAGTGCTCGACACCCTGCGGTCGGGGTGGCTGACCACGGGCCCGAAGTCGAAGCGATTCGAGTCGATGTGTGCCGACTACCTCGGCATCGCCCACGCCGTCGCGACGAACTCGTGCACCGGTGCTCTGCATATCGGGCTCGCCGCGGCCGGGATCGGGCCCGGCGACGAGGTGATCACCTCCCCGATCACGTGGCCGGCCACCGCCAACGTGATCGTGCACCTCGGCGCGCGCCCAGTGTTCGCGGATATCGAGCCCGACACCCTCAACATCGATGCGAATGCAGTTCGGGCCGCGATCACCCCGAAGACCAAAGCCATCCTGCCGGTGCACATGGCCGGGCAGCCCTGTGCCATGGACGCGCTGCGCGCTATCGCCGACGAACACGGCCTGGTCGTGCTCGAAGACGCCGCCCACGCGATCGGCGCCGAATACAAGGGCCGCATGATCGGCCAACTGTCGCCGATCACCGCGTTCTCGTTCTACGCCACCAAGAACCTCGCTTGCGGCGAGGGTGGACTGCTGGTCACCGACGACGAACAAATCGCCGACCGTGCCCGGTCGCTGTCCATGCACGGCGTCAGCCGCGATGCCTGGAATCGGCATTCGGTTACCGGCTCACCGCACTGGCAGCTGCACGAACCCGGCTACAAATACAACATGCCCGACATCGCGGCATCCATTGGGCTGCACCAGCTTCCACGCCTGAACGGGTTTATCGAAACCCGAGCCCGCTACGCCGCCAGCTACGACGAGTACTTCGCGGACCTGGATGCGGTCACCACCCTCGTCTGCCCACCCGAGGTGCGACACGCCCACCACCTGTATGTGATCCTGCTGGATCTCGACCGGCTCACCGTTACCCGCGACGAGTTCATCGCCGCGCTGAAGGCCGAGGGCATCGGCACCGGCATCCACTTCATCTCGCTGCACCTTCAGCCGTACTATCGGCACACCTACGGCATCGACCCCGCGGCGTTCCCGGTCGCAAGGGATGTCTCGGACCGCATCGTCTCGTTGCCGCTGTACCCGAAGATGACCGACACCGATGTGCACGACGTCGCCGCCGCGGTCACCAAACTCGCGACGGCATACCACCGCTGAGAAAGGCCGAAACCCTTGAAGCGCGAAGGCACTCAGATCATCCTGCTCAACGACCGCCGGGAAGTACTCATGTACCTGCGCGACGACAAACCGCAGATCGCCTACCCGAACATGTGGAGCCTGTTGGGCGGGATGATCGAGCCCGGTGAAACACCGTTGGAGTGCATCATGCGCGAGATCGACGAAGAGATCGGTGTCGTGCTCGACCCCGGCGAGGTCGAGCACATCCGCACCCGGGATCTGCATTTCGGGATCGAGCACACCTTTTTCGCCCGCGCCGCATTCGAGATCGACGAAGTCGTGCTCACCGAAGGCCAGGAACTCGGATGGTTCGGCGAATACGACGCCGCCAACACCCCGCTCGCCTACGAGGATAATGCGATACTCGCGGAGTTCTTCTCAGGCCTGCGGGACTCGGCGGCGCCGGTGCGATAGCGCGGCCGGCTCCAACGACAAGGGCAAACCAGCTCGAAGGCGTTATCGGCCGGTTCGGGGAGGCTGCTGCTTCCCGAACCGGCCGACACTACTTACCTAGTCGGCGACGATGACCCGCACGTCCGGGTCCGCCGCGTCGGTGTCCTCGCCCGGGGCGGCGAACCAGTGGGTGACCTCGCCGTCGGCCAGGTCGTCGGCGATATCGTCGCCGCTGGGGAGCACCGAGAGGGCGCCGGCGGTGGATGCCGCCAGGAACTCCAGCAGGGCCGGGCGGCCGTCGGCCGCGGTGGTGAACGTAGTCGACTCGTAGTCGATCTCGTTCTCCTCGCGGATCCGGATCGCCAGGTCGAGGGCCTCGGCCTGGGTCAGGGTGACGGCCGAGCCCGCGACGAGCTGCACGAAGGCCACATGCTCCTCACCGAGCGGGCGCACCCGGTCCGCGTAGGAGACGGGATGCCCTGGTGCGGCGGCCAATTCGGCCTGGATCGCCGGATCGCTCGGCACCAGCCACCGGACCTCGCCGGGGACCGCGTCCAGGGTGATCCCGAATCCCGCTCCCGCGGAGATGATGTCGTCCAGTGTCAGATCGTGCGCGAACAGGCAGGCCGCGCCCGCCTTCTGCACGGCCCACGCCGCGACCACCGCATCCACCGAACGGGGCAGCGCGACCGCGACGATGTCACCGGGTCCGGCGCCGTGCGCGATAAGCACCCGGGCCAGCTGCGAGGACCGCCGATCCAGGACGTGGTAGGCGAGTTCGTCACCGTCGGTGAGCAATGCGGGCGCCTCGGGATCCGCCTCGACCACCTCGGCGAACACCTTCGCGACGGTGCGCGCGCCGACCATACCCGGCTCCGGCGCCATCACCGCTGCCGCGATACCGGATTCGGCGAGCAGCCTGGCCCGCTCGGCATCGTCGAGGATGTCGATATCGCGGACCAGCCCGGCCGGATCCCCGAGCAGCGCCTCGAGTACCCGGACCAGTCGCGTCGACAGGGTCTGCACCTCGTCGGCGGTGAAACGACTGATCAGGTATTCGAAGTCGATGCCGAGCGTGGATTCGGCGGCCACCTTCAACGTCAGCGGGTAGTGCGTCGAATTGCTGACATCGACCCCGGTCACCGACATGCCGTCGATCGAGCTCGCGGCTTCGATCGCCTCGCGGTCGATCGGGTACGACTCGAAGACGAACAGCGTGTCGAACTGCGATCCGGAACCGGCGGCCCGCTGGATGTCGGCGAGGCCGACGTAGTGGTGGTCCAGCAGATCCGCCTGATCCCGTTGCAGGCGTTGCAGTTGCGCACCGATGGTCGCGTTGTCGTCGATGTGCACCCGCACCGGCAGGGTGTTGATGAACAGACCAACCATCGACTCGACATCGGGCAGCTCGCCCGGTCGACCCGACACCGTCGCGCCGAACACCACGTCGGAGCGGCCGGTCAGCCTGCCGAGCAGGATGCCCCAGGCCGCCTGCACCAGCGTATTGACCGTGATGCCGAGTTCGGCGCAGTGCTTGGTCAATTGGCGGGTGCGTTCCACGTCGAGTTCGGTGACGAACCTGGCCGTCTCGTACAGCTCCGTCGAACGCGGCTGCGGCGCAAGCTCGGTCGGCTCGGTGACACCGTCGAAGGCGGTGGCCCAGGTGCGCAGCGAATCGGCGAGGTCGCGGCCGGACAGCCACTCCAGGAAGGTCCGGTACGAGGCCACCGGCGGCAGCGCCGACAGATCACCGCGCACCGCGTAGAGCACCAGCAGGTCCTGCATCAGCAGCGGCATGGACCAGCCGTCGAGCAGCACGTGGTGGGTGGTGATGGCCAGATGCCACTGCTCCGCGTCGGTGCGGAACAGGGTGAACCGGACCAGCGGCGGGACGGACATATCGAAGCGATCGGCCTCGTCCTCGGCCAGCCTGCGCCGCAGTTCCGCCGCTCGTTCGGCGGCGGGCAGCTCGGTGAGGTCCACCTCGCGCCACGGCACGTCCAGCTGATCGAGCACGACCTGCACCGCCTGGCCCGCCGAATCGGTGACGAATGCGGTGCGCAGGTTGGGGTACCGGTCGAGCAGCCCTTGCGCCGACGCGTGCAGCCGCGCGGCATCCACCGCACCGTGCAGGTCGACCACGGCCTGCATGGTGTAGACGTCCACGGTGGCCGTGGTCATCAGCGCGTGGAAGAGCAGACCGGACTGGAGCGGCGTCAACGGCCAGACCTCGTTCAGGCCCGGGTAACTCCGCTCCCACAGCTCGATATCGGTCTGACCGACCCGCACCAGCGGCATATCCGACGGCGTGCGACCACCGGCATCCGGTCGCCGGGTATGCGCGGCGAGCGCGCCGAGCGCCGAGGACCAGTGATCGGCCAGTTCGCGCACCCGTTCGTGGGTGAGCAGGCCCGCCGGATAGGCGAACGAGGCGATCAGCTGCGGTCCGGTGGCGCCGTCGAGCACCATCGTCTCGATGTCGACGGTCGCGGCGGCGGGCATATCGGGATCCCACAGGGCGGTGACCTCGGCGGGCACCACGCCCCGGTAATGGAAGCCGATCTGCCCGAGCTCCGCGAGCCCGTTGCCGAGGCCGTGATCCGGCACCGCCAGCAGCTGTTCCTTGACGGACTTCACAATGCCGCCCAGCGCGATCCCGCCCGCGAAGGCGTCGTCCAGGTCGGTGCCGGTCAGGTCGAGCCGGACCGGGTAGGCACTGGTGAACGGGCCGACGGTATGCGAAAGATCCGCGCCCGCGACGGCGTCCACCGCGCGACCATCCCCGTCGAGGCGGATCGGCGCGGATCCGTCCGCTGCCCCGCGCCAGCGCAGCAGCGCCATGGCGAGCGCCGATAGCAGTGCGTCGGTGACCGTCCCGCGGTACAGCGCGGGCACGGCGTGCAGCACCGGCTCGGCGATCTCGGCGGGCACGACGACCCGCACCCGCTGCACCGTGGCCGCGGTATCGATCGCCGGATCGAGGGCCCGGTCGCCGAGCTGCGGATCCGGTGTCGCCGAAACCTCCTGCCAGAAGGACTCTTCCGCGGCACCGGCGGCCTCGGCCACGCTGTGCGCCCAGCGCCGCAGCGAGGTGCCCGTGGCTGGCAGGTCGAGCGGTGCGTCGATGCCGAGCTGTTCGGCGGCCAGCGTCAGGTCCCCGAGCAGGATCTGCCAGGACCGGCCGTCGACCACGAACCCGTGTGCGACGACGAGCAGTTCGTCATCGCGGTTATCCGCAAAGGTGAACAGCACGAACTGCGCCATGATGCCGTTGGCCGGATCGAGGCGATCCGCCGCGGCCGCGCGTTCGGCGGCCACCAGCTGATCCAGGTCGGTGTTCTTCTCCACCCGCGCCTCGCGCACCAGTTCGTCGATCTCGACCGAACCGGGTGCCAGCGCCTCGAATTCCCAGCCGCCGTCCACCGGACGCAGGCGGGTGCGCAGGGCATCGTGGCGATCGAACAGCGCCGCGATGGCCTCGAGCAGGGTGTCCCAGTCCAATGCGGCGGGCAGCGGCAGCAGGGCCGCCTGTGCGAAGCGCCGGTACGGGGCGTCGCCCGCCAGGACCGCGGATACCGCGGGCGGCAACGGAATCTCACCGACTCCGCCACCGGGCAACTCCCGCACCCTGGTCAGCGCGGGATCGGGCGCCATGGTGGCGACCGAGGCCAGCGCCGCGACGCTGCGCTGATCGAAAACATCGCGCACGCTGAACAGCACGCCGAGCGACTTGGCCCGCGAGACCAACTGGATCGACAGGATGCTGTTGCCGCCGAGTGCAAAGAAGTCGTCGTCGGCGCCGATGTGCTCGACGTCGAGCACATCGCTGAATACGCCCGCCACCAACTGCTCCACCGGGGTCACCGGGGCGCGGAAGACCGCCTTCTCGAAGGTGGGCTCCGGCAGCGCGTTCCGGTCCAGCTTGCCGTTCGCGTTGAGCGGCAGCGCATCCAGTGCCACGAACGCGTTCGGCACCATGTACGACGGTAGTTCCGCGGCGAGTTCGGTGTGCAGCTTGCGCCGATCCAGCTCGCCGGTTTCCGGATCGCGACCCGCGACGGTCGGCACCACGTAGGCCACCAGGCGGTCGCCCAGGCTCGGATCGGTGTGCGCCAGCACCGCCGCGGCGGTAATCGTGGGCCTGCGCAGCAGGGCGGCCTCGATCTCGCCGAGTTCGATGCGGAAGCCGCGGATCTTCACCTGGAAGTCGGTCCGGCCCCGGTATTCCAGCTCGCCGTCGGCGTTCCAGGCCACCAGGTCACCGGTGCGGTACATGCGCTCGCCCGCGACGCCGAACGGATCGGCGACGAACCGTTCGGTGGTCAGGTCCGGGCGGGCGAAGTAGCCGCGCGCCAATTGCGCACCCGCCAGGTACAACTCGCCCGAGACGCCGACCGGCACCGGGCGCAGGCGTGAATCCAGCACGTAGACCCGGCTGTTCCACTCCGGCGCACCGATCGACACCGACGTCTGGTCGGCCTCGGTGACGAGGTGGCTGGTGATCGAGACCGCGGCCTCGGTCGGACCGTAGAGGTTGAACAGCTTGGCCGGGGTGCCCCGGCGGAATCGCTGTGCGGTCGCGGCGGGCAGCGCCTCGCCGATGGCGAGCACCCGCCGCAGCGAACCGGGCAGCCGGTCATCGGATTCGGTGAGCAGCGCGTCGAGCATGGACGGAACCACATGCAGGGTGGTCACACCCGTGGCCCGCATCAGCTCGTTCAGGTACGCGGGATCGCGATGCCCGTCGGCGGTCGCGATGACCAGCCTGCCGCCGCTGACGGCCGCCGACCAGAACTCCCAGACCGACAGGTCGAAGGTCGCCGCGGTCTTGAGCAGCACCGCGTCCTCGCTGCCGAGCCCGAATTCGGCCGTCTTCCACGCCAACTGGTTGGCGATGGCGCCGTGCGGCAGGGCCACACCCTTCGGCTGACCCGTCGAACCCGACGTGAAGATCACGTAGGCGGTATTCGCCGCGGTCAGAACGCCACGGCGCTCGGCCGCGGCCACCGGTTCGGCCGAATAGGCCGACAGCTCCAGCGCGTCGATGGTGACCGACTCGGCCACGTCGGTCTCGAACGACTCCCGGCTGGTGGTCAGCACGCAGGCCGGTGCGGCCATGCCGAGGATGTAGTCCACCCGGTCCGCGGGCTGGTCCGGATCGATCGGCACGTACGCCGCACCGGATTTCGCCACCGCGTACATGGCGATCACCAGATCGGCCGAGCGCCGGATGGCCAATGCCACCCGGTCCTCCGCGCCCACCCCGCGCTCGATCAGATAGCGGGCCAGGCGGTTCACCCTGGCATCCAGCTCGGCGTACGTCAGCATCGCGTAGCGATTCGATGAGGGGCGGCGGTCGGGTGACGGGTGGGCCAGGTGCAGACGCTCCCCCGACGGATCGTCGGCGACGAGGGCCACCGTGCCCGGCGCGGCGGCCGCGACGGCGGCGTCGAACAGCGACACCAGCGTGGCGTCGGTGTCCACCGGGTGCGCGGTGTCGTTCCAGGTGGTGAGGATGCGCTCGTGCTCGGTCGGCGCGAGCAGGTCGATCTCGCCGACCGGCACCGTCACATCGGCGACCACCGCGTCGAGCACCCGCATGAACCGGTCCGCGAAGCCCTGCACCGTGGCCTCGTCGAACAGATCGGTGGCGTAGCCGAATTCGGTGATGATCTCGGCCGGGGTGCCGTCGTCGGCGTACCGGTCGTAGATGGTGACCTGCAGGTCGGTCTTGGCCAACTGCGAATTGAAGTTGACCGCGCTCACCGTGAGACCGGGCAGCGTCAGCGCCGTCTCGGCCAGGTTCTGGAACGACAGGCCGATCTGGAACAGCGGATTGCGCGCGGTGGAGCGCTCCGGGTTGAGCACTTCGACGAGTCGCTCGAACGGCACGTCCGCGTTCGCGAACGCCTCGAGATCGCGCTCGCGCACGTCGGCGAGCAGATCCGCGAACCGGTCGCCCGGCCGCACACTGGTGCGGAACACCAGGGTGTTGACGAACATGCCGATCAGATCGTCGAGTTCACGTTCGCCGCGGCCCGCGATCGGGGTGCCGACCGCGATGTCGTCGGTGCCGGACAGGCGCGCGAGCAGAACCGCGAGGGCGGCGTGCACGACCATGAACAGCGACGCCTGGTTCTCCCTGGCCAGCTCGTGCAGGCTCGCGTGCCGCTGCGGCGAGATCTCGAAGCGAATCGCCTTGCCGTGGAACGACTGCGTCGGCGGACGCGGCCGATCCGACGGCAGCTCCAGCTGATCGGGCAGCCCGGCCAGCGCGGAACGCCAGTAGCCGACCTGCTGAGCGGCGAGCGATTCCGGATCGTCCTCGGAACCGAGCACGGCGCGCTGCCACAGCGCGTAGTCGGCGTACTGCACCGCCAGCGGAACCCATTGCGGCGCTTCGCCGTTCACCCTGGCCACGTAAGCGGCCATCAGATCTCGGGCCAGCGGACCCATCGACGCGCCGTCCGCGGCGACGTGGTGCACCACGAAGGCGACCACATGTTCGGCGGTCTCCGATTCGGATCCGGTGATTCGGAACAACGCCACCTTCAGCGGTACCTCGACGGTGACGTCGAAGGTGGTGAGGGCGAACCGGATCACGGTCTCGACCAGATCCGCCTCGGCCACGTCCACGGCGATCAGTTCCGGCGCGGTCGGCGCCACCGGCAGGATCACCTGCCGCGGACCGTCCACCGCACTCGGATAGGTGGTGCGCAGCACCTCGTGGCGGGCGAATACATCGCCGATCGCCTGGGCCAGCGCGGCCACGTCCAGCGTGCCGGACAACCGGACCGCCAGCGGAATATTGTCCACCGCCGAAGCTGTCGTATCGAACTGGTTGAGGAACCAGTACCGCTGCTGGGCGGGCGAGAGCGGCACCAGCTCGGGCCGTTCCATCGCGGTCAGCTGCGGCCGGGTGCGTCCGGAGCCGGCGATGCGCTCGACCCGGGTAGCCAGCGCGAGCACCGACGAGGCCTCGAACAGGTCGCGCACCGCCAGTTGGGTATCCAGTGCCGCACCGAGTCGCGCGGTCACCTGGGTGGCCATCAGCGAGTTGCCGCCGAGCTCGAAGAAGTCGTCATCCAGGCCGGCCCGGGCGACGCCGAGCACATCGGCGAAGATTCCCGCCACGATCTCCTCGACCGGGGTGGTCGGGGCGCGGAACACCTTGGCCTCGAAGACCGGGGCAGGCAGCGCCTTGCGATCCAGCTTGCCCGAGGCGTTCAACGGGAACTCCTCGAGCACGACGAATGCCGACGGCACCATATACGCGGGCAGTTCACCTCCGAGCTCGGCACGGATACCGTCGACATCGATCGAATGACCAGCAGCCGCAATCACATACGCCACCAGCTGATCACCGAGACGATCATCCGAACGCACCAACACGACCGCCTGCGCGACCGATTCCAGTGCCGTGAGCTCGGCTTCGATCTCGCCGAGCTCGATACGCAGACCACGCAACTTCACCTGGAAATCGGTACGACCCAGGTACTCCAACTCACCATCGGCAGTCCAGGTCACGAGGTCACCGGTGCGATACATGCGCGCACCGGCCGGCCCGAACGGGTCTGCGACAAATCGATCCGAGGTCAGGTCCGGCCGCGCCACATAGCCGCGGGCCAGCTGCACACCGGCCAGGTAGAGCTCACCGGCGACGCCCACCGGAACCGGGTGCAGGCGTGAATCCAGCACGTACACCTGGGTGTTGAACACCGGCGCACCGATCGGAACCGACGCGATATCCGCATCGGTCACCTCGTGGAAGGTGACATCGACCGCGGCCTCGGTCGGGCCGTACAGGTTGTGCAGCGCCGCACCGGTCAACTCACGCAACCGCTGCGCGGTGACCGCGGGCAACGCCTCACCGGAGGCGAACACATTACGCAGACTGGCGCATTCGGCCGCGCGCTCCTCGGCGACGAAGACCGACATCATCGACGGCACGAAATGCGCCGTGGTGACGCGCTGTTCGGTGATCACCCGCACCAGGTAGCCGGGATCACGGTGGCCGTCCGGCTTGGCGACGACCAGGCGGGCGCCGATCTGCAACGGCCAGAAGAACTCCCACACCGACACGTCGAAGGTGGCCGGGGTCTTCTGCAACACCACGTCGGTGCCGTCCAGCTGGTATGCGGATTGCATCCACACCAGGCGGTTCACAATCGCGGCGTGCGAGACCGCGACACCCTTCGGGCGACCGGTCGAGCCGGAGGTGAAGATGACATACGCGGTATTCGACGGCCGCAGCGGCGCGATGCGTTCCGCATCGGTCACCGGGGCATCCGAGTACGCCGCGAGGTCGAGCGCCTCGATTTCGACGGCGCGCACGGCGCCGGATTCGAACCCGTCACGCGCGGTGGTCAGCACGCACACCGGATCGGCCGTCTCCAGCACATAGCGGGTGCGGTCGGCCGGGTGATCCGGATCCAGCGGTACGTAGGCGCCACCGGCCACCGTGACGGCGTACATGCCGACCACGAGTTCGATGGAACGCCGCATACCGAGCGCCACCATGGTGTCCGGGCCGACGCCGAGCGAAATCAGGTGCCGCGCGAGACGATTCACCCGAGCCTCGAACTCGGCATACGTCAGCATCGCGTAGCGATTCGATGAGGGGCGGTGGTCGGGCGACGGGTGGGCCAGACTCGTCCCCTCGAAGGTCAGCGCGGTCGCGCCGGGCGTGCGCGCGGCCTGCGCCTGGAACATCGAGACCAGGGTCGCGGTCGCGTCGGTGTCGAACGCGGTGTCGTTCCATCCCGCGACGACCTGGCGCCGCTCGGCGGCATCGAGCAGTTCGATATCGCCGAGCACCACATCCGGGTTCGTGACCATCGCGGTCAGGGTCCGGATCAGTCGTTGTGCGACGGCCGCGACCGTCTCCGCGTCGAACATATCCGTCGCATAGGCGAATTCGGCGCGCATGCCGTCGACGGCGCCGTCCGCGCCGATCCGATCGGAGATGTTCAGGTGCAGATCGAACTTGGCGGTGACGACATCCAGCGCGACACCCGCGACCTCCAAGCCGGGCAGCTCGAACGAGGCTTCGCCGGTGTTCTGGAACGACAGCATCACCTGGAACAGCGGATGCCGCGCCTGCGAACGGGCCGGGTTGATGATCTCGACCAGCCGCTCGAAGGGCAGATCCGCGTGCCCGAAGGCCGCCAGATCGGTTTCCCTGGTGTGCGCGAGCAACTCGGCGACGGTCTGGGCCGGGTCGACCACACTGCGCAGCACCAGCGTATTGACGAACATGCCGATCGCGTCGTCGAGCACGGCCTCACCACGGCCCGCCACCGCGGTACCGATGGCGATGTCCTCGGAGCCGGAGAGCCGGGCCAGCAGGGCCGCGAGACCCGCGTGCACCACCATGAAGAGGCTGGCGCCGTTGTCGCGGGCCAGTGCGTCGAGTTCCCGCACCAGCCGCGCGTCGAGCGCGAACTCGTGGACGCCGCCGCGGTTGGACGCGATCGCCGGACGGGAGCGGTCCGACGGCAGATCCAACTGGTCGGGCAGCCCGGCCAGGTTCTGCGACCAGAACGCGATCTGCTCGCCGATCAGCGATGCCGGATCATCCTCGGAGCCGAGGGTTTCCCGCTGCCAGAGGGCGAAGTCGGCGTACTGCACCGGCAGCGGCGCCCACCCGGGCGCCTCGCCGCGCGAGCGGGCCGCATAGGCCACCATGACATCCCGGGCCAGCGGCCGCACCGACCAGCCGTCACCGGAGATGTGGTGCACCACGAAGACCAGCACATGCGTCTCGGGCCGGGAGCCGTCCATCGAGGCCGCGATCCGGAACAGCTTGGCGCGCACCGGAACTTCGCTGGTCACGTCGAATCCGGTCAGCACCAGTTCGCTGATGCGATCGGAGATCTCGTCCTCCGACACCGGGATCGGGGACAGGTCGGGCAGGTCGTGGCCCGCGGGCAGCACCACCTGGACACCGGTGCCCTCGGCGGTCTCCGGATACACGGTGCGCAGCACCTCGTGCCGGTCGACCACATCGGCCACGGCCTGACGCAGCGCGTCGACGTCCAGCCCGCCGGTCAGCCGGACCGCCAGTGGGATGTTGTTCACCGCGGTCCGGTTGTCGAACCGGTTCAGGAACCACATGCGCTGCTGGGCCAGCGACAGCGGAATGGTGGCCGGGCGCGGTCCGGCGGCGAGCTCGCGCCGCCGTCCGGTGCCCGCGTGGGCCTCCATCCGCGCGGCCAGCACGGCGACCGTCGGCGCCTCGAAGAGCAACCGCACCGGCACCCGGGTGTCCATGGCCGCGCCGAGGCGGGCCACCACCTGGGTGGCGATCAGCGAGTTGCCGCCGAGGTCGAAGAAGTCGTCGTCCAGGCCGACCGGACGCTCGCCGGTCAGACCGAGCACCTCGGCGAAGGTATTCGCCACGATCTCTTCGATCGGGGTCGAGGGGGCGCGGAATTCCCTTGCCTCGAAAATGGGTTCGGGCAGGGCGCGCCGATCGAGTTTGCCGTTCGCGTTGAGGGGCATCTCGTCGAGCACCACGGTCGCGGCCGGGACCATGTAGGACGGCAACTGCGCGGCCAGGTGGGCACGCAGCGATTCGACCTCCACGGTCACGCCGTTGGCGGCCACGACATAGGCGACGAGCTGATCGCCGGTGCGCGCGTCCGAACGCACCAGCGCCACCGCCTGCGCCACCGAATCATGCGCCGTCAGAGCGGTTTCGATCTCACCCAGCTCGATACGCAGACCGCGCAACTTCACCTGGAAGTCGGTACGACCCAAGTACACGATCGCACCGTTGGCGGCCCGAGTGACCAAGTCACCGGTGCGATACATACGAGCACCGGAAGCGCCGAACGGATTGGCCACGAACCGATCCGAGGTGAGATCGGTGCGGCCGTAATAGCCGCGTGCCAGCTGTGCACCCGCGAGATACAACTCACCCGCGACACCGGCCGGAACCGGATGCAGACGCGAATCCAGTACGTACGCCTGGGCATTCCACACCGGAAGACCGATCGGCACCGCACCCGTCACATCCGCCGCGACCGGGCCGTGCGTGGCGTGCACGGTGAATTCGGTCGGACCGTACAGGTTGTACAGCTCCGCCGAACTGACCCGGCGCAGGGCGGCCACCGCATCGGAGGTGAACGCCTCACCCGCGACCAGCAGCGCCCGCAGCGAGCCGAGCGCGGCACTGTCCGCACCGCCCGCGAAGACCGTCAGCATCGACGGCACGAACGAGGTCATCGTCACCCGCTCGGACGCGATCACCTCCGCCAAATACTGCGGATCCCGATGACCATC
>NZ_JBFAHV010000018.1:0-194761 GCF_040654375.1 Nocardia sp. NPDC050710 | reverse complement strand
GCCCGAACCGCCCAGCGCCTGCTCGCCCTGGCCGCCGCGATCTGGCACAACCACGCCATCAGCGCCCCAACAAGCCGATCACTAACCGCCTACGATTCTCAATAGACTTGTCAAGCCATGGTTCGGGTTCGGCGTGCTGTTTCAGGCAGCTGCAAGGACCGGTTCGGGTGGAGATGGTGTGTAGCAGCGGTTATCACGCAGCAGCGCCCACAAGACGTTGACTCGTCGGCGGGCGAGGGCGAGGACGGCTTGGGTATGCCGTTTTCCTTCGGATCTCTTGCGGTCGTAGAAGATTCGCGATCGCTCGTTGCATCGGATGCTGATCAGCGCCGAGGTGTAGAGGGCGTGCTGCAGCCCGCGATGGTATCGCCGGGGCCGGTGCAGGTTGCCCGAGACTCGTCCCGAATCGCGGGGTACCGGCGCAACACCGCCGTAGCCGGCGAGGTGATCGGCGGAGGCGAACGCGGTTATGTCTCCGCCGGTGGCGGCGAGGAATTCGGCGCCGAGCAGGACACCGATGCCAGGCATGCTCAGCAAGATCTCTGCGGTCCGATGCCGGCGAAATCGGCCCTCGATGAGCTTGTCGGTGTGCTTGAGCTGCTCGTCGAGGGTGATCACTCCCTTCGCCATCTCGGCGACCAGTTCGGCGGCCAGCCGCTGCCCGGGCAGTGTGGTCTGCTGAGCGCTGGCCGCCGTGACGGCCTTGACCGCAAGCGCGGCAGCGTTTTTGACTTTCTGCGACCGAAGCCAGGATTCGATCTCGGCGACACCGGCGCGCCGCAACGCCTCAGGAGTCTGGTAGCCGGTGAGCAGCACCAGCGGCCCCTTGGTGGTCAGGTCCAGGGCGCGTTCCAGGGCCGGGCTGATACCCAGCAGCTGCTGATGCAGGCGGTTCACCAGCCGGACGCGATCACCGGCAAGATCACGACGGCGGGCCAGGAGCATCCGCAGCTCGACGATCAGCTCGTCATCGATACGCAGCGGGGTCAAATCGCGCCGCATACGGGCCTGGTCGGCAATGATCGCGGCATCCTTGGCGTCGGTCTTGCCCGCGCCGCGGTAACCGCTGGCGGCGCTGTTGACCTGGCTTCCGCTGATATAGAACACCCGCTGCTGATGCGCGGACAACAGGGTCAGCAGCAACGCCGATTCGCTGGTGACCAGGTCCACCGCCCAGTCCACCTCGTCGGCAAGCTCGGCGACCTGCCCGATCAACTCCAGCAGTGCGGTCTCGTCGTTGCGGACTCGCCGCGACAGCAGCCGGGCACCGTCGGCGTCGATGACCACGGCGTGATGGTGCTCTTTGCCGATGTCCACCCCGGCCCAAGCACGTTCCAACGTTGCCTCCTCTGTTCACCGAACATGTTGTCCCGCAGACGACTTCGCTGGCCAGTCCCTACGCAGCGACGAGTTCGCAATTCTCAATCAGCAGCCGAGTCGTCGAGGAGATGCCGGGCGGCCAATCATAGAGAGCTTCATCAACAGCAGACCACTGAAAGCCACACCCGACATCCCTGGGAACCCAAGACCCTACGACTGACCCGAGGTACCCGATGAACAAGGTAGGGACCACTGACGTTAGGAATCACTCGTCTAGCTCATCCAGCCCACTCTCACTACGAACCTCAATGCCCGCATTCCCGCCAACTTCACTTGAGAGGGCGCTCAGCGCCACCTTCGCGCGGCAGCGCCCTGATGTGCTGATCCGAGGTCTCCGACAACCGCGGAAATCGCCGCGTACATGGCTTCTCTCGACAATCGGCATCCACGACGACGCGATGCTGTCGGTGCCCCGACTTATCCACAGCCACAAGAGGATTCGATGGCAACAATAGTGATCCAATACACGATCGGCGACGCGACAGCGCCTCAGACCGACGGTCGCGTGTATATCGCCCATATCAGCAACGACGCCGGACGCTAGGGAAGAGGTTTCGTGCTGGCCATCAGCCGTCGCTGGCCCCAGCCCGAACTCGCCTATCGCACCTGGTACCGCCAACGTAGTCCACCGATTTCGCGCTCGGTGCTGTCCAACTTGTCCAGGTCGAGCGGAACCTTTACGTGGCCAACATGATCGGCCAACACAGCATCGCCACCGCTCGTCGCACCGGACCTGCTCAGATCCGATACGATGTCCTCGCACAGTGCCTGGCCACGGTCGCCCATCACGCCGCCAGCGCCGAGGCCTCGGTTCATCTGCCCCGCATTGGATGCGGCCTGGTCGGCGACACCTGGGACAGGATCGAACCACTCATTCACACTCATCTGTGCCAGCGCGGGATCCAGGTGACCGTCTATGACCTCCCCCGACCGCGATCAGCCCCCGACGCCTGCCGACGGGTTCCTCCCGCGGTACGCCGAGGCCGCGCTGCTGCGCGAAGCCCACGCCGTGACGCACGGTGAGCGCCACCTCACTGTCGAACACGGCTATCCCGAAACCGGCGAGGAGACCGCCCGCCGTGAACAGTTGTCGGACCCGGCCTGGCGAGGCTTCCCCGGCGCTCGAACCCGCTCCATCGGCGGCGGTGGGACTCGAAGGCTCGCGAAGACATCGAAGAAGTGACCCCTGCGGCGGGCTCGAGCAACGGAATCCCACCACCGCACACGCTGGTCTGCCGTCAGGCGCGCCGTTCTTTCATAAGACGTCGAGCGCCGGGAAACAAGAGGTGTCACCCGACGACAGACCAATCCCAGTAACACGATCCCGGCCAACACGACCGGAACCCTGTCCCTACTAACTGATTAGGAGAACTCGCGATGTCCTCGATCGATCTGTGGTTCCCGCTGGCCGAAGTGCTGCCGATCGCCGAGCACGCGATGTCCGCGACCGAGTATTCCCGCTCCCCGTACACCGAGCCGATCGACGCACCCGCCGTGCCGTCGCTGATATGGGCCAAGGACGATGGCACCTACCTGCGCAGCAATGGGCATTCCCCGCCAACCCGACCCACAACGCGACGGTCACGCCCTGGTCAGCTACGCCCTCGGCTGGCGCGATTCCCACACTGGCCTCGGCGCCACCCCGGTCGGAGGTGACGACTTCTCCGAATACCTCGACCTGGCCGAGCCAGAGGAGAGCGGCGAAACGCTGATCAACCTGATCCGCGAGTTCGCCGCCCACCAGGGATGGCTCATCCTCACCGTCGAAACCGACACCTACACCGTCGCCGTCCGCACCGCCGGTCCACCCACGCGCACCGCCTGACTCCTGCTGGCCCACATCGACGCTGGCGACGACCGCGCAGCGTCGCCTTTGGAGATCGCACGCATCGACCCACCCGGAATGTCGACGTCACGGCGATGTTCGCCGACCCCGGCGCCGACTTCGCCAACCCGGTGATCCGGGTCCGGCCCCACAGCACGACTGACACGGCTCAGGCGGGTGCAGACCCGACCTGAGCCGCCGTTCACCCACCACCAATAGAGGCCATCGCGACCACAGCACCTCCTCGGCCACGCCAACTGGCGTGGCCGACCGTAGTCCGCGCGGCCCTGCACAACGTCCCAGCCGCCGTGGGTTTGTGCCAGGTGATGTTGTCTCGGTTGGGGCGGTCGCCGACCGGCTCGCTGGTCAGAGCCACCGCCCCGCTCGCGCATCGGACACAAGGCCGCCCGGCCACTGCTCGCTACGCGGGCCGACCCCCGGCATCGACCCCAGCCGAGTCATCACCCCCGATCTGAACTGGAAGCTACCCGAACCCCTCATGGACATCTTCGATTTCACCCGCTGCGTCGCGTCCGAGCTCGGCAACGGCTGGACGGCTCACCGCGATCGCTATGACCGCGAAGCCCAATTGCGTGGCCCTGCCGGCGAATCGCTGTCGTTGACCGACGGCGACCACTCCCATCGCAGTGGTGAGCACGGCCGCGTCATCATCGCCGGATGCTACGGCGACCTCGGCACCCATCTGCATGACAGGGAAAAAGCAAACCCCATCACCGTGAGAGCTACACGGCATCCGGCACTGATCGCCGCCGACATCGAATCTCGCCTACTGCCGACCTACCGAGCCGCGCTCGAACTCGCCCGCCCGCGCGCGAGCGTCGACGCCGCGCGCACCCAGCGCCGCGAGGCCCTCCTCGAAGTTCTGCCCCAGATTCTCGCGCCCGCCGATCGGATCCACAACAACGTGATCTACCTCCTCGGTGACCGGCCGATTTCCGGAAAATTCACCGTCAACACCGGTGGTGGCGCCCACGTCGAGCTCGACGTCGACTCCGGCCACGTTCTCACCCTCGCACGCGCACTTTCCGCCGCCCTCGCCCACCCCACCGCAGCGCCAACCATCGACGCCTGAAACCTACTGTCGGACAACAACGTAGGAACTTGTCACGAGTCGGCGCCGCACATCCGCGGTCCGCTGATCACATCGAGGGCAATCGAGCCAGGCTGTCCCGCGCGCCGCTTCGCGGCGACCGGCGATTCTGCGGGCCACCGACGCTACCCGCCACCTCCGCCCCACACCCATGACCCCCTCCGACTCCCAAACACTCACCACCACAAACCTCTTCGATATTCAGGGCAATCCCGTTCTCCGGGCCAACGGCCCTGTGACCGGTTCGATCAGCCTCCGCTACGACTGCCACCGCTCGCGCCGTGCGCCCACCGTGCTGTGGGTTCCTGCGCGTTCAGTTCGCGCCGATCATCCCCGACGGCCGAGCCCTAGATACCGCGCACACCGCTGTGCTGGCCATCGCCGGCACCACCGTCTACAGCGGGTTCGCCTACCTGTGGCTCACCTCCGGCCGCCGCCCACCCCGCACCGGCACCGACCTGCTCGACGCGACACCTCACCACCTCATTACCGACCCGTGGGCACCGGCCCCGACCTCCCTCGCCAGCGTGGCCACTGGGGGATTGCACGGACTCTACGAACTGATCCTCACCGGCTGGCACAGCCCCCACCGCCTGCGCCACGCCCAACTGGCCCACCAGCAAACCCAGACACGCCAACGCGGGACCACACCACCGCAACTGGCTCGCCCCGATCCACCTTCTGAGGAGACCACCACCATGACCGTGAGACTTTGTCTACTGCTCGAGGAGCGCTACCGAAACGACAGCCTCCCTCTGCATCTCGCTCACCGTTTACAGCAGCAGGGCTACCACGTCGATATCGTGCGCCCTGGTGGCCACCTACTGGATCTGGCCGAACTCATCGACAGTGGCAACCATGACGCCTGGATCCTGAAAACCGTTTCCGGTGGACCAGGGCTCGGCCTGCTCGAAGCTGGCGCCGAAGCAGGGCTGACCACTATCAACGACGCGCGCGCCATCCGCGCCGTCCGTGACAAGGCCCGCGCCCACCTGATTGCCGAGCGCCACGGCCTGCCCGTTCCTCCCACCTGGGCCGCCACCGCCCCCGACGCATTCGCGGCGGTGCCCGCGCACCACTACCCTCTGGTCGTCAAACCGGCCGACGGCAGCGCCGGACATGCCGTGCACCTGATCACCGGTCCCGAAGACCTCGACAACCTCCGCACCCTCCACAACGGTCACTCCCTACTGCTCGGACAGCCCTACGTCCTCAACAGCGGCGTGGACCTGAAGGTCTACTGCATCGACGGCCGACTCTTCGGCACCGAATGCAGTTCACCGCTGGCCACCGGCACCGACATCGAACGTCCGGTGCGCCTGAGCGCCGAGATCAGCGACCTCGCTCACCGTGTCGGTGAGATCTTCGGTCTCGACCTGTTCGGCGTCGATATCGTGTTCGGATCCGACGGTCCGATCATCGTCGATATCAACGACTTTCCCTCCTTCCGGCGGGTCCCCGACGCTGTCAACATTCTTGCTGACGCCTGCCTGTCACTGGTCTGGAGCGGGCCACGTCGCAGCCGCGTCGATCTCTCACGCCACGCCGCACCGACGCGCGTCTGATCGATAGTGCGCCACGGCGCCCGGGGTTTGATCAGTTCGGTCTTGAATAGGCCGTTGATCGTCCCGGCGAGGGCGTTGTGATAGGACGAGCCCGCCTCGACCGAGGGGTGGATCCCGACTTCGGCAAGGCGTTCGGTGAACGCAATGGACATGGTACTGCTCCCTGAGTGACGGAGACGAAACAGGCTGCAAATCGCCGACCACGCTCGAAGTCGGCCTCGCCTGATCCACGCCCACCCCTGACGACCTCGTGCGGCCGCAGATCACCGCATGCCCCGCCGACCACAACCTCGCGATCGGAGCAGCAAACCTATGGGCACGATCTGCCCCCTCGAATGCTTCATCGAATTGACTCCCGACCGGCAGCGATGGCATCAGCAGTGCGCCGAGAACTGGGTCTATGAGGGCCACAACGAATATCGAGGTGTCCTCGTCCGCGACGACACCGGAAGCTTTCACGCCACCATAACGAACGACAAGGCCACCACCGCACCACTGTCCGACATCAATCTCGGCGACAACCTCGCACACGCTCAACTGGCAGTGCAGGGCCTGGTCGACATCGAGGCAGGATTCGACGGCCAACGAGCGCTCGAGTGGATCGCCCGCGGACCTGATCCCGCACAGCGCGCGCTCGAAATCCACGACTATCACGGGCCATTCGAGTTCCTCGCACGCATCGTGGTCAGCGACCCCGACGGCCACATCCACCTCACTGTGGACGGACCCGTGGAACCGATCTGCCACGACGTCCTCGCCCCACCCCTCGACCAGGCCAAGCAGAACGCGATCACCGTGCTCCGCACCCACCTCTGCACGGACCTGCAACTCGACATCCGCGGCGGACCCCGAAACTGTCCCCGCCACTGCCGATACAGCCTCGTCGGATGTTCCCTCGACCCACCGTCAGCGCTCGACAACTCCAGTCCCGCACCCGACGACCCGGGCACAGCACATACACCTACCGGAGCACACTGAATGTCGTCGCCGTCGAGCCCGCCGTCCAGATCATCTCGACGACGCTTCCCATCGACCAGCGCGAGAGCCGACATCTCGCGCGGTGGCGGTCCGGCCGAACTCGTCGACAACCCCCTTTTCTCGGCGCCGACGCTCGATCCCTCGCGGCAGGACGTCCCAGATCCGTGACGACGGATACTTCGCGGGACGGTGAACCGCCGCCTGCGTCACCGCCGAAGTCGAACTGAACTGGCACACCCGCACACCGGCACCTACCGACTCACCAGAGCCTCAGCCCAGAGGTTCCACCGCGGCTGTCACGACATCACCCACACCACCGCCCCCTCCATGGTCACCGGTGAGCACCGCTTCCACCGCGATCACGGACAACTCTGAAAGGCGCGGGCCCGGCTTAACAGACACCGATGCAGATCCACGAATTCGCGTGCCAGCTCGCGGCTGAACTCGGCCCGCACTGGCACCTGGCCGGCTACCGCAATCCGCCGGCCTACCCGGAACACGAGGGTCTCAATCCCGGTGAGATGTGGTGCTACAACCGCCAATCCGTCGTGCCCGACTCGGCCGAGGTACAACATCGCCTCGACGCGTCCCAGCCGTGTCTGCGCGGGCCCAACGACGACTGCCGAGGCGAAGTCACCGGCGTCCCTCCTTCGGCGGTACCGGCATGCCGATCTACGAACGCGCCTTCAAGCGTGATGCGCTGAAGTCGGTGTCGGACAACGACAATCGCGGCGCGGCGCGACACACGCCCAAAGGGGGTGGGAATCGACTCCGCGAACGTCGAGACCAACGGCGACGGCATCACCGAGTACACAAACCTTCAGGCAACCAAGATCGGATCGTGGTGACCACCACGACCAACGTTCGGCCGCGGAAGCTCCGCGGGCAGGTGCTAGCGGCCGTACGGAAAGCCGGTCTGGCCGGATTCCGCGGCGAGATCGGCTTCGCGCACCCCGAAGAGCGACCAGTACATCTGCGACCCGCACCTGCGCGAAGAAGAACGCCCAATGATCGTGCTGAACCATACGATGGTCGCGGTGTGCGAGACCTAAGTGGCAGCGCACGACCCGCGGCGCGCGACACCCGAGGAGGACGCCGCATTCGACCAGTTCACCCAGCGGTGGCCGAGGTGGACGCGAACAGGGTGCCGGACCGCCAGACGTACTTCTCGCACTGCGCGTGTGAGACCTCCGGTACCGAAGCAGGCATCCCGACACGACCTCACCCTGCTCGTCTTGGCCGTTTGACATCTTCCATTCCCTGATCAGGCCGCCGGGTGAGGATCATCCAGCGGCCGCATTCGCACATCGCGATCTGAAAGGAGCGACGCAAACATGCTGTCCTACAACGAAATCGAAGAAGGCGAAAAACTTCTCGCAGCGGCAACCCGGCCCCCTTGGTTCGCAGTCGTGAACGACATGATTGGCGGGACCTGCGTCCAGACTTTTGACGCCCCAGCATCGGAAGCGCCACCCGGGTCCACGGTGGCCGACATGATCTGCCGTGAGGCCGACGCCGCCCTGATCACCTGGATGGGCAACAAGCTCAAAGACCTTCTGCGCGCGGCGTTGTGGATGCGCAAAATCCAAGAGCAGCTCGACGAATCGATCCTCACGGAACAGGCGGGCAGCAGTGCAACCGACCTGCCGGCCGCGATCGCACGACTGGCCAACGGCTACCGCACCGACGTGCCATCGCAGGAAACGTGGGACCGGGTTACCTCTGCGTTCATCGAATACCAGGGTTACGGCACGGTTTTCGGCTGCGCGGGCGACGAAGCAATCTCGACGATGCTCGACGAAATCGGCTTGTCGACCACGGCCGCCGAATGGCGAGACAGCCACCGCGAGGAGTGCACCGAATGTGCACGGGCATCGATCGGCCGAGAAAGTGAGGGCAACCAGTGAGCGGCACCTCAACAATCAGCTGGGACCAGGTGAAGCCCGGCGATTGGATCTCCACCGGGTGGGGCGCCCAGCACCGCGTACGTTCCCTCACGAACACGCACGTGACCTTGGCCGACCATCGCGAGAACGACCGCGCCGAAAAGGCGGGAGTGAATCTCAACGCAGGCGAAACGCAGCGATGCAACGCCTGCCAGCGAGCGGGCGGCCCCGACGGACTCGGCCCCTCACCAGCAGGTGTCATCGGTGAGGTGCGGCGCACCCCCGAGGGCTGGGTTGCGGTGTGCTTCACCGATGTTGGAGATCGCAGGTGGCACTTCGTCGGCGATTCTCCGAGGGGTTCGTATGGATGGGCGCCGGACCGGTTCATGGGCAACGCCGAAACGATCGCGGTCATCCCCGGCACCACCGCGGCGCAGGCGCACACCGAGCTCACAAACACTCCTCGCCGACCACCTGCCGTTGAGAGCGTTGTCGACAAACTCGAGCGGTTGGCAATCGAACTCGACCTCAGCGCAGAGGATCTCGATGAACTAGTGCACGACGTAGCATCCCGTAATGCCTCCGACACCAACAACGCCGGCATCCGCGATCAACTCGCTCAACTGCTGAGCAGTCTCGGCGAACGCGAGGTCTCCGACCAGCTACACGCACTCGCCAAAACCACCGTGCCTTGAACGACGGGGCTGCCGGGATCTCGCACACACCCCTGTGACCGCTCCACGACGCTCAGACGCTGCACGGTGCCATCCCCCGCAACACGGCCGCCGTTCGGCGAACCCGACCAAATACATCCGGCACGTCGCCGGTTGCACTCTCGGCACGCTCGCTCACTACGTCATCCACTGAGCCATCCGCCAGAACACTCACCACCGCCACTCCGCGAACTCGGCACCGCACCAAGACCGCGCTACCAACAGCGCCGGATCTCGACCCATCGACTTCCTCCCCCGAACAGCCGGACCACGCCAGGAACGTACTCCGGGACTGGACGAGCGGACTGGCACCGAACTCCGAGACACTTTAGCGACTGCCATCTTTCATGGCGGCCCTCCAGGCATGCCGACGAGATACGACCCGACCGGGTCTTTTAGTGCGGCGATCACCCCATCTCGCGTCGCCGAGGCGATACGGGGTCCGAAGGGGCACTGCCTCCAGAATGGCGGCCGCCGCGTCGCCGAGGGAGCGAGATCAACCACCGTCAACCCACAGCACGCCATGGCCATTGACGTCGATGTAGTCGAATTCGCCCGTCTGGGCTGGCACATATCAACCAACGGGATCGCTGGTGATTCGACACCTTGCGACAGCGCTGAGTTCGGTCGCGGCAGGACAAGACGCGCCAGCCGGAAACCCGTGCAGCACCCATCAACTCCGACGCCCACAGCCGTGGATCCGAACCCCAGCTACCACCGCATCCCGACTAGTCCCACGACCAGAGACGGGCCACCACGCCCATGCCATCAGGAGCAACGAATGGACAATTCCGGCACCGGCCACCGTGTCATCACCGCTCTCGGGGACTCGGAGCGATACGACTCGGTCGCCGCGAGCGACATCATTGCCTACTGCGCGCCGAGCCTTGGACAAGTTCGCCGAGGTGACGAGAGAACCTCTCGTGCTCGACTATTCGATCCCGAGGACTTCGCCCAGATCGTCAGCGATCTCATCGGCGATCTCGCTCACCTCGCGCACCGCCACGGACATGACATCCGAGACGCCATCAGCCGTGGACTCAGCTTTTTCGAAGAGGAAACCGCGTCCAATACATCCCACTCGCCGCGAAAGTCGCTCGCAGTGGACGTCTTCGGCCAGGCCCACCAGAACCGTGTCTTCCGAGACCGTTCCTGGTTGAAGTATCGAGTGGGCTTCCGGAGATGGTTGACACGACGTCGGCTCTGCACGGTCACCACATCCAGCCCCGCGCCAGCCACCGTCTTCGACGCGCTCAACCGCGCCGCCAGCTTCATCCCGATCGACCCGGCCGAACCTGAGACCCTGCCCTGCGTCGTCATCGGCGGAGCCCAGGTTTACACCTACTGGACCGAAGCCCGGCTGACGGTCGCCGTTCATGTCGATACCGGAGAGATCCCGGAACAACTGCTGAGCAAGCAGGACACGGTTCCCCTCTTCCTGCGGCTGACGGTCAACGGCGACCTACGTCATCACAGTCACCTTCCGTAATGCTGCCAGGACTTCAGCGATCGAGTGGGAGCCCCAGCGCGCGGCGACGTGCGCTGTCCCTCGACCCCGCACGCGGGCCGGCTCGACAACGTGGCCCGCAGCTCGGGACCCGGCAGAGATCACCGCGCACGCCGGTCACGCACCCCGGCAATGGCACACGTAGTGATTCATCAAGGCGGCAAAGCCCACCTGCGGCTGCCCGGCGCTGACGTAGGAAAAGCACCCGGCGAGGGTGCCTAGACAGGACATCACAGCTCAGCAACCGACGGTGCCGGACAGCTTCGGCGCCGGAATCTGCGCGCCACCAAAACCTCACCAACACTGTTCGAAAGGAGTACCTCCCATGCTGTCCTACCGTTGCGGCCAGGTCACAGTCACCATCGCAACCGAAGACCAGGCAGGTCGCACCGCTCTGGATGCCGCACTGAGTCTGCTCAGTCCCTATGTCCTGCTCATACATGGCACCGTTCGCGGCATCGACGAGATGCGCATCGTCTCCGAGCTGGCCATGGACATGATCGGCCAGCGCGACCGAACCGAAGGTCAAACACCCTTGGCCATCGTCGAAATCGGGAGAACCTGGCTCTATCAGCAACCCGGCCCGGACCAGCCCGCCTCCAGGGAAGCCACCGTCATGAAGCCTCCCAGCGACGCGAGCTCCACCCACAACTGGCAGCAGGTCGGCCGCGACGCCTACTACAGCGGCCATGAGCATCACGCGCCGTTGTCCAACCCACATGTAACCAAGGCGATTACGACTGAATCCGGTGACTTCATCGACGACGAAGCCCAAGTCCGCCGAATCTGCCAAGACTACGAAGCCGGCTGGGAACTGGCCGCACAAGAGGACGCCCGCAACTCCCTGGGCCGCTCTCTTCTCGGCACCGGCGAGAACACTCAACTCTCAGCCGCGGAACACCCCACCCTCCCCCTGCCGACCCTCACGAGCACTCCGATCGAGGTCGACACCAAATGACTTCCCGTCCCCCACGCAGCCACGCACAGGGCACCCCGGGCGGGTGGGGCACCGTTGCACCGCCCCAAAGATTCCCGATTCGATGAATCGGCCAGGCCAATGCCTGGCCGATCCGCCCTCAACCTAATCACACTCGGCATGCGTGCATGGATCCGGCGAGGCGCCCGGGCGAGGACGCAAATCCACACAGGGTCTCGGCGCCGTTGCTTTTCGGGGAGTCGGCGTGGGCGGTGAATACCGGTGAGCCAGGACGCCAACTGGGATTCCTACCTGTGGCCCTCGGACGCAGGGGCCGGGAAAATGATGCTGCGTAATCTCTACGGCGTGCACAACGTGGAGGAGTTGCTGCGCCGCGAGTACGCCGAGACCACCGACCGCGCATGGGAGATCGAGAGCGGCGAAGTAAAGATCCCCTCCACCGGTGATCTCACCGAGTGGCAAGCCCTCCACGGTCATCTGCTCGGCGGGGTCTACTCCTGGGCCGGTGAACTCCGCACAGTCCGGTTTACCCAAGGAGACGGCCACTACTTTCTGAATCCGGATCATTTCGAGGAATGCATCCCGCTGGTGTTCGACAGTGTGCGCGACCTCGACTGGGCGAGCCTGACCCGATTCCAGTTCATCGACCACGCTGCCCGCTTCCACATGCTGCTGAACTGGGTTCATCCCTTTCGGGAGGGAAACGGCCGAGCCACCCGGCTTTTCCTCGATCGACAGATCGCCTCCGCGCCCTACGCTCTGGACTACTCCCGCGTGGACGCCGACCGATGGAACGCCGCGGCGATGGCCTCACGCCCGACCACCTATGTGTGGCCGTCCAACCACATGCCGCTGGTATCGGTGTTCAACGAGATCACGATCCGCGCCGACGCCCCCGCCGGGAGCCTCGATCCACTCAATCCCCTCGATCTTCAGCAGATCATCGACAACGCCCGCCACCCCGGAACATCCGGACAGGACATCGCCGCCACGATCGGCGCGGCAATCCCGGGCCAAGAGCAGATCATCGGCTCCACACTCAGCACCGACCGCTCCGATGCCGACGAGCGCGACAGTCCACTTACAGCTCCCGATCTCGACAGCGGACTGTGAACCTGGCCCGAGAACCAGGGCCGGAAACGAGGTGACGACATCGACGACTCCGACCAGATTCGCCAGGCCCACGGATGACCAATCCGCCGCCGAGTGATCTGATGCCGCGCCGGTGTCCAGCCGATTCCCGCGTCCGGCGCGGCAATAGCGGCCATTCAGGCACCAGGAGGTCTTGTCGCCCTGGCGCTTTCTCGGCGCTCAACCAAACACGCCGCTGTCGCCACCACACCCGCCCGCTGCGGAATCGGTGATCGAGGCGTAGCCACCGATGGGCAGGTTCCGGAATCGATTCCGGCCGCCGCCGCGCCACCTGCGGTGCGCGACCGCGTCACGGCAACCGGACCGGCCGAGCCGAAGACTACCGTCGCGGCCAGGCGGCTCGTCGTGGCAGCGCCAGCTCGCCTGCTGCAGTAGCGTCGTACGCGACGACCAAATCGCGACGACGCCACGGACCATCCACCACCATGACCCGCTCTGCTCCCCAAACCTTGAGCACCACAACCCTGCTCGACATCGACGGCGATCCCGTGCTCCGGGCCGCTGGGCCCGTCACCGGCTCGATCAGCCTGCGCTATGGCTGCTCGGACCCACCCACTCGCGCGTGGTTCCTACGCGTGCAGTTGGCGCCGACCATCCCCGACACCGCTTCCGGCGACACCGCCCACACCGCGGCACTGACCATCGACGGCACCACCGTCTACGGCGGGTCGGCCTACCTGTGGCTGTCTGTCGGGCGCCGCGCGCCCCGCACCGGAGCCGATCTGCCCGACGCGACACCGCGCGATCTCGTCACCGACCCGTGGTCGACTGCCCCGGGCTCGCTGCCCGCCGCGGGCATTGCGGCATTGCACGGCCTCTACGATCTGATCCTCACCGCCTGGCACACTCCCCAGCGCTGGAGCAGCGCCCAACTCGCCTGCCCACCGCAGACAACACCCAGCGGCGACAACGCCGGTGACAGGCTCGCCGCGATACACACTCTGAGCAGGCCACCGCAGTAGCCGCCATACCGTCCCCGCCGTCGAACACTCCGATACCGCTCACCCGGACGGGCCTCAACCAGCTCGTGTCCGTAGTCGGGTCCGCCGAGGGCGCACCGCCGCCGGCGAACTCCGCTCAACCACGGCCGCGCCACACTGCGTTGGTCTGCGAGTCCTCCGCGCGGCACACTCGAGTGCGACCCACCCATCCGGTACGCCCCGTGGTACCCGTACTCCTCCGGAGCCGCATGACCGACCAACGCTCGCAACGCTGGCACGACCGTTTCCCCGACCTCTACCAAAAACTCACCCCGCAACAGCAGGACCATCTCAGCCAGACTCTCGGCAGCCACGCACTCGCCGGCATGGACCCCGACCGAGAAACGGTCTCCGACCTCATCGACCGCAGGACCGGGGTCATCGACAAAGCCGAATACGATCGCCGCGCCGCGGCACGAGCGGCCGAAGCTCGCGCGGCCGCACCCTCTGCCGAGTAATCGGCCGCCTGACCGCCTCCGGTGCCCCCGGACCTCACGACCGCAGGCAAGCGGATCACATCCCAGGCGACCCATCAGCGCAACGTCGCTGCGGTCTGTCCGTTGTAGGTGCGCAACTCGACATCGGCGTACCACACCAAAGCCGCGCCCATTCTTATTCTGGCCCAGGCGAATTGAACACCGGGTACCCGTCGTCAACTCATCGACAGCGCCCGCGCATTCAGCGATCCGGCCGCATTCCACGGATGCCTCGGACCCGCACCGCTGACCTCGCTGCCCACCGCCACCGTCGCGGCCGCGCTGGCCGGGATCGCGGCCGCGCCCGGACTCACCCTGATCCGCATCGTGTCCGACGACGCCGCCCGCTTGTGCGTCGAGCACCCCGCCACCGGGCGCTTGTTCGAGATCGGCGAACGACTCGACGCCTGGCTGCACGGCGACCTCGACTCGCCCGGCCGCAGCGACGACTGGCCCGGCGACCCCGTAGACGACATCGGCCGAGACGAACTCCTCCCGACCGGTCCCCACAACTACCTGCTCACCGCCACCCACGCCGATACCGCGTGACCACAACCCCAGCAAAGCGCGGACCGCACAACGGAATCCGTTTCGTGCACGCCGATTGCGGACCTCTTACCCGTCGCTCGCACGGGGTGCACCAGCGCCCGGCCGGTTCACTCGTGCCTCATCAGATCGGACCACCGTGACCGAAGATCCCGACTATCGTCGCGCCCTGCCCGCGCCGCAATCACCCTCCCTCCCGGCAGTGAACAGCCCGCTGGTCACGCCGAGTGCGATGGTCTACGCCACCAGCGAAGACGCCAGCCGCGTCTACCCGGCCCGCTACGCCTACCGATGGAGCGACACCACCACCGGCGTCGTGCGAACGGTCGCGGCCATCAGCCGCGACGACGCCTACGAATCAGCCACCGGAATCCGGCGGATCCAGCGGCGCCGTCACCGCCGTCCGGCGGTGGTCGTCTCCGGTCTGGAGGACGGACGCTGGATGCCCGGCGACATCACCCCGCCGTCGGCGACCGGAGTCAATACCGTCTTCGACGTCGATATCGTCGCCGAGATCTGCCGAGAAATCCTGCAAGACATCGCCGATGGCGTCATTCCCGCCGACGTCAGCAGTTTCAGCGACCTACACGATCACATCGACGCCAGCCAGTACGCCGATCAGCACATCAGCGCCCGCGAAGACCTGTCCGGCCAAACCTTCGTCGAGTTCATCGTCGACGTGCAGGACGTCGTCACGGCCTGGCTACAGGCGGGGCGACCGCCGACCTTCGTGGTCACCGCCCCAGTCGGGCCCGCGATCGTCCAACTCCACACTCCCACCACCTATCCCGACGCCGACAACGAACTCGAATCCACCCCGAGCCTCGCAGCGCAGGCGGATCCATCGCGCCTGCCCGCCCTGCCCACTCCCCACTTCCGCGCGCAAGCGGACCCGGACCAGCGCAGCTGAGACGCGAAAGCGCGGGCCCGCACGGCACTGCCTCGCCCCGCGGTGTGCCCGTGACATCCGGGCCTGTCGCCGACCGGTTGACAGTTCCGCACCCTTCCCATTGCGCCTTCGACCGCTGCCTGGGACGACCGCATCTCGCTTCCTGGCCGCCGCCGCAGGCCACGACCTCGACGGAGTCTGAGTCGCAACACACCAGAATCCGTGGCATTCACAGACGGGCCCGATGCACGAGGTCGCGCGCGCCTCCTCCGCACGAGTTCCACGCACGGATCATCCCGTTCCGACCAAGAGGATTTCGTCATGGCCGTGAAGGTGATCACCTCGCACGAGTACCACTCCGCCGGTAACCACGAGGACGCCGGTCCTGCCAGCACTCTGTTCCCGAGACCGTCGCGAGTTGGAAAGCGCTGGAGCCGGACTGGAACGGCCAGCATTGGCGGTTGGACTGGATTCCAGGTAGCGGGTACCTGCCTGTTCCCGGTCAACGTCGTTCACGGCTGACCGAAGGCCCGCCTCCGCCGCGCCGAATCCACTACAGCGCAGCGTATTTCACGTGCGGACCCGACGCGGTCTCCTCACGGGTGCGATCGGAATCTGGCAGGCATCGGGTCCGCCGACACCGCGCCCGACCATCCACCCAGCGCCCCAGCGCGCATACATCCTCCCCATCGAAGGGCATCGAAGCATGAACCCACATCCTTTGCACGCCGCCGGTCACCGTGACCGACGCAGCGGGCGTGGCGGTCCAGCGCGCCGGCCCGAGCCTCGTCACCTGTCGCGGACTCGTCCCCGTCATCGACCTCCGGCACCGCGACCACCCCGGCACCGGTCCCCGCGCCGACACCCTCGAAGCCGTCCACACGACCACACCCCGCGACAGCTCTGCTCTACACACACCGCACGAGGACCAGCACAGTCGCCGCCGACCGAACACCCCGGGCGCACCGCCGAGCAGGCACCCGAAACCCACGCGCCCCAGTGATGACCCGGGCGATGAGCACACAGACCCAACGCTGGCGCGAGACACGCGGCTCTTACCGTGTCGCCGGCGAACCTCTCGACATCTCCCTCTACACCGTCGAACAGATCGGCCTCACGGCGGCGAAACACTTTGTCGTCCAGCATCATTACTCGTAATCATTCCCGCAGGCGCGGTACGGGTTCGGGTTGATCGAACACGCCCCGAACAACGAGGAAGCCGAACTCGTGGGCGTGCTGACCCTCGGCAACGGCGCGCGCGCCGCGACCCTGACCAACGCCTTCCCCACCCTCATCCCCTACCACGAAGCGCTCGAACTCAACCGCCTGGTGCTACTGGACCGGATCCCCGCCAACGCCGAGAGCTGGTTCACCTCTCGCGCCCTGCGCATAGCCGCCGAACACGGCATCCGCGGCGTCACCACGTTCTCCGACCCGAGCCAGTTCTGGCAGTCACAGGCCGACGGCAGTCGGCTGCTGGTCAAACGCGGGCATGTCGGGTCGGTCTACCAGGCACTGAACATGGTCTACCTCGGCCGCAGCCGCCCCACTCGCAGACTCTACTTCCCCGACGGCATCGAGATCAGCCGCCGCGCACTGACGAAGATCCTCGGCCGCGAGGTCGGCGCCGACGGGGTCGTCGCTCGCCTCATTGCCCGCGGCGCACCACCACCACACCCCGATCCGGACAGAGTGGACTGGCGCAGCTGGCTCGACGACGCGCTCATCGCCTGCGGGGTACAGCGCCTGCATCACCCTGGAAACCACAAATACGCACTTCGGGTCGGGCGATCCCGTGCCGAACGCACCTGCACCGTCATCGCCTCCACCCGCGCAGCGTCCTACCCGAAACACCTGACGCTCTGATCATGTCGCGCCGGAATTCGCCGACGAGTCCGCGCCCGCGAATATAGACAACCCATAGGGCAACGTCTCGAGACCGTCCTGCTCGGCCCGCGCGAGCGCCCCGAAACCGTTGTGGGACATCAGGAAGCGGGCGCTCGCTACTCGACCGCCGGCTCCAGACACCGACACCGCCGACACGAACAGGCTTCAGCCGATGGACACAACCATCCAACCCGGCCACCGCGTCACCGACGTAGCAGATCTGCTGGCCCTGCCACACGACAGCGTTGTGGAACTGCGCGACGGCGAAATCGCCCGCCTGGCAGGCGATGTCATGGCCACCTACCGCGACGCCTACGTGACCGACACCGCCGGCTCCCGCGAGATCGGCGAGCAGCACCTGCCCGCGACAGTGCTCAAATTAGGACAGCGAGCGGTGGATCGCGTCGGTCCGCCACCCGAACAGATCCTCGCGTTGAGGATGGAGGTCGAGCACGGTGTGGTCAGTGTCGCCGAACGCCTCGTCGATCTCCTTGTGATTGTGTGGTCGGACCCGATAGGTTTCGACGGCAAACGTCCGTGGGGATTCACCGCCTGGCGGCAGGACTTCTACGGATCGATGGTCGAAGCGGGGTTTCTCGTCGAGACGGACCGACTTCCGTCCGGAACCATGACCCTGTCACCGGCTGAACGCCGCCGCGCCGACCGGTTGATCATCGACGCGATCAGCTGCCTCGCCGAAGACCGAACGCCACCATGAGGCACGGTCGTCCCACCACGCCGGCCATCCGGGCGAAGTCCTCGAAGAACGCGCCCATCGAATTGCAACGAACCTCCTGAACCGCATCGAGCGCATGAACAGGAACCCGCATGAGCACGAATACCGTTGCGGCACAACGAACACCGGACCCACCGCGACGGCGTCGAGGTGGCGGTCTTCGCCGACCGCGAAGAGCCTGTTGTCCTGACGGGTCTGCGGTGTGCGGTCTGCGCCGAACGGCTGGAATATCTCCTCGTTGAGGATCATGTGCAGGTGCGTGACGCCTGCGGCGACCCTGACGGCATCACCACCGAGATCACACTCGAGGTGACGTCCGGGAAGATCGTCGTCTCCGACCAGCCTGCGCCCCGTCTACGACTGAAACGACGACGAGATCGCCGACTACAACACAACTCTCGGGCAGGCCCAAGCAATCCAGGCCATTGGCTCCTCATCACCTCCCGCCCACCGACGCGAACGTCTGAGCCGGCCACCGAGCACCGCAGCGGCGACCCACGGGCCCGCCCGTGCGCTCAAGGACGCGGCACACTCGCAAGAGACCCCACCGCGCGCGGACGAGCCGCTCGCCTACAACCTGTTCGAGGAGCTCTCGATGTCGCAGCCGGTTTCCATCAGTGTCGAATTCGCCGACTTGTTCCGCGGCGTAGTGCCGCGGGTGCGCGAGGCGGTCGAGCAAATCCTGGCCTCTCAGCGTCTCGAGGGTCTGACGCTGACCCGCGAGATCGTGGCCGACACGCTCGGCTATGCCACCGGCGAGCTCAGCGAAGCCGAATACGATCGGCGAGCCGCGCGCTGGACGGTCACCGAGCATGGATGATCCCCGCACGCCGGACGAACTCGAAGAGCAGCGCTGGCAGGCGTATCTGTGGCCTTCACGGACCGGCGCGCCGATGCTGGTCAACCTCTACGGCCTGCATGATGAAGCCGAGCTACGTGCGCGTGAGTACGCCGACACCACCAAACGCGCCCTGGACCTACAACTCGGGCGCAAACACATCCCCCGCACCGGTGACCTCGCCGAGTGGCAGGCCATCCACGGTCACTTGTTCGCCGACATCTACCCCTGGGCCGGACAGCTACGCACCGTAGGAATGGTGAAGCGCGACAAGGACTTCCTGCATCCAGAAGACTTCGACATCTATATTCCTGCAGTGTTCGACCACGCCAGCACCATCGACTGGCCGAGCCTGGACCGCGAGCAGTTCGTCGCCGACACCGCCTGGCTGTACATGCATCTGAACTGGATCCACCCGTTCCGCGAAGGAAACGGGCGCGCGACCCGCATCTTCCTCGACCGGTTCACCGAGCCTGCACGATGGCGGCTGGACTACACCCGCATCCAGCCCAGGGCTCTGGTCACAGCCCTGGATGACTAGCGCCCCGCCGAATACCACCCACCACAGGATCCGGGCCTGCTCACCCGAGCGATCTCGGCGATCACCAGCCCACGCACCAACATCATCGACCTCGACCGACCCGGCACCGCACGCGATCACCGCCGCAGCTCCGACATCCACCGTCTCGACAGCGCTGAAGGTGCCGCGATCGGCGCCGCGATCCAGGCAGCCGGCATCACCGATGCCACGCCGACCGGGACCGGTCCCGGCGTGACCGACTCGGAATCCACCACCCCACCGTCCGATCCGTCCACCGGGCCACACCGCGACGAAGGACCCAGCGCCGATCTGTGACGACCTGTTCCGCGCGCCGTCGCCACAGATCTCCCGTGACGTGCCCGCCGATATCACGGCCACGGCCCGCCACTTTTCCGGCCCCTCAGCCTGACCGAACTCCACCAGTGCACTCCGACGACCTGGTATAGCCGTCGCGCCCTCCTATTGGAAGGGGACCACATCCGACTGCAGTGAGGGCGGCGCGGCTTCGGTGGCCGCGACGATCGCGCCCGAGCACACCGTCGACTTCTTCCCGATCGCCACAGCGCGGGTTGGCGGCAACGATCTCGCCGCGGTCCGGCGCACCCTGCGCCACGAGCCGGCCTCGCCGACGACATCGCGCTGACGACCATCGGATTCGCCGGTGGGATACAGGCTTTCGCGCCCCAGGAATCCGAGGACGCCGACCTCATCGAAGAACTCCACTACCGAGGCAGCGGATTGCTCGCGGGATGGCGCTGCGGCCGCGGTTCGGCGAAGCCACCGCCCTCGGACCGCCGACATCGCCGAATAACTCGCCTGATCCCAGTCGCGCCCGCCCGATCGACGCACGGCCGCGACCCCGCGCAGTGCGGTGACGGCGCGCGCCGATCTCACGCGCCGAGCCAGCCAGAAGACCGCGATGGCTCACCCACTCCCCTGATCCGGCCAATTCCTCCCTGTCCGCATTCAGATTCGAGGCAACACATGAACCCCATGCCACCGTCGGACTCGGACCGAGTCGCGGTCCCAGCCCGCCTGTCCCACGCGCCGCGAGCACGCGGTCTGGTCGTCCCTCACATCACCCTGTCCCATCGCGACACCGCACGACCGGTATGGGGAATGCTGGACCCCCGGCGCGCCCATCGGATCCTGTGGGGCAAACGGTGCCAGATCTGCGCGCAACCACTCACCGACCGGGTTGTACTGTTCATCCGCTCGGCCGACTACCTGCACGGGCTGACCAAGGAACCGGGCAGCCACCCCGAATGCGGGCACTATGCCCGCCGCGCCTGTCCCATGCTGAGCAGTCAACAGCGCCACTATCACGCCAACCCGAGCGTACGGTTCGCGCGCTGCGACGACCCGGACTGCGAGTGCCGTTTCTGGCGGCCCCGCGAGACCGACCCTCGCGACCCGCCCAACGACGGCCGACCTGCCGAAGCCTGGTACGAGGCATGGATCGACATCGCCGACTACGAGGTGATCGAAGATCCCGGCACCGAGACCAGAGCGCCCGCGGTCGGAATCAAACTCGAAGGCGTCCGCTTCCTGCGGCTGCGCAAGGTCCGCGACAGCGCCGCCCCCGCAGTCCAGGGCCGCACTCCGGAAGCACTGGATCAGCTCATCATCGCCAAGACACTGCTCGGCTTCTGACCACCTCCGAGGAATCAACGCAGCCCGAGCCCGTGACAGACCAACTCCGTCGGACGTAACCCTCGCGCCGGGCGGGAAACGACGATTAGGAAACCTATGTGGACCAACAACACTGTGCAGTTCGCGCGCCTCATCGCCGAGTTGGAGGCGGCCGGTGCGTTCACCGATGAGGTGATGACGTCCTTGGCCGCCTCGATGGATCTCAGGGCCAAAAACGTCAGAGAACTGAAGAACCAGGCCATCGGTCTGTGGGAGGAAGTGCTGTCGCACGCCAACCCGGCCGCCTGGATCGAAGAGGTCATGGGCAGCGGAGCATTCGGATCGGTTCCCGAGTGGCAGCTGATCACGAAATCGCAGGCCGAGAGCTGGGCGGGTAGACCGCTCACCGCTGCCGAGATGGACCGCCTCGACGACCAAATCCCGAACTCTGCCATCCCGGAAGCCATCGCAGAGATTGTCGCCGGCTTCGAGGGCACCGATTGATCACCCGGACTGTGCCCGGCCGCAGGCGAGCAAGAGAGGTTCGGCACAGTCGAGTCCGATCGACGAATTACGTTCCTGGACAGCACAGTCGGGTTGTGCTGATCGGCGTGCCGACCGCTGGATACGACTCGGCTAGAGGCCCCGCGCCCGGCGCACGATGCAGTGAGGAAAAGGGGTGTGACCCGGCGATGTCGATCTACCTACCCGCTCCCCGCCCCAACCCGCGTGGACCCGACGGCAGGGGCTGGAACCGGATCTCCCTCGGCGCGCACTACGGGGCTCCGGCCTCCCAGTGCGCGCTGCGTCCGCACACCTATCCAGCGCTCGTCGATATCAGGCGCGGCTCCCGATTCTCGGCGTGGGGACCTTACGATCCGTGCCCTCGTGCCCCCTACAGCGAAGGCGAACGACCGGACTGCCTCAATTGCCCCGTACTCACCGAGAAGGTGAGCATGCTCGACATCGACGCCGACCGGGTGCTGGTTCGTCTCGAATGCCGAACCGTCGGGACAGGATTCGCCACCGAAGCCCGGCTGACTCCGTGGATCGTGACCGACGTCGCCGCCGGTTGGGACAGCCCGCACCAGCACTGGCCATGGCACCGACTCGCTCGGCTCGAAGGCTGGAACGTCGGGCGCGCCCATCACGACGACTGCTCCGAGGGATTCTGGCTCATACGAAACCACCCCGCCGACAGATCCGCACCGCCGAAAACGGACTGACGAACTCTGCCCTGGCGCGCAGCGCGTCGTCCACGGCGTGCTGCGCCGAGACTTCCGCGCCTGGGGCTGCGCGAGCATCACGACCTCACCACAGTCTCAGCCTCCCCCCGACCGTCGACAGCGCGGCCCGATCTCGAGCCGACTGCGAGGACGTCCGTCGACATGGACAACACCCTCGCGCTGAGAGTGCGTCGTTGCCCACTCAACGGGCCCTGCAACTACCTTCACCGCCCGCGACCGGTTCACGGGCACATCTGACGAGGAGCCCTCGATGCTCGAACACCCCTCTCACATCTGCTGTTCACCCCGGAGCAGCGACCCCGACGACCCAGGCCCCGGCCTGCCCGGAATGTGCGGGCATGCCCGTCAGCGCGTCGCCGACATCGCCGAGAGTCAGCCGTGACAGCTTTAGACGGCGAGCAGATCACCCTCGGCCACGACGAATACCGCATCACATACCACGCCGACCAATGCGCGTCGAATCCGCGCGAGGACCGCGGGCACCGGTCCCTGCTGACCGTGCAGGGGCACAGTCCCCGAGAGGGATGGCCGCTCGACGAAATCGACGCCCGCGTGATCCCGGAGGTGTCCTGTGTCCCTCCGGAAGCGAAGGAACACGCGGTGCGCGCGGTGTCACGGTTCTTCGAGACCTACGGTCGAGACGACAGCGACAGGGTGGAGCGGGCCTACGCGGTGTGGCACGCCATCTCAGCGTCGCCGTTGCGATTGTTCACCGGAAGTGTCGGCAGTCGAGCCTATTTCGCGCTCGCGCACGCTCGCGCAGACGCCGACGCCGAAGCGCGTGAGTACGTGAGATGGGCCGACGGTGAAGTCTTCGGCTGGATTCTGACCGGCCCGGACGGCGAGGTCGCCAGCTGCTGGGGCTACTACGACCTCGCGACCGCGCGAGGGGACTGGCACAGCGCGCTGCGCCAGGACTGGCTGACGCGGACCCGCTCGGCAGCGATCCAACGGCGAGAACGTCACCGGCAGGCCCGCTCGGCGGGCGCGGGCTTCATCGGCGCCATCTAGACAGCGGTGACAACCACACGAACGCCGCCCTCGCCCGGCTGACCTTCGTCCGCGAACTCCTTCGATCGAGCGCCGCCATGCCCCGGGAGGTCGCTGCGCCTGCACACGAACATGCTCCTCGATCACCGTCGCGGCCGAGCCCATGGAAAGGAAAATTTCGTTGAACGACAACGCTATCGAAGACACCGGCCAAGACTCGCAGGCGAACCTGCCGGTAGCGGCGGTGCTCGACCGGATCCTGACGGTCGTCAGCGGCTCTCCGGCCGCCCGACCGAGGATGCCGGTCGCCGAACTACCCGATGTCATCGACATCGCGCTGACCGCGCTGTCGAGGCAGATGCTGCTGTCGGTCCCCGGGTTGTTGCGCATGCTGCCCGGTCCCCTCAGCACCGCCGAACTCGACCGATTGCGTGAGCTGATCCCAGCGTCGAGCGTTCGTGACGCCGTACGCGAGAACGTCTTCATGCTGATCCAGGACCGCCGAGACCAGCTCGCCTCCGCCATCGCGGCAGGCGAACCGCCGAGCGGTCTCGCCGGTGCGTTGCACGAGTGGCCCTCACTGGAGGCGATCCCGGCGCAGGTGATCGCAGAAGTATGCGCGCAACTGTCACAGTTCGTCGGAATGCGGATCGTACGAGTCCACGGCTACGGCGTCACGCACCTGTATTTCGAGGACCCCACCAAGGTCCGCTTCTACAGCGTAGAAGGCGATCTGACCCGATGGTTGCGCGGCCACAGCTCGACGCCGGGCCTGCCCGCCGATTGGATCGGCGAACCCGTCTACGACCTGCCCGCCGACGAACTCGTCGAGACCAGCCCACATGATCTGGTCCTGCCCGACCCCGCACCCTGAGCGCATCCGCCACGACGATCGGCCCATGGCACCGACCCGGCATCACCACCGCCCGAGGACACCCACCCCTCCGGGGCGGTCGACGATCTCGAGGACACCACTCCAAATCGTCGACTGCGCCGACGAACAGGGGAATCCGGCCGGGTCGGGCTCGCGGTGCAGCCAGGACACCACGACAACGCGGCCGCACACGCCCGGTCCGCCCGGACCCGGCCGAGTGCGGCGCAGACCACACCGAATTCGAACGCCAGAAGGAGCACTATCCGTGTCTACGGCCGACCGATCGGCGTGTTCCCCCACCCCGACCACATCCGCACCACCACCTGAACCGCAACCTCCCAGCCCACCGATATCACACCGCCCGGCACCGGCGGCGACCCGAATCACAAAGGAGAAGAACGTTGTTACTCTGTACTTTCCAGCGGAGGCCGTCTCGCGGAACGCACACGCGGACGCGGGCATTCGCGCTCACCGGTATTGCGCGATGACCAGGGGACGGGCGATATCGGCGCGAGCTTTCGGGATCCGCGCGCACCTGGTCGATGTCGAGGCCGAGGTCAACCGAGGTCTGGCTTCGGTCACCGTGTCGGGGTCAGCCGAGTCCGACCTGCGGACCTCTCGCGACAGAGTCCGAGCCGCGCTGGTCAATTCCGGCTCGGCCTGGCCCGACGACAAAGTCCTGATCACCGTGTTGCCGTCGGCACCCTCACCGGTCCCCGAGGCCAACGACCTCGCGATGGCCGTGGCGGTGCTCGCTGCCTCGGGCTCGGTGCCCACGACGCGCCTGACCGGCACCGTCCTGCTCGCTGGATTGAGCATCGACGGGCGGCTGCGGCCCGTCCGCGGAATCCTGCCCGGGGTCCTGGCAGCCCGCAACGCCGGCTTCGCCACGGTCGTCGTCCCGCACGCCTGCATGCCCGAGGCCGCGCTCGTAGACCGAATCGAAGTGTTGGGGGCGGAGAACCTGCGTGCGGTGATCGGCTGGCTGCGCGGACAACACCCCCTTTCACACCCGGCCGCCGCTGCACCCGCGATCCTCGAAACCGACTGCCGTGGCGGAGATCTCGATGAGGTGGCTGGCCATCATCAGGCATGCCAGGCGCTGGAAGTCGCGGCCGTCGGCGGACACAGCCTGCGCCTGATCGGCCCACCCGGGGTCGGCAAACTCATGCTGGGACAGCGGCTCCCCGGTCTGCTACCGCCGCTAACCGAAGCCGAGTCGCTGGAGGTGGCCGCCATTGCCTCGATGGCAGGCCTGCTGAACGACCGCCACGACCCCCGCACCTGCCACCGGCCTTATGTCGCAGCCCATCACAGCAGCTCCGTCGACAGCCTGCTGGGTTCTGCCGTGTCCGGTCGCCCCGGCGCCGTGCCACGCGCTCATCTGGGCGTCTTGCACCTCGACCACTACCCCGAACTGCCCGCCAGGACACTGGATGCTCTGCGAACTGTGCTCGACGACGGCGAAGTTCGCCTCGCCAACCGCGACAGGGTCGTCCGATTCCCCGCCCAGGTCCAAGTAATCCTGTCCGCGCTGCCATGCCCGTGCGCCGCGACCCGCTCCGGCGCCTGTATCTGCTCACCCGCGACGCTGCGTCGCTACCACGGCCGTCTCGCCGGGCCCGTGCCTGATCGTATCGACATCTCAGTCCGGCTCGACCCCCACGACGGCGGGCTCACCGACACGGCGAACGAGTCCACCGCGGTCGTGCGTGAACGGGTGATCGCCGCGCGCGCCGCCGCAGCCCGCCGCTGGCACGAGATCGGCGTCACCACCAACGCTCGAGTGCCCGGACCGGCCCTGTGCCAACAGTTTCCGCTATCGCACGCCGCCGCGGCCGTGGTCGAGTCGGCGCTGCGTGCAGGCAAGATATCCGCGCGCGCCGCCGATCAGGTCGTGCGTGTCGCCTGGACCCTGTGTGACCTGCGTGGTGCGACACGACCCGACACCGACGACATGACGCGAGCGTTGGATCTTCGACTCCACACCCACTGAGTGCCCCCGCGCACCTCCGCGGATCAGGACTGCCGTAGCGACCTGTTCACCGGTGACTCTGTCGGCTTCGTCGGCCACATGCAGCGGCGGCTCGGTCAGAGCATGGATTTCGTCGTCGGTGACCTCACCGAGGCCGGGGTCGTCGCCGCGCTGCTGACGAAGCTACACGCACGGGGCGCACCGAACCCAACCCCAGACCACCGCCACCAGAGAAGACCTCGACACGTGGGCCCGCCACGGTGTGGCATCGGGTAGGTCATCGATGCGATCACCGCGTGAACACCCACCCGATGCCACCGCCTCCCCTCACCAAGACAGGGCCAGCCCGAAATCCTTCACCCCTACCGATGAATTCCAGGGCTCACCTGCGCTGGCCCGGCTATGTGCCCCGGCAGCGGACGTTATGACCGAACCCATCGAGAACGGACACTGCCCATGCCCGAGACCCGTCCGCAGCTGCACATCCTCAGAGGCCGTCTCGTCTCTGGCGACGAGGTCGAGATGATCTCCGAGCCCGTCGAGGCCGCTACCGGCTCGCGTGACGAATCCTGCTACATGGCAGGCATTTTCGTCGGCGACTATTTCAGCGAGGACGCGGGTGAATCGTATTTCTTGTTCCGCGATGGTCGGGTGGGAGTGACCCGGCAGCCATATTTCGGTGTGCCCACCAGCCACTTCAGCGCCGAAACCCGGCAAGAATACGGGCCGCTGGTGCGCAGTGCGCAAGCCGTTCACGAGGGCCGAGGCTGACTCTGCGATGTCGAACTCGGGCGCCGCTTCGCGCGCCAGCTCCCCTCGACTTCCGACCACCGTCTCCACCCCACCGCGATCCTGTTCCCTGACCTGATCGGAGTACTCCCGATGCCGACAGCACCCCGCTACAGCGGCTACGGCTATCGCACCCCTCCGGTCTACCCGGAGCAGGCTGGCCTCGAGCCCGGTGAAATGTAGTGCCACGACTGCCGATCCAGTCGTACCCGACCCAACCGAGGTCCAGCGCCGCCTCGACGCGACACGCCCGGTGACGCCCGCGCGGGGCGGCATGGACCCTCACCCCCTGAAATGCCCGTCATCGAAACCGATTGCAGGAGAACAAACTCAGTGACACAGACACCATCACCGTCGCCGGAAGATGTGCGTGCCAAGTGGCAGCCCGAAGCCGAGCAGGAAAGCACCTCCGAACTCGTCCATATTCTGCGGCTGCTGGCGGGAGCGCAACAGCCTACTCCGCACGAAGACCTCGTGATCGAGATCATCACCTCCACCCTGCTGGCGCGCCATCCCGAAGTCGCCGCCGCGCATCAGCGATGGGAGGCGGTGCCCTTGAGGTACCAGCGCAGCGAGGAGGTCATCGCGGCCGCGGTCCGCAGTCTCGGTCCCCGATTCGCCTGGCTCGACAACGGCTCCCTGGCCACCGGCACACTCGGCGAATACGGCCTGCTCTGGCACTACCGCCAGCACCGCGAACACGGTGAGATCTCACCGGTCATCAAGACCTGGGACGGGCAAACCCTCGACGTGGCCGTCGACAACCCCGATGAAGACCTCCACCTGTTCACCGCAGGCCCTCATACCTACCAGGAGAGGTTCATGCACTACGCCATGAACCAACTCCGCCCACAGGACGAACGATGCTTCCCATCCACCGACGCCACCGGCCTGCGCGCCACCGGACACGACCAAATCACCACATCCCCGCGTTCCGGCGCGCACTCGACCGCCGAATGCCTCGACCTCGGCCGACAAGAGCAGACATGCGCGGGCGCGGTGGGTCGCCGAGGTGACAGCGCGCATCGGTGCGCGGCCCGACGGCTGGCCTGTCCGGACCCAGCGATCCGGTAACAGATATGCCGCGGTCGCACGCCGATCACCGTGGGACGGCTACGACATCGACGCCTGCACACTGCGCGTGGCCACAAGCCGAAAAATCGGGCGAGCACTTCGAGAAAGGCGGGTAGCGTGTGAAAAGGGTCGTTCAAATGTCGGGTGGTATCGGATCTTTCGCTGCGGCCGTGCGTATCGCGCAACGGCATGGCACCAACGATATGGTTCTACTTTTCGCCGACACCCTGATCGAAGACGAAGACCTGCACCGGTTTCTGGCCGACGCCGTGGAATACCTGGGTGTGCCGTTGGTGAGGGTCTGTGACGGGCGAACGCCATGGGAGGTGTTCGCCGACGTCCGGTTCATCGGGAACTCGCGGCTTGCCCCGTGTTCGAAGTGGCTCAAGCAGGTCCCGTGCCGCCGGTGGTTGCAACACCATTGCGACCCCGCCGACACCGTCCTCTACGTCGGGCTCGACTGGGCTGAACGACGTCGCGAACCAGGCGTAATCGGCGGATGGGCGCCATGGCGAGTCGAGTTTCCGATGGCCGACCAACCTCATCTGAGCAAAGAGCAGATGCTCGACGACTGCCGCGCTCTCGGGCTTGTGCCGCCGCGTCTGTATGAGCTCGGCTACAGCCACAACAACTGCGGCGGTATCTGTGTACGTGCGGGACAGAAACAATGGCGGCGCACGCTGGAGGTCTTCCCCGACCGCTTCGCCGAGGCTGAACGCCGGGAAGCCGCACTGCGCAAGGAACTCGGAGACTATTCGATCCTGCGGGAGCAGCGCGAAGGGATCAAGTACCCGCTACCGCTGTCGGAACTACGTCGCCACGCCGAGAGCTCCCACGCGGATCCATCCACCACATCCACCTGCCGCGCGAAGCCCGACCATTGCGCCACATCCGTATCCTGATGTCGCGATGAATAGTTCGACACCACACAGGCCCGCGGCATCCGGTGCTGTTCGCATATATCGAGGACGAAAATGACCGCATCGAGGCCCTCCGCCGTCATCGGCGACATCCCCGCCCGCGCAGCCCACTACATCGACCATGGCGGCGAGGACTGGCATCGATTTGTGGGTCCGAGGGGGTGTGCGCTGGTCGGGCCGCCGGGATCGGGCAAATCTCAGATCGCTGCGGACTATGCACGGAGATGGGCCCAACAACGAGGCGACGTCGCCTGGATCGACGCCACGACCCGCGACGGCATCCTCGCTGGGCTGGTCCGCATGGCCGGTTACCTCGATGTGGTCGTCGTCGATCCTGTAACCACCGCCGGACGGGTGCGCGACACCCTGCACACCTCTGAGCGCCCGACCCTGCTCGTGTTCGACGACGCCACCAACGCCGAGATCATCGATCCATTCCTGCCCTACGAAGGAGGAGGGGTCAGTGTGCTGTACACCACAACTCGGCGGCATTTCGTCCAGCAGTCGGGAATCGCCGACCACGCCGTGCCGGTCCATGGGTTCAACGACGAGGACTCGCTGCGCTACTGAACCGCCCCGGTGGGTCGGGAGACTTCATCATCTGTCGGAGAGGATGGAGTCGTGTCGTCGAGTAAGAGGTACCCGGCTGAGCTGCGTGAGCGGGCGGTGCGGATGTATGCCGAGGTTGCCGGTCAGCACGAGTCGGAGTGGGCCGCGATGAAAGCGGTCGCCGGACTGCTGGGCGTGGGGACCCCGGAAACGGTCCGCAAGTGGGTGCGCCAGAGCCAGATCGACGGCGGTGCCCGCCCGGGTATCACCAGTGAAGAGTCGGCGGAACTCAAGCGGCTGCGGCGGGAGAACGCAGAACTCAAGCGCGCCAACGTGATTCTGAAATCGGCCTCGATTTTCTTCGCGGCCGAACTGGACCGGCCACAGCGCTGACCGTCAGATACATCAGCGAACACCAGGGCCACCGGATCGACGGTGGCCTGCGATGGGGTGTCGAGTCGATCTGTGCCGTGTTGTCCGAGCTCGGCGTGCAGATCGCCCCATCGACCTATTACGCGCACCGCGCCAAGACCCCGACGCACCGTCATCGGCGCGACGAGGAATTGAGGCCGGAAATTGCACGGGTTCACACCGAGAACTTCGGCGTCTATGGCGCGAGAAAGGTTTGGCTGCAACTGAATCGAGAAGGAATCCGGGTCGCCCGGTGCACGGTGGAACGGCTGATGCGTGAGCTCGGGTTGCGCGGCGCGGTCCGCGGCCGGGTCAAACGCACGACCATCGCCGATCCGGTGGCCGCGCGGCCGGCCGATCTGGTGCAGCGGAAGTTCGCGCCAGCGGCACCGAATCGCTTGTGGGTGGCCGACATAACCTATGTGTCGACTTGGTCGGGGTGGGTGTATGTGGCCTTCGTCGTCGACGCCTACGCCCGCCGCATCATCGGCTGGCGCACCGCCACCTCGATGACCACCGCGCTGGTACTCGACGCCATCGAGCACGCCATCTGGACCCGGGAACGGGAGGGATGGAACGTGAAAGACGTTGTGCACCACACTGATAGAGGATCTCAATACACATCCATAGCGGTCACCGAACGGCTCGCCGAGGCCGGGATCCAGCCCTCGGTCGGCGCGGTGGGGTCGAGTTTCGACAACGCCCTCGCCGAGACGATCAACGGCCTCTACAAAACCGAACTGATCAAGCCGCGAGCGCCGTGGCGCACCGTCGACCAGGTCGAGCTAGCCACCGCCGAATGGGTTGACTGGTTCAGAGCGCCACGAGGCGCTGTTGGTTCGAATGGAGGTGAGAGACCTTCGTCTGCCTGCTGTCGCGGCAGCGGGTTGAAGCTGGGGGCAGCCTGATCCGGGGGACGCCGGTGAGGGTGGTAAGCAGCCCCGACAACGACGGGACGCGTCGGCACTGCCAGATGACGTGGGTCCGGCAAGCAAGACGGGACGGTGTACGTGAGAAACCAGCGTCTGAAAGCTCCTCAAGTCGGTCCCACCAGCTCGAATCTGGCGGATGTGGGCTGGGCAGCGGCGCGCACTCGTATCACGTTGTGGTGCGGGGAACTTCGTGACCGGATTTGTACCTTCGGTCCGGAGGCCACGGTGAAGGTCCGCGGCGTAGTCGTGGCGATGCCGCAGGGGCATAGTTGGGCACCTCACCCGTCGATCGATCCGACAGTGAACGTGGGAACCCACACGGCGGTCCCTTTCCCGGGCCGCGTCCAGCGGTCCGGCAGGAAGGCCCGTCGCCGGCCGATGCTGCCGTGCGGGGGCGGAGGATCCGTAGTAGTCCGAGATCGGGAAAGCCGGTCACATGGCGAAGGGGTCCAGCATGTTCGCAGTCTCCGAGCATCGAGTGGAGGTCACTGGTGAATACCGGTGCGCCGTGGCCGGAGCCGGAAATGGCTTGGCTGCGGGTACGCAGGATGCAGCGGAAGCTGCACCGTTGGGCGGTGGCCGATGCGGGCCGCCGGTTCGATGATCTGTTCAATCTTGTCTATGACCCGGCTTTCCTTGTCGTGGCGTGGGACCGGGTGCGGGGCAACAAAGGAGCCCGCACGGCTGGAATCGATGGAATCGCACCATGTTCCGTTGATGACGGTGTCGGGCAGTTCCTGTCGCAGTTGCGTGACGATCTGAAGGGGCACCGGTTCAGGCCGGTGCCGGTGCGGGAGAAGCTGATCCCGAAGGCGAATGGCAAGATGCGTCGTCTGGGAATCCCGACCACCGCCGACAGGATCGTGCAGGCGGCTGCGAAGCTGGTGTTGGAACCTATTTTCGAAGCGGATTTCAAGCCGTGTTCGTATGGGTTCCGGCCACGACGACGCGCGCAGGACGCTATCGCCGAGATCCACCACTTCACCTCGGGAAACAAGGGATACGAGTGGGTCTTCGAGGCAGACATTACTGCCTGTTTCGACGAAATCTCGCATGCCGCACTGATGGATCGGGTGCGGATGCGGGTCGGCGACAAGCGGATGCTGGCGTTGGTCAAGGCGTTCCTGAAGGCCGGGATCCTCTCCGAGGACGCGGTGCATCGGGAGACGCCGACCGGCACGCCCCAGGGTGGCATCCTTTCACCACTGCTGGCCAACATCGCTCTCTCGGTTCTGGATGAGCACTTCACCGGCAAATGGGAAGAGTTCGACACGAACTGGAAGCGCACCAAACACAGGCGCGCCGGGGGCGCCACCTATCGGATCGTCCGCTACGCGGACGATTTCGTGGTGCTGGTCAACGGCACTCGCGCCCAGGCCGAAGCGCTATGGGATGAGGTCGAGGCGGTGCTCGCGCCGATGAGCCTGCGCTTATCGGTTGAGAAGACAGGGATCCGTCACATCGACGAGGGCCTGGAGTTCCTGGGCTTCCGCATCCAGCGGAGGACCAAACCGGGCAGCAGAAAGCGGTTCGTCTACACCTGGCCGTCGAAGAAGTCGCTGGCTTCGATCATCGGCAAGGTCCGAAACCTGACGCGCCGCAACTCGCATCGAACACTGGTCACCCTGCTACGGCGGGTCAATCCCGCAATGCGGGGCTGGTGCAACTATTTCAAGCACGGGGTGTCCAAGCGCACCTTCTGCTACGTCGACCACTTCGCGTTCATGAGGGTCGCGTATTGGCTGCGCAAACGGCATTTCGGTTTGACCTGGGGCTCGCTACGCCGCCGATTCTGGCCGAACTGGCAGATCAGCGACCGCCGCGTCGAGCTGTTCCGACCACGAGAGGTGACGGTCAGCCGTTACCGATATCGGGGCTCGAAAATCCCTGCACCATGGGCAGATTGGCAACCCGGCACCGACCACGCACCAGCGGCTTGAACATGTGGAGAGCCGGATGCGTGGAGACATGCACGTCCGGTTCGGAGGGCGGGCCGCAGAAACCCACCGTGTCGAAAGACCGGCAGGGCGCTGCGGTCCGACCCCTACACCACCGCCGCCTCTACCGGCACTGCGGGGACATGCCCCCAGCGCAGATGGAGGCCGCCTACTACTGTCAACAACCAGCCCAGCAACCCGTTGAGCTGTCACATCAATAGGTCTCCGGACTCACCGGGGCGGTTCACTCCACCGCATCCCCCATCGCCTGCACCGCACACCATGGCGGCAGGAGAAACAACGTGCGAACCCCAGCAACCGATTACCGCTCACCACGTCGATCGCGCCTACATCACACCCAGAATCGGTAGATCAGGTCCGCACGCCGCGCGCCGCGCACCACACTCACGCGCGTGCACCCAGTCCCCGTGGCTCTTCAACGCCACGCAACCGCCACGACGCCACTGCCCGGCGGCGGGCCCGCCTCGAGCAAGTCGCCGCCATTGCTGTGATCGTGGCGTTCGTGGCCGCGGTCTGGTGGCTCGTCGTCCACTTCAACCCGAGCCCATCGACCGACCCTATCGAGGATCAGCCGATCTCCTCCACCGTTAACACCGTGGTGGACCCCTCTGTCAAGCCGTCAACCCCCTAGCTCATCCAGCCCACTTCCACAACGAACCCCGGAACCCCCCAGATATCAGCATTCGCACCACCTCCACTTGAGGGACGCTCAGCGCCAACCTCGCGCCACAGCGCCCTGATGTGCTGATCCAAGGTCTCCGACACCACAGAAATAGCCACACGCCCATAGTTTCCTCGACGATCGGCGCCCCGACGCCCGCCGACCAGCTGCTCCGGCGATACGCGGAGGCCGCGCTACTACGCAAGGCCCACACCGTGATGCACGGTGAGCGCCACGTCACCGTCGAACACGGCCATCCACGACAACGGATCGTTCAACGATGCCACCGACCGTCCCTCTCGGGCGCGGCTGTCTGACGAATTCACAGACCCGATCGGCGAGACCAACAGCATCAGATCCCACCCTCAGCGCCGCAGGGGCGACGCTCGAACGCAATCCCACTGACGCTCGGGGCAATTCACGCAATCGAACCCCACCCGCACACCCCCGTTCCGATCGCGGCCTCTACCCACGTACCCAACTACCGGGCGGTGCCGCACCATCCGCATGGGCGGCGCGGCATCGACACCGATGTTGAGACACGGCCGGAACCCTGTCCCTAATAACTGATTAGGAAACACCGAGATGTCCTCGATCGACTTGTGGTTCCCGCTGGCCGAAGTGCTGCCGATCGCCGAGCACGCGATTGCCGCCGCCGAGCATTCCCGCCCCCCGTACGACGAACCCACTGATGCACCGCCAGTGCCTTCGCTGATTTGGGTCAAGGACGAGGGCACCTATTTCCGTAGCAACGGCATTCCCGCCCAGCTCGACCCCCATCGCGAGGGCCATGTCGTGGTCAGCTACGCCCTGGGCTGGCGCGAGTCGCACATCGGTCTGGAGGACACCGCCGCCGGGGGTGACGACTTCGCCGAATACCTCGAGCTGACCGCACCCGACGACACTGGCGAGACGCTGATCAACCTGATCCGCGAGTTCACCACCCAGCAGGGATGGCTCATCCTCACCGTCGAAGCCAGCACCTACACCGTCGCTTTCTCCACAGCCAGTCCGCCCACGCGCGGCTTCTGACGCCTGCTGCCCCTCATCCCGCTGGCGACCGAACTGTAGTCCGGCAACGACCACACCCAGCGTCGCCCTTGGAGATCGCGCGCACCGACCCGCCCAGCGATGACAAGGTCGCGGCGATGCTCGCCAGCGGCCTCGACTGCAGCCGCTTGCGGCTTGGTGACGAGTTCCGAACTGGCTCAGCGAGTGAACCGGCCGAACACGCCCTGTGCAAACCGCTCCATTAAACCTTATAGCTTGAAAGGCGATCATCAATGGCCGTAAGAACATCAGTGACCGTGCCCGAGTTCGCGCGGGAAATACTGGCCGAATCGCGAATCGAGGGCGACAAGCTGTTTCTCCCGAAGCAGCTCACCCCCGCCGATTACAAAAAAGTCAACAGGGTCATCGAGACCATGGGCGGAAAGTGGAGCCGCCGAGAACAGGCCCACGTTTTCACCGATGACCCCGCCGAAATCATCGCGGCGGCCGTGGCAAGTGGCAAGACCCCCAACACTGTGAGCAAGACACTGGAGGCGTACTTCGCGACACCCGACTGGTTGGCGAGGCACATCGTCTCGGGCGAGCACTCCGACATCACCGGTCTCGAGGCCGGGGCGCACGTCCTCGAGCCCTCGGCAGGGGATGGGGCGTTCGTGCGGGCAATCCTGGAGACCAACCCGAGCGTGCATGTCACGGCCGTGGAGCCCAATCCCGAGCGTGCCGCCGTGATCGGGTCCGACCCACGGGTGACGGTCGTGGTGTCCAGCTTTGAGGAGTTCGCCGCGACCGCATCGCGGCAGTTCACAGTCGTGGTGATGAACCCGCCGTTCGCTCTGCCGCGACGGCCGACGGTGTGGATGGATCACCTCTACGCCGCATGGGACCTGCTGATCGCCGGTGGCCAGCTCCTGGCGGTCGCGCCCGGAAGCTACACGTTCCGAACCGACCGCGATTACCGGGCGATGCGTGAATTCATCACCACACACGGCGGTTACGAGGAACTGCCCGCCGGGACATTCGCCAAGTCCGGCACGGATGTCGATGCCGTGTTCCTCCACGCACGCCGCCCCCTGGACCTCTAGCAGTCCGGCTCGGCGCACACCCCAAAAGAGTGTGCCCCTATGGGATTTCTCGTCTTCTCGAAAGGACGTGTAGGTGGAAAAGAAATCACCGTCCATCGAAATTACCGATCTCTACCACGAATGCGCCGCAACCGTGGAGTTGGTTTTCTCGACCCATACGGTCGCTCACGAGGAAATCGCGGCAGCGATGAAACGACACCCGCAGTATACGGGTGTTCTGGTCGGCAGCATCGACTTATTGCAACCGACACATCCGTTGATGCGAAACGAGGTTGTCTACCGGTCTCATTGCCGCGAGATCCTCACGCGTGTCGTCGCCGGGACCGATACCCGACCCGGAACAGCTGCGGAGGTCTGTGTGGCGTGCGCTGTAACGAGCGCGAGGGCTCCGTTCACCACATCCGCAGCCGGGCTCTATCTGCGGATGTGGCAGCTGGCGGGCCTTGCGGAGATCGACGGCGTCACAGGCGACCTCGCCTACTACGAGGGCACCGTCGGCTCCCGGATCGATGAGCTCGAGGCGATGACGCGCCGACGGCTGGCCGTACCGAACCGGCGACTGGCACCCGCGGAGCGCGACGGGTAACCCGGATGCCGTAAGAAAATCTCGACCTCGAGAACCGCCGCGCATACGCGATTGCCCTGCGCGACAAGGCCATAGCTCGCCGGGAGGCCACCGCTGCCGCTGACCGAGCGCTGGCCAGGGCCGCGCCGGGACCGCGCTACGGCGGATCGAACGCCCACCGAGGCAGCAACAAGATCCACGCACTGTTCGACAGCTACACCCGCCGCTGGCTGGAGGCGGACGCGGCAGTCACGTACTGGGCCGACATCGTGGCGAGCTGCGATCGCCGCATCGCCGAACGCGACCGGGTGCGTCTGACACGCGAAGAGATCGTCGGCGCGAAGTTCGTGCGGACGAAGTCGAGGTGGCATGAGGTCGTGCGGGTCAACAGCAAGTCGGTGACGGTCCGCGCCGAAGTCGCAACAACGCTCTACACGTTCGACAAGATCCACGAAGTTCGCGGCGTTGACGACCAGCGGGCCCAGGCCGTGCGCGCCCAGGGCGTCCGCTCCCGAACCCTGAGCGAGACGGGGTTCACCGTCGAGACGGCAGCAGACATCGACCACGCCGACGTCGCTGCCATCCTGCGCAAATACGGATGGAAGCGCAACGGCGACGAGTGGACATTCCCGCGTCCGACCAGCGCCGCCCAGCGGCTCGCCGCCAGCCTCGACGCCCTCGCCGCCGCCGGCATTGAAGTGGCTCAGTGCACGCAGGTCAATGGCTTCGACGCCGACACCGGCGACCTGCACCGGTTAGCCGAGTGTGGCTACGACTTCGCACTCTGGACTTCGGCGATGTGGCACAAGCAGCACCGCAACGACCCGAACTACCGCAGCCGAGTCCAGCAGCCCGGGCAGATATGGCCCGGCGACACCGTCCGCGGGACCTACACCGGGCGCAAGGAACGCCGGCCGGGTCCGCTCGACATCGAATTGAACTGCCTCGTCATCGATTTCGGCGATGAGGTTCGCGCGGTTCCGCTGCTCGGGCTCGAACCCACACCACAGGAACACGAGAGCACGAGACCGACAAAGATCGCTGCCTTCACGCTTGCGCCCGACGTGGCCACCGAACGCAACAAGATTGCGTACCGGGTGACCCGGTGAAGGGCGTTCGCGCCAGCGGTGCCGTGACGGCGAGGCGACCTCACCGCCGCCGCCCTGCGCGGCGAGGGCACGGGGTCGAGCAGGAGCCGCGGCCGTCGGTGTGATCGCGGCGGTCGTGGTCGCGATCTGATGGCTGGTCGTCTACTTCAACACCGCACCCACACCCACTCCGATCCACAATCACCCCGACGCTGCCCATCCGCGACAATCCCGTTGCCGCGGCCTCGACTGCCGCGCTCACATCACGTATGCACTCCACCGCCGCCGTGCGCACAGATAGCGGTAGCGCGTTGAACGCGGCTGCGGCACTGGTGAATTCACGGTCAGCTCTGCTCGGCCAGATCCGCGCGGGATGCATTCCACCCCAGGAACACACGCGTGTCTTCGGCGAACCTCCGAACCTCCAAGGTCAGGACCCCATGAATCCCACCGATCCACCGGATGCCCGCCACCAGTTCGCGGCAGGCACTACCAGCCACGCCGAAGCCGTGGCATCAATCCTCTCGGCGACCTACGCACCGGGCGATCAAGTCGCCTCGGTTCAACCGCAATACGCGGGGATCGACACCATCGACGTCGACGTCCGCCGCCGCGACATCTTCCGGTTCGTCATCGACGTCGCGGCCGCCGACGCCGTCCGGGTCGCCGAGCTGTTGGCCACCCTCGCCCCACAACCACCCGCCGACTGCCACGACTGGGTCGCGCTCGGCCGCCAAGCGTTCCACGCCGGGCTCGTACACCCCTCACCGCTGGCCAACCCCGCTGTGGCGCCACACATCACCGGCCCCAGCGCCGACCCGGATGTTGTCGCTGAGATCACCGCGCAATACCGGCGGGCTGGGACAAAGCCTCCGAAGAGCAAGCCACGGCGGCGCTTCCCTACTCCTACACCGCACCCAACCAGCCGCCACCACCCCGCCAGCCCGTCTACTTCGTGTGCGACCACCTCGACAAGGTGGCCGCGGTCCTACTCGACCGCGGCGCCACCACTCCTCGGCGCTCGTACCAAGTTCTGACCGCCGACGGTCGGATCCGATCCGTCCACGCACAGTGGGTCGAGCAGCAACGCCCCGCCACACCCGAGGAGACCGCGCCCCTGCTTCAGCAGATGACAGCCGTCGGCTACCGCCCGCAAGTACTGCAATCGATGCCGCACTGACCACCATCGGATCCACACATTCCGCCGACTGGAGCACCACGGGCGCCACGGCCACACCGACGCGGATCCGCGGTCACCGAACTCTCGAGGCCCTCACGATGACCGACCCTTTCCATGCCTTCGACGCCGAGCTCGCCCGCATCTTCGCGGCCTGCCGAGACGAAGACCACCCCCTCACCGACGCCGAATCGCGCATCCTCGCCGCCGCATTCGCCCAGCAGGGCACACCACTGGAGCACTGGGGTGAGGGCATCGACGTCGCCCACACCCATCGCCTCGTCGACGATGCGCAGTGGCTGCTCGACGCGGCCAGCATCGTGCGTGCGAAGACCGACCCGCACCGCTACAACGACGACGCACCGAACGCCCTGTACTCGTTGGTCGCCTACTTCCAAGGCCGCGCCCTCAACCCGCCCAGCCGCGAGGACTACCAGCGTGAACTGTTCCAGATCTACGCTCCCGAAGTCGAGTTCCTGCGCGCTTGCGGGCACGAACCGTACATCGGCTTCACCGGGCAAGGCGACGGCTGCACCGGGGTGGTCGCCGACCTCGACGTAAACCACGAGCTCTACGCCACCAACGGTGACACCTGTGTGGTCGGCAGCGCCACCGAGGAGAGACCGGGGCCATGGTCGGTCGGCATCTACGAACGCGACGGCCACTGCGTCACCAACGCCGTAGACCCGTGCTTCGCCAACGCCTACATCGACGCGGTCGAAACGATCAATCGACCACGATTCCGCAGACCGCGGCTTCTGCTCCGGCGGATCGCGCGGATCCCCCGCCTCAACCGAAAATAGGAGACTTACTAGTTGAAAACGACACTGCGACTTCCCGCTCGCTTCGCCGATCGGCTCGATAAGATCGTCGGCCTCGATAACGAAGGCTGCGTTGTAATCGACGACGGCACCGCTGGCCTTGTTGCGCTGACACCGTGCTGCCACGCCTACGGAAAAGGCTCGACCAATTCGGACACGGGCATCGTGTGCCGCGAGTGCTATCGCGACGTCGCTATCAAACACGCCGGCGGTAGCGCTGAGATCGTCACCGGCCGCGACGACCTGAACATCGTCCTCGAATCCTGACCGCTACCGGTCCATCGCACGCCGGAGTCGTTTATCGCACACCGCGACGCCGTCACTTTCTTCGGGGACGCACCCCCTTCTATGCACACTATCGGGGATGGGAATATGGCCGACCTCACCGGACTCTTCGATATCGAGGACCTGGCCCGTCCTGATATTCACGTCGATGACCTGAATTGGCTGTTGGTTTGGTCTTATGGAATGGGCGCGGACTCCACCGCCGGAATCGTCCGGACGATACTCGATCCGGCTTTCCGACACCCGGCCCTGTTGCCGGATCTGTCGAATCTCATTCTCGTGACCGCACAGACCGGAGACGAATTCCATAGCCTGGCCGCGTTGGTGGAAAAGCACGTGCTGCCCCTGCTGAGGTCTCACAATATTCGCATGGTAGAGGTGGCCCGCGCAGGCCCATCGACCGACGACGGCATCGTTGTCCTGCAAGACACACGCCAACCCCACCGCATGCATTTCGATGCCAGAGAACACCGATTCTACGCACTCGGCGACGAGAACCGAGAAAACGGCATCCAGCCGCAGAAAAGCGGAAAAAGAAAATGCACGTTGAAATCCAAGGGCTGGCCGATGGACACCTGGCGTGACCGCGAACTCGGCACGCAACCATATTTTCACGCTATCGGCTACAACCACGACGAATGGCGGCGCATCGCCAAGGAACCCGTCCTGAAACTGGGAGGTCACCGGGAAATGATCTACCCGATTCACGACGCGGGCTGGATACGGCAACACTGCCGGGAATACCTGTTCGAGTTGTTCGGTGTCTGGTGGCCGAAGTCGCTGTGCGCCGAATGCCCGTATGTCTCGAAGACCGAGTGGCCCGAACAACTTTCACGTATGCTCGCCGAGCCCGAGACCACCGCTCGACATGTGGTGAATGAATTCGTCGCACTCGCTTTCAATCCACGATCGGGCCTGTTCGGCCCCGATGACACCCTCACCGACAGACTGCGCGCATCCGGAGCGGCCTCGATCCTCGAGCCGGCCGAGCGCGAGATCTTCGCCGGCCCGTGGGCGCTGTACCGGGTGCGGCGGATCTACTTCGCGCCGGGCGCGGCCTGGCGTTCGGTCGAGACCGTCTTCCGCGGTACACCGCAACAAACCGGGCGGCTCCTGCGGGGGCTCGCGCGCAAAGTGCACCTCCCAGCCGAGACCGACAAACGCGGCCACACCCGCCTGTGGCTCGCCCGGCGTCCCCTCGACTCCAAGACCTATCCACAGGTGGAGGGATTCTTCACCATCGCCCCCGCACACGTAGCCGACAAACAGCGAGACGGCTTCGAAAGGCATTGGGTCACGCACACTTCCGACGCGCTACGTGAACTCGACATGAAAGCCGCCGACCACCTCCACCGCCGACAGGACACGCTCACCGCCTGACCCGATCGTGCCTCGCGTGACCGGCGCCCGGCGCCCGACCCGACATTCTCTCACTTCCGCTGCCCAGAGAGGCACCCTGGTGACACCACCCACCACCACCACCGACCGCCGCACTCCTCACCCCGACACCGATCCTCGACGGCTCGCATGGGCCCTGCTGTCGCTGGCCGCCGACGGCCCCTCGAATCCGTTGTGGCACCTCATCGCAACCTACGGCGTCACCGCCGCCGCCGCGGCCGTCGCGGAGAAACTCGCCACCGGAATCGATCGCCGGGTACTGGCCCGCGCCAAGCCGGGACAGATCGCACGGCTGGTGAGCGCCCACTACGCGGCCGATTCCCGCCTGCTCACTCCCGACGACCCAGAATGGCCCACCGATCTGCTGCCACCGCGTCCCGCCGCCGCCGACACCGACTTCGTGGCACCGCTGGCACTATGGGTACGCGGGCAGCCCTCGCTACGCGAAATCGCCGCCCGGTCCGTCGCAGTCGTGGGCGTTCTGCAACGCCACGACCACGACACCGTCATCGACGAGACCGTCGAGCACCTCGTGCGCCAGAGCCGGGTCGTCGCCACCACCGGCGCGTTCGGCACCGCTGCCCGCGCGATCGAGGCCACGCTGCATCATCGCGCCGCGACGCTGACCGTCGCGGCCGTCGGCACCGATCTCCCCCATCCTCACCAGCACCGTGCACTGTTCGAACGCCAACACGACGCCGGTGGACTACTGGTCAGTCCCTATCCGCCCGGCACCGCGATAGCCGGGCACAGAGGGATCTACCGCGACCAGCTCCTGGCCGCGCTCTGCGGCGCCACCGTGGTCATCACCGCGGGCCGCCGCGGCAGCGCCTACCGCACCGCGCACTGGGCACACCAGCTGCAACGTCGCGTGCACGCCTTTCCCGGCCCGGACACCGACCCCGCCTACACCGGGGCCAACCGACTACTGCTCGAGCGCACCGCAACCCCGCTGTCCCGACCCGCTGACATCCCTGTGCCCGAGATCGAGCCCGAGCCGAGCACCGCCGTGTACACCGCGACACGAAAATGACGCTAGTAAAAGTGCGCAGCACCCACCGATCCCAGACGCCGACCGGCACCACCCACGAGTTCCTCGTCGTGCCAGCCATCGAGATCGACGCCGCGCTTGACGCAGCACGCCTGGCACTGGCCAAACAGCGAGATCCACAGTCGCAAGCGGCCGTCTTGAAGATCCACGACAAGGCGACGAGCCACCGCCACCCTGCGCCGCGGCAGCTGCCCAGCTCGACGCCCCGATGCCGCGCGCACCCAAACCGCTCGCAGCCGTACCCCGGCACGGCCCCGTCGCGTGGTGATCGGTGCCGCCGACACCGCTTCCCACCAAGTCGGGTCCCTCCCCCGAGGGTCCACGTCCATATTCCGAGGAGATGTCCATGCCCCTGCTCGACTACGATCGCGAGCGCGTGAGCGCCGAGCTGCGCGACGGCGGTGAAACGGCCGAGATCGCCGAACGCCTGGCCGCCTGGCAGCCCAGCGACGACGCCACCGATTCCGCTGGACTGGCCATCCTCTACCACCTCATCGAGGCCGTCGGCGAATTCCTTTTGTGGCGAGTCGATCTCGACGATGTCGCGGTCGTGGTCCTGGCGCAATTCAGCTGTGACAGCGACGGCCGGCTGATCTACGACGGCGAGTTGACGCTGTCGATGATGATCAACAGCGGTTTCGAGGTCGCCGATACCGGGATCCGGAGCCTGGCCGAATTGACCGACTTCACCGCAGACCAGGACCGCGCCCAGCGGGTGCTGGCACTACTCGATGCTGTCACCGTCCGCCTCGAGGTCGTTCTCGCCGACGCGATGCGGTTCTCCCGTGCGTTGACCGCCCACCAACGCCGCGCCGCGCTTCGGACACCGGTGCCGCGGCCGGTCGCGGCCGACGGTCATGTTCCCACCGTCGAGGAGATCGCCGCCCAGATCCGCCGGGAGATCGCCTACGGCAGCGGTGCGGCGTCGTCGGCCGCTACCGCCACGTCGGCGGCGATGACCGGTGCCGTGCCGGTGAGCCCGAGTGCCGAGCAATTGATCACCGCCCGCGAGCAGGCATTGGGACGCGGACGTGACAGCTTCCTGCCGCAGGTGCACGAGCGCAACCGCGGCTGGCGAAACGAAGGCTGCCCCGCTGTCGTAATCGAGTCGATCACACCGGGCGGGGGCGGCACGCACGACACCGAAGTCCTGCTCAGCAACGGGTTGCGGCTGCTGGCGCACGAGGCCGGGGTATTGGTGGCCGACACAGCAGGCCGGTACCTGCACTTCCTCGATTCCGTCAGCCCCGGGGCCGACCACGATCACCTCGACCTCGGATTGCGCTTCTGACCTACTGGCACCAGTCACACCCCGAACACGACACCACCTCCCATTGATCAACATCCTGTGTGCCGAGCACGGCACGATCGTCCTCACCGTCCACGACGACGCCGGCGCAGCCAGCGAGATCCGCATCCACGACACGCCTGGTCATTTCGAGATCGTCGCTGAGATCCCGACATCGGTCTCCAACGACGTGACCCGGGTTCTCGAACCTCGACCGATGACGCCCACGCGGTCGTTCCCCGGCAGATTAGACGCGTACCGAGGCAACCTCGCGCACTCACATCCACTGGCAACAACCCACACCGAGGAGTACCCCCCGCCATGCGCCGAACAGTCCGAACCCCAACGACATTGGCGGCCGCGATCGACAAGGCACGGACCGACGCCCACCAGTTCCGTGCCACCGGCAGCCCCGAGGACGCCACCGCCGCGGCCACCGCCGCACTCGACCTGGCCAGCTCCGCCGAAGCCCTGCTGAACACACCAGCGGGACTGCTGCGCAACCTACTGGTCCGCACCGCACGGCCGCGCCCCCGTCGCGACAACCTCCAGCGTCGAACGGCGATCGAAGACACAGCGCCGCGAATGAGCGAAGCGGACGCGACCCGGCACACACGCGCCGACATCGGACTGGCCGCATTGGTCTTCGCGGCCTGGATCACCAGCTCGACCGGACCCACCGCTGCCCCGTCCGTGTCGACGTTGCAGACAATCCTGCGCATCGCCACCTCCCCCGACGAGGAAGACCAGCTCGAGCTCATCCACCTCGTCGGTGACCTCATCGCCGACCTGGGCCACTTCGGCAACCGAGCCGGAATCAGCCTCCACTCCGCCATCGCTCAAGCGCTCGTCCATTTCCAGACCGAAAACGACGACCACTGAATTCCGGGGCGCACCCGCACCGCCAGCGCGCCCGCTACCGCCGATCACTGTCGACCAGTCCCGTCGATCCCTGCTCGCCGGACAACCCGCTGTTCATCCTCCGGCAGGCACGCACCGCGGCACGGTCACGGTGACTCGTCACCTTCGCCACGATCCCTCTACTCAGGAGTTCGCTTTCCCATGTCCTGGCTCGAATCTCAAACCGACGCGACCGTCGAGAGGCTGCGACGCCTGCTCGAAAGCCCGAAAGCCTTCCAGGTTCGTGACTACGCCGGTGGCGACCAGGACTTCGCATGCTGGTTGCTCACCTGCGAGGCGCACTGCCGACTCAATCACGACGTGTCCATCTTCGACCTGCCTGACATCGCCTGGCGCGACCTCCACGACGACGAGGTCAGCCCGGTCGAAGCGGTACGCGAAGCCGTCGCACAGCTCTGAAATACTCTGAGAAGCAACAGCTTCGACGGAATCTCGATCCATCGCACCCTCGCAACCGCAGTGCATGACCTGCCTCCGCCACAGCGCCGAGCGCAACCACGCTACGTATCGAGCCGTCTTCACCCTCGGTCCTGAACAGGGCCTGACCTGAGAGTCAGCCGCCCGGCGGCCGCAGCGATGGCGCTGCAAGTCACGCCCACCGCTCTTCGGCACCCGTAGGGCCGAATCTCCCGAGCGCCGCGACACCGTATCCGCGCTCATCTTCCGAGCATTACCGAGCTCTCGAAATATGCAGGGTCACAGCAGGCGTGCTCGATCTCTGAAACGACCCGATCTGTGATGCCCTCCTCACCGTTCGTCCTGCCCGAGGGACCCTTTCCCTGGCCCTGCCACCGGACGCGGACCTCTACACGAACAATCTCGACCAGACGCGCTCCTCGCTGGCCCAGATGTACGACCATCTCGACTGCCGATCCGTCGACGTCGTAGCACTGACCGACGAGCTGGACATGTGGCTCGATGACGAGGGCCTGGACCGGCACTCGATCAACGCACCGGCCACTCTCATCGCCCAGATCTACGGGATCACCCACCAGCCCTACTTCGGGCCGGTGTTGCCGTGCTCCCACGACGACGAGGGCAACAGCATCGACATGCCCGTCCATGTCATCGCCGACCTGGTCGGCCGCATCCAGGCCATCACCGAGATACCCGCTCTGCCAACGCGATCCGGGCCGCCACACCTGAACTGAGCAATCCCCCGACTCCGCTCTCGATCGGCCGTGTCCGCCGGTCGAGGCGGGTCTCACACCACACCCTAATGATTCCATATGGAAGGAAAAGGAACGATGACCACCCTCGTCAACGACTCCGAAGCACCCGACACCGCGCTCACCGAGCCCAGGGTCGAGGCCACCGAGAACACCGACGCCGTCGACCCGCAGTCCGACGCCGAGCGTCCCGAGCACGGTCAGGTCGCCGGAGAGCTGCTCTGGCTGGACCCGGACCGGCTCACGCGCGCCCGCAACCGCCCGATCAAGCCCATGGATCCCGAGGTCAAAGCCTCGATCATCGAGCACGGCAACGTCTTGCCGCTGGTGGTCGTAGGCACCGACATTGGCGGCTACGCGGTCTGGGACGGCTGGCACCGGGTGGAGCTGCTGCGCGAGACCGACCACATGGCCTTGTGCGCGATCTACCCCATCGACACCAGCGCCGACCAGCTCGACATCGAGGCTGAGCGGATCGTGTTGCAGTTCAACAGCGGCGCGCACCGCTACGACCAGAACGAGATCGACCGCGTCGATGCCGTGGCCCAGATGCTCGATCTGGGTTTCAACCAGACCGAGACCCGCCAGGCATTGGTGGGCGTAACCGCCGCCGAGGTCCGCGCGGTCAAGAAGCTCACCCGCTCCCACGCCGCGACACAGGCCCTCAACGACAGCGAGCTGGACCTGATGCAAGCCGCTGCCGCGGCCGAGCACTTCGGCGACGACCCCGACGCGATCGACGAACTGAGCGCCGCGGCCGCCGTGGGCCAGTTCGACCACAAACTCGCGCAGATGCTCGAGGAACGCGCCGAACGCGAAGCCGAGGAACGCACCGCCGCCGCCTACGCCGAAGTCGAAGCCGCCTTCACCGCCACCGGGTTCCGTGTACTCCAGCACCCCCTGCCCGACGGCACGGCCGCCCTCGAGTATCTGCTCGACGCCGAAGGCAACACCCCGACCGTCGAGAGCATGCCCATCGATTATCTCGCGGTGCTGCTGGTACAGCAGGCCATCATCGACGACACCGACGAGCGGATCAGGGTCGACCTCATCGACGAGCGCACCGAACGCTACCCCGACGACGACCCGGACCCGGGCATGTACCACGTCGATGCGGTGACCGTCGTCGACGAGTTCGAGCCGGTCTACTACTGCACCGATCTCGACGCGGCCGGACTGAGCCGCGCCGAGCCCGACGACGATCAGCCCACCGCGCCAACGAACACCGGATCCGTGATCTCGGGTGAGGACGAGGCCGCGCGTGAAGCCCGGCTCGAACGCGCCGCCGCGGCGGCCGAACGGGAACGGAAGCTGGCCGAGGAAGCTGCCGCCCGGCGCGCCGAAGTGACCATCCTCAACCGATACGCGCGCGCCGCAACGAAGGTCCGCCGCGAGTGGCTGGGCACGAACCTGTTCGGTGGGCAGAAGACCATCCCGCCCGGCAGCCTGGAGCTGATCGGACGCGTCGTGGCCAACCCGCATCTGCTCACCGCCCACCACGCCCGGACCCTGTACAACGACCTGGGAGTCAAGGTCGCCAACAGCCCCGCCAGCAACGGGGTCAAAGCGCGCGACAACCACGGCGGGCTGCGGACACTGCTGCGGGTGGTCGCGGCGATGGAAGCGTTCCTGCAGCCCACCACCGACCACCCGGACTACTACCGGCGCGTGAGCTCGCTGATGGGCGACTACATGCGGTTCCTGGCCTCCGGCGGCTACCCGCTGGCCGCGATCGAACAAGTACCGACCGGCGAGGTGACCACCGCCGAGATCCTCAGCCAGCCCGTCGCTTCCGACACCAGCGACCCCGACGACGCCTCGGACGAGCAGAACCCGGAAGAACCCGACGACGCCGTCGACGACGAACCGGCGGACGACGGCGTTCCCGCCGACGAATCCGACGAATCCATTGGCGATGACGACGGCGTCGATCCCGACGAGACGGTGCCGGACGAGATCGCGGCATGAACGAGGCACCGGGCACGGAGCCCTTGGTGGGCGCTGTGCCCGGCGCCGGGTCCGCACTCCAGCGGCGGCTCCCGCGATTCCATCTGGGAACCCACCGGCCCGGGTGGCTGTGGCGCACGCAGGCGCCGTTGTTCGTCTCCGACCGTCACGGTCCTCGGTCCGGCCGACCCAACTGTCGGCCGGCGGCCCGGCCGCGGTGAACCCTCGCAGGCCCAGGTTGCATCACAACCGGAACCTTCCGGCGCCAACCACTTCACACCCGCCCGCCGGATTCCGGTCGGCGTGCTCTCCAACGCCACCCTCTCGACCCGAAGAAGGTCTCCCCGATCACACGCACCCGCACCGGGTTCTCGATCCCGTGCTGCATCGCCGCCCACCCATAGAACCGGCGAATCGCGGTCTGATCCAGACAGAACGAGTTCGGCGCCACGTGCTTCGGGTTGTCCTCGGTCGACAACCGCCACTCCTTGAACGCCGCCAGGTCGCTGCGACTCGCCCTATCCCACCAAACACCGACCGCGGTAAGGAAGTTCAGCCAGACGCGCAACGAACGCGCATAACGACGACGCGTGTTCACCGCCAGGCCCCGAATCTCGGGATCCCGCCAGAACGCATTCACCAGCGGATCGGCGCGGCCGGACGGATCCAGAAAGATCGGAGTCCCATCCTGGCCCCGTTGCGCTCAGCAAGCTCGCGAACATCACCCACGCCAGGAACTAGATCCTCAACCGGCGCGAACTGCCGCCGGAAATCGTAGAAGTTGAGATACCACCCATCCGGAGCCCACCTCTCGGCCTCGCGTACCCCGCATCCTTCCTGTAGACGACCGGAACGTCATTCGTTTCCAGATCGCCGACAGATGTGTTGGGCAGTGAATGGCGGTACCGGCGGCCTGCTGCGTTTCGGGGATCAGTTGACCTCGGCGGACTCGATGTCATTGTCGCTGGCCGCCCGCTACGCGCCTCCGCTGGCCCACTGCACTCATCGCCACTGCAACAACTGTCTCACCTACGCCTTGACCTGGCGCACAAGGCTGCTCGCCCGACTGCACCAATCCCATTGCCTCTCAACATCATCGACTCGATGAAAGGTAACCGTCTTGAACTCCGCCGCCCCGCCGCCCCTGCCCGCACGCAGTCTGCGCAAAGCCGACACCGCCATGCTTCTGGAACTGCTCACCGCCCAGGACGCCCGCAAACTCGACGTGGTCGTGCCCGCCGCCGCACTGCGCATCGACCGCGGCTACCTGCTCGTCGACGGCGTGGACCCGCACCTGAACGACGACGGCGTCTACGACCTCAACGGCCTCTACACGCTCACCGACGCCGCTGTCGCGGACCTGGCCACCGATTTCGGTATCCCGATCACCTACCTGCGTCACTGCCGGGACAAGAATCAGCGGGCGTTCTGCAACGCGATCAACGACTGGGCGCGCTACGAGACCGACCGCAAGGTGTTGCTGCGGCTGCTGTGGGGCAGCGATCGCCGCGACAAACTCTCCCGCGGTATCGCGCGCGCGGTGCTGTCGGACAGTTACGGGTTCCGTGACAACCTCGACATGGCCACGGTGTTCCTGCAAGGGTTGCACGAGGCCGGGATCGACAACTCCCGCGTCGTGGCCGCGGACATCAGCGATGACCACCTCTACATGCGGGTCAGCGCCCCCCAGATCGCAGTGGCCGCGCCCGAACTGCTCGGCAACTACCGCTCGCCGTTCAATGGCGCCTCCGGAGCCGACTGCCCGATCGTGTTCGCCGGAGTGGAATTCCGCAACAGCGAGACCGGCCACGGCAGAACGATGGTCGCCCCGCAGATCACCATCAAGATCTGCGGCAACGGCATGACATTCACCAAACAGGCCGTCGCGGCGATCCACAAGGGCACCCGCCTGCCCCAGGGCGAGATCCGTTGGAAGGCCGATACCTACGCCGCCGACGACCGCGCGTTCTCGCTCAAGGTCCGCGACGCTGTCCAGGCATTCCTCACCCCCGAATTCGTTCGTCAGCGCATCGACGAGATCAGCGGCGCCGCCCAAATCAAACTCACCGAGCCGGAGAAGACCCTGACCGTGGTCTCCAAACAGTTGCGGTTCAGCGACGCCGAACGCAAAGGCATCTGGGAGCACTTCCTGGCCGCCGGTGACCGCTCGGCCGGCGGGATCATGCATGCGGTCACCAGCTACGCCCAGGTCCTCGCCGACGACGGCCGCATCGACCGCGGCAACGAGTTCAACAGCCTGGGCCTGAACGCCTTGCACCTGGCCGCCGCCAACGCCTGAACCGAAAGCCTCTCGCGGCCGGGCCCGTTGCCGTCGATCGGATCGTGACCGTCCGGTCGACGGCAACGTTTCGCGGTGCGACACCGCCTGCCATCCCGGTCGTATCGCAGAATCGCAGACTCGATCGGCCGGTGGACCGGCCCCTGTCCCCCCGGGAGATCGTCATCCCACCCCTTCTGGATACCGCCGAACCCACAGCCGGAATCCACCTTCTGGTACCCGACCGCGTCTACCACCACAGCTTGTTCTCGCTGTCCAGTTCTCAGGCCCGCCGCTTGTGGTGGTCCGGCATCACCCCCCGTCAAGCCCGGCACGAGCAACTCTTCGGTTCTCCCGACACCGACACCTTCGAGTTCGGACGTGCGGTGCACACCGAAACCTTCGGGTTCGGTCCACCGGTTGTGCGTCTCGAGTTCCGGGACTGGAAAACCAACCGGGCCCAGGAACTACGCCGGGCCCACCGCGCGGCTGGACACATCCCGTTGCTGCCCCGCACCTATGACAAAGCCGTGGCCATGGCCGCCGCCGTCCGTGACCACCCAGCGCTGGTGCCGTTGCTGACCACGGGGTGGCCGGAGGTCTCGTTCTACTGGCCCGACCCCGCCACCGGGTTGATGCTGCGCGCACGACCGGACTGGCTGCACCCGGCCGACGACGGTGGCGTGATCGTGGTGGATCTGAAGACCACCGACAGCGCCGATCCCGAGGACTTCGCCTGGTCGGTGCTGCGCTACGGCTATCACCTGCAACAGAACTGGTACAGCACAGCGATCACCACATTCCGGCTCGCGGTACGCCGATTCCTGTTCGCCGCGGTCAGCAAACACCCACCCCACGTCGTCAGCGTCTGCGAACTCGACCCCGACGACGTTCTCGCCGCGGGCGGGGAGAACCGGCGCGCGATCGACCTCTACGCCCGCTGCCTGGCCAGCGACACCTGGCCCGACCACGGCCCCGGCATCCACCGCATCCACCTGCCGCGCCGCGCGAACCTGCGCTACCGCCACTGACACACCTCACCGGACTCGCCGGCACCGCCGGGCGTCATCGGCCGCGCGGCACTCGTCCACGCCTGAAATCCCGATACCCGCGCGATCCTGCCCCTGGTATCGCACGAAAGGACACTCGCGATCCATGTCCGCACCCAGCGCCCTCGCTTCCCGCTCACCGCTGGCCCTCATCCCCGGGCAGACCGGATTCACCCAGCCTCAGATCGGCGCGCTCGCGCTGGCCGCGCGCTGGCACGACAATCCGCCCGACGACGCTCTGAATCTGCTGTTCTACACCGCAGTGCGCACGAATCTGGACCCGTTCCTCGGACAGATCCGGCTGCTGCACCGCCGCGAGCCCGTCCGTAAACCCTCCGGCGTCACCGAGATCGAGCAACGGTGGTCGGTGGAAACCTCCATCCACGGATTCCGGATCCTGGGCCATCGCACCGCCCGCGACCGCGGAATACAGCTGGAGAAGACCGCACCGCTGTACTTCGACGAACGCACCAGAACATGGGTCGACGCCTGGCCCTACAGCAGCCCACCCACAGCAGCCCGATACACGTTGACGGCCACACACACCGACGGCCGGCGCGAACCCGTCGTCGCCATCGTGCACTACGACGAATTCGTCAAGACCACCGTCAACGGCGCTCCCACCCTCGGCTGGGAGAAGATGCCGTGCCACATGCTGGCCAAATGCGCCGAAGCCGACGCCTGGCGGCGGCTTTTCCCCGACGACCTGGGATGGCTGCACCTGATCGACAGCACCACCGACGCCGATGAACCCATCACCGGCACCGATATTCCCCCAGCGCCGCTGTCGGCCACCGACCTGCTCGGCACCCCCCGGACACCCTCCCGGGCCCGAGACACCACCGACACCCCGAGTCCCGACACCGCCGCCGAGCCCGCACCGACCACCGACACCACCTCGACGACCGCGCCACCCGCGACGACACCACGATCCAGAACCCGTCGCAGCCGCGCCACGACCACTGCTCACGACCCCGCATCAGGGTTCCTCGCCACCGCCGGATCCGCCCTCGGTCGAGACGATGCCGGCGTACTCGACTGGGTCAACCAGCAATTGGAACGCGGGGTCGCTGCCCTCGACGAACTCACCCCAGACGAGCAGCAACGCCTGCTGACCGCCTTGCCCACCGCGCCCCCGGACAGCGAAAACACCGCCTGACCATTGGCCTACCTCCCCTACTCCCACTCCCCCTATCGAGGTCTTCCGCCATGACCCGTGCGAGCTCCGGACCCGTTTCCGCGCGCGGCCAGACACATCCGGGCGCGCGCTACCCTGGCGAGATGGTCGCCGCTCGCCGCGGCCGCCCCAGCTCCGCTCTGATGCAGGCCGCCCTGACCGCCGCCGAACACGGCCATCACGTGTTCCCGCTGCACCCGCGCGCGAAAACACCTGCCTACAAAAAGGATTGGCGCAGCCACGCCACCGTCGACCCCGACCGGATCCGCCACATCTGGCGACAGCGCCCCTACAACGTCGGTCTCGCCTGCGAACCCAGCGGGCTGCTCGTCATCGACTTGGACCCCGCTCACGGCGAGCAGGCACCCGCCCCCTGGACCGGGCTGTCTCACGGCCACGAAGTCCTCGCCGCGATCGCTGCCGAGGCGGGGCATCCCTACCCGGGCCAGACCTACACCGTAGCCACCCCTTCCGACGGGCGACACCTGTACTTCCGCGCACCCCACATCCCGCAACTGCCCAACACCGCAGGCACTTTGGGCTGGCGCATCGACACACGCGGCCACGGCGGCTACATCGTCGCCGCCGGATCGATCCTGCCCCACGGCGCCTACACCGTCATCGACCCCCGCCCACCCCAACCACTGCCGTCATGGCTGATCACCCGACTCACCCCGGCACCGCCACCACCCCGGCGGCCCACACACATCGACGTCAGCTCCATCTCCCGCTACGTACAAAAGGCCCTCCACGAGCAAGCCGCGCGTGTCCGCGCCGCGGCGCGTGGACAACGCCACACCGCGCTGTTGAAGGCAGCCAACTCCCTGGGCCGCATCGTCGGCGCCGAGGTCGTCGACGAACACAACCGCCCCCTGCCCGCGATCCTCGACTACAACACCGCCTACACCGTGCTCTACAACGCCGCCCTCACCCACCTCGGCATCGAAGGCTTCACCGACGACGAAGCAATCCGCACCATCACCGACGGCCTGCACCACGGCAGCACCCACGCACGCCGGATCACTCTGCACCACACCTGAACCGAGTCGACAGTCGTCGAATGCCCTGCGATCGCGCGGCCGATGACCGGCCCCAGGCCTGCGGCACGAGCGTCGCCGCACAATCACCACCTCGGGAGAACACACCAATCACCGAAGGCGCAACCGAGCCCGGCCACCATCCTCGCGTCACCGTGACTCACACGGCTCATACCGCGACGACGTTCAGCATCGCGGACCCGTCCGACGCCGGAATGCTCGACATCGCAGGCTTCGACTCCGCGGTCCCCGCCCTGCTCGCGGACATCGCCCGCGACGCCTGACCGGCACGCCTCTACAAGCGAGAACACGACCCGGCGAGCCTCGGCACCGACCAGCAGGCCTTACGCCACCGCTGCCGAGCCATTCAGCTCTTTCCGGATCGGAATAGTATCAGTCTGCCACTGATTGTCTCGTATCTCCGTTTCACAGCGTCGGGCCCGGCGGTGCGGTAGTGGCGTCGGGCAGGATGCGAAGGGCCGAACAGTTTCTCGCCGACAGGAACAATCAGTAGACATGACGTCCGAGCCAGCAGAAGGCACGAATGCACAGGTACCTTCTGCCTCAGCGATGACCCGGCACTTCCTTGAACGTGCCGGTTTCACCGATGCATTGCGTTCGGCCGGAATCGAGCGACCCGAGCACGCCGACGCGCCCCACGCCGGCCCCGAACGCCACGACCCGACCCCAGATCCCGATGTCCTCGACATCACAGGACTTGAGCCATCCCACGTGCTCGCAGCCCTCTACAACAGCGCCCGGCTGCAGGGACGAGGAATCAGCGACCCTCGAGGATCGCTCCAGCTCACCGTCGAGGCCGCACGTGAACTGCTGCATGGTCAAGGCGCCTTCGGCTACCTGCATGGACGCGTCCTTAAGCTCGACTTCCGTGAACGGGCTGGCGCCCTCAACGTCCGGCACTACAACCGTGACAACGGCGCAGGCCACGCTCAGCGCGTCGTTGAGCATCTGCGTGCCACCGGATCCATCGACGAGATCAGGCCATCATGAAGAATTCATGCTCTTCGGTCAGTTTCGCCTCTCATCGACGACGAGACAGAACTGACCGCTCTGGAGGTAGCAGCCGCGCTGATGATCGTTGACGACCGGCTGACCTGGTCGTTCTCAACAAGCGGGCGGTCCCGAAATCCGGAATCATCCGGACACACTCTCCCGGACTACTCGCAGCTCTTTCCGGATCGAACACTCAGCCCGGGCCCGACGCGCAGGACACCTGCAACGCCGACACCTCACGGCACCCGCCATCAGCCCCTGAGCCTCAATCCGGCGGATACTCCTCCTGTCCATCCCGGTGAACTGGAGAGATGCTCGGTGTATTCTCATCAATGTGGGCTACGAGTGGCTGCCATCCGCGATCAATGGACTTCGAGGACTGGGTACCGAGGAGGTGATCGCAGCGCTACTCGACGCACGCAAACGCTGGGTTCAACGAGTCGAGACCAAATCCGGTGCCAGCGGACTCGCAGTCTGGACTCGCACCCCAGCAGGCACGCCGATCCTGGTCGTGTTGCGCCCGTTCGGCGGGTTCGATCACCAGGTCACCTACGTCGCCGAAATGACGCCGACACAGCGAGCCGCGTACGAGGAGTGGGAGAACAAACGATGAGCACACAGAACAACGAACTTGACGGACTGGTCCACGCCGAGTCGCTGGCCGCGGCCGCCGCAGCCGGCGAGCTGGTATTCGGCGAAACCATCGACCCGGACACCGTGCTTCCATCGGTTGCGGACAGCAACCCGGACAACGCTCTCGTCGTCACCACGATCCGGCTCAGGCAAGCCCAGAAGCGCAAGGTCCAAGCGGAAGCAGAGCGGCGAGGTACCGACGTCGCCACCCTCATCCGGGGCTGGGTAGACGAAGGCCTGGCAGCACTCGACAACGACTATCAGGTTTCGGCAGCCGCGCTGAGGCGAGCAATCGCCGAACTCGGCCGCCCAGCTTGACCACCGCAACTCAGCCGCCGCGCAGGGATCCGCATTGGTTCTTTGCCGGTTCGGGCTATGCGGCGAACACATACGGCCGAGCGTCCTCGAGTCAGGTGCGCAGAGAAGGTGGGTAGCGAGCGTGCTCGAACGTCGGAGAACGACGTTGCCGGGCAGCCTTTTGCCTGGCGGCTGACCCGCCATGTTCCACCGGCACTCGAGCGCTTCGGCAGCAGGTCGCTGCGACGACCGGCCGGTCAAGGCTCGCGCGGCTCTGCATTGACGCCGACAACCGTTTCCGGTCCCAGCCCCGAACCAACCCGGCATCCACGACGACTTTCCCCACCCAGCATCGACGACGCCGATCCCCCAGGACCACACCAGAACTGGCTACACGCACGAGGTTTCGAATCGGCCACTCACCCGATCAACCATCACGCGATTCGGTCGAGGGGGACCACGCCTGGTCATTTCCGGTGCTACAGCTGGTTGAAGAATAATTGAGCTACCACGGCATAGAGCCTGCCCGACATCCGGAGCTCCCGCACAATCACCGCCCAGCGGCAGTGCGTACGCCCTGGTCCTGCCAGCAGGGCAGCTCACACTATCCGCGACAACCGGCAAGCCGCACACAGCGGCTCCTCCGATGTCCTGCCCACGCCACCCGCCATCTGCCGCGACATCCCGATCTGCTGGCCCGGCTGGCCGAAGGTGAACTGGCGGGCAGGGTGATCGGTTGTTGGTTCGCACCGCAACCGTGCCACGGACATGTCCTGGCCACGTTGACCGCCGACCCGCATCTCACTCCCGCACAAGCCCTGGCACTGGCACTGGCGATCGAATCCGGGCCCCGTCCACACCCTCGCGACTGACCAAGCACCCACCTCCGCCCCGCCCCACGAGCGTCCATCTCGTGGGGCGGGCAGGCACACAGCCCACCTCACCAGCAGAGGCAAGCCCACCCGCTGCCGATCGACACCATCTATGAACAGCGCTGCGCGAAGACACGCACGCCTTCGCATCCAGACAGCCACACGAACGCAGGTGGCGCATCCACGGGAACGCCTCGAAGCACCCGGCCGAAAACAGCGCCACCACCGTAATCGCGCGAGCTCAACAGCCCGACCTACCTGCCCCTGAAGCGACGGCCGAGTTCGGCAGCGGGCCCGCTGTGTACAAGCCGAAAACCGCATCACCAGGAAGGACGACACCTGCTCGCCCGAATGGCATTCGCGGATGCTCAAACACAGCGGACAGAAGATCTGCCATGCCGAAAAGATCCGAGTACGAGCCGATTAGGCACGGCTGCAAATGAATTGGCAGCACACAAGAACTCCAGTTACGTTTAGCAGCTTCCATCATCAGGAGGATGGGTAACCCATGCATGTCGAGGAAATCGTTATCCGCCGCACGCACCGTGTCCCGGTCCCGGACGGCCCGCTCGGTGACGGCGCGACTGCTGTCCGCCAACTCGACGCCGTACTCATGTCGATCGGGTTCAAGCTCTCCGACGACCTGTTCACCCAGTTGTCGGTGCTGTCGGCCGGAACGGTCATCGACACCGCAGTGCGCGTGCTCGACGTGGTCCGCGGCATGGTCGGCGACCACGTCCAGCACAACGTGTACTTCAGGGACTTTCCCGCCAATGTGCCCGACACCACCGAGTTTTGGGCCGAATGCCTGATCGAGGCGCTCGCCGATCCCGCGGCCGCAGCACAGATCGCCGGTGACGTACATGTTCTCGGCACACTGAACCTGCTGAGCTTGCCCCGGTACGGCCGCTACCAGCACAGCTACGACGAGATGCTCGCCGCACACCACGAATTCATCGCTGGCGCGAGCGATCGGGTGACGGTGCTTCATGCGGGCAGTTCACTGAACGAGGAAGTGGGCGCGCTCTACAACGCCATGGCCGCGGCGACCACCCCCGGAAACGACACCGACCGTGAAGACCTGGCAGCGCTGGCGTTGGCGTGCGTCGCGGATACAGCTCAGCCTCAGCAGATTCCGGTGCGGGAGAACCGTGCACTGATCAACTCGGTCCGGCTCTCCGTCAGAGCGGACCTGCTCGTGAACACCGTCACCGATGTGCTGCGTCTTGCGTGCGCGGTCTCCGGCGGTGACGTGACACTCGTGCACCCGAGCCGTTTCGGTGGGTTCGGCCGACCAGTGCGCCGGGCGCTGCTGGCGAGCCTGCACCGAGTGGTGCGAGACAATCCCGACGCGCTCGCCGATGTGCACCGGCACAGTGAGCAGTGGAAGCGCCTCGGCGAGCGCCTGCACCCCCATGAGCACCCGCAATGGCCTGGTGCCGCAGCGGTTTTCGCCGTCGCGCGCGGAGAACAACAGGCGCCATCGCTGGCGTCGAAGGCCGAACAGCTCTTCCGGCGCGGCGAGACCGTCGCCGCTGCGACGGTGTTGCAGAACGCCCCAGGCCAATTGGTGCGGGCCGTGGACAGGCTGCTGCGCTCCGCGGGCACACCTGCCGAGCAGGCCGAGATCGCCGACATCGTTGCCGCTACCGCCCGGCGCGTATCGGGCCGTGTGCTGCTGAGCCTGCGCGAGCACCTCGACAACCGACCGACAGGGCCCGCCCAGGGGCGGCGCATCTTCGTCAACCAGTCCGGTCGCGGCCACGCCGCCACCGACACCCGCGCACCGATCCCCGTACCGGTCATGGCGCGGCTCCGTGAGGTTCTCGACGAGGAGATCCGCCGCAGGATCCCCACCGGGCCCCGATGGGTGATCGATCCCGAGATGCTCGAGGTGGCGTTGCCGGTGAGCGGGAAGGCCGTCGCCGCGGGATTCGGCACGCTGCCCCGCGGATCGGTCTCGCCCGTCGACGGGCAGCTGTTGCGGTTCTTCGTCTACTGGCGGCAAGCAGACCAGCGCACCGATTTCGACCTCTCGGCCCTCATGCTGGACCGTACCTACCGCAACCCGACCTGGTTGTCCTACACCCACCTGTCCTCCCTCGGTGGGCGGCACTCCGGCGACATCACCGAAGCCCCCAACGGTGCGTCCGAATTCATCGACATCGACCTGACCGAGATTCCCGCCGACATCGTGATCCCGCAGGTGAACATTTTCTCCGGGGAAGGCTTCAACGAGGTCGCAGAATCATTTTTCGGATTCATGTGCCGCAACCCCGAACAGGAAGGGCAGCCCTACGAGCCGCGGACGGTTCGCATGAAGTCCGACCTGCGCGGCACCGGGCGCGTCGCGTTGCCGATAGCGTTCCTACGCGGCGACGACGGCCGATGGCGCGCAACATGGCTGCACCTACACGTCGCCGGACGCTTCGAGACGAACCAGGTCGAGAACAACCGCGCCACCACCACCGACCTCGTCCGCGCCACCTTCCAGCGGCGCCCACTCACGCTCGGCTACCTCGCCGCACTACGCGGCGCGACGATCGGTAGGCCCGAAGGCCCCGAGCCGGTCACCTACATCGGATTCGAACAGCCCGGCGACCTACCAGACAGGTCGGTGGTGATAACACCCGCAAACCTCGGTGAACTCCTCCCGGCATAACTGATATGCTCTGCCACGGTGAGGCCATGAGAACGCTTCCTTCTAACCGCTTTTGGACGCTTTCAGCCTTCTCGCTCTCCTCACCTCCACACTCCCTCGCCGCAGCGCTCAGGCACAGCCCAGCGGGGCACATTTCGATGTGGTACACCATCTCAAACTCCGGACGAGATTCATTGCCAAGCGGGAAAGATCCCGCCCGCCGCGCCTACCCCGACCGTGAGCTGCACATGGTGATGGACAAACTACGCCGCCCACAAGTTTATCGAGATCCGCAGGCGGCTGGCCGAAAACCGCTTACCCAAGTGCATTTCACACCCAACTCGGCCTCGTGGACGGACTTGGTGGAGGTCTGGTTCGGCATCATCGAACGCCAAGCCATCCACCGCGACGCCCGCGAATTGGCCACCACGCTCCGCACGTTTATCAAACCGATGGAAACCCCCGCACCGAGCCCGGCCCACGAAGATCGGATAGCGAACGAACGAGCAGCCAGCGCCGGTAGCGTCCGGACGGTGAAATCCGGGTCTGCGCATCCCGGTGCGCCACATGCATCTTCGCTCCCGGCAACCTGATTTCGGCAGAGATCACCCGCGACGCGCTGAGCCGCGAGGGCCACATCGTGTGCCACTCCACCCCCGACCACCTGCGCGGCGATCTGCCGCGGCTAGGCCGAGCTCCCGCGCGCGACAACGCGGCCTCGCCCTCCTCATCGGCACCCACCTCGGCATCCTGGCATTCATTGACCCCATCAGCGCCCGCCGACGCCACACCAACCAGCCAGCTACCTCACCCTCCGGCACCCTGAACACGGCAAACGGCATGTCCGCTCCCGCTGGTGGCCAGCGCCGACGACCCGGTCCAAGACGAGCACACTGATCGGCGGCGCGAAGGGTGTGAGCAGTGGTGGGCCCGCCGGCGAGCGAGGCACATGAATCCCCCGAGTCTGACCCGAGACCCGAACGCCACAGGCTCATCCCACTGCGAGGGTCGAGCCGAAACCTCATCCGCTATCTGTGCGTAGGGCCGCCCGCCGGGCGCGTCGCGGCACCCGCCGCACCAGCCCCTCGCCCTCGGCGACGGCCCACGAACCGCGCAGGCCCACAACGGTACTCTGCCCGCCCACCTCTTCGGTCCTGTCGACACCACGGGCTGGACGCACGGACTCCGCGACCGAATTGCACCGACTACGCCGCGCCAATGCCCGCACCACCCCCATCACCCGCGGGCGGGTACCTGCACCAACGGGTGCACATCCACGCCGTGCACCGCCATCACGCCGTCCCCGACCACGGCCCGACCGAATTCAATACTGCCTCAAGGAGTTCCCACCATGGCCGCACTCGCCGACTACCTCCCCACGACCATCGGCAAGACCCGGATGAGACCCGACCTCGATCGCTACATCCCAATAGTCCGCCTCGATCCCCGCTATCAGCCCTACCTGTCCGCCGATACCCAGCCCACCAAACGTGTGCTGGACGTGGGACATCACGCCGCGTTCGCGGTACCGCCCGGCCCTGGCACCGCGATCGCAGAGTTCCCCGGCATCGTCACCCGCGCAGTCAGGCTGCCGGTCATGGCGTTAGTGCGCGTGGAACACACCACCCAGGTCGTCGCCGTGCATGGTGACGGAATCCACCGGATCCGTAGAGACACTGACACCTTCGGCGGCTCGCCGACCGGTATCAGCTGGCACCTGGCAGAGCTAGACAGCCGCTGGGTGATCGCGGTCCACGACCAGGACCCGCACGTCGGACGCTGCTGGGCGTCATGATCGGCAACTCGACCGAACTGGTCGCATGGATCCGCAAAAACCTGCCCGCCCTCGACGAGACCCGGTTCGAACCGTGGCAGGCCGAAACCGCCACCCCCGCAGCGCTATCAACCGAAATCCACGTGCGCATCCGCACCCCCGGGATACCCGACCGCACCACACACGTCACCCTCACCGCCGCCCCGACCGCCGCCGCCGACTGCCCACCGCGCACGCCTTCGTCCGCGCCAGATCCGAGGTGACCATGACCGATCCCACCCCTGCCACACCCACCAGCATCTGGACGTGCGCCGGTGCCGACACGCCTGACCCACGCACCGGTCTCGGCCAGGATGGTGACTGCTCACATCACCCTGGCCTCCGCTACCGGACCCGCCCGGTCTGGAGCGCGCCGTCGATCCCCGCGACTGTGGGATGTATTCACGCGCACGCCGTGTCAGGCCCGTTAGGCTGCGTGCAGGGGTCAGGGTCGGCGGGGTCACGTACATTCTCGTTTCCGTCGGTCGAACCCGATGCTGCCCCGTCCACTGCCTCACCGGGCGCCGCGGCGCGAAAGTGGATGCGCCCACAATCCCCTCCGGGCGCATCTGATTCCCTATTCCCTAGAAGGTGAGGTGCCGCGCGTTCAGGTACGACGCAGCTGCGGTCGTTCACGCCGTCCCGGTCGTGGGGAGACGATGGGCGGAGCGGGACTTTCTCGAAGTCCTGGTCTGCCGTAGTGGTTGTGGGTAGCGGTACACCCAAAGGCCTCGCGCGCCGTCGTTGATTGCGTTCGCAGCGCTGGGTCGCTGGTGACCTCCGCCTTTGGCGCCTTTGGAGATCCGGATGCGGTCGAATCCGTCGAATCTGTACAGCGTGCCGGGCGTGCCCGGCAGGCTCGTGCTCGACAGTGCCTCAAGATCACGGGCCACTCGTTCGCAATGCTCAGGCCATTCATGAGGGCACAGAGCAGAGCGCCGGGTTCGTTGGCGCCATCTGATGTGCTGATCCCGGTGGCCGCGTTCGTGATCGTTGCCGGTGTGGGCGTTCTGATTCGCCTGATGTTCCGCTGAACCCCTCTTCTTGCCCGCATCCGATTGGGTGCGGCTATTTGTGCTGCCGAAAAGAGGTAGCCGATTGATTGGAGTAGTTATGCCCCTGTTGATTCCGTCGATTCTTGCGGCCCTGCTCGGATTCGTGCCCGGCCCGCATTTCGAAACCGCACCGGGACATGTGGAGAACATTCCCGGCGTGATGTCGGTCCAGCCCGAGACCGACGGCCAGGTACTGAGCGTCCAGAACTGGGGCGCGCCCATCCTGTAGCGCACCGGTTGCCCGAGCCGGAATGAATTCGGGCGGTTCCTGCGCGGTGCGCCGCCACATCGGCGGTGGGTGGTTCGACCCCACCCGAGGGCACTCACGCGGTCGTCAACTCCCACGACCGCACCCCAATTGTTTCGCTCGCCAGGTCATATCGGACGCACAGACACAGGGTCCGACTCGGTAGCGGTGCCTGCGGCCACGGACGCCCGGCGCCGCCCGCTGGTCGCATCACTGAAGGCTCCCCGCTCGACGACAGGGCGGGTCGACCCAGCATGTCCCGAGAATCCAGCCGCGCCCGAATAACGCCGCACAGTAGCGCCACGGTCCGAAGCCGCCAACTCCCTGTCGCGCGACACCCACGGTGCTCTGACACCCGCGGGCGCAATCGATGTCATTGACGACCGAGACCATGCCCGCCCAGATCATGACGCAGCACAGCAGGGTTCGCGATCAGCTCAAACACTGTGTGGCCGTCGACCATACCCGCCAACGAGCCTCACATCCTCGCCGATCCGGCTCCCCACAACATTACGGAAGGAGGTGATCGATGTGATTCCGATACCGGCCTGTCTGGCCGGGCTGCTGCGGTCGGCCCCGCTGCACCTGGGTGGCTTGCACTTCCCGGTCATGGAGTGGCCGCTGTAGTGCCTCTCTATGCCGGTGCAGGTCAACCTGGCAATCGAGGTGACGCGTAGCCCCAGGACGACCGCGGACGTCCTGGGGCACGCATCCACACCGGATCCACTTGACGCCCCGGCACACGTCCAGGGCAATTGTGCAGCCTGGCCAAGCCCACCCATCGGCCAGCATCCCGAGGATGACCGTTCCGAATCCGCGTACCCGCTATTTCTGTCAAACACGTTCCGAGAGAGGGATATCCGATGAATCGCGACGACCGGTCGCGCAACACGCAGGAGGTGTCAGCCTCTCAGCTGCTGACGGTCCTGCGCGGCCTGATGGGTGCAGGCAAAACTACCTTGGCGACCTCCCTTGCCGAGACATCCCCCAACATCGCCGTCGTCTGCAGGGACACCATCCGCGAGATCAACTTCCATCGCGACGGGCTTCTGTCCCGTGACGAAGAAGACATCGTCAGCGGCATCGAAATGGCGCAAGTCGTCGAACATCTCGACATGGGACGCAACGTCATCGTCGACGCCACGCACCTGGATCCCGACCATGTGCAGCGATGGGTTGCCCTCGCCCGAGCCCGCGCAATCGAACTGGTTCTGGTCGACGTTCTCGCGCCCGTCGATGTCTGCATCGCCAACGTCAAACGCCGCAAGAACCAGGGTGGGCGCGACGTAGACCCACGAGTGATCCGTGACGCGCACCGCCGTCATCCCCCCAGCTCGTGGAGCCCGCCCGCGACCTTCACCATCGGATCGTCCACGCCCACGCACAGCAACCACCGTGCTCCCCGTGGTCGCGGACGCAATTCCACCGCGAAATGAGCTGAAGTCCGTCGACATTCAGCGCCCGGACCCCACACGGCTGCTGCACGATGCTGCGCTGACCGGAGGGCGTCGCTGGTGAAGGCTTGCCCGCCGCCGAGCTCGCACCCCTCGAATCCTGTCGTGGGCGAGCGATCCGGCGTAATCCAACGTCACAGACTCGTGGTCACTGATGGCCCGCGGCACCGTCAACCAGGGCGTCCACCGTTGATGCCGTTATACAGCTGGTAGCACGCGCCGAACGCCGAAGCGAGATTGTCGCTCACACATTGAGTGCATACACGCTACTTTGCGTGTATGCCTGAATCCTGGTCGAGCTACATAGCCCGAAATGCTGGCAGCTGCTCCTTGAAAGCGATCACTGATATCGCGAGAGTCGATACGCCGCAGGCGTCGCACTGGAAGTCTGGTAACACACAATGTCGTCCAGTTCGCTGGCCCTTGACAGCGATCCGATGGAAGCGCTCGTCACCAGGCGGGTTCCTGACACCCGAGGAAGCCCGGGGCGACCAGCTACTGTTCACGCTGGTGCAGCGGACCTGAGCAGCGACAAACTGCGCATCCGCCTCAATCACATTTATAGTCAAAGGAACTCGAAATGAACGGCGACAACAACAGCGCTCCGCACGCGACTGTTTTCGACATCCCCGGTTGGCCGTGCCCGCCGCGAGTCCGCGACATCCCCAACCACGAAAACAGCTGGGGCCACATCGCTCTCATCGGCAACGGACCGCGAGACCATCTCGCAACCGACGAACTCGGCCACCTGTGGGTAAACGGAGATGTCGCTCCCAAATTCATGTTGCCCTCCGAAGAGATCAGCAACCCTGGGGCGATCATCTTCGCCGCACAGTCCGGCATCGGACTCTACCTACACCCGAAGTCCTATCGATTCTTGAGGTCGGTCAGCCGCCTGGACCTCCAAAAGCAGCCGGGCCAGTGGCTTCCAGTGAACGAAGTCGCCACCGACCTCCCGGACTTCGTGAAGGAAGCATTGTAGGAGATCCGCTGAAGACCCCCACATTGCTGATGTGCACCTGGGGGTGGGGAATAGGGACGAATTGATGCGCAGGTAGGTCGAAAGGTCGTCCACCTGCACTGTGAGGACACATCGTGTCGGCGACCGAGCGGGACAGAAGTCCTGCCGCGGTCGATGCGCACCACCGCGGGCAGCCCACCGGCCAGTCCTTGGGCTCTCGGCGCACCACCGCCACCCGCGACACTGCCGATACGTTCTCCCAGTTCGGGGTCTGCGGTGTCATCGCCGCACCGAGGACGGACTACCTCGCCGGACCGACGATCGGTCGTATTCGACTGGCGACCCGACCGGCGCGGGGCCGGGTCGGTGATCGGCTGGCCAGTTGAAGGCAACCTGTGGGTCACTGTCGCCGCTTCCCTATTAACTCCGTGTGTTGCAGCTGATGGTGTTGCAGTACATGGAGGAGGGTGATGTCCAGGTTGTGGACGGTGCATTGGGTGTCTGTCGAAGCATTCGCGCGAATCGTCAACGTCCTCACCGTCGAAAACGATCGCCTTGCCCGCAAGTCCGGGCACAGCATGCGACCCGTCATCCCGCTCAACCCCGAAACGAACTGACTTTCTTGCTACCCGGCGGCGGCGGGTTCCTCGTCGTCGCCGAGAGAAATGATCAAGACCTGTGGATGACGGGAAGGACGCACCTTCCCGGATGATCTATCAGTCCAATGTCTTGATCACGCCGGCGCGCCAACGCCGGTCGGGAAGGTACGTCCGTGCTCACGGTAGTTCAGAACACATCCGCCTTCGACGACGAGGGCGGTTCGACCCGGTCGTTGCTCGATGAGATCGTCCGCGATGGTGCCCGGCAGATGTTGGCTGCCGCGTTGAAGGCCGAGGTCGCCGCGTATGTTGCCCAGTTCGCTGACCAGCTCGATGAAAACGGTCATCGCCTGGTGGTGCGTAACGGCTACCACGCCGAACGGGAAGTCCTCACCGCGGCAGGCGCGGTGGCGGTGCGGGCGCCGCGGGTGAACGACAAGCGGGTCGATCCGGAATCCGGTGAACGGCAACGGTTCTCCTCCGCGATACTGCCTGCTTGGGCGCGCAAGTCACCGCAGGTCACCGAGGTGCTGCCGCTGCTGTACCTGCACGGGCTGTCCACCGGCGATTTCGGTCCTGCGCTCGAGCAGTTCCTCGGTTCCGGTGCCGGGTTGTCGGCGGCGTCGATCACCCGCCTGACCGCCGGGTGGCAGGACGAGGCCCGCGCGTTCGCCTCCCGGGATCTGTCCGGCACCGATTACGTGTACTTGTGGGTCGACGGAATCCACACCAAAGTGCGTCTCGATCAGGAGAAACTATGCCTGCTGGTGATGATCGGGGTGCGCAGCGACGGCCGCAAGGAACTCGTCGCCATCAGCGACGGCTACCGCGAGTCCACCGAATCATGGGCCGATCTGCTGCGGGACTGCCGCCGCCGTGGCATGACCGCGCCGGTGCTGGCCGTCGGGGACGGCGCGCTCGGGTTCTGGAAAGCGCTGCGCGATGTGTTCCCGCAAACCCGGGAACAGCGATGCTGGTTCCACAAATCCGCGAATGTTCTTGCCGCACTGCCGAAATCGGCGCATCCTGGCGCGCTCGCGGCGATGAAGGACATCTACAACGCCGAAGACATCGACAAGGCGCAACTCGCGGTCAAAGCCTTCGAGATCGACTACGGCAAGAAGTATCCCGAAGCGGTCGCCAAAATCACCGACGACCTCGATGTCTTGCTCGAGTTCTACAAATACCCGGCCGAGCACTGGATCCACCTGCGCACCACCAACCCGATCGAATCCACCTTCGCCACCGTGCGACTACGCACGAAAGTCACCAAAGGGCCGGGCTCACGCGCGGCGGGAATCGCCATGGCCTACAAACTGATCGAGGCCGCCCAGGCCCGCTGGCGCAAGGTCAACGCGCCCGAACTCGTCGCCCTCGTCCGCGCCGGAGCCCTGTTCCACAAGGGCAAGCTGCTCGAACGCCCCCGCGAAATCACCCCGGCCTCGTCAACCGGTCCGGCCGACACCACCCGAACGGAGGTCGCCTGAAACAGACCGAACCACAGGTTTTGACAATTCCTCGTCGCCGAACAGCAGAAGCTGCTGCGGCGCAGTGGTGGACGGGCCGATCCGGCGCAGACATCGAGCGCAGGTGACTTCCGCTCGCGTCGGCGCCAAGGCTGTCGGCGACCACCCCGCGACACCCGTGTGACAGAGAAGCTCGGGTACTTCCTCGTCCCCAACCCATTGCCCGAGGCTGACCGCATGCACCGTCCGCCGGCCCGCACAACCGCATGCACGTCCGGGGCGCCGAACACGGCCCGGGTCGAAGCAGCGAGCGGGGCTATGTCGGTCACACGACCACCATACGGTCGGACACCGACATCACAGACGGCTAATTCGGGCGCATCAGTCTCGGCTACGGCCTCTCGTCAGTCCGGTTCGGCAACACACCCGGACTTGACAGGGAACGCAGGTGCGACGGCCAGCCGGTGTCGGTGGTGACACGGCCTGTTTCGGAGGCCGCAATACCCGCCCCCGCGAGTCCAGCATCGTTTCCCACGGTCGGATCCACCGCCGTGCCGGACTCTGAAGTGTCTGTGTCCGTGGGCTTTTCCGCCATCACACCGGCCACCGTGGCTGTGGGCGGTTCGGTCACCGTTGATCGAGGTGGTGTGTTGCCGTCGTCGGGGGCGGAGTGTGCGTGGCTGATCAGTTCGCGTATCTGCTTCGGTGTGAGCTGCAAGATCTCGGCGACCTCGCCGAGGGTGCAGTCCTCGGCCCGGATCGCAGCCGCGGCGCGTGCCTGTCGTTGACGTTGCCCGGCGATCGTGTCCGCCGTGCGGGCGCGGGCGTCGCTGATCCGGCGCTCGGCGGCGGCGATCACCTCCTCGAGGTCGTGCTCCGCCGCAGCGATCGCCGTGCCCGCTTCGAAGAACTGCGCCTCTGCAACGTCGATGCGACTCAGCCGCTCCTTCGCCGCAGCGTGGCGTCGCTGACGAGCACGCCGACGTTCCTCGCGCGTCGGCTCGCCGGTACGCGAGGAACGGCGTGCGCCATTGGTATTCGGTTGTTCCACGGTGATGCTCCTGACTGACAGATTCCAGATCCCGCCAGTCCCCTTGCCCGCCAGCCTAACGCCCCGTACCGACACTGGTCGCCGATCGTGGCCCGCGCGGCCGGATATACTGGTCGGCGCGTCGCGCTGCGGAAAAGAGTTTCTGTCTCCGTGCGGCGTTCGCCCTGCGGTCCCTGCCTGGAACTGCCTTCACCGGTGGTAGGTCATCAGATCTTCGTGTGGCATCCGGTGTGGGTGCGGCTGAACGACTTTCAGCCGCGCCCACACCGCTACCGCCACCCCGCCCTTTTGGTCACACCCGCCACCACTCCAGGCATCGGTCTCCAGTTCAGTCGAATCCAGGGTGCGCCGGTCGGCCCACGTAGGTCCCGTCCCCATTCGGCACACACAGCGAGTTCCTGCACGCTACGCCTGCCTCACCTTCCACAACCGGCGCTTCGGCGGCACCTCGCCCTCACCGGGCCGAACCCTCTTTCATCTCGCACCGATAGCGGCTCACTTCATCGACGGCGACAACGCGCACCCGGTCTCGGGCTCGGCGCGTGTTTCGTCCTGTCCTGCACCGGCCGCGACACGACCGATGCTCGTTCTTCCGCATCCGAACGGATCCCCATGCCTGAACAACTGGTCCGCCCCCTGCCCGGCAGGAACCATGTCGTGTTGTACGACATCGACGCCGCGCGCCGCGCTGTCGGTCTCACCATCGTCTGCCCGTACGAGCCATGCCAGGCATCGGCGGGTAAGCCGTGCACACGCACCGACGTCACCGGTCGACGCTGGGAAACGCGGCTCTTGCACCCTGTGCGCATCAACACCGCCGAACGCGAGCGTGCCGAGACAGCCACACGCAGCAACACCTCCTCCCCGCAGAAGAAGTCGCGCCCGCCGCAGCCGTCGGCGCGCACCCGCGCATCCCGCCGTTCCGCGATCACCACCTCCCTCACACAGTCGGGCAACCGCTACCGGCCCACGACGGCGAACACCCCTCCCACCCGTGCCCGTCGCCGATCCCGCAGACTGTCGCGACTGCGTGCCGAGCGGCAGACCCGCCAAGGCAGCGCCTAGGTCACCCGACACCGATCTCCATTGCACCCCATCTCGCGCGAATGGCGAGGCCCTCACCGTCGAAATCCGAGGTGAGGGCGAGGCGCCGCCGAGCGTCAGTTCGCATCACCGGTGTCGAGAACCACACGCCCGCAGCGTCTTCGGTTCACCCGACCGGCCATCACATCACGCACCGAAGATCCGAGCCGCGTCGTGCCGCGACGACTGTCCTCACCCCGTCACAGCCCGTCGATGCCCGCAGGGATGCGGTACGCCGCAGCCGCAGCAGGCTCGCCCGACCCGCGTCTTCCCATCGCCTGAAAGGAACTCGCCCGGCGAGACGGTCCCTGGGGTGCACCGCGCCCGCGTCGATGTCGAGGATGTACGCGCCGCGGCCGAACGTGTTCTCGCTGTGGGCTTCCGCGATCGTGACGCTCACCTCGCCAACGGGCACCCACCCCGATACGTCGTAGGTGGGACCCCGAGTTGTCTTGCCGCGGTGGTCATGGCCGAACTCGGCGTGAGCGTGCAAGCCCTACGGCGGCTGGATCGCGCGGAGGCCAAGACCCCGATTGAGCTGTCGGATTCGCGGGATCCGTTGTTGCGGTAGTTCACCCCGGCGGCGGCGCGGGCGCTGCTGGATTCGTTACAACGCCACCAAGACGCCGGGGCGACGCGGCCCGGGCACTGACCGCCGCCGTCACCACCGACATCCCACAAACACCCCATGGCCGCCCCTGGATCGCAGCACCGAAATGAGGTCACACCATCCATGCCCAACCACACACCGGCACTCGTGCCGCCCATCCTGCAATCGCGTGGACACCGGTTCACCACCGACTTCCGACAGCGTCTGGCCTACACCCTGGCGTGGACCACACTGGCCCGCGCCTACGACCACCTCACCCACCACGGCCCCGTGACAGCAACGGGTGTGGTGGAGGCGATCAGTGAGACGGAGGTGACCGATGCCGTGCCCGAACACCTCGCAGAACTGCTGTTTCAGGCTGTGATCGGACGCGACGGCACCGACACCACCGCCCGCACGCTGGCGGCGATCATCGAGCACTACCACCGCGAGTACGGGCTACTCATCGATGTCGATGCCGGGATCATCGACGTCGATGACGCCGTCGACGCCACCGCACGCACCCTCCACCATCGCGATGGGCTGGCCTCGTGCCGCGAACTCGCGGCGTTGCGGGCAGCCACCCAGGTACTCCAACTCTCCGCCTGCCCCCACTTCTTCTCGACGTCGCTGGCGATACCGTCGACCCGCCGGCAATACGACTGGCTCCACGACCGGCTTCTCGCACTTGGGGCCGTCACCGAGGCGCAATGCCGGACGGCGCTGTTCGTGCTGGCCTATCTCACCGGCCAGACCGCTCACCTGGATCTAATCGCCGACACCCCGGTCCTGCTCAGCTCCGCCGAGGAGGTCAAGGCGGTCCTACGAGACACGCTCATCCAGGCCGCCGAGCCCGGCGACGGCTGGGGTCATCGCCCCAGGGATGTCCTGCGCGAGCAGTGGTTCCTGGCCTCGGTCACTCTGCTGCCGGGACCCGATCAGCACGCGGTGACTTCACGGCGGGAGGCGATCCTCACCCGCGCGAGGACCGACTTCGAACCGCTGTGGCCCTCGCACCTCAACCGCGAGGCGCTCACGGAATCGGTGCTCGACTTCGCCCGGTCACTGACCAGTGTGGAACGCCACTGCGATGACCTGTTCGACCGCCCGGTCAGCAATCGCGAGGATCTGGCCACCGACCTCGCCGAGGATATCGCCCATCTCACCGAGCGCCGTGCGAACGTGCACGCTGTACTCGCCCACCCGGATCTGCTGGCCATCGAGCAGGCCCACCTCGCCCATATTTCGGCCAGTGTCGACCTCGGCGAACCGCTACCCGAGTTGATCCTGGTCGGGGAACACAGCAAACGCGCCGCCGACCGGTCCCGCGACACCGACGCGGAACTCGGCACGTGCCACCAGGGCGGACAACGCCTGGCCAGCGCCCTGGCCCAGCACGGCCTGCACATCGACGTGCCTGTCGGCCCGAAATCCGACGAACTCGGCCAAGCCGTGGACACCATCGACTACCACCTGCTGCTACTCGCCAACGGCAGCCCCATCGACCAAAACAGACTCCGCGACTACAGCCACGCCATCGACACCCTCGACCGCGTCCAGCGCGCCGAAGGACTCACCGACGCGGCCCGATCCGGCATCGGTGGTGCGCTGCGCGCCGCGATCCAGACAGCGCTGCTGCACGGGGAAGAGCACCGCGACCGCGTCCACGCCTGGGACACCCGGATCAAGGAGGCGGCCGAAACCCGCCCCTCCACAGCACCGCCCGACTGTGCGAGCACCGAGAGCGGCATCGGCGACGTCCCCGATCTCGAGCAGCCGGTCCCCGCACCCGAACACACCCTGGTGTGTCCCGCCGGGCCACACCATCGATCCGAGAGGAACTCATGACCCCCGAACCCGGCGACTACGTGCGGATCACCGGTGTCATGCCCAACAACCCCGACCCGTCCGAAATCCTCACCGGCGACGCCGACCGCACTTCCCGCGAGGAGGTGTCGTGATCGACTCCGGTACTGGCGTACCCATGCTCACCGTCGAGGACATCATCGGCGGACACGGGCAAGTCAACGATGTCGTGTTCATCGTCATACGTCACGGTGTGTCGCTGCGCTACCAGATCCACGTCGACGACCACCTGCGCCAATCTCGTTTCAGGGTAGCGGCATTCGACTCGCAGCGGGTCCAGTGGAACCCGATCGCGTCGATCGTGAGCGCCAGCTTCGCCATTGCCAGTGGCCCCGATCCCACCGAGGTGACCGCGCCGGAGTCCAGGTGGATCGCCAGCCCCTACAACGACGATCCGTCCGTGAAGGCCGCCAGCTGGCAGAAGATCGTCGTCGCGCTCACCGAGCAGGTCTATCTGGCCTTCGGTTGGCCTCTCTGAATCGGGGACGCAGGCTCTCCCCGCGCGGGGAGAGCCTGCATCGGATCTCCGCAGAGGCGACGCCCGGTCGCCCGCTCGTCCCGGTTCGGTCCCTGGACCGCTCACCCAGCACACCGATTTCCGGCCCCGCGCACCCACTGAATCGCCGTATACCGGCGACGGTTTCGCCGTGTGTTCCACCGTGTCGGCCCGCAGCCGTCGCGGCCGGGGGTCGACCGCCCACTCAGACGCTCTCCAGAGAAGAGGATGCAGATGGCATATTTAGGAAAGTCCGGATGTACCTCGCCGGACTGCACGCAGGAGAGTCGAACCGGTTCCGGTGGTTCGAAGACCACGACCTGCTTCGGGTGGCACTGCGACCACTGCCACGGCCCGGCCAACGTCATGGGAATCTGCGAAGTTGGCTGCGCCGGATACCAGAACGCATGCCGCGAGTTCGATTCCATGGTCGCAGATCTCCACGCCGCACGCGACAGCGCCCCGGCGGCCGACTGACCATCAACCGACATCGCTCCACACCATGTCACCCCGGCGCGAGCACGCTATCTCGTTCTTGCGTTGATCCGGGGCAGGCGAGTCGAACACCAGCCCGCGCGGTCACTCGAAGCCACCACGACTGCGCGCGGTGTCGTGACTCGGAACATTCACCAGTACACTGCGATTCATTCTCGAAGGAGCCAGCTATGGCAGGCGACACGGTCATCACTATCCTCGGTAACCTGACCTCCGATCCCGAACTCCGGTTCACCCCTGCCGGTGCGGCCGTCGCGAACTTCACTGTCGCGTCGACCCCTCGTGTCTTCGACCGTAACAGCAACGAATGGAAAGACGGCCCGGCACTGTTCCTGCGCTGCAATATCTGGCGTGAGGCTGCGGAAAATGTCGCCGAAAGCCTGACCCGCGGTGTACGGGTCATCGTCAGTGGGCGTCTCAAGCAACGCAGCTACGAGACCCGTGAAGGCGAGAAGCGCACCGTCGTGGAGCTCGAAGTCGATGAGGTCGGGCCCTCGTTGCGGTATGCGACCGCGAAGGTGAACAAAGCTGACCGCAAAGGCGGATTCGGCGGCGCGGAAACCTCAGACAGCCAGGGTAGCAGCACTCCCGCCTCGGGGAGCTCGGACGCGGACGGGTCGGATCCGTGGTCGAACAGCCAGCTCGTCTCAGCAGGTGCACGCGTCGAACCGCCGTTCTGATCTCGCACTGGTATCCATTGCGCGGCTGCGGTTCTGGCGCGGTCACCAGGAAGTGAGTGGGTTGGGTCCGGGGTGGCCGTCTGGTCGAGCGCCCCGCCTTCCCGAGGGCTACCAGCTCGCCCAGCGCCACGCGTCCGGGCCCGCGCCGGTCGGCCACGAATTTCCCCGGCGCGACGCCCCAGCCGCACCAATCGGTGCCGGTGGTGTGCGCGGGAAATTCGAGCCCGCCCTCAGGGCGCGTTCCCTCCCGCGTGTCGCCGTGCGAGCTGGCTTCACGCCCTCAGGCGGGTCACTCGACCAGCCGCCCACCCCTCGTGTTGGAGAGGCAGCTCCGACGCGGGGGATTCCGCATACCGCGAGACAGGAAACTCAGTTGCGAACATCCTTCCTCGATACCGTGTCCTTGATTGACTACGAGTTCGGCACCGACCGCATCCGGGCGCGCCGCACCGCTCGCGCAGCGTTGCGCCTGGCCAGGATTACTTCCCCCGAAGATCTGATGGTCGCCGAGTTCATGGCTACGGTCTTCACTGAGTACCCCTACGACACTGCGGTGCTCCGGCTGCGCAGTGCCTGGAGGCAGCGGTCACCGCAGTTCCGTGAACGGCTCGACGCGTTCATGCCCTTCGGCGATCCGCACCTGTATCGCACGGTGGTACGCACCGACGACGAACTCGCCTGCGTGCCCGACACCCTCGACACGGTCACCGTCGCACCCGCGCGGCCGTGGGATCCGCAGAAGGTGCCCGGCATCAGGACCGAGGAGCAGCGCGAACGGTTCAACGACGTGCTGACGAAGATGATCGACCTGCTCAGCTCCTACCCGTTCCCGAAAGCGCTCACGAAAATCGCTGACCTGCGTAAGCTCTGCGATTTCGAGGACCGTGACCATTTCGATGCCTGCGTGCCCGTGGTCGATCCGCACCTGTACGAGCCCGCCGACCCCGATTTGGACAGCCGAGACACCATCGCCCGCGGGATCGACGCCACCGAATGGCGTATCGAACCGGTCCGTGGCCGGTACCGGCCCAGCCGCCTCACCGCCCGGGTCACCGCCCGCATCGACGCCGACCGCAACGATCCCGAGAAGTACGCGGCGCGCCGCCGCAAAGCCGCAGAGCATCGACCGACCCGGGCAGCGGTCGAAACTCCCCTAGTCACAAACTATTTCGCGCGCCTCCTGTTCATGGACGGCGAGGCCGCCGAGTCGAAGAAGTACGACTACCTGGCGTGGCGGGCGGGGGTCTACGCTCGCGAGCCGCGTCGTATCGACCGTTCCCGCCGCCGACTGCACCGCGGCCCGACCGTGCTCGACGCCGAGGTGACACGGGCTGCGTGGGATCTTTTCTATCTCGACTACGTCGCCGCACAGTTCGATCTGGACTCGATACTCGCCGGCTACGGTCCGATCTCGGACGATGTGAGCCACGACGACGCCGAAAAGCGCACGAAGATCCGCGGCCGTGGCGACGTCCGCGACAGGTTCCTGGCGAACGGAAACGACCTGGACTACGACCAGGCTGCGGTGGCGGGATCGACGGGCTGGCCGTGTGTGTCGTGCTTGATCGAGCGGCCCGTACACATGGACTGGGTGGCACAGCATCGTATCGGCGGGCAATGGCGCAGCGACGACGGGTTGTGCCTGGACTGCCGCGCGGACGGTCACACCGGAATCCCCGCGCTGCCGACCGGGTTCGGCCCCCGCGACATGGTGATCGCCCGCTGCGCCTACTTCGTCGACTGCTACCCAGGCAGCGCCGATCACATTCTCGAACGTGTCGCGAAGGCATACAAGGGCCACCCCGCTGTGCCGTTCATCCGCGACGCGATCACCCCGGAGTTCGGACGCCCTGTCGGCATCGTCGATCTCGACGCTCCCGCCCCTAAGCCGACACGCACCCGCCAGCGCGGCCCGCTCGTCGGGGCGGGCCAGCGGATAGATCGCTGCGGTACCTGCTTCGAGTTCAAGCCGGTCCACGACGACGGACTGTGCACCAAGTGCCGGGTCCACCTCGGCATCCTCACCGTCCCCCCGCTGCGGCAGTCCGCCGTCGCCTGATTCGTTCGCGCCGCTGGCAGGGTCGGGGCCGTCCACCGCGACGCCCCGACCCTGCCCAGCCGTTCCGTCCGCCGGGGGCGTCCACCAGCGACGCCCCGGCCCTGCCCTCTCGATTCAGGAGCCACCATGGGCACCACCATCGTCGTCATCGAGCGTGTTCACCCCGAGCGTGGCGTGCGCATCCGAATCCTGCTCAACACCCGCAGTTTCGGCCGCACCGACCACGACCCAGGCATCGACTACGTCACCGCCTATGACTATCGCGATCTGAGCCAGCCCGAACACGCTACCGACGCACAGATCCTCGAGTATCAATTCGAGCTGTTCAACAACCAGATCGAGTCCGCGCACGCCCACGCCTACTCCGCGGCGGGCAATCGATCGCTGTCGGTCGGTGACGTCGTCTCGATCGAGGACCGCTACTACCAGTGCGAAGCCTCCGGCTGGACGCGGCTCGACACCACGCCACGACTCGAATCATCCACCCAGCGTTGACATCCCCCACGCGCCATCACCTTCTCGCCGAGAAGTGGCGCGTGGGCTTGTGCTGATGCTGTCCGCGATCCACAAGCCTCCACACGGTCTGTGGGTCTGCGGAGTGTGTCAGCCGCACCCTGCTGTATCCGCCATCCCCACTGATCGGAGAGCTCTCATGCCACCGGAAGCTGTCGTGCCCGATATCGAAACCGACCGCGCGATCCTCATCGCTCGTGCCCTGCTGTGGGATCCCACGCCCGATTGCATCCTCGTGGAAGCGTTCGAGGGCGCGGGTTTGTCGGACTATCTGCCCTGGCACCGATTCGCCATCGATGTCACATCACTCATCGAAGCTATTTCGACTCTCACCGAGGTCGCGGTCTGGTCCCCGCATCGGGCCCCTGATCGCGCCGCGATCCGCAGTGTAGCCAACGACCAGCTTCACGCCCACCTCAGCGAATTCCTGACCAGCATCGAACAACAGCCCCACGTAGTCCAACTGACATCAGCAGCACACCCCACCATCGATGTCCCCGCCACCATCCATCGGTGGGGAACCCTCGACGATCCCTTCCCAGCACCGGGATCGCCCGAGGTCGAGGCACATCGCCGCCGGATGGTCCGCATGCTGCTCGCCGGTGCCAACGACGACCTCTACGCCGACCTGGAAACCGTCATCGACGGAATCGGATTGGCCGAGTTCATGCCCACCACGCAGGTGGCGCTCAACCTGCCTGGGATCGGAGCAACCACCGTCTCCGTGCCCACCAGCCCAACCGGAAACCTCACCCCGCACGTGCTGCGTCAAGCCGTGCTCGACAAATACATCGCCACCGTCGATTTCGACGCCATCATCACCGGCTTCTGATCACACCCACCACCCTGCCCATCGGGGGTCTGCGCTGTCGACTTCGCGATGTTCACCGACCAGATCCCGTCGGTGCACGCCGATCTCTACTCCGCCGCGGGAAACCGGTCACTGTCGAGCGTGGACGCCGTCGCGATCGATGACCGTTTCTATCGCTTCGACAGCGTCGGCTGGACGCGGCTCGACAGCGCACTTCTCACACCCGATCTCGCTGCCCTGCGGCCGATCACGCGTGTTGCGCTGCCCCCAGTGGCGTCCGGGCTCGGTGCACCCGGCCACCGAATACCGGACCGGCGCTATCGATCTGGCGTCTTTGCGGGGCGTGCCCGTCCACCCTAACCCCGGCCTCATCGACACCGTGGACATCGAATCCGCCGTCACCCACTTCTGGCTTCCCCGCGTGAATCAACCACTGCGGGAGTGGGATCGGATTCCACTCCCGCGCTGTACACGACGAGTGCAGCAGTTCCCGCGGCCTGATCGTGTGGGCGCACTCGCGTGATCGACCGCTATCCCCATCACCCGGATCCGATATCCCCTCTCCGGTGAATGGCAGGTAGTGTGTCTCACTCGTTTTCGGCGGCGGTCATCGATTCCTTCGACGGCCCCTTCCACTTCCTCTCGAACTTCCACCCGCATCCGTTCCGGTTCCGCGGGTTCGACTGCCCCAGTTCCGAGCACGCCTTCGCCGCGGTCAAGACCACCGATCCGGACTGGATCGCGCGCATCCTCGCCGCCCCCAAGCCCGGTCAGGCGAAGAGGCTCGGACGCGAAGCCCCGTTGCGCCCGAACTGGAACCGCGACCGAGTGCTGTACATGCGCGAGATCCTGCACGCGAAGTTCACCAGCGACCCCGACCTCACCCGCCGCCTCCTCGACACCGGCGACCAGCTGCTGATCGAAGGCAACACCTGGGGCGACCGCTACTGGGGCCGCGTCCTGCGCCCGGGTCTGGCGACACCGATAGGCGCGAACTGGCTCGGCCGCAGCCTGATGAGAGTGCGCCGCGAGCTGGCCGGACACCGGTCACAGCGCTGGGTGCGCGTCGCCACCACCGGTCACCGTGAACACCTCATCGACCCCGACCTGCGCCCCTGGGTCCGCGACGAACTGGCCCGGATCGCGGTGAAACTGCGCGACGAGCACGACACCCGGATCGGGTGCAGCGGCCTGGCCACCGGAGCTGACCTGTGGTGGGCCGAGGCCGCCGACGCGGCCGGTCTGGACCTATGGGGCTATCAGCCCTTCCCCGAGCAGACCGCAGGCACAGACTGGAGCGCAGCCCAGCAGGCCCAGCACACCGAGATCTGCGAACGGCTGTCCCGTCACGTCCTGGTCGCCACCTCCGATCACGACCCCAACCGGTACTTCGATTCGCGGAACCAGTTGCTGATCGGCGACGCCGACGCGGTCGTCTGCGTTCTCGACCCGACCTGCCACCGCGGCGGGACAGTCAACGCGCTGCGCCGCTACTGCCCTGGCATGCCGGTAATCACCATCGACCTCGCCCAGCGCGCGACCCGTTTCGCCGCGTCCTACAGTCCGGCACTCGCGTAGCGGCGACACGGCCTGCTTCCTCTAGCGACCACGGTCCCCGGATCAGCTCGACACACCCACTCCGGTGACGCGGCGATCCGGGGATGACCGCGACGCGTTCACCCAGCACCCCGCATGACGCGTTGACCGTCACCGCTGTTCGACCGACACCACCCGCCCGGACGACCCACGCATCGAGGCATCCGCCCCTGACATAGCCAGTGGCCTGTAGCCCGCGCTCGCGGCTACCGGCCACCGGGTGTGCCGGACCGGTACACCACGCGCGTTCCCAACCGCGCATCCAACACAGGAAAGCAGACCAACATGACCAAAGACACCGTCAACGACCTCACCACCGACCATCAGATCCTCCTCGCGCGACTCATCGAGTCCGGGCTCTACGCCAGCGATCCGCGATTCGTCCGCGAAGTATTCACCGAGCTCGGAATCGAGGCCCACCTCCCGCCCCTCGACCGACCCGCGGTCGCGGACGGAGCCGTGCCCGAAGCCGAAGGCATCGACGTCGATGCCGTCATCGCCCAGTGGGGTGGCTACGGCATCGACTACCCGCCAGCGGGCAGTGAGGAGATCGAACAGTTCCGCCGCCGGTTGGTCACCACCGCCCTCACCCTCGGCGAAGCCCACGGTGTGTTCATGTCCAGCGCCGTGGAACATGCACTGCGCACCGTGGGGCTGAGCGCCTACCTGCCGCCCACCTCCAAGCCCGTCGTCGTCGAGCTCGGCATCGATCAGCTCACGATCGAAGCCCGGCTCACCCCCTCCGGCGAGATCGACCAGGCCGAACTGACCCGGGCGATCCTCGGACGCCTGCGCGCCGACCTCGAGAACCGCTCCCCGCTGCCCACCGTCGACGCGGTCCCGACCTCGCAGTCCTGACACCGCCGAGATCACCCGACAGGTCACCGGTCGTGCCCGCACGTCGTCTCGACATACGGGCACGACCGTCAGCTGGTTTCACCTGTCCGAGTGACGCATTCGACCACCCGCTGACACCGTCCCCCAGCCCGCAGCCCTCGACGCTCTGCGGGTTGGGGGATGTGCCAGACCGGTACACACCGCGCCCAGCGGCACATTCTGGGCGAGAACGGAGAACACACCATGATCGACACCGAGGTGAAGACCGTCAACGACGTTGAAACCGAGAAGAAGGTTTTCGTCGCCCGCATCGTTGGCTGGAGAGACTACCCCCTCTACTACCAGGCCGAGGCCTCACTCAGGGCAGCGGGACTCGGCGACTACATCCCCACCACCCGCCGCCCGTTCACCGTCGCCCTGGACGAACTGCTTACCTCGATCGCTGCGTCAACCGAGATCACCGTCGATGCCCACGACGACATACCGGACAGGTACGACGTCGCCCGCGCGATCAGATACCACGTGCAAGCGAAGGTGGACGAGTTTCTCACCGCGATCAAGAACGGCTTGGTGGTAGCGGAACCGGTCACGCGAGAATCCGTAGTCGTCGACGTCGACGCCGTCACCGCGGAGTGGGGCGGTAGCGACACCCCCTATCCGAAAGCCGGATCCGACGCCGTCGAAGCGTTCCGCCACAGCACGATCCGCGCGATACTCCAGCACGGCGAGGACAAGGGCTACTGCCCGACACTCGAAGTCGCCATCACCGAACTCGGGTTGGAGGCGTATCTGCCGCCCAAGACCAAGACCATCATCATCCCGATCCCGGGATACGGTGAGGCCACCGCCACCATCAACCTCACCCGCGCAGGCGACGTGCCGCCGAGCGAGACACACCGCATCGCCACCGCCCACATCCTCGCCGAACTCGAACAGCGCGATCAGCTCGTCGTACTCGACGCCGCGAGCTGAGCTCAGTGGCAGCAACGATCACGCCCGTGAACACCGACCCCGGCATCGTGCGTTCGACGGTGCCCTCCGTCTCCTCCGAACGACGCTGACGCCACGCACGCCGCCCGCGCGCCCGCGATGTATCCGCGCGGGCGCGCGGGCCGCTGCCCGGGGACGGCTTTTCGCGCCGTGTCTGACTTTCTGGCACCCCATCGGCGGCGAACGACCACTGCGTCGCCCGTGCCCTCCACGATTACCCTCACCTCTTCTCGTCTTCTGTTCATCGACTTCCCCCCGCACCTCCCACTCTCTCCCCTCCCGCCCCACCTCCCCTCATTTCCCCCGCTTCCACGTGCAGACCTCTTGCATCTGGGATAACGCACCGGTAACGAGCGAATGCTGCTGGTTTGCCTATATGCGGCTTGCATCACCAAAGTGGCTGGCGGACAACATGTTCAGCGTCGTGTCATGGAGTGGTGACGGCGACCCTGCACAAGGTCACCGCAGGCGATGGCTACAAGTACTACACCCGGCAGGTCGCAGCGCACGACGCCTCCGAACGGGGCCGCTCCGCGCTGGCCGACTACTACTCCGCACGCGGTGAGACACCAGGAACATGGCTCGGTTCAGGGCTGCCTGGACTGACGATCACCTACCGCGACCGGAAATCCGAGCGAGATCAGCACTCCGATCCCCCAGAGGTCGATGGCGAGATCAAGGTCGATCCAGCCCCGCAAGTTGATCAGGACCGAGAGACTATCCGAGTCCGGGAGGTCGATGCCTCGCGTGTGAACGTCGGCGACATCGTCACCGAGGAACAGATGCACGCGTTGTTCGGGTTGGGTATCCATCCGCAGGCAGCGGCGATCACCGGCGAGATCGTTGCCCTGGAAATCGCGGCCGGTGCCTCACGAGAGGTGGCCGAGCGCGCCGCCGAGAAGGCAAGCCGCCTCGGTCGCCCGTACCGGATCTACAACGGTGAGACCGCGTTTCGCCAACAATGCGCACGGGCTTTCGCCGAGTACAACACCGACCGGGGTCTGGCTGCCAGCGACCCTGTTCCCGACGAGGTTCGCGCACGCATCCGCACCGCGGTCGCGTTGGGCATGTTCCGATACGAACTGGGGCGCGACCCGCTCAACGAACGCGAGTTATCGGGGTGGGTGGCCCGCAACAGTCGAAACCAGACAACCGCGGTCGCAGCCTTTGGCTGGTGCTTTTCGGGTCCAAAGAGTGTGTCGGTCGTGCGTGCGCTGGCGCCGCTGCCGATTGCGGAACTGCTCGCCGAAGCCGACCGCAGGGCGGTCCGAGATGCCGTGGACTACATCGAAACTCACGCTACTTATACCCGGGTCGGGCGCAACGGTGTCCGCCAAGTCGATGTCGAGGGGATGATCGCGGTCCAATTCGAGCATCGGGACTCGAGAAGCGGTGACCCGGATTTCCATACCCACATCGTCGTCGCCAACCGAGTCCGCGCAGCTGACGGGCAGTGGCGCACCTTGGACGGGTCGATGTTCTATCGGGTCGCGGTCACGGCGAGCGAGATCTACAACACCCGTCTCGAGCATCATGTGGAAGACCTGCTCGGGTGGCATTTCGCGGAGCGGCCTGGCACCGATCCGAGCAAGCGCCCGATCCGGGAGCTCATCGGTGTCGATCTCGCGTTGATCGATTACTTCTCCCAACGCGACGCCGCGATCACCGCGCGGCTGGGCGCGCTGAGTGTCGAGTTCCAGCGACAGTTGGGGCGCGATCCCACCACGCGGGAAATGTATGGGCTGATGCAGCGGGCGACCCTGGAGACTCGCCCGCGCAAACACGCGCCGCGTTCACTGGCCGAGCAGCGCGGCATGTGGTTCGAGCAGGCCGTAGAGGCTCTGGGCAGTCGCGACGCGGTCATGGCGATGCTGGCGCTGGTCATGAAGCCGGTGCGCCCGATGCGACCACGCATCGACCTGAGTTGGATCGCCCGGTGCGCGGATCAGGTGATCGCCACGATTTCTGCTGAACGTTCGGTTTGGCAGCGCACCCACGTGCGCAGCGAGGCCGAACGCGTCATTCGCGGTCTTGTGCATCCCAACCAGTGGGCGTGGGTTGTCGAGGCGGTCGCGGCGGAGGCGTTGGCCCCGACCCGGTCGGTGGCGCGCGGTGACCCCGACCGCCGCGCCGAACCCGCACTGCGCACGCCCCCAGAATTGTTTCGCCGTGCCGACGGCGCCAGCGCGTTCACCACCGCGGACAGCCAGCTCTACACCTCTCCGGAGACCATCGCCACTGAGGCGCAGCTGATCTCGATGATCGCCGCATCCCGAGGACGCACCGTGCCGGCTCCGGTCGTGGATGCCGCGATCACCGCCTACAACACCCACCCCGACAACCGTGACCGCCAACTCAACGAAGGACAAGAAGCAGTCATCCGGGCGTTCGCGACCTCCGGGCTCGGTATCCAGATCACTGACGCCCCCGCCGGAACCGGCAAAACCACCGCCATGATGGTGCTGGCCGATGCGTGGCTGTCCTCCGGCGGCACCGTGTGCGGGCTGGCACCGACCGCGAAAGCCGCCGGTGAGTTGGGCGAGGAGATCTCTGCCCCAGTCAATACCGTCGACAAACTCCTCGATGTGCTCGACCGGCACACACCCACCGCGGAGTCGGTGATGTTCGACTCCGACGCACCGCCACCGTCGTTGCCGCAGTGGATCCTCGATATCGACGACACCACCCTGGTGATCATCGACGAGCACGTCCAGATCCCGGACCTGTCGCGGCTGCGGGTGCTGATTTTCCTGCTCGAACGCGGCGCCACCGTGCGCCTGCTCGGCGACCGATGGCAGCTGCAGTCGATCGATGCCGGTGGCGCAGCCCGCGACATGATCCACGCCGCCGGTACCGACGCGTTGACCCTCACCCACGTCGTGCGCTTCACCGACCAGGCCGAAGCTGCGGCGAGCCTGGCCATCCGCGAAGGAGACCCGGCCGGGCTGGGCTATTACCTCGACCGCGACCGCATCCACATCGGCAGTCCCGCCTCGGTGGTCGACAAGGCCTTCCACGCATGGCTCGCCGACTACACCGACGGACGCGACACCATCATGCTCGCCGCGACCCACTCCGTGGTCGATGAACTCAACACCCTCGCCCGCGAGTACCGCCTCACCGACGTCGAGGATCCCGGCCCCCAGGTCGAACTCGGCGACGGCCAGCACGCCTCGGCCGGTGACACGATCCGCACCACCCTCAACAACCGGCGACTGTCCGTCGGCACCAACGACTTCGTCCGTAACGGCTACCAGTGGACAGTCACCGCCGTGCACGCCGACGGCTCGATCACTGCGCTGCGCCAGCTTCCGCGCCGACGACACGGTGCGGCCGTGCATCTGCCCGCCGACTACGTCGCCGAGCACACTCGCCTGGGTTATGCGGCGACGATCGGCTCCGTGCAGGGAGTCACCGTCGGCACCTCCCACACTGTGGTGACCGGTCATGAAAGCCGCTACCAGCTCTACGTCGCCATCACACGCGGCTGGCTCGCCAACCACCTGTATGTGACCACCGCTCTCGACGGTGCGCCGGAGGAATCGTTTTGGACCGAGCACGCGGTGCTACCCCGAACAGCCACCGACATCCTCATCGCCGTCCTCGGCCGCGACCGCACCGCCGCTTCCGCTCACACCGAACTCCGCAACGCCCTCGACCCCCTGATGCGGATCGGGCGCGCCGTCGATGTCTACCTCGAAGCCGTCGCCGTCGCCACCGAACACGCTCTCGGCACCGACGCCATGGCAGCGCTGGACGTCGACGCCGAAACCCTGCTCCCGACACTGACTTCCGGCGCCGGATGGCCAGTACTGCGCCAGCACCTGGCCACCCTCGCCCTGTCCGGACGCGACCCGATCACCGCGCTGCGCGAGGCCATCGCCGGGCGTGAGCTCGCCACCGCCGACAACATCGCCGCGGTCCTGGACTGGCGGCTCGACACCACCGGTGAACACTCAACACCCCCAGGATCGCTACCGTGGCTGCCCGGCATCCCCACGGGGCTGGCCGAGCATCCAGAATTCGGCGACTATCTCGCCGCGCTCGCACGCATCGTCGCCGACCTCGCCCGACAACTGCGCGACACCGCCCACAGCGTCACCGTGTCCACCGCGCCGGTGTGGGCGCGACCTCTGGTCGGCGCCGATCCCGAACTACTCGCCGACCTGGCGGTGTGGCGCGCGGCCACCCACGTCGCCACCGGGGACCTGCGCCCGGCCGGGCCGGCCCGGCACACCACCGCCGAACGCCGCTACCACCACCACCTCGCCCTGCGCGCTCGGGAAGCCATCGGTGATACCAACCTCGCCGCCACCCACTGGGCCGCCGCGGTCAAACAACTCGACGACCGCATCACCGATGACCCGTTCTGGCCAATCCTGGCCGAACGCCTCGACACCGCCCACCGTGCCGGCATCGACGTCACCACCCTGCTCACCGACGCCGCCGCGCACCGCCCACTCCCCGACGACATGCCCGCCGCCGCCCTCTGGTCCCGCCTGGACCTCGAACCCGGCGCCCTCACCACCACCGCAGGCCCCGAGGGCGGACTGCGACCGTCGTGGACGCCGGACCTGGCCATCGTGCTCGGCGAACACACCGCCGCCCGCATCATCGCCGACCCCGCCTGGTCCACCGTCATCGCCGCCGTCGAACACGCACTCACCACCACCCTCCCGCTCAGCGCCGACGACCAGAACACCCCACGGCGACCGTGGACCGCACTCGAACTCCTCACCCTCGCAGGCGAACTCCTGCTCGACGGCCGCCGATCTGACCGCGACCGCCCACGCCCCCACCAGCTCGCCACCGCTCTGGCCTGGCGCATCGACGCCATCGCCCACCACCTACCCACCCAGTCCGCTCCCACCGATGTCGAACCACCCCCCGATCCCGCGTTCGAGCCCGAGGAAAGCCCGATCCCCGACGACGTCGCCGAACTCCTCACCACCCCACCGGAGCACACCATGGCTGACCACACCGACGACGCTTCGGAACCCGACACCGCACCCGCCGACAACGGCCACGATTTAGCCGTCGCCGCGCTCGCCGACCAGATCCGTGCCGTATACGCACGATTCGCTGCCGGTGACACAGACCAGGCATACGCACTGCTGGCGCAACTGCCGCTCACCGATACCCACCGCTCCACCATCCGGCGCGTCGCGGCGACTCTGCGGGCCTACGCATTTCCGGTCGCCAAGGCCCGCCTCATCCACGACGCGACGCTCAACCCCCGCCTCGCACCGGTGATCCGAGCCTGCATCCCAGATACCGACCCCGGCCTGTTCCGGCGTGAACAAACTCCCCGATGGGAACCGCCGCGCGATAACCGTCAGCGGGTCGATCTCTCCGAGATCCGCACCCCCGCCCAACAACAGCAGCGCGGGCGCGTCGCCGCCGACCGTCAGAACCAGCTGCACGGTTCCAGCACCGACGACGCACTCCACCCCGGTGAAGACCAGCTACACCGCATCAGCCTTGGCGACGTCATCGACCCTCTTGGAGACGAACGCACCTACCGCGATCCCGAATATGGAAGCGGTGAAGGCCCCGCCTTCCCCCCCGCAAAACTCATGAACCTTCCATGCGTCAGTTGTGAACTCGATCTGCCGGTCCGCGACCGGCCCTCCTTCGATCCCCGTGCCCGACGCCTCGATCACCCCGACGGACTGTGCTCGGACTGCCGCGACGAAGGCCAGCCCGGAATACCGCCCCACGACCCCGCCCACTACATCGAATACCGATGCGCCTTCATCGCCGCGACCCGAGCCCCCGCCGAAGCACTCGCGTTCCTGCGACGCGACTGGCGCCGCGCACCACTCAGCGTTCAGGTTGTCATCGCGCAATGGGTCGAAGACCACAACCTCGCCGACATCAAGACCGCCGACACTGCCCCCGCCGCCGACCCGGCAACCGTCACCGCGCCGACGCCACATCAACTCAGCGATGCCGAACTAGCCCAGCACATCACAGAACTAACCCAGCACCTGGCTCTGGCCGGTGAACTCGATGCCGCTGCCTCGTCATCGCCGCCAACGGCCCAACGGCAGCGCAACGACGATATCGCCGCGGCCGACGCCATCACCCGCGCCCGCGACGCCACCGCCGAAGTCCAAGCCATTCGGAACCAAGTCGGTGACGTGTCACGAAAGATGGCCGCTGCGCGGGCCGCCCGAGCCAGCGCCTCGCGCAACGAGCGTGCGCAACTCGACGCCACACTGGCGACACTCACAACCGACAAACAGACGTTGGTCACCCAACTCGAACGTGCTCGCCGAGACGAACACGACGCCCGCCGCGACGCCGAACTGCTCGCCGGACCCAAGCACGAATGGGACGCAATCCTCGCCAGACCCCGCGCCCGCCGCGACAGCACCACCCCCCAGCATCACTCCCCCACAACCCACCCCGAGACCGACCTCACCAGCCTGACAGAACAACTCACAGCCCTAGCCGCTGAGCAATACCAACGCCGCCACCGCGACGCCGAACAACCCCAACCCGAATCTCCCCCTCGAGCACCCAGCCCCGATCCGGCCACCTCCGTGGACCCTTCAGCCGAGCAACCACCCGATCCCACAGACGAGCACGGAGTAGACCTCTAGCCACCTCGCCAACCCCATCGGCAGCCAAGCCAAGCACCAAACCGCCTGCCCCGCAGTACAAACCGGAACGTCCGGAATACGCCGGGAATACACATCATTCGTATACGAGCCTGCCAGTAACCCTCGAACCCCAGCGCGAAACCCCGTCTGGGCGTGGTGCCAGAGGCCAGGGCCCTTGCAGATGACCGTTGCGAAGCGGCGCCGGGACTGCCAGCCCCGGACTTGAAGCTGGTCGAGCCCGGTCAGTATCTTGGCGGTCTGGAAGTGTCTCGGCGCGGATCCCAAGCAAGGTGGATGATCAGGACACCGAGGAAGCCAATGACCCCGACGCCCATCCAAATCATTGCGGGGGTGGTCTTCCCCTGGAAAAGCAGGGCTATACCTGTAATCCAGCCTGTCGCCGACGCGGCAAGTGCTGAGAGCTTCGGAAATTTGCGAATTACGGTGAGGATCACCAGTAAGGAGAAGATTGCGAGCAGTAGCGCTTGCTCGTACCGTTCGCGATTCCTCGCGTTCCGCGTCCGCGCCATCATGGCCTGGGCTGGCTTGTTTCGCGGTGTGAGCCCGTTGTTTTGGTCGATGGTGAAGAGTGCGACTTCGACTTCGTTGGCATACGCGACTGCTTGGGTTGTGTACCCGGTGGCTGAGAAGAACAGCATTTCGAGGTGATGTCTGCGCCCGCGTGCACCGTAGATCTTCTGTATATCGGGGCGGCCAGTAGGGGTGGTGTGCCATTTGACTTGAGCGAGGGCACGGGAACTGGTCACATCGATTCCGCCATCGGCTCCGCGGGGTGTGACCTTGGCATCGGGGAATCCGAGGGCGCGCATGTGCTGGGCCGCAGCGTTCTCAGCCGCTTCGAACGACGGGATGCTCAGCACCCGCACCTCCCCTCCGCCATATGCGACTGCTCGCTCGGATCACTGGTGGTTCGGCACCTGGGACCACGAGTCGTTCCATCTTGCCCCGGCATGGACCGATGTACCAGCGCTGCAACCGAGTTGCTGTGATCGTGACGCGGGCGGGAGATGCTGGAATCCACCACCGGGTGGGATCGGTTGCTGCGCCGCCGACGAAACGGGTACCGAGAGCACCCCGCCGTTCGGCACGCAGTGACGACAACGACCGGCTCGACCCGCCATACCGGGGTCGTCAGTCAGGACATCGTCGGGTTCCCGCTGCCGGGGGCCACCCGCGAGGAGAGCTGTCTCGCTCCTCGTCGGTGAGCTGGGCGAAGAACAATGCCTGGCCGTTGATCGCGGGTCGAATCAGCTCTGCCCGCATTCGATTTCACGGCGCGACGTATTCCTGCATCGACCTTTGCCGCCGTCAGCTACGACGAAGTCGCGGATTCAGAGCGCGGAAGTCGGGGCCGAATCCCAGGTCTTCGACAGGGGTGTCGGTGCCCGGCAGGCCGAACCAAGCCTGGGGAACTTCGGCGTAGGGCAGGCCGGTCATCTCGACATGGACATCAGGTGTGCAACGGTGCAGTGGTCCGTTCGCGGCGTCGAGGACGTATTGCATCTCAGGGTCGATGTGGGAGATGAACAGACTGCTCATCGCGAGACCGTCCTTGCTGACCCGGGACGCCTCGAACACAGCGTGCAGTGCGGCGAAGCGTAGGGACACCCCGCGGTGGCGCCACCATTGACGGCACCAGGTGTAGGTCTGCTCACGGTTCTTACCGACCAGACGCACCGAGGTCACCGGCAGCAACCATTGTTCGACGAAATCGATGAAGGTGCCGAACCGCAACGGCGGTGTTTTCTCCTGCTCTCCCTCGGGTTCGGCGGGCCGGGCTTTGGAGCGGGAGCTCAGTTCAGGGCCGAACCACCCGAGAGGCACCGGGTCGAACGGCAAAGAGGCCAGCGCGACATGGTGGGCGCGAGTGCAAGCGTGCAGGGGTCCGTTGACGGCGTCGAGAATTCGCCGGAAATGAGCGTCGACGTGATTGAGCAGATATAGATTCACCGCACCGCCGTCCTTACGGACGCGCGCAGCTTCGAATCCCCGGTGTAGGTGCGCGATCCGCACCGCGACCGCACGGTGGCTCCACCATTGCGTGCACCAGGTATTGGTGCCTTCGCGGCGGTTCTCGGCCAACCGCACGCTCACGACGGGCAGGAGCCATTTCTCGGCGAAGGTGACGAAGTCGGCGAACTTCGGTGGTGGAGCCGGAGTTGGCGAGGACGGTGAAGCTGGCGCGTTCATAGCTGAAATCCTTTGCCCACCAATATCTCTGGAGGTTGATCGTCGTCATCGAATTCGGCAAGAGATTCTCGGATCTGGTCGGCATACTCGGTGTCGGGCCATGCCACCTTGCGCACGAGGATCGGTTTATGGCCGGGGAGCCGGACCAGTGCCCGGGATTTGGGTAGTGCCGCGAGGTCTGCGACGCTCAGGATCGCTTCGGCGCGCCAGTTCACGGTGCGGTTACGTCCGCCCGCACCGATGCTGTAGGAGTGGTCGGCGACATCGTGTTCGTCGGCGATCCGGGACCACTGCTGGAGGAATTCGATCTCACCGATACCGCCGCCGTAGACCTCTATCGCCTGGGCGCGAATAGTTTTCAGACCATTGGCACCCCAGAGATCCTCGCCCTGTTCCAACACTTGCACGAGGGTCATCAAGATCACGCCGTGACCGCCGGCGTAAGTGTAGTAGTTGGGCAGACTCGCGATCGGGCAGGTATTCGCGGCCTCGTCGAGCACCGCCAGCAACGGCACCTTCAATCGCCCATCCGGACGTGCCCGCGCCGCCGCGAGGGAGGCTTCCAGCAGTTGCCCGACCAACGCAGCGGTGAGCGGGGCCGCCGAGTCCGGTCCTTCCATACTCAACGCGTAGAGGGTGTCATTGGAGGCGACGAACGCGCGGGGATCGAACTCGTGCAGATGATGCATCACCTTGTCCTGCACGGTGACGGTGACGACCACCTCGTCAGCAGATTCGTGGGCGCTGATAGTGCGCCGTCGTGGTGGGATGACCATCGAGGCGTACACCTCATCGGAGAGCACATTCAAAAATCGGCGCGCCATGTCGTAGAGGCCGTCACGCTGGCGTGCGTAGAGGGCTTGGTATTCGGTGATGCGTTGGGCCGCACGATGTTTGCCAGCCTTGCGCAGGACCAACGCCGGGGTCTGGTCCTGGTCGGAGCCCAACCAGTCCGCGACATGCAACAGGTCCCCACCGGCACAAGCAGCAGCCAGCATGTAGGTCGCCAGCAGATCTTGCGCGCCGCCATCGAAATACGAATCCACCCGCGCGTCCTTCTCTTTCGACGCCGAGACGAAGAACGAAGCCAGCTTCCGCGCCGCCGACAAAGTCTCGACATAACGCAACAGGTTGACCCAGAACCCGATTTCCACCGTGCCGGTCACTCCTTGAGGGTCCGACAACCACACCCGCCCACGCGATCGCCGCCCCCCACAGGTGTGCCGGTACAGGTCGGGGCGATTCGAGGTCGCCACCACCGGCCCCCACCCGGCCAGTACCGCGGGGATGGCCCAGGCCATAGTCTTGCCCGTACGGGTACCGGCTTCGACAAACACTCCAAGTTCAGCAGGCACGTGTAGGGCGAGGTTGCCGGCGACGGTGTAGCCGAGCAGCGGGCCTTTCATCTGCTGGATCTCGGGGGCGGCGTCCTTGAGCAGTCGAGGCGCCTGGGCGGCGTTGTCGGCCACGCGCGCCACCCGCAACTCGCGAGGGCGTTGCATGGTGCGGGCGGCCGAATCCACCGACGGCCTGCCGCCACGACGCCGCCATCGCATCCACACCCCGACAACACCGGCGATCTCGAGGACCGCTATCGGTGTGGACTGCCACGGCCAAGCCCGGCTGCCGAACACCACTTCCAGCAGCGCCGCCGTGGGATTCCAGTTCACCGGCTGCCCGGCAGCTATGGTGCCCAGACTCAGCGCTGCCCACGCGCCCAACCCGACTCCGATCACCGCCAATCCCACGAGCAGCCGCGCCAACTCCGGACCCATGCCCGAGGTGCTGCGCCGCCGCGACTCACGCGCCGGGCTCACCGGATATCGCCTTCCGTCTTCGGTACCTCGCCTACCGACGCACAAGTGAGCTTTTCGGCGCGTTCGGTGCTGACCGGCGAGAACCCAATGAGGTATCGCGATGTCCGACACCGCCCTGTGCTCACTCGTCGGTGGTCGGGGAATTTTGGTGCGCTCACAGTTGCGCCGTCGCTTCCACGCCGGGACCGGTCGGCGGCTCGACGCCGGAGTGGACGCGGGCAGGGCTGTGTGTCGTGCGGTCGATATCGGCGGGAAGTGCGTCGACGATCAGCGAGGTGGTGTGGTCTGAGTGTTCAGCGGCAGTGAGCTGTGGCGTGCCGAGCTCGCGTGGTGCGAGAGTGCCGTTGTCACCTGTGGCGCGGGCTCCGGTGATGCGTTGGGTCCATGCCGCCTTGCGCGAGATGATCTCCTGACCCTGGCTGGCGGCCGAATCCAGCCATAGTTCGACCTCACTTCGCACCACGAAAGCCGCTGAGTCCGGCGCTGTCCCGCCCAGGAAATTCTCGATGTCGTCGGTCAGCTCTGTCGCGCCCTGCGAGAGTGGCACGTGCCCGCTGGCGATCGCCGACAGCCGCACATAGGTTGAATGCTGATCCAGCCTGCCCAGCGCCTCGGTCCCGGCGTACGACAGGTCCTGCGGGTGCGCGGGTGTCCTGACGGTGTGCACGGCCCCGGTGATCGCGGCGGCACCGACCGCAGCTATCCGGTCACCGCGCCCATTTCGGCGCGACAGGTCCGTATCGCGCAGCGCCAGCTCACCGACAAACAGCAGGCGATCGACGCGGGTGTCGCCGAGGTCGAGGCTGTCCAGGACGTGACGAAGCCGCGTGTTTTCGATGTCGAGCAGTGTGTTGGCGTCGTCGCTGAAGACAGCCTCGATCGCGATGCGTCGCTCCGCGAGCACGTCGACCAGGCCCGCGAGCATGCCCCAGTCCCGGGGATCGAGTGCAGGGACGGTAGCAATCATCTCAGCAGCATCGACAGCGGAGCGGATTCGATCGCGGTAGTCCCACACCAGCGAGGTCAGCTGTCGACGATCGATGTGCCCGGCCCACAGCACGGGAATCGGTAGCCCCCGGTGTGCGAGAGTCTCGCTGCGCGCAGTGTCGGCCAGCGCCCGGTCATTCGGATTCAGCAGCTTCCTCGCGCTCTCCCACCAGCCGCTGTCAAACTCGCGGTGGGCCAGTCGATCACCGCTCAGAAGGCCCGCGAGATGGCGCGCCACCTCGGGCTTGACGTCCTCGCCCGGGTCGATCAGGACAGGTACCTCATCGACACAGTCGAGGTCACCAGTATTTCCGCTGAGGTAGGCGAGCACGAAAATCGCAGTTCTACTGTCGGATTCGCTCACCCCGAGCGCACGCAGTTCCGCATCGAGGGCGACGCGATCGGTGCGTGTAGCTGGCACCACCAGCGCGGATGCCACACTGTGCGGCAGCGGAGTCGCCGACTTTGTCAGCACTGCCAGCGCCGCACCGATGGCTCGGCTGTGATGGTTGTGCTCCACCATCAAACCACGCCGCCTCTGCTGCGCGGCTGCGTCGAAGGTGGGGTCGATCTCGACGGTGCGCGCCTCGATGTCGATGATCAGCCCCTCTACGAGGTGGTAATGGGCAACGAGGTGCTCCACAGCTCTCGCGGCCACCGTGGAGGTGTCCTTCCACAGCAGCGCATGCCGCAGCCGGTCAGCCGTTTCTTCGCGGCCCCGATCGCGGTGACCGGTGAGCAGCGTGTTTTCGACGGCCTGCTGCCGGGCAGTCCGCTCGCTCTCCGGCGTGTTCTCCATCTTCTTTCTATGCGCGTCGCGCTCAGCGGCTGCCCGGTACAGTGCAACAACGACGAACAGGTAGGCCAGCTGTTGGCGTGCTCCGCGCGGCACCATGCCAGTCCGCGTCGATCCCAAACCTGGACTGTGCCGTTGGTCCACCGCCACTCACCTCGATCCCACATCACGAGGTGCCCTCGGCAACTGGGGTGTGACTCCTTCGCCCAGCGCCACAGAAATTCCGAGCCCGATCTTGCGCGAGGCCCCCGATCGCGCAGTGCACCAACGGCTTTCAGCGACCTTGCTGCACCTCACTCGACCGGCTGTTCTCCCGCACCACGACGGAACCTCTGACGCACGCGCTTGGCTGATGGGGCGTCTCATAGCTGCGCAGCCGGTTCGGGGCCGGATTGGGTGTCGCTGACATCATCAGCACGCACGGGCACGTCGAGCCGAGCCTGGCGCACAATCCCATCGGGTAACGCAGCGCCGATGACCGACCGCAGATCGCTGCTGGCCGGTTCGCGTGACGGAGTTGGCTGTGGCGCGGTCACGTCGGTCCCGAACGGGGCGAGTCGGAGTTCCCCGGCGTCGCGTGCAGCACACACCGCGCCAAGTCGTTCATCCCACTTCGCCCTATTGGCAGTGATGTGATCGTGTTGGGCCTGAGCCAACTCCAGGTAGGCACTGATCTGGCGGCGCAGAAGAGTGAGGGTGTGCTCGTTCATAACGGCCCCAGTGAGGAACGTGTCCAGCGCTACGACCAGTTCGCGTATGTCCTTCTCCCGATCGGGGCCGCCGCGAGTGATCCGTGAGAGCCGAACGAGAATCGACCACTCATCGATATCGGAGAACTCGTCGGGACAGTCGTGGTCCAGGTTCAACTGATGGAAACTCTTGCCCGCCCCCCGCAGAGCATCGTTGATCACCTCGGCGGCGTTCTCGGCGAACCGCTCACCGCGCTCGGACAGCCGCGCATGGTCCCAGTCGCGCTGGTAGAGCGCCCCAGCGAAGACCGCGTGGTTGGTGTCGATGTCACCGAGGTCGCACTCGTGCAGCACCTGGCCAAGCCGGATCCGCTCGATGTCGAGTAAACCCAGCCCCTCGCGCGCGCCGGTCTCGAGAGCTTCTCGTTGATGCCGCAGTGACACCACGCTCGTGTGCAGGTAGTCCCAGTCGCGTCCAGCGAGCGCTGCGGGCCTGTCGACCAGCAGCCGTGCCGTCTGGGCGAAATCCTTCAAGTGGGCACGATATTCAGTCAGCAGATATTGCAATTGTCGTCGATCGACGTGGTCGGGCCACAGCGCTGACACCGGCCCGGACCGCAGCACCGCGGACGCGCGGGCCGCCGCGGCCCGATCACGATCGTCGGCTCGCAGCAGCGCAGTCGATGATTCCCACCACGGAGAGGGCTCGGTCATATCACGTATGTCGCCGAACCACGAGTCCTCCGGATCCTGGACAAAGCGGATCTCGCCGTCGATCGCGGGTTTGATTTCCTCGCCAGGATCGACCAGTACTGGTGCTTCCTCCAGAAAATTCACATCGACGGTGTTGCCGCTCAGATAGGCGAGGACGAAAGCAACTGTCTTGCAGACCGATTCATCCACGCCGAGCGCGGTCAACCGGGCGCGGACCGCGTCGCGGTGCCCGCGGTCGAGCGGCACCCACACCACCTCATCGACCCGCTCGCTCACCTGCGGCCAGAGGCGTCGCAATATGGCCCCAGCTGCGGCACGTGCTTGATGGTTGCGCTCGCGCTCGGCGATCCAGAGACGATGGTTCTGCTCGAGGTCACCGGCGAAGCGGCTGTCGATCTCGACGGTGCCGGACTCGACGTCGACGAGCAAACCTTCGGTGTCGCGATAGTGGCTGACCAGTTGCCGGACGAAGGCAGCGGCCCGTGGGGATTGCTCGCTCCACACCACGGCCTGCTCGAACAATTCAGCCAGCAACTCAGGTGCACCGTCGAGCACCGCCATGTCGAACCGCCCCTCGGCGTCGGTTCGCATCTGGGCGCGAACCTCCTGCGGGGTATCGGCCATTGTCCGCCGATGCTCGTCCAGGTTCGCGTACGCGCCACGCAACGCCAGCACGACGAACAGATACGCCAACTGCTGGCGTACCCCAACCGGCCGAGCCGCCAGCCCCACCGAGCCAGCCTTGATCCGCAACAGATCCCTCATCGTCGATCACCCGGCCTGGACCGCTCCGACTCGGCTACCACTGCGACGCCGCCGTCGGTCCTGAGCACCGGTGCCGCGGTCGGCCGCAGTGACGGAATCGTCATGGAGGCCGCGAATACTGACGCGGTGTCGTCCTTCGATGTCATCGACCACGTACCGGCCGCGAAGCCGCAGACGCACCACCACGACTCGCCACCCCGTGAGCGTTCGGATCGCGGTCGGGCTGTCCGACAACGGTTCTCAACAATCAGATGACGGGCACCGGCCACCGGATACCGACGACCAGATTCGGTCACCACGTCCTGGCCGACCGGCGGTCGGCCGCGTGCACTCCCCCACCGCTGCCGATCGTGTGGTCTTGTGCTCCCGCATTTGTCGGTCGCCATTGATCGGCTCATGCCGTTTGCGTTTCCTGACCGGCTCATGTCATCGCCCCGGGGCCGGTGTCGGCGCCCGGTCCGATATTCGGTGCTCCTAGGTCAGGGCCGGTTGATGCTGTGACGTCTATGCCTGCGGCGGCCTCTGGTGACGGGATGGCTGATTCGATGGTCTCTCCGATCCCTGGTCCATCGTCAGGGCCGGGTTCACCTGGTGTCTGCTCGGTGTCGAGGTCATGCAGGGCGCCGCGGATGATGACTTCCTCCGCGATCACCGCGACCGTCTCGGCCACCTCAGGAATCGGGGCCTCGGTCGGCCCACCGGTCTGCGCTTGCGCCGCGAAAGTGTTCGGGTCCACCTCCGCGTCGGCGGCCAAGCGCTCTTTGAATCGCTGTGCTCGTTCGTGCTCTTTCTGACCCTGATCGGCCGTGCTTTCGGCTGCAGCGAATGCGCCCGTCGCCGCGAAGTCGGCCTTGCGTGCGTTTTGATCGTGGGCGATGGTTTCTTGAAGTCCTGCTACCCGATCCAAGTGATCGATGCGCCTCTGGATCAGTGTCAATTCCAGAATGTTTTTCGCCTCTTCCCGGTTATTGCGGCCCTGCAGCAGATCACGCTCGGCCTTATTCTTCTTCCGGGTGTGTTTTCTCTCAGTTTTGCGGGCGGTTTGGCGTTCTTTGAAATCAGCGATCTTGATTTCTTTTTCGGTCTTCGTTGTCCGTGTGCGCGCCTGGGTGAGGTCGACATTGGCTGTATGCTCGACCCTTTTGCGGTGGTCTTGGAAAAGGGCCAGCAGGGCCTCGAACTGCATCTTCTGGCCGCGCAACCGGATTTCTCCGATTCGGGCGCTGTTCAGTGCGGTTCCGCGGGCGCTGGCTTCGACGCTGGCATTGCGTTTCCATACCAGTTCTTCGTCGCGGCGGTCCTGTTCTCGGAGCTTGCCGGCCATGTCTGCGTTGTGGCGCTCGGTCTTCTGGTCCGCCTCCAGGAGGGACGCCGCGATCCGAGTGCTGTTCAACGCTTTTCGCAGCTCGCTCTCGTTCGCCGCGCGTGAATCGGCGGCAGTCGTCAGGATCATTTGATAAAGGGCCTGGGACCGGAGGATGCCGGTGACCATCCCGGCTCCCATCGAGTGGGTGATCTCGTCGACTGGTTCGCTCACCGAAATCTCCAAGACATTTCCCGGGGCCGCGACACCGGTCGGCGGCCCTCACGAACGACTGGGCGCTCGCCGTTCCAGTTGTGCGGTAGCGAACCCGAACGGGCAGAGTCTGCGCCGGTTCCCTGCTCAGGCTCGACAAAAATGGTTGAGGACGCAGCGCCGACCTGTACGGGGGACTGAGCGATCGACCGGAATCGGTTACCACAGACCGAAGTTGGTCCTCGACTCCATCACACCCGAACAATTACGGCCTGACCAGCAGCGAAGCAGATGCAGTTTGTGCTGATGCGCCCAAGCATCACCACAAACCCGACCCTTCGTGACTCTTTACCCACGAGGTATCGGATTCAGGACAAAGCGAGGAGGGCGTCGCGGCATTGCATGAGCGGTTCCGGCGAGGGGTTCCGTGCTGACACAACCCTCGGAACTGATTGCCGATCTCCCCCAACATCCGGTCCGCTGGGGCAGGATATTCCGCGGGTGCGCCAACATCGACAGGCGAGAGATATCCGCTGATCACCGACCCATCGCGCCTTCAGGAAGAGATAGACCTTGATAGAGCCGGACGTAGCCGTGCACGTCGGACACCGTGCTGGCCTCGACATTGATAGCCCGCAGATGGTCAGTGACCGTGCGGATGCGCAGCGGTGTCGTGGGATCTCGGTGGTAGGTGATCTCGCAGGACCGAGTCCACATGCGCTGGAAATCGTAGTCGTGCTGAAGCCGGGTCAGTAGTTGCCGTGCGTCGGCCGCTCGACGATGCACGCCCAGGGTGGGTTTGAGTAAGGCCACCATCTGTGCGGTTTCGAGTTCCCAATCGGGAAGCCGCTCGCGGGCGTCGGTGCTGAAGTGCCACAGCAGCAAGTTGCCCGCCTCGGCCAGGGCGGGGAAGGTGTCGTGCATGGTGTGGTTGGCGGCCAGCAGGTTCCAGAACGGGTCGAAGTAGGCGGCGATGACCTGTGCGTGATCGAGGCGGGTGAGCCGGTCCAGCACCGCCGGACTCTGCCGGATGCGTGCCCGCACGATGTCACCGCTGAGGACGGGCACCGGTGGTTCCCTCAGTTCGCGGATGTGGCGGGCCTGCGCGGCGGTGAGTCCGTAGCCGGCGGTAAGCAGTTGCAACGCTTGTGGGGTCGGGACTCGCAGATCCTTTTCGATCTGGATCAGGTAGGCGGTGCTGAGTCCGACTCGCTGCGCGGCCTTTTCGCGTGACAGCGCGCGACGGGTGCGTGGATTGTGCAGGGATTCACGGATCTGGCGCAGGAAACGGCCCAAGCTCGGCATCGACACCTCCATATGCGTCGGTGTGGCCGAAGTACCGTTGGAAGTCGATGTCGTGATTGGTTCGGCCGCACCAGTGCTCGCATGCTTGCTGGGCTGGTGTGCTGTCAATCGCTTCCCTTGGATGTTAGTTGCCTGCCGCGCTTGTTGTTCGACGTGGGATAGGGGTTGGCCGGATGTCATGCGGTGACCCGGTAGTCGGCCAACCGCCAGCCGTGTTCGGTGCTGGCGGTGAACGCGGAGATCGTCAAGGTTCGGTACGGGGTGGTGGTTCCGTCTCGGTGCAGCACGATTTGGGTGACAGTGGTGGTGACGGTGCACTGATCGGCGCGGCAGTCGCTGACCACATCTGCGCGGGCGCTGGCGGAGATCACATCTTCCGAGCGCCGCCACGCTGACCATTGAGGCGGTTCCCGCACGCCGCTCGCGGGCGCGCCGCTGGCGGCGCGAGCCAGTTCCCCGGTCAACCAGGCTCTGGCGCGAGTCAATGCGGCCCCGGAGGTGGCGTCGGCGGCTGGCTGCCAGCTGAACATGGCGGTAAGTGCTTGTTCGGCGGCCAGTTGCGGGGCTGCGCCTTCGGGTTGCGGGCCGCGCAAGTCGTGGTCAGCGTCGCCGGGTTGATGTTGCGGGGTCGCGGGCGCGGGGTCGGTGCGCTCGCCGACGACCAGCGTCGCTGTCACCACGACGGCCGCCACGAACCCGACCAATACGAGCAATGCGCGAGTTCTCCTCACCGGAGTCGCCCCCCGCCGCCGGGCCACACGCACTGATCGATAGCGGTCTCGCAGCCTGACGACCTGCCGATGTCCGGGGCGTGTCTCGCTCGCCGGTGGCGGCCGCGGGCTTGTGCCGCGGCGACGGTTGCGAGCCGGATATGGTTGTGGGCGGCAATCATTCGGACGGTCCTTCCGGGATTCAATCCAAGCTCCTGCTGTATTGCGGTGCGGTGGAGAGGATTTTGTCGACGTAGGGGCGGGTTTGTATCTGGTAGTCGGTGGCGCCGGTAGGGAATCCTCCGGAATTGAGGACGGCGCCTTCGCCGGCGTTGTAGGCCGCGAGGTACAGCTCGGTGCGGCCGTTGAGAGCGTGGACAGTGCCTTCATCGATCCAGGTGTCGATCTTGTGAGCGATCGCGCACATGTAGCGGCCTTGGCCGATGATGGCGTCGCCGGGATCCCAGACACTGGCGGTGCCGTTGCCGTCGGAGTCGAGCACGTAGGGCTGTCCGTCGTCTGGGTTGATGGCGGCGGCGGTGCTGGGGCGGAACTGGGAGATGCCGTCGGCGACTCCGGAACTCGCCTTCGGGTTGAACCCGGATTCGGCGTGGCCTTGCGCGGCCAGCAGCGAGGCTTTGATCTGCGGGCACAGCGCCCCGGCCTTGCGATACCACTGTTCGTACTCCGCCGGCACCGTACCCGCTGCCAGGTCGTCATCGACTGTCGCCGCAGTGGCACAGCCGGTGCCCGGCCGCCCGCTGGTACCGGTTACCGGTGACCCGTCGGGATAGCCTCCGCCGGTAACGGTGATGTGGACGTGATCCATGTGGTTGGCGGTATCGCCCCACCCGTCGCTCTCCAGAGTCGCGGGTTCGCCGTTCACGGGCCGGTACACCCCGCGCCAGATCACATACTCCACGCGCAGGGCCTGGGCGTTGGCTATCACGTAATCGGCGACTCTGTCGCCCAGGGCTTTCCCCTCACCGCTGGTGTAGTCGGGGATCATGACGTCCACGGCGCGGCCCTGCGGGTGATCGGCGATCTTGTCGGTCTGCCGCCATCCCCCGATGCGGGCGATCTCGGGGAACTGCACCGCGATCGTGCGCGCCACGCGTACCGCGTCGACCTGCAGGTGCTCCTCGGATCCCTTCTCCGGTGGCAACGGCGGCAATACTGCACCCGGTTCCGAGACGGTGACGTCCGGATCGTGTTGACTCGTAGTAACGCGGGTGCTCGGATTCGGAGTCGAATCCCGCTGGCCGCCAGCGGGATCGGAGGCACCGGCCAACCAGGCCGCGGGATCCTGGGCCTGCCCTCCACCCAGCCGGGTACCGCTCCAGGTTTCGAAATGCAGATGCGCACCACCCGGTCCCGCGGGCACGGTTTGGCCGTTGTATCCGACCAAGGCGATCTGCTGGCCCGCGGACACGTGCTCGCCTGCGCTGACGGTGATGTCGTTGGGAAACATGTGCCCGTACACCGTCGACATCGCCTCCCCATCGATGTTGTGGTCCAATACGATCCAGGCACCGAAGCCGTCCGCGGCGCCGGCCGCGGCGACGACGCCGTCGGCTGCGGCGTAGATCGGTGTTCCCGCGTCCGCGCCCATGTCGACGCCCCGGTGGAACTCACCCCCCTCGCGTGGGCCGAATCCTGAGGTGATCCGGTAGGTGCCCGTTTTCATCGGCGCGACCTTCGACCCTGGCGAGATCTGTGTGCCGGGCGCTGATCTGGTTGGGGTGCAGTCGGATTTGTTGTCGTCGAGCATGAGAAGGACGACCATGCTGATCGCGGTCAGCCACACGATCATCGTCGCTGCGGCGAGGGCGCCCGGCTTCATAGTTGCGTTCCGGGCTTGCCGACTTCGTGCAGACGGTCGAGTTCCGCCACCACAGTTGGGGGGTCAAAGCTGGCGCGGGTGCTCATCGCGGCACAATGGGTTCGGTGTGGTTGCCGTGGCGGCGTGCGTGCAGAGCGGCGACGAGGTCGCGGTTGAGTTGCTCGAACACCGCCAGTCGTGCTTGGGTGTCGGCCAGCTCGCGGCGCAGCTGCGAGGGCGAGGCGACTTTGCGGTGGCGGCCTTCGGCTGCGCGCATCCACTCGCGAATGGCGCTGGCCGACACCCCGATCTGGTCGGCGACCGCGCGACGAGCCGCCGATTCGGACTGCCCTTGCCCCTCGAGCGCCACCACCGCGGCGATGGCCGCGTCGCGCACCACGGCATCGATTTCCTTATACCTGCTGTAGGTTCTCGTCGCACTTGCAGGTCGCGGACCTTCGCGGACTGGTGCTTCGCCGACGTTTGTGATGGATCTTCCGGTCTTCTTTCTCACTGTTTGTCGCTTTCCTCGGAGCACGACGCCGTTGCGAGGCCCACCGCAGATCTGTTGACACTTCCCGCAGGCCACCGAACTGTGGTTCCGCTGACGAACACCATGGCGACACAACGGTGCAAAGGGTGAGGGCAGGTCACAGGTCTGCTCCCGTCTCGATGCCGACATCTGTCGCCGCAGTTCCTGTTGCGGCATTCGGTAGCATCTGGGTGTCGGTGAGCTCACCAGCTGCAATCGATACCGAGTCCAGTCCGGCCGCCTCGATCAGTGGGCGGGCTCCCGTGGCCGCCGCGGTTTCGGGGAGGGATGTTTCCTTTGCGGAAGTGTGAGCACTGCGGGTTGTCCACCGCTGCATCCGGATTCGAAAGGACCCGCTGAACCTTTCCGCATCCGCGAACCCAGCATCGAGGATCGCCTTGACCTGTGCCCGCGCCGGTTGCGGCACCCCGGCGGTGACGAGTGCTTGGCCGCACGCGGCCACCGACTTGTTCCTCCGCTCTCGGTTCCCAGCGTCGCTGTCGCCGTCGGTGTTGGTTCCAGCCATGTAGATCCAGTCGCGAATCCGGCTCAACTCAAAGGCGACGGAACCCGAGGGCACGTGGAGCCGGTCCTTGTCTAGGCCGGTGACCCCGGCCGCTGTGAGCACGGCCTTCATCTGCTGCTCAACATGCTGCGACAACGTGCTCGCATGTTGGCTCCCACGCAGGTAGTCGGCTTCCCGCTTGGAACGGTCATCGGCCCACAGCAGTTCCGGCAGCTGGGTCGATATACCGACATCGAAGTCGCGCAGCAACGCCTTCAGCTGCTGCCGCTCGATCTCTACCAGGCCAGGGCGTTGCTCCGCCATCGCGGTGAAATGGGCCCGCTCGTCGCGGACAATATCGAGGATGTCGAAGATCTCGTCATAGGAACCGCCGGTCTCGTGCATGTAGATCTCGGCATCGGGATCAGTGGCGAGATAGCGCGCGTAGTCGATCACGTGCTGCATCGCCTCCGCGTAGCGGTGCAACCGGTCACCGACCATGTCTCGGTCGATGTATTCGGGCCAAGGCGAGGCAGGCTGATGCCCACGAAGGATCTGGCGGCCCTCTTCCCGAACAGCCTCCTGATCTGCTTCTACCAGAACCGCGGTCTCTGCACTCATCATCGCCCGCGCGGCCTTCGGGTTCCTGGCGAATACGTCCAACAAGACCTGCATGCGGCCTTTCACCTCGTCGCCAGGGTCGACCATCACACTGGTCTGCTGCAGGTACCCGCCCACCGGCCGGGCGGTGAGATAGTCCACAACGAACAACAGATCCGCACGGACACGGTCATCGACACCGGTTGCGGTGAGTTGTCTTTCGAGCTCGCTGCGACGAGCTCGCAGCGTCGCCTCGTCCAACCAAGGGTTGGGACGGTCACCATGCCAGTTCGTGATTGCCTGTGCGAGGGCATCCTGATCGGACAGGTCAGCGGCATCGAGAATCTCGATTGCCGCGACGACTGCCGCTTCCTGACGCTTCCACGCCGCTGACGCGGTGACCTGTAGCTGCACCGCGCCCGCCGAATACCCCGGCAGCAGCGACACGCCACTGTCCTCCGGATGCTCACCGGGGGAAATGGTCACCCCGTACGTATCTTCGAAATGCCGTGTCAGTCGTTGCAGCATCTGCGCGGCGAGATCGGATTCACCACGCCACACCAGGGCGTCGACGAGCCGATCGGAGATCTCCTCCCGCCCTGCGGTTTCGACGTCGGTCAACCGCAGCCGTTCCTCGGCAGCGGCCACCATCTCCAGCAGCTGCTGGCCGAACTCCTCTGCACTCATCCCGCGTTTCTTCTCACCCAAGTGGTAGACCCGTACACCGGTCCGGCGCACCGCGATCGAGGCCAGCAGGAACCCGACCTGCTGCCACAGCCCGACCGGACGGTCACCGGACTCGGTCACGATCGGTTCTTCTGGGTTGGTCACCGCGGGAACTCCTCTCACCAAGCCCGGTTGAACATCGGCGTGTCCCCACACATAGGTGTTGGTGTCTTATCCGTTTTGCATCGCTGGATTCTCAGCCCGTCCCGCGATAGGCGCGTGATCTCCCCGGACGCAACCGACCCGACGCAAACAGGAAAGATCTGGTGACGTTCTGGTTTGGCAAGACACCCTTGAATGCCGCTGTGGTGGTGCAGAATTCGCGCTAGGGCGCAGTCAGTCATGAGGACCTCACCGAGATCCTGAGCAGCCGACGCGTTCTCGGGCCTGAACCATTGCGGGGTCACAGGTCTACGCCTGTATCCGGCGCTTGGATGGACAGTTGCGCGGATTCTGGTGTGACGCTGTCGGCGTCAGCTTCGCGTGTCATGTCCGGGTCGGCGGGAAATGCGGCCTTGATTAGATTTGCCGCGGACGCTGCAGTCCGGTTTTCAATCTCAGCCGCCGTCGCGACCAGTTCCGGCACCGGCTCACGGAGTCCGAATGCGAGATATTCCGGTGTTGCCAGACCAAGCTGGTAGTGGTCAAGGGCTCCGCGGGTGTCGTTGATCGCCGTCACTTCCGCATGGCTCGCGGGTAGGTCGTGCCAGATCGGGTCGGCGGCAACCAGCCGCATTGTCTCGGCCTCGATTGCCTCGAGATCCGCGCCGCTGCTGCGCATTCGCTCATCCCAAGCCGACGATAATGCGGGGTCGCGGTCGGCAATCGCTCGTGCCACCGCCCACCGAGAAAACAGATTCTCTACCTCGACCTGGTGGCGAATCGTCGCATACTGTTGTTCGGACAGTGGTTCGCGATCGAATAACTGCGGGTGACTGATCGCCTTCAACCAATCGTTATATTCCTCGTGGCGTTCCTCATACCGATGCATCCGTTCGGGATGGCTCCAATGGGAATTCGGATCCGGATCGTATTGGTACTGCTCTCTGCGCTCGGGCTGGTAGTACTTTGCCTCCTGCACCGCCGCTCGCAATGTCAACGCTGCGACCGACTGCAACCGCAGGACCTCCCCGGCAGCGGATAGTCGAGGAAGATCATCCCCCGCAAGCGCGGCGCGCACGAAATCCGAACAGGTGACTGGCGGCTCGGACATTCCATCGGAAGGTGAGGTCATCGTGCCCCCTTCCCGTTCTCGCCCTCTTTCCGACCACAGCCGTCACGACCTTTCCGGATAATTGGTTGTCTCAATGTGTTCTCCTATCCGCATCCGCGGGGCGGGCGTGGTTGTAGGTTCCAACCACTTCCGTCGGACCGGACTGTCGTGACGTGCGTGGATCATGGTTTTTCTCATCGTTTTGGCGTCGTTGGCTTCTCATCCGTTTTTCGCTTTCTGTCCGGTGTCGCAAAGTCCGGACGTTGCGCGGTGTTCGTCTGATGTGAAGTGGGAAATAGATGCGGCATCGGGCATCGAGAGCCGATACGCCAGTGAGCTATTCGAGTAGAGGTGGTCATGGCTCGACCACTGGCGACTCCGGCACAGCGACATCGCTGCCGGACGGGACGGCGCTCAAATCGAGCTTGGCGTCTGAGGGCAAGTTGTTGTCAAGTCGGCATGCCTCGATCAATTCGCTTGCTCCAGCCGCTGCGAGCTGCCGGTCTGGTTCACTGGTGTCGGCGACGACCTCGCGGGCCTGGTCGTCCCGTTCAGCGGCGGGGATTATCGCGCCCAGAAAATAGTCGATCCGGTACTCGTGGTAATCGTCCTCAGACCCGAGGGCACGGATTTCCGCGTTCAGCGCGTCGGCGGCGCGGTCCATGAGCGCCTGCGGCGACGGTGGTCGCGTAGCAGGATAGGCCGACCGTTCGAGATCTATCGCGACGGCGTCCGTTGCATTCGTGACATCGTTCGCTGCCCCAGGATCGGCATATGCGCGCCAGCGAGCTTCGAGTTCGCGGTCGTCGTAGAAGTAGGTGGTTTCCTCGAACAGGTTCGTCCAGCCCAGTTGGTCGCGGCCCCAAAGTTCGGCTTGCTCGCGGTCGCTGAGCCCGGCAACCGACGCGGTGGCGGCCGCTCGCCCCCAGATCACAGCCATGTTGCGTTCGTGGCGATGTTGCTCTTGCGTGTCGGGCGCCAGGGAGTCGTTGCGGTAGCGCCATCGGCGCTCGCATGCGATGGCGGCCATGTGCTCGAGAGTCCAAATATCGGCGGCGATCGCGTCGATCAGCTGCGCGCGAACCGCCTCCTCTCCCTCCGGCACCGGCGCACGCTGGTGTCCCCGGACAAACACGTTTGCCGCCACATCCACATCGGTGCCGCGGACTCCGGAAGCCCTGGCGCGCACTATCAATTCGTGCTCCTCCCTTTTCAAGTCGTCGCGGTGTGCACGCAAGTGGTCCAGTGCCGGGTCGCGCTTCTGCGGCCAAAGCGGATCCAGGTCGTTGTCGCGCGTGATCCGCCACTGTTCTAAGGCAAGGTCTCGTATACGGTCGAGCAACCGTGATTTCCATCCGATCAATTCCCTTGGACTAACGGGATCAGTCATCCTTGCTCATCTCCGAACATGCGTTTCTGAAACTTTTCTGCTGGTCCAGCGGCGGCCCGCCCAGCACCTCTCGCGAAACTGCACGGACATCAGAATTCGGGAGTACTCCCGCGCAGCCGGCCCAAAGTTGAGCTCTTCCTTCATCAGTCATTGCGGACACCCAACACCGCCAGCGCACGACCAGGACGTCGACACACGGCACCGGAGTCTCACAATCGTTCGGAAACGAACAATTGACGAACGAATGCTGAGACAGACGAACTCAATCATGAGATCCCACAGTGGTCATGCGGCATCACCGGGGTTGTCGAAATCCGCGAAACGGGTATTGGTGTCGTGGATTCCAGTGGCGCGCTCGGTCTCGGTGAGCTCAACCAAGAACGGGATGCCGGGTTGGCGGCCTTCGCCGATCTTGAGCAGGAACTTCCCGGTCCCCGGCGGCGTGGGACGCACCTGCCCGGGACGGATCGCCTCACCGGTGAGCGCTTGGGGTGCGGACCAGTTGGTGACCATGGCGCGTTCGACGGCGGTGAACGGGATGATGCTGTCGAGGCGGCTGACCTCCTCACCTGGTAGAGCCCCGAGAATCTTGGCGCGGGCGCGTTCGAGGAACCCGAGTGCGCGGCTGATCGCGGCCGTGGTGCCCAGTGACTGCAGGTCCTTGATGGTGTGGCTGATCATGATCAGTGCTACCGCGATCCCGCGCTGCAGTCGAGTCAGTTCATCGACGCGTTCGACCATGAACTCCCCCAAGCTGAGCACCTGCCACAGCTCGTCCATCACCACCTGGAAGTAGCGTTGCGGCGCCAGTCCGGCGTCGGTGGCCATGTTCAGTGCCTCCACCGCGGAGAACCCGGCGCCCCAGCAGGCCAGCATCACCGCGGCCTTGAGCTTCTTGTCGCCTTTGGGGATGTGGGAGACGTCGATGCACACGGCGGTGGAGTTCAGGTCGATCCCCACGGTCGTCGGGCCGTTGAAGATTTCGCCGAATGGACCTTTCGTCAACGCCCGCAACGACTGTCGCAGCGGAATGATCGTCGCCTGATACCGCTGCTCGGTGTCGGCGGCGGCGTCCAGGCGCAGCTCGTCTGCGCCGGTGACGATTACCTCCAGCAGGTCGTCGAGGATCGGCTGATTGTCAGCGGTGAACCCGCGTCCGCCTACGGCGATCGGGGCGTAGAGCATGGTCAGCGCAGTCGCGATGACGGTTTCTTCGAAGTCCGCCACTCGCTGCCCGCGTACCAGCTCCACCAGCGCGCAGACCAGCGCGATCTGGCGGGCGCGCAGCTCTTGGGCCAGGGTTTCGGCGCGCTCGAACATTTCCGCGTCCCGCAGCTGGGCCAGGACCTCGCCCATGACGCCGGTGTCGAGAGGGTTGAGGTGACCGTAGCCATAGCCGAGGTCGATGACCTGCCCGCCGACCAGCTCCACCAGCCGCCGATAGTCCGGCTTCACATCGGCCAGGATCAACGGGGTGATCCCTTGGGCGATACCGCCGAGCACGATGCGGCGCACCAGTGAGGATTTGCCGAATCCATTGAGCCCCAGCACGAACAGGCTGGGAGCGGTGATGAACCCGCCACGGTTGAACCAATTCATCGGATCGAAGCACACCGGAGCGCCGGTCCGCAGATGCGGACCCAACGGTGTCCCGACCAGCGGCGCCCCAGCACCGACCGCCCACGGCCACAACCCGACCACCTGGGCGGTGGTGGCGCGCCACTCGGCGGGGCGCCCGACCGCTGAGACCCGCCCACCGGTGGGACCGGCGTAGCCGTTGTCGGTCAATCGCAGTGCGGGCCGGTCGAAATCGTCGTGCACGGCGGCCTGGGTAAGCATAGCGACGTTGCGGCGGCGGCGATCATCGCGCGACAGCAGCACCCGCGCCCATATCCTCGGCAGCCCGCCCGCACGGTGCCGTTGCTCCAGCGCGGCGCGCTTGTCGTCGGGCAGAGTCCGCGGGCCGCGCCGCCCCGCAGCGGGCCGGGATCGGGGTGAGTCGGATCGCTTGGGCATACTAGCCCTCCAACGCTTCGGGGATCGTGGCGTGTTCGGGCAAGATGACTCCCACTCCGAGCGATGCGGCGAATGCCGCCGATTGGTAGGTGTTGCAGCGGCGGATGGTCAGCCGCGCCTGTGTGGACAGGTCTTGTACGAGTGCCTCGATGCGTGGAATGTCTTCTCCGCGTGGCGCGGTGAGGGTGATCAGGATCCCGTAGCGGGTCAGCCCGTGGCCTCGGGCCTGCTCTTGGCGTGCCTGTTCGGCGTTCGCGACGCGGATGCTGGCACTCGCTGAAACCAGGCCGCCTTTGGTGTGTTGCTCGGCGACGCGGGCGTTGCGCCAGTCGTCGTCGACGATGCGGGTGGCTTCCGCGGCCGAGTGCGGGCGGTAAATGACCGCCACCCGTTTGCGCGGCAGCTCCGGGTTGGGTTCGAGCAGCCGCTGCAGTACCCGCTCGGTCAGCACGCCTGGTGGCGCTTGTGTCATCTCCCAGGTGATGCTGACCGCGCCGGAGTGCAGCAGCCGGTCGTAGCGCTGCTGCTCATCTTGGGGTCCGGCCATCGACCACGGCACGCCGTGACCGCCGGGTTCGGCGGCGGCGGCCTCGAGGTCGGCTTGGGCGGCAGGGTCATAGGCGCGGCGCACGACGGCGGTGATCTGCGCGGCCGTCATCGGTTCGGCCCGGACCCCGGCCTCGGCCAGCGCCGCGAGAATGCCCGGCAGCCGCCGCCCGATCTCGAGGGCCTGTTCGGCGGGGATCTTGCGACGCTCGGGGGTGGTCGCCTCGAAGGTGATCGCCACGCGTGGCTCGAGCTGGACACGTTGGCTGGCCAGCTGATCGGCCAACTCCCACATCACCCGCTGAGCGACCTCGGGGGCACCCGGGCGGACAATGGCCGACACTTCCGCGGTCAACCGGTTGCCGGTCTCGGGGACCGTATCGATCACCGGCACAATGGCTTTCACGTCCGGTGCGCTGCCCAGCGATGCCAAAAACGATCCCCACGCGGCGACCCATTGGTCGACCAACTCCTGGTCGACGGCCTCCCCGCCTTGCGGCCAAGCGCGCAGCACCACGGTGTACTCGTCGAACTTCGGCAGATGAATCAGCCCGAAGCTGTGCCCGTCCACCGCTTGGCCCTGATACAGCCGCGACGGTGCCAGCAACCCCGGTAACGTGGTCGCACCGCCCGGGATCGCCGAGAACGACCCCGACCGATACCGGTGTTCGCCGCGGCGTGCTCCGCGCCACCACTGCCACAACAGCAACGCCCGCACATACCCGGTGCGGCCGCCGATCTGGATCACCAGCGGAGCCGTGACCACCGTGCCGACACCGAGCAGGATCCCCGCCGCCAACAGCCCGACGATCGCCTGTGCCAGGACGACGGTGACGATCACGACTCCCGCTGTCACCATCGCTACCCACGACAGCCCGAACAGGCCTTCGGCGCGGGGTCGGGTTCCGGCACTGTAGGTGCGTTCGTAATATTCTGTCACCGTCGCGACTCCTTTCCAGCCAAACCTGATGTCCTGCTCCGCATGTCAACGGTCGATCCGATGCCGGCCCAAGTCCGGGCCGTCGCTGCGAGATGGTGCCGCAGGCAAGGCTCTGTTGCCGGCGACGTCGTGGCTGGCGCGGTCGACGGTCTGCCCCGTGCTGTAGCTCGCTGCGCCCGCGCGCCCGGCTTTCCTGATGACATTGCCTGTGCCTTGTGCGCCCGCCGGTAGCTTCCGTGCGCTACCGGAACCGTTCGGCCCGCTGGAGGGGCCGGGGGGCAATGACTTCGGGGCGCCGCCCGTCTCGGGACGGCCGGGCGGTGGCGGGGTCGGGGGTGTTGGGCTCCTAACGGAGACGTATCCCGCTGATCCAGCGCCGCCGGATGCCGCGCCCCGGGCCAGCAACGCCTTGCCCGCGGTGAACAGTGTGACCGCAGCACCGCCCGCGATACCTGCGGCGCCGGCACCGCTACCGCCGGAGCCGATGACGGACAGCGCCGGAACCACCAGGCGCACCAGTGCCGGGAGCACGAACGCCACGCTGCACAGCAGCACGACCCCGATCAGGGCACGATGAGCGCTGTCGAAGCTGCTGGCCTCCCCTTGGCTGGCCTCGCTGTTGGTTTGATCGGCGGTGACAAAAGCGATCATGTAGACCAGCGCCGCCACGGGCTTGAACAGCAGGAACGCGATGATCCAGGCACCGAGCTTCTGATAGGCCTGTCTACCGCCGGTGGTGCCCGACGCCGCCGCGGTCAACGGGTAGACACCGACAGCGACGACCAGCAGCGCTTGCCGGATGATCGTCAGCACCGTCATCGCCAGCGCGCCGAGGATCCCGACGATGGTGACCAGGAAAATGAACCCGGGCCCATACACCCCGAAACGGTGAGTGTTGACCAGCAATTCGGCAGCACCGCGGGCGTTGCCGTCGGTGGCGTCGTCGATGATCCACGCTGACAGTCTGTCGGTCATCCGGGCCCCGGCCAGGATCGCTGTTCCGGCCACCCAGGTGGTCATCGTGCTGCGGGCCAGCATTTTGAACGCCTCTTCAGCGTGCTCGGCGGCGGCCTGTGCCCGGGCGATCCCGATCCGCAACGCCGAGATCACGATCGAGAATGCCAGCACCCACGTTTGCAGTTGCCGTGTATAGGAATCCACGCGCCCCCACAGGGTGTGCTCGGGATCCGCGTCGGGGCCTGCGCTGCTCAGCAGTTGGTCGTTGGGCAGTCGGACCCACAGCATGCTCAGCGACAATGCATCACCCAGACCGTCCAGGAGGGTCTCGGTGACTTTCCCGAATGCGGAGTCCCACAGCTTCGATTTGGTGGCTTCGGCGGCGCTGCCCGGATGTGAGGCGGCATTGCCGGCTTTACAGACCGCGGAGCTGAAATCGCCTGCAGCCCCGCCGATCACTGGGATCTGCGACAGGCCGTCATGGATGTCGTTGCAGGTCTGGTCGAAACCGTAGCTGGTGGATGTTCCCGGGTCGGGGGTTATGGGGGTGGGTGTTTGGGTGGGTTGCGCGAGTGCGGCGGCCCCGGCGCCGAGCATGAGCGCGACCGTTACCGCGACCAGCGCGAGCAGCCGCCGCAGCAGGATCATGACCATGTCGTCCACCCCGCCAGGTCGAAGGTGACGGCACTGGGCAGCTGGGTTCCGCTGCCGCGCAACCGCCAGTCCCCGCCCGACCACACCATGGGCACCGTTGCGGTCACCCACGACCGGGTCTGCGTGGATTCCTGCTCGCGTAGAGCCAGTTTCACCACCGCCAGGTCCTCGGCGTAGCTGTCGATGCGGAAGGCGTCGTAGGCGAGCAAGGTGCGGGTGACCCATTCCGGTTGCTGGGGTGGGAGTTTGCCGGTCTTGATGCCCTCGTCGAATCGCGCCTGGTCGGCGGCGGTGAGCACCAGCCGATCCCGCAGCACCGCGCGATCGCCCGGGCGGGCGGCCACCTGGTACACCGTCATCGCCGCGGCCAGCGCCGCGCCTTGCGGGGTGCGGGCGTAGCCGCCGGGGACACCGTCGTGCAGCCGGGTCGGCCCATCCGACGTCGAGAAGGGCACCACCACGCCGTGGACGCGCTGCCAGCCACCCGCCTCACGCAGCCCCGCCGGGGTGGCAGTGAGCCAGTCGCTGTCACCGGCCCGCTTCTGCGGGGAACGCTGCTCACGCAGGTGACCGTGAGGGTTCGTCGGAATGTCCACACGGCGACCGAACAAGTCGACCTCCGGAACGCCGAAGCCGTCCTGCCCGCCGCCAGGCACCGAAGAGGTGGGGACCGGCACCGTCGACGGCGCCGTCGGGGCGACCTGGTTGTCGCTGGTCCGGTTGATCGCGAACGCGATGGAGCCACCGAGCAGGATTGCGACGAGCAGTGCGGCCGACACAACCGTCCCGATCCCGGCGCGGCCGCGGTCCTGCCTCGGTGCCTGCGAGGGTCCGGAAGTCATTGGGATGCCTCAAGTTTCACTGCGGCGTCCATGGTCGCCGCGACGCGCACGACCGGGTCGGTCGACGTCGGATCGGGCAGTTGCAGCCACCAGTCCCCGGCCAGCCACACCACCGTGGCGGTGTTCACCGCGATCGACTGGTCCGGGAAGCTGGTGTAGATGTCGACACCCGCGCGGGTTGGGCTGTAGTCGGTGATGGTGTAGCCGCGCACGCGCGGCGCTTGGGCTGGATCGGCGGGTGATTGGATCGACAGCAGCCCGCGCGAGGTCACCCACTCGTCCTTGCCCGGCCCGAAGGCCAGCTCATAGCGGGCGATATCGACCCAATCCGCATCGGGGGCCAGCGACATCCGAATGGTGTGCACGATGGCCGCCAATGCCGCGCCCGGCGGAGTCTGCCGGAAACCTGTCGCCGCGGCCGAACCGGTCGTGGCCGGGCCGTCCTCGCCGCCCGGCACCAGCACACCCTGATAGACCTGCCAGCGCACACCCGCCGGGACCGCTGTCAGGTCGGCAGCGTGAGGGGGTGCGGAGTGCGGGATGTCTTCTTCGCCGCCGCATGCCAGGCCCATCACCAGCACGGCAGCGGCGGTTGCCACTGCCGCGACCGCACGAACAATTATCAAGGGATGTCGAATCGTTGTCATTGCCAGCGCCTTTCGTGTCGCGGGGAGTTCAGAAGGCCAGATTCATGAGCAGGGAACCGGCCAAAGGCCAGGCGACGCTGGCGAAGATCCACGACGCCAACGTCCGCACCGCGTCTGCGGGGGCGGCGGGCGGGCCCGGGGGCGGGCGGAAGTATTCCCAGCCCGCGCGGCCGCCCACCCAGGCCAGCCGCGCGATCAATCCGGTCTCCACCAGCCACAGCAGCCACCGGAACAGCTGCTGTAGCGGCTCGGTGACCTCGGCCGGCAGCTCCTTGTAGGCGAGCATCGTTTCGAGCATGGGTGCGCGCCGACTATGGCCTGATGATCTCGTTCATGATCGTTCCGGCGCTGGTGGCGACGATGCCGCCGATGAGCGCGCCGACGACCATCTTGGGGCTCTCGAGCATCCCGCCTTGCCATTTCTCCCAGGCGAACTTGCCGCCGGCGAAGATGATCGCGGCCACCCCCGACAGCAGGACGAACCACGTCAAGTAGCGGACCAATTTCTTCAGGCCCTCGACCCCGGGCGGTGCTTCCGGGGTGTAGTTCTCGGTTTGCGCGAGCACGATTGTGTGTTCGGCCGCCGCGAGTAGCCAGCTCATGATCTTTCTCCTTTGCTCCTGTGGCGGGTGTTGTGCAGAGTGGTGATTACCTCGACCAGATCTCGGCCGATGTGGCGCACATCTGTTGGCGCCGTGGCGAGTTCGTCGCCGCGACTGTTCTTGTCCGGGTCGGCGTCGCCCGGGTTCCATACGGGCAGCTCCGCGTGGGTGGTGAGCATCCACGCCTCGTGCCAGTCGACGCGCCACAGGTGCTCGACCAGCCCGCTGTAGAGGTCGCGGTCGCGGCGGATCTCGGCGGCCAGGCGACCGGGTCGTGCGGCGACGGTTACCAAGCCCACGACGAGGCTGTCTCCGGCCAGTCCGGCATGGTGCTGGCGCAGCAGTGCATCGGCGGCGGCGAGTCCGATGGCGGTCTCGCGGGCCACGAGCAGCACATACGGGGACTCCTCGCCGATCGGGGCCGGCCAGCGCCGATGGCAGTCCGCGGCGGGGGCGAGCAGCCGTTCCAGGCTTGTCGTGCCCGCTCCGCCGTGTGCGCCCAGCAACCACAGCAGCGGAGGGCGGGCGTCGATGGCGCCGGGACGGGGTACCGGGACCGGACGATCCCAGATCGGGGCACGCTGCTCGGGCGCGGGGGCGACGACCCCCCGCGTCGCCGTTCTGTGGGGGCGGATGGGCACCGGGCGGTGGGGGTGGTCCGCGCGGTGGGCGGTATCGGTCACGGTGCTCATCGCCGGGTTCTCATGCGGTCTCGACCGCGACGATCAGCGCACGGTCCTCACGCTGGGTGGTCGAGATGGTCTGGGCGTGGACAACCGTCGAGCCGTCGGGGCGTTTCTCGGTGAGGACGACCGCCCACCGGTCGATGCCTGCGGCGGTGATCGACACACAGTGCTTGGTCCCGGCGGGGACTGCGTCGATTCCGGCTTGGATCTCGGCGTCGGCGCCGAATCGGCCGTCCGGGGCGAGCAGCCGCCGCACCGCGTCGGCGGCGCGGTCGACGTAGTAGGCGTATTCGAGTGCGAGGATTACCTCGGGCGCGGACGCGGGCGATCCTTTTCCGTTGCCGCTGATCCGTTGTGGGCCGTTCTCGGTCCGGCACCAGCTCGGGTCGGTGGCAGGCACCGAGGTCGAGATCGTCGCCGAGCTTGGTGGTGGCGCCGCGACCGGTACCCGAGCAGGCGGTGAGGACTGCGTGGTCGGAACCAGCCACACCGCCAGGCCGATCAGCCCCCCAATGATCGCCACGCACGTGATCGCGAGGATCAACCGTGCCCCAAACATCCGCGCCCGGCTAACTTTCGGCGCTTCCCCCGCGCCAGCGCCAGACACGTCATTGGCGGGGGCGGATGGCTCTGGGTGCGCGAGCCACAGGGCATACCCGTGTGGTTCGGGGCCTGTCTCGGCGTCTGGGTCGCCGGTGGGGGTCTCGAATCCGGTCAGCGCCTGCCAGCTGTCCTCGTCCCAGACCGGTGGCGGCAGCTCGACGTCGGCGTGTGCGACGTCGCGATTACTGTTGTCGCTCAACGCTTCTCCTTCCCCTTGTGCGGTGCCCCGGGGCAGCGGTCATCGGGTCGCGGTCGGGGGCGGTGCCGTCGTCGTGGAAGACCCCGTGTTCGATGGGCTCGGGGTGTTCGAGGCGGGGGGATTCGCCGGACTCGACGGCGCCGGTGTGGCGGTGGCGAGGTCGCGGGCGATGGCGCTGAACCAGTCGGTGGTGAACCGCACCGCCGACTGCCCGCCCGTGGTGACCGGGTCCGAGACATAGGAGCCGCGGCGTGCGATCGCGTCGCTGTAGCGCACCCACGTCGCGGTGTCGATCAGGCCGGAATTGTCGGTCACGGTCGACACCACCGACTGGAAGGCCTGGCCCACCAACCGCGACGCGGTCGCCGGTGGCACCAGTTGCGGCAATGCGCCCACCAGTTTTTGACCCAGCACAGCGAGACCGGCGGCGGGATTCGCCAGACCGGCCGCGGCGATTTCGGCCAGGTTCGTCGGGGTGATCACCGCTTTGGCGACCGTGACCACCGCGTTGAGCGCGATCGTGCCGATCTTCATGACGGCCTTGAGGACGTTGTTGATGTCCAACGGGGTGCGGGGGTCGCTGGCCTCGGCGAGCCGCTCCGACAGCGACGTGCGTGACGAAAGGGACAAAGAGGCAAGGGAATTGCCGCTGACGTCGTTGTTGACGACGTTGGTGACGGTTTTGATGGCGGTGAACGCCAGCGCCTGGGAGACCGAGGCCAGTGCCCGTAACGGATCACCGCCGGAGTCGTTGGCTGCGCCGACGATGTTGGAGACCACTGTCAGAATCGGCGCCTTCTCGGGGGTGTCGCACGCTAGATCCCCGGCCACGCAGAAGCTCGCGACCCGCCGCGCGAGACGGCCGAAGTCGGTGGTGGAGTTGCGGTTCGGGGAGATCCCGCCACCGGTGTTCGGTTGCTGAACCAACCCCACGAGCTGCTTGACCGCCTCTCCGGCGGTGCCCGGCGCGGGGTCCGGGACAGCCTGGCCTGAAGCCCCCGGCAGCGCGGGGGTGTTCGGGGCACGGGTGGGGTCGCCGAACAGGGCCACCGCCGCCACCCGATCTGCCGCGATCCCGCCGCCGCGGCCGACCTGCTGGGCGAACAGTGACGCCACCTGTGCGCCATGGGAATACCCGGCCACCGCCACACTGCTGGATCGACAGCGCGCCAGGAACTCCGACGCGGTTTGATTCAGCGCGGCCAGACCACGCTCGACGCTCTGGTCATAGGGTGTTGAACCGCTGCTCGTGCTCACCCCGGCCAGCTCAGGTTGGAAGCGCACATACACACGGTCCACGGAGCCTTCCTCGATGCCGACCGCCAGCGGCCGCAACACCTCACCGAGCAAGCCCGAGTCCGTCGTGTTCGCGGCATCGGCGGCAGCCTGGCCGGGGCCTTGCACCCCGATGGCCAACAACGCCGGGCAGTCCGACTGCCCCGGGGCGGCGACCGCGGCTGTCGGCGTCATCACGGTGGCCGCGGCGGTGGCGGCGGCCAACACCGTCACCACCGTTCGCGCGGCCCGGGTCATCACGAGCATTCCTCGGCTACAGGCTGGGTCTCCTCCGCTGCCCCCTCGCTGGTGATCTCGTCGGCGTGCTGATCACCACCTGGTTGCTGCGCGTCTGGTTCTTCCCCTGGCTGCTCGCCATCAGGCAGGTTCGTGCCGGCACCCAACGCCGCACCCGCCGCCGCGCCAGCGGTCGCGCCGACCGCGCCACCAGCAACCAGCAACGGCACCCCCACCACCACCGCACCCGCCACACAGCCGCCGAGACCACCGACGAACGCACCCAATGGCGCCGCCAGTCCGCCCGACACAGCGCCGCCGATAACTCCACCCGCGACGCCACCAACCGCCATACCCGCGAAGCATCCGCCGACTCCACCGACGAAGCCGCCCGCGTTGGCGCCCACCGCCATTCCGGCCACCCCGCCGGCCATCGTCGCCGCAGCCTTGCGGTCGGACTCATCGGTCGAGAAGCCCACCGCGTCGAAGCCAGCGGCCGCCCACCACTCCGCCTTGTCCGCCAGATCCTGCGCCACCGCCTGCGCTTCCGGGGGCACCCAGTCGGGCACGGTCACCGTTTCTGTGCCGACACGCAATGTCCGCGTCGGCGGGACCGGGGCCTGCTCGACCGATTGCCCCGCCGGGGCAGACTCTTCGGGTCCCTCCAGCTCCTGCTCGGCCTCCGGCTGCGGTGCCGCAGGCTGAACCAGGCGCTGGGGCTTGGTCTGCTGACTGGGTTGGGGCCGCGGCGGATTCGGGATCAGGTCCACCACCGTTGGCACGTCCACCGGTGCCGATGCGGCAGGCGGCGGCGGGCTGGTGCTCAATCCCGGCTGACTGTGGCCTTGACCCGGCGACTCCAAGCCCGGCTGATCGGCGTGCGCTGCGGGGGTGGCCACCAGCACCGCCATCACCGGCAGCGCCGCGAACGCCAACATCGGTCTCCGTCGTATATTCATAGATGCCTCTTTCGCTGTGTTCGGTACTGACCGGTCCGGCGTGTGCTGCGCCGGTTGGTGTTCGAGCGCTCCGCCGTTCTGAGTGGCGGGGACCTGCGGCAGGTGTTGGCGGTCAACACCACGGCGGCATGCGCGAGAGGGCCTGCGCAGCGGCCGCCGCGAGCCTGGCCGTCGATGCCGCGAGGTCACCGCCCCGTGTTTGCGCGCCGGAACCATCAGCGACCACCTGCACCGTGGTCGGGTGGCGACGTATGGGTGCGTGCGTGCAGTTCCCGGCACACCACGTGCAGTGACGCACCAACCTCCGCGAGGGCCTGCGCTCGACTCAGTTCGCCCCGGCGACGATGGGCTTTGCCGATCGCGATCACTCCGGCGCTCAGCTGGATCACCAGCAACAACGACCTGTCGGCAGGATCGCCGGCGTCGTCGTGGTCGAGCTGCGCCAAGCCGAACGCTACGCGGCTGAGGTTCGCGCGGACCAGACGCCGCCGGATCACCAGGGCGTCGGCTCCGGCGGTCAACGACCGCGCCGAGCGGCCGAGCTCATGCGCGGCGGCCGCGAACGGACCCACCGCCTGCGGCTCGACTCGCAGCGACCACGCCGCGAAGGCGCCAGCCAATCGCGCAGCGGCCCAGCCCCACTCGCTATCCGCACGTACGGGAGCCGACCGTAGATCCTGGTTGAACCGTCCCGCGTCGCTGAACATCCGCGACCACATCGCCGGGTGCGACAACAGAATTCGATCGCGGTCGAAGACTCCGGGACTGTGCAGACCTCTCCATTCACCGAACGCCTGTGTGTGGGCGAGATCTCCGCGCTCCCATTGCTCCCGCAACACACCCAAGGCCAGGTCCGGGGCGATCTCGCCGTCGCAGCGGGTCCGGCCGGATCCGATCGGCGTCTCGATGACAAATCCACTAGCCGACCCGTCCGCGGTGTATTCCCTCGCCCACATCGCGATCCCGGCTGTGCGCAGCCGCCGGATGAACTCCGCCTCCGACAAACTCGCCACCGCTGCGGCCCGCACATGCAGTTCCGCTCGCACCCAGTCGGTCTCGGGCGTCACCGCTTGCAGGGGCCACGCTCGCCGCTGTGGACTGTTATCGGATTCATTCATTCCCGACCCTCGTTTCGATGAAGACCGTTGACATCCAACGGATTTCCATACCGAATCGACGCTGATGTCCATCTCCGGCCTGCGGGAGGGAATTGACACCGTGGCCCTGCGGGTGCCGGATGTAAGCATTCGATTCGGAACCGCGATAATGGGCCCCAAGGCCAGTCATCCAGCGACGCTACATCCAGACCCGCCACCAGCATGGTCTGGGAAACCCATCGAAAGAGGGCGCATCAGCAACTCTAGGCCCAGATAGCCTGGACTGCAACGATCCTCGATCAGCTGGCGAAAATAGTCTCTCGCAAGCAAAGCGATAGGCCCGCAATAGTTCCTTAAGGCACCCCGACTGGGTGCCTTCGCGCGGCATCGAACACGGAACAAGGAATTCACCCAATCCGGGTGACGCTCATTTATTGACAACGCCAATTCCGCGATGCGATCGTTGACCACAGCAGAATCCCCCCTTTCTGCTGTGGAGAGCGGGAACCCTCCCCACCGGTCACGGACCGTGGAGGAATACCCAGGGATCCCGCAACGATGCTGCCCCCTTACCCCCCCGAGGGGGCAGCATCGAGTCAACGCAATTGGCCGAAACCGCCGCAAGAGACTCAGCCAAATCGGAATTCTGGTGAACCCGTCAGCGGAGATAGGCATTCGTCGTATATCGCACAGTGACGGTTTCACCCTGCGCGCTAACTCTTTGCGCGCTTCAGTTGTCGTGATTTCCGGGATGATGCGGCTGCGCGAAACTCGACTCACTTTCAACGCGGTCATCGGCAGGGGATCTTGGAAATCGCGCTGGATGACATGCTGTGCGCCCTGGCAGACGTGGTAGCCATATCCTCCCGGGCGCCTGGCAGTCGGCGGGTCGAGCCGAGTTCGTCGCGCCTGTCCCGCCTTTCGTGGGTCGGCTCAGGTGAGCCGACTGCGCTCCGTCCTCATCGTGTGGGAGCAGGGTGGGTGCATCAACCTTCCTTGGTGTCAGTCGCGTTGGTATGCCTTGACCGTATCCGCGGCGAGGCGGCGGGCAGCGTCGCAGCCCTGGTGGCTTCTGACTTCGAGGACTTCGATCCAGGGTTCGGGGTCTCCTCGGTGGTTGATGGTGGGGAACGGGTTGCTCACGCCGACGTATGCGGTGATCGTGCACGAGTTCCCGGATCCGGTGTGCTCGGTTGCGTTGATTCCGGCGATCTGCAACCGCCGGTCGCCGTCCGGGACGAAGGCGGCTTGGGTTTGCTGGATATTGAAGTAGGTGATGGTGTTGCGGTTGGAGTCGTCGGGGTTGGCGCGTGTACCGAGCCAGAAATCGCACGAGAACGGGTCGAGACCGACCATGTAGAACCGTTGATCGGAGGGATATGCAGCGTTGAGGGCATCGCACGGATCCAGCGTCCATGCCTTGGTTTTCGGCATCGTCGTCGATGCTTCCCGCATGGGCCTGGTGCTGAGCAGGGGCGCCGAAGCCGTCACGATGGTGCGCAGCTCGGGGCAGCTCGAGACGTCGTCGCTCCCGTGGAGGGTGTAGTGGAATCCACGCTCACCTGCGTAGTGCAGCAGTATCGAACACATTCCTAGGTGGTCGCTTTCGTAGGCAGTGCGCCCGGAAATCGTTGATTTGGACCCGGTCCCGTCGGCGGTCACCGACAGCCCGATCGTCATATATCCGATCCTGTTGGGCGTCGTGTTGCGGTCCCATCGGACCTCGCATTCGTCTTGGGACAGGGCCGCACCGACATACCAGGGTCGCCCAATCGCGTTGATGGCACCGGAATCGATGAACCCGCATGGATCCAGACGCCGCACCTGATCCTGTTCGCTCAGCCTGTCCTGCGCACGCTGCGGAGTCACGTTCGCGCGGTAGCCTCGCCCGGTGGCCACAGCAGTGCCGTCGATGTCCTGACCGCAACCCGCCACCAGAAGCATCACCACCGTGGCGCTGAAGACGACGGCTATCGCACGAGTCAGGGCCGCCCGGGTCATCGGTTGGCTCCGAACAATTCCGCGGCGATCGATGCCAGACGATCAGCCACTGGGCAGGTACTGGCGTACAGACGAACGACCACTTGGTGGCGGGCGCCGTCGATCTCGGACTGGCTGGCGGGGGTACCGGGCAGGTAGGAGTCGACGACAGGGCCGACGGGGAAAGTCACAAGGCAGGATTCCGTCGAGGTCTCTTCGCGGATCGCCGGGTACCCCTCGACGCTGACCAGCCGCTGCCCGAACCGGGGCTCGAGGACATGGGCCGCGTCGCGTAACTGGAAATCGGCAGTGATCGTGGTGCCGTAGCGGCCCGCATCGAGTCCGTCGACCTTGAAACTGCAGGTGTAGGGCTGAGTTTGGGCGTCGAAACTCGAAATCGCATAGCCGATAGGGAGTTTGGCCGTCAGCTCGCACGGGCTGCGGTTGGTCAATGGCACCTGGATCGCGGACCGATCACGGCGGGGGATTCGGTTGTCCCGCAGCGCGGAGATCACGGCGGCGGTGGTCTCGGTGGCGACTTGGCAGTTGAGTGCGGAGGTCGGAAAGCCGAATCCCTGAACCATCGCATACTGCACCGCCGGGACCTCGACAACATCGGGGATCGCCACGTTGTTCGTGGGCGCGGATGCCGGCAACCGCAGCGGCACCTTGTAGGTACAGCTGGTGTCGCGGTTGCGGATGTGGTCGATGACGACTGTCTCGCCTGCGATCTGGCGGGTGTCGGTCTCCTCTGGGCTGGGCGGGGTACCCGCCAACGCGATCGTGGCCCTGGCCAGCAACCGGGGGCGGCCCGACGGCATGACCCCGATCGAGCAGTCATCGACACTGTTCTCGGGCCCGACATAGGCGATCTGGCCGTAGGTGGCGAGCCGATCACGGTCGAACAGGCCGCATGGATCCACCGTCCGCACCTGGTCGGCAACCTGGAGCTTCTGCGCGTCCCCTGCGGGAACTTTCACGCCGAATGTCATCACCGGGCCCGCTGACGCTGTGCTGGGGGGCGTCGGTGTTGCGCTGCGTGTGTAAGAACACCCGGCCAGCGTTGCGACGACCAGCAACAGTGGAAACAGCCCACGCCACGTCGCTGTCACTGCTGCCCTCTGGCCGACCAGAACCCAGAGCATGCCGACAAACATCGGTCTTCGACTGCGCGCCAGTACGTTCGGTGATCCTGGTTACGTTCGTCGCCGCTGGTGGTGTGTCGCTGGTCGAGGGTGAAGCGGTGTCGGGGGATCGAGTGTCTGCGCACGGGAAATCGTGCGTCCGGGTGGGATGTCATCGGGTCTCCGTGACGGTGGATGGAGGGAACTTCTCGCCCCATTTCCACAGCTCGATCCAGGCCTGGACGTAGTCGTCGCTGTCGATCGGGCATGGCAGCCGCAGGACGTCGAAGGCATCGACCATGGTGGGCAGATTCTCGGCCAGACGTTCGTAACGGGTCGTGAGCTGGTGATCGATGTCCGCGGCAAGTTCAGCCGAGAGCTGATGAGCGGCGGTGTACCACAGTGCGTGTGCGTCGATACGTTCCAACGCGAACACCGCGGCCAGATCGGCCAGGATCGCTCGTGCGCGCGGGTCGGCGGTCTCGTAAGCGCAGTTGGCGAGTGCGTCGGCGGCGAGCCGATCGGCGGTTGCCGTGCTGAGTTCGGTGGCCGCCGAGTCGCCTCCGATGGCCTTCACTCCGGTCAGCGTTGCGGCTTTTGTGGCGGCAGCGATTGCCTGCTCGCGGCCGAAAAGCATCTGATTCCACCACGGCAGCGCCCGAGGGTTATCGAGGACGCGCAGCGCCGAGATGTCCATGTGCTGCGGGGCGCGCCCCTGGGCGACCAGCTTCGGCAACCGCCCCGCCGCCGCCCACAACGATGGGTTGATGCCCTCGGCGACGATGATCCCGGAGACCCGCCGAACGTAGTCGCAAATCCAGTTGACTCCCAAAATGCCCTGGGCACCGCACAACCGGCGGCAGGTTTCGAGCACATCGTGAGCGACCTCCGAGGCCAGTGGCTTGGCCAGCATCGACAGCGCCGCCGCAGTGGGGTCGTGTTGGGCAAGTCGTGTACGGGTGAGGTTGGACAGGGCCGTAACCGCGTGCAGCCGCGCGGCCGCCGAGACGAGGGCACGCTGCACGCCGTCGCGGTCGGCGAGCAGAATTTGCCCGGAAGTGAGGCGCTGCATCGCGTATCGGGTCGTGATGGTCCAGCCGGCGCGGGCGCTGGCGGCCGCGGCGCCCGCAAAGAGGGCGCGCCCGGAGTTCAAGGATCCGATGGCGGCGTGGAAGCGTGCGTGCAGATTCAGCGCGCACTCGAACCGGCCCTCGTCGTCGAATCGAGCCAGCTGTCCACACAGCAGCGCGTCAGCGGGCACCCGCAGACCGTCGAATCGGAACGCTGCGTGGTCCATTTCCGGGCCGCAGCCGTCGACGGGCAGCGTCACCATCTCGACGCCCTCGGCGAGACGGCCGGTGCTGTCGCGCAGCCGCACCAGGATCGGCCACACGCCCTCGTCCCGGCCCTGTGCTTTGAGGCGGGCTACCACGACAACGATCTTGGGGACGCGAGGATCAGCGCAGTTCGGCATCAGCTTCACCGACTGCGGGGTCGGGCTGTGCAGGGTCAGCTCACGCTCGTGCGGGTCCCACACCGCCAAGGTTTCCAGGTCGAGGATGTTGGTGCCGACACCGAGTTCGGTGGCGGCCAGCACACCGACGGCGTCAACGCGGTCGAGCTCATCGAGACACCGCTGCTGGTATGCGGTGCCGGTGCCGAGGCGCTCGACGGTCTCGATAGCCAAGTTGAAATGGGACAAGAACGGCAGCACTCTGGGCGCATAGCAGGCGGTTCCGTCGTAGACCGCGGCCAGCAACCGGATATCCCGGGCGATCGCGCGCGCTGAACCACCCAGCCCCGCCACGAGTTCGGGCAACAACTGATACCCGTGGTAGGCGGTGTCGGCGGCCGACCGCCCAGGCATTGGAAGGTCGTGCAGCCCGACGACAACCTCGCGTACACGCAGTTGTTCGGGGATGTTGTCGCCACCCAGGGCGCGCCGCAGCGCGGCACTAGCGGGGCGCCGGGCCGTGGTATGGAGCGAGGCGAGCAGAGATCGGCCATCGTGGGCGGTGGTGGTCATGGTGATTCTCGATTCGGTAACGATCGGTTTCGGGGTTGCGGCAGCCAGTCGCGGGTGTGAGTTGAAATACGTTGTTGGATAAGCGCTTTACGGCAGCTCCTGTCAGGACGCGGCGCGCTGGCAGCGCACCGGGTCGCTGTCGGGGGTCTCGCGGGCAGCGGGCAGCGCGACAGCCTTGCGACGCGGAGGGTCGGCGGCCGCGACAGGCACGAACGCCAGGGACGGATCGCGGCGGGCCGCGCGATCGAAGGCCGCTGTGGTCGAAGGCCACGGACTGATGAGTCGGCCAGCGCCGTTCTTGTACCAGCTGGGTCCGCCCGCAGGCCACACGGTGCGGGCCAGCGCCTGGTTCAGCCACCGCCGATAGGCGTCCATCGCCTGCGCGCTGACCTCGATCGCGGCCGCGCCGGATCGCTCACGCCACCGCATCGCTGCCACGACGTAACGGATTTGGGCTTCCTTGATCGCGATGTTGGAGCCACCCGAATTGAAGGTGCTCGGCCCGGCGATGATGAACATGTTCGGGAAACCCCGCACCGCAGTACCCAAGAACGCCTCGGCACCGGCGGCCCACTCCCGGTGCAGCATCCGACCGCCGCGCCCCCGAACCCGGATCGGGACGAGGTACTCACTGGCGCGGAAACCGGTGGCCCACACCAGCACATCGGCGCGGCGGTGGATCCCATCGCCCGTGCGGATGCCGTGCTCGGTAACGGCGTGGATCGGGGCGGTGATCAGCTCGACGTTGTCACGGCTCAGCGCCGGGTAATAGTCGTTCGACAGCAGGATCCTTTTGGCCCCGATGCGATGGGCAGGGGTCAGCACCGCACGCAATGCCTGGTCGCGGATATGCCGGTACAAGTGGGCCCGCGCTATCCATTCGGCCGGTCGCGCCGACCAGCCGCGCACCATGACCGGTGCCAGCACCGCATCCGCGCCGCGATACAGGCCCCAACGGTAGAGGGCGTGCATTCCGGGGATGTGGGTCAACGCCCACCGTGTCACCGGGCCGAAATCCGTGCGCGGTTTCGGCAGTACCCAGGTCGGGGTGCGTTGATACACCATGACCCGGCGTGCGGTCGCGGCGATCTGGGGCACGATCTGCGCCGCGCTGGCCCCGGTGCCGATGACCGCGACGTCGCGACCGGTCAGCTCGGCGCTGTGGTCCCAGCGTGCGGAATGGAATGCCCGCCCTCGGAAACTGTCCAGTCCCGTGATCGCCGGGATCTGCGGCCTGTGCAGCATGCCCACAGCGAAAACGACGGTCTCGGCGGTGATCTGCTCACCAGCCGCGGTGCTCAACCGCCACGTTCCGCTGCTGTCGAGGTAGGAAGCCTCGACGATGGTGGTGCTCAACCGCAGGTGCGGACGCAGCTCGAAGGTGTCGACCACCTGCTGCAGGTACGCCAGAATCGCAGACTGATCCGGGTAGCGCACCACCGGGTCGCGGTAGGGAGCGAACGAGAACGAATACCAGTGCGACGGAACATCGCAGCGACACCCCGGATAGGTGTTGTCCCGCCACACGCCGCCGAGCTCGTCTGCCTCATCGAAGATGACGAACTCGTCGATGCCCTGCTTGGCGAGTGCGACACCCATGCCGAGCCCACCGAAACCGGCACCGATGATCGCGACCTTCAGGTCGGTGTCCATGGTGATCGTGCCTCACTTGCCGCGCTGTCGATACCCACTCCAGCTCGTGATCGAATTCGGATAAGAAACTGCAAAGCCTTGCCCTCAGGCCCTTCACCGCTGCCCCATTACTGTTGTGCGACAACACTCTTGGAGACCACGAGGGTGTGTGCCGCGGCGATGAGGGCCGGTGTTGCGGCGGTGCGCGCACTACAGAACTGGTCATCGCGGGCCGGGTTCACGCGGTGGGGCCACGGTGGTGTCGCGGGGCGTGGCCCGCTTGGCCGGGACAGCGACACGAAGGTCGAGCATCGCCTGAGGTGCGCTGTCGCGGGTCAGCACCGTCCAATTCGAGTGGATCGCCGTCCACGCCGCGTCGGGGTCGAACCGCACCCGCCAGCTGCTGCGAGCATGCTGGGCGCCACCGAGCAGCCGCGCACGGGTGCCGGCCAGGTCGGGCAGATCCTCCGGGTGCACCGCTGGCAGCTCGCTCATCCACCGATCCAGCGGCGCGGGACCGGGGTTCACCCATTCGTGCACGAGCCCGGTGTTGAGATCGATCAGTGCGATCGCGTGCTGACTACGCACCGGCAGCGTGCGTATCAGCCGGGTCACCATCGCCGGTTCGGGCACCGACCGCCCCGCGCTGACATCGGTGACGACGGCGCTGACCATCCGGTCCCGACCGACACCGGTGCTGCGCGCGCAGATGAACAACGCCCGCCGCGCCCGGGTGGTGATCCCGCTGGTCACTGCCATCGCGGACCACAGCCCTGGCGGCACGGATTCATCGAAGAGCCGCAGCAGCCCGGCCCGGTCGTCGATGTGCTCGAAATGGCGCATCAGATCGGGCAAGGTTCGGGAGGTAGCGGTGGTCATCTCGCTGTCGAGCATTCGCTCGAGCGCCGGGGACGTGAGACCCACTCCATTGCGGGGGGTGGTCCACAGCAGCGTGCCCACCGCTGGCCGCGGTGGCACCGGCTGCGCGCGGGGGCCCGCCCAGATCTGCACCGCTTGCACCGTGTCGGCAGGCCCCAGCACCGGCACCACCATGATCCGCATTCGGGTACCCGAGGGCGGATACGCCGTGTGCACCTGAGGCTCGGCGCTGGTCACCGCCGCCTCGATCGCGGTCGGAAGGTGTTGGGCGACTGTGCTACTGCCCGCGAGGTGGGTCCGTTCGAGACGGGTGTGGCGGCGCGGCTGCGCACCTTCCGCGACTACCCATCGGTTCCCTGGTCCACCGGAGGTTTCCACCAGCACCCAGGGGCTCGGTGAGCTGCGGTGCTCCTTGACGCGGTCGGGCTGGTGTTCGGGTTCGGGAGTTGTGGTGGCTGGATCGATCATGACCATCACCGGCCTCCCGCGCTCGGAGGCCCTACCCGCGAGGCGGTCGTGGCTCGACCGCACCGCCGTGGCGGGCAGCTGGGGCATGGTGTCTGGATGCAGCGGGGCCGATGCCCAGCGATGACGACGCCGACGTTGGCGGCCACGGTTGCCAGCGCGATGCACGCGGTGAGGACGGATTCGAGCATCATCGCCTGCATCAGCGCTCCTGCTCGGCCGCGAACTCGGCGGCCCCCTGCGGTGACCCGCCACCGGGTTTACTGGGTCGTGGGCGGGGGGCGGTGAGGCCGATAGCGGTGTTGACGGCCAGGGCCACAGCCGCCAGCCCGAGCAGGATCGCTACATCCGGAGTCATTGCACGCCACCACCATCGGTTGCCAGGACCAGTCGCGTGGCCAGCCACGCCAGGCACTGTGCTTGGTCAGGGTGCGGACACACCGCCGTCGAGGCGGGCTCGCCAGCCACCGGTAGCACCAGCACGCTGCTGGCGGCCTCTGGTGGTTCTGCGATCGGCGCAGCACCGAGAATCAATCCCGCGATCCACGTCGGCAGCAGCACGGTGAGAGCGCTGGTGGCTTCCACGATTGCTCGGCACGTATCCGCCCGCCCTCGCACCGCCAGGGGTGTCCTCGGCGGTTTATCCATTGCCGTCTCCCGACCCGTCGCGCTCTCGACCACCACCGCGTATGCGTGCCAGCCCGAGCAACCCGGAGATGCGTGGCCGATGCGGGGGAGGCTGCCTGGTCTGTGACCGCGCGACGATGCCGTCGCGGGGATTGTTGTCCGACAGGTCCACCAATGCGCAGCCGTCGGCGAGCGTGCGGCATTGCACCGCGGCCGCGACTCTCACCTGGGCCTGGCGCAGCTGCTCGGTGACTCTGGGCAGCCGCGCCAGGACCGGGCCGATCACCCGGGCAGATCCGACCACGATCAGCACCGCGGCGTCGGCGCCTTCGGCGGTTATGGCGGCTGTAGCGAGGTCGATCTGGTCGACCGATCGGTGCAGCACCGCTACCACGCGGCTGCCGCGATACATGACGATGACCAGGCCGGCGTGGCGGGGTCCGGGATCGGCGACCGCGCGTGCGGCAGCGATCGCGGCAGTGATTGCGACGGAATCAGGCTCGGTGGACATCTACCGCGCCTCCGCCCCGTCATCGGGCGGCAGTGGCTGGGTGCGAGCGCGCAGCTCGGCGCATACCGCGTTCAACGGTGCCAGCACCCGGTCACCGATCAGTAGCGAACGGGCCAGCTCGCCGCAGCCGCGGCGGGCGCGTGCGATCGCTTTCACCGCGTCGAGCACAGTGCGCAACAGCAGGTATTCCGATGCCGGGTCGGTGACCTCGCGCTCCAGCTGGGTCAACACGAAACCGGTGCCCGCCAGATTCGGGGCAGGGTGACCCTCGTGTACCGGGCGCCGCCATTCGCGGCGCTCGATGTCGGCCAGTATCTGCTCGGCCGCACGAATATCGGCCGCCGAACCGGTGACGGGCAGCCCGTACATCTCCCACCGGCGACCGGCGGGCCCTGCCCCGTACGAGCCTGGGCCGTGGAAGTGGTTGTCGTGATGATTCATCGGTCCCCCGGTGCTCTGTGATGGTTGTTGGATGCGGGGGCCTCGACCGCTGCTTTCGGCGGTGCGGGCACCGGTGACGAACGGTCGAGACCTGGGTGCGGCGCGCTCGCACGCGGCGCGGCCGCATTTGCGGTGCGCTGCGGTGTGAGTCGATGCCGTGACCCGGCCATCTCGCTCACCAGATGCGCCAACCGGATTCCGTCGCCAGTGCGCACCAGCCGGTCCTGCAGCGACGCCGACATCACCACACCCCCACCGCGCCCCGGTTCGGCGACTGTCGGGCGCGCACCGGCGCCGGGTTCGCGTTCCATGCAGAGAGCAGGTGACCGTGGATGATCCTCACCACGCAGTGGTTCGTCGGCAGCGTCATCGTCATCGAATCCCGTTGCCCAGTACCGCTATCGCGGTGAGTCATCACCTTCGTTCCCTGTTGTGACCGGTCGACGCTCACCCTGGCGCCGGTGTCGCCCGCCCGCTTTGTGCGCTGCGCTGCGCTCATCGCGTCACCGCCCGGTGGCCGCTCGTGGCGGCACAACTCACCATGAAGCGCTCCGCTCATCCGGCGCGCCCGCCACCGCAGCCGCCGCTCGGCCCTCGCCGAGCAATGCCGCTGCCAGCACCGCGCCGACCAGCGCCGCGCCGGTCAGGATCGCAAACAGCACATGGAAGTCGCCCAGGAAAACCGAGGAGGTCAATACCGCCGCCAGAATGGCGATTCCGACCGCGCCGCCGATCTGGCGAGCGGTGGTGTTCGCGCCGAATGCCGCCACGTACCCGTTGGCTCCGGCGGCTTGCGCGGTGATCACCGACAACGCCGTGATCGCACAACCCATCCCCGCGCCCAGCAGCAACGCCACGACCGCCCACGCTCCCCACGCGCGTCCCGCGCCGAACACCTCGCTCGACAGCACACCGAACCCGGCAGTAATCGCCAGCATCCCGCCCGCACAGCACCAGCGTGCGTTGGCTTCGGTGACCACCTGCCCCGCGACCGTCGCCGCGACCATCGCTGCCAGCCCGGCCGAGCCGACGCACCCGGCCGCACCGAGCAGCGACAGTCCCCACGGGCCGGTGAAAAGCAAAGGCACGCTGAGCAAATAGCCGAACAATCCCACGCCTAGGAAGAACGCGACTGCACTGGCCGCAGCGAACCGACGCTGCCGCCACAACTCCACCTCGACCGCGGGCTGCGGATGAACAAAGCTGCGCAGAATCACGACCCCGATGGCGAACAGCCCGATCAGCAGGATCATCCACGTCAGCGGCCCCGGCCAGGACCGGCCCTCCGACACCGCCGCGACCACCGCGGCGATCCCGCCCGAAAGCAGCACCGCCCCCCACAGATCCGGCACCTCGCCTCGAGCTCGGCCACGGCCAGGGACCGCCACCAGCGCCATCGTGAACAGCACCGCGCACACCGGCAGGTTCAACGCGAAGATCGCACGCCACCCCCACGCCTGCACCAGCAACGCCCCGACAGCCGGGCCGATAGCCGCGGCCAGCGCACCGGTCGCCGCCCACGCACCGATCGCACTCCCGCGCCGCTGCGCCGGCGTCGCCGCCAGCAACGCCCCCAAGGCCGCAGGCAACAGCAGCGCCGCCGCCACTCCCTGCACCGCGCGGGCGCCGATGAGCACACCGGCGCTGGGAGCAGTCGCGCACACCCCGGACGCGACAGCAAACCCGACGATCCCCGCCACCAGAACACCCCGATGCCCCAACGCATCCGACAGCCTGCCCGCCACCGCCAACCAGGCGGCGAAGGTGACCGCGTACGCGCTGACGATCCAGGTCAGCACACCCGCCGACGCCGGAAGCTCCGCCGCGATCGGCCCGAACGCCAAGTTGACGACCGCGGCGTCGAGAATCGAGAGAAATGTCGCCGAGCACGCCGTGGCCGTTATCAGCCCGTACCGCCCACCACCCGCCGTCGCTGACGGCGCGAGCCCCGTATCGGCGCTACCGGCATCGCTGGCGGACATGAGCCGCTCGTCGTGTGTGGAATCGTCGGACCCGGGCGCGCTCATCGACGTTCCCCTGACAGATCGTGTGACACCGCCGCGAACCAGTCGGCCGCGTTCGCGGTTTGCCCGCTGGCTCCGTAGCTGGTGTGGCTGGTGATTGCTGACGCGTAGTGCATCAACGTCGCCGGGTTGAACAGGTCGGCGTTGGCCGCGAGTTCCGCCCCGATCGCGGCACCGATCTGGCCGACCAGCCGCGGGATCTGCCCGAGCGGATCCGCCGCGATCGCGGCCACCACCTGACCGGTCTTGTCCGCGGCCGCCTGAGCCTGCTGCGGCCCGGGATCGGCCGCCGTCGGGTCGGCGGCCTCGGCCAGCCGCTGCGAAACCGTCTTGCCCGGAACGTAATTGACCTGGCCCGCCTCGACGGTGACATCGGCGAGGATCACCTCGTTGCCGGCCTCGCTCGCGGCAGCCTGCCATGCCACTGCCAGCGAACCCACCGCTGTGATCGGATCACGCAGATCCGCCTGCGCCGCCACCCCGGCGGCCACCTGCAGTGCCGCGGCATTGTCCGGTGCATCACAGGCCAGATCGTGCGGCGCGCAGAACTCCCCGACGCGGCCCTCCAGCGCATCGAAATGGGTTCCGGTGTCGGCGATTCCACCGCTGGGCGGAACGGGCGCCAACCGCACCTGCGAGGTCGTGGTCCCGTCGGTGCCCGGCGCCGGATCCGGTGTCACCTGCCCGGGACGTCCGGGAATGGGCTCGCCGCCGGAGGGGCGCGTGGGATCACTCAGCAGCGCCACACCCGCGATCCGGTCCGCGGGCACCGGACCGTGTCCGGCGCCCACATCCTGTGCGAAGCCCGACACCACAGCCGCGCCCTGGCTGAAGCCCGCGACCGCCAACTGCGTGCCGGGACACTGCGCGATCGCCTCGGCGGCCGTCGCATCCAGCCGAGCACGCGCCTGCGCGGTCGAATCCGCGTACGGCTGCACCCCCGGCCCTGTGCCCACCGCGCCACCGAAACTCGCCGAATACCCGATATAAACCCGGTCGATATCGACCCCGCGAGACAGCATCGGGCCGAACATCGTGCCCAGCATCCCGGTATCGAGCGTGGGGCTCGCCGTCGGTGAGCTCTCACTGGTGCCCTGCACCCCGATCACCAGAAGGCCCGGGCACCCCGCCAGAGGGACCGCGCCGTCCTCGGCAGCAGCCGCACCCGACCCGGCCGCGACCACGGCCGCGGCGGTCACCGCCACCGCACCCCAAGCGCCCACATGAGCACTGCGACGGCTTCGGCGATGCCTGCTCATCGCGACCACACCCCCACCGACCGGCCGCCGCGACCCTCGGCATCGGCGAAACAACGAGCCGCGCACCGCAATTGGCGCACCGGCTGGAAACTGGCATACAGATCTCGCACGGAAAGATTCCTCACCGAAGTTCGAATGGCGCGCACCGACAAGCGCCCGCCGGATCAATGGAAGGGGCGATCACCCCAGCAATGCCGCCGCACACCTGCTGCCGACCAGCTGCCGACCACCACGCGACGACCGGGGCGGGCCGGACGCGCCATTGCGCCCGGGCCCTGGGTCTCAGGCTCAGATCGGCACGCCGAACGAGCGCAGGACACTGAGGACGTTGACCACCACCGACACCGCATTCGATGCGATCGAGCTTCCGGTGTAGAGCAGGCTGAGGATGTCCATGAGAACGTGTTCCTTTCAGAACCGATACGCGACTTTCGCGCACCAGAAATTCAGGGCAGGCCGAATCACGTCATTAGTTCGTGTCGAACTGCCTTCGATCCCGACGAAGACAGGTACGTGAGGAATAACGCCCCGGATCTCGCGCAGAACACACAGTGCTCACGCAAGCCCCACCGCGTGGACTTCCCCACCGCCCCCGGTCGATCAGCCCCGCACATTCAGCCGCGAAACCGGTGAACTACCATCCGATCCGCATTAGTGATTGGAACTGACTAGCAGTCTTCGGTAGCAAACAGTGTGGTGTCAACGCCTGCCATCCACCCAAATTGTATGAATTCCGGCCACCACCCACCCTATTCGGATGAACTCCGGACATACCCCACCCCACATGGGTGCCCGAATTCCCAAAATGGCACCCGCCTGGGTGCCCTCACAACAGTTACGCCGATCGCAAAAGATTCGCAACGCGAGCGTCGCCACGCCCGGCTCCCGCCCACAGCAGCAGTCGAAAGCGCCGCATCGGTCACGCCGAGCCGGCGCCCGCCGCGGTGATCATCTGTCGCCGAAGTCCCGACTGCCCGCCGCCTCTATCGCCAGCGCCCGAACTGCACCTCGCCACTATCCAATCCGAAGTGGCCGACCAACCCTGCCTGCTGGGATGGCACACGCAAATACCTTCGCTGACAACGAAAGTCGATCCCGCTGCCTCCGGGGTAGCGGCCCTTGCGCTGCAAGAGCCCAGGCTCGGTCCACGCACCGTAGATGCGTCAAGCGTGTGCTGACCAGGCACCCAGATTGGGTGCCTCCATTCCCTTGAACCCCCACTACAGTGGGTCAGTTACGGGCCCCAGGGGCCGCAAACGCGCAGCCCCCGCGGCAACGAAACGAAGGGACTACCAACGGGTCCGCCGGAATGCGCTACGCGCCACCAGGACCATCGAACCACCGGCTCAGGTCACATTCTGCGATGTGCTGGGAGGAATTGAACAATGGCAACGTCAGCAGGAGGAACCGATGCCAAGAAACCGATATGCCACACCTCCACTCAACACCGGCCCGGAACCATCGAGGATCGGCGACTACATTCGCTGGATTCGCGACAAGGCAGAGATGACCCGCACGCAATTCGGAGCCGCCGTCTACGCACACCCAGCCGCCGTCGAAAAATGGGAGAACCACCAACGCACACCCTCGAAAGAATCAGTCGAAAAGATCATCCGAAACATCCACGTCGACGGATACGTTGCCGAAGTACTCGCCGCACTCGCCGCACCCGAATTCCATCCGATCACCACTGCGGACTGGCCGCAAATCACCGACGACGACCGCGACTACCTCGAGAACTCCCGCGGGCCGGCCGCACTACACGGGCTGCCCTACCGCGACCTTCCCGCTGCCAACGACGAATGGTGCCGGACCCTGCCCATGCTGAAACCCGAACCGGACACCGCACGACCCCTCAACCTCATCGAACGCCTGCTACTCGACGAATCGACACGCATCATCGAAGACCGATTCGACCGCGCTCACGTCCTGCTCTTCGAACTTCGCATCATGCGCCCACTCGCCGACCCCGTCCGATTCCGCGAAATCGTCGACACCTGCGCACGCTCACCACAATTCGACCGCCTGTGGCACACCGACCCGCCACAACGAGTGATCGAGAACCGAAGCGTCGCGATCTGGAACGCACAAACCGTCCGATGGGACCGCTACCGCGCCCGCCAAAACCGCGACCACATCCCACCTGGACCCTTCACCGTCTATACCCTCTATCGCGCCCGTACCAGATCGGCACACAGCCATGACCATCTCCGCCGCCTCCACACCTGTGCTCGCCCCTCCACGGCACTGGAAGCAGCACGATGACAAACAGACACCCAAACCGGGTGCCTCCCAGGCAAAACGCACCCCAGATGTACGCATCCAAACGGTTGACGCTGCCGCAACCACCTTGAATGCTTACTACTCGATAGCCCAATCGCGAGATCCACCAGCAACACCGCCGATCGGACACTCCAACGCGGGGCCAGCTATCGACACACGCGCGGAATGCTGGGCGGCGCACATCCGTCGAACTCGGCAACCCCGGCAACCACCTGCACCGCAGGGTCACGGACCGAGGGCGTCGTCGCCAGCGAAAAACGGAACCGGATAGGACTGGGCCAACTGAATAGGGGGCGCATTTGACCACCTACCAGCGTAGACGCGTGCGAGGGCTGCTCGCCGTGACCACCCGCCGCGACAGACCAATATTCGTCGTGGCCAGAATCATTGGTACTCCGCGTCGCGGAGCCAGCCAGCTCGAACTGGCACACGAATTACGCGTGGCACCGGATCTCGCGAACCAACCGCAGCATCGATACCTGCATGTCTCCCGAACCCCCGTCCCTGGGCGTGCGTTCGCAGCAGGCACCGCCGCAGACCAGCTTGGCATCCGAGTCCACGAGATCAACCGACGATCCCCGAGGCGGCCTCAGACACCGATCCCCGCCACGGATTCAAAACCGTTGTTGTGCCGGAGATGCGGTGCCCAGCGCGCGCACATCTCAACGGCCGCACCACAGTCTCGTGGGAGGGCCGATCACATTTCGGTCTGGTTCGCCGAGCTCGCTGTGATCAGTGAGGTGCATTCCATGAACCCCGCGACTGAGATTCAGCGAAGTTGGACCACCTTCGCGTGTCGCTCCCGGCATCCTGGTCCAACTTGGACCAAGATGGGTCTCGGCATCAGACTGATCCAGGTTGATGCCGAGAGCCGCAGCAGGAGGTCAATCGCTATGGGTATGGAGTACAAGGGCGACAGACAGCGCTTGCGTCTTCACAAGAGCATCGTCGCGCACCTAAGACGCACCACTGGTCGCCCGAATATCCATGACAACACCGTTGTCAACGATCTGGTCTGCTACCTGGCCGGATCGCCAGACCTGATCGAGGTACTGACCGAGCGGGAGATCGTCGCAATGGTTGACCCCAGAGTCCTTCAGAGGCTCGCCATGGTCGCCGCGTCGATCCAGGCTGAAGGCGCGCTCGGTCAGGGCGAGTTGATAGAGAAGACGGAGTTGACAAGGCCTACGGAGGATTACACGCAGGTCTTGGCCAAGGTCTCCTGACCTCATGCACCACGACGACGAATTTCGATGCCCCAGGAGGTAGTAGCCACGGACGGCACTGAGCCGAACCCGGATTGACGATCTGGGATTGACTTCAACTAAACAGCGGGACAGCGACGGGGCCACATAGAGAAAAAAGACCCCTCGACCTGGGAAGTCGAGGGGCTTGTTGCTAAGTGGTGGTCGATGAGTTCGTACCTCATCTCCCTCGCTGTCCTCTCCGCCGAAAGGACAGCCATCAAATGCCACGTCCCACGATAGCGCACACCCAAAAGTGGGTCCAGTAAGCCACGCGGCTACTGGATACGTTTCACACCTTTTTGCAGGTCAGCCCGGCACTGACACAAGCTTCGGCACTCCGGCGTTGCGTGCTACCACGAGCGTTCCGATTGCCAATGACTTGCCGTCGCTCGCCGAGGCCCATCGCGCCGGGCCTATCGACGCCCCGCAATTGGTGTGGAGTGCTCTTGTAGCCTTCATCGCAGCGCGTCAGTCGATGCGCCTGTATGTCGTCGAGACCGGGAAGTACGACAACTGGTCGCGGCTCAGCCGCAAGACATTGCCGGAAGTGCCGGCGGCGGTGCCGATCTATGCGAAGGATCGGCGCACCGCGCTACTGGTTCTCGACTTCGACCCGCGCCCGGTCGACGACTCGCCCGCCGCGCAAGCCGCCGCGGCCGCTGCGGTCGAGCACGATGTCAGCCAGGCCCTCGGTTGGATCCATCAGTGTGGTGGCGTCGCTGTTGTCGACCGGTCCTCCCGTGGCGGCATGCATGTGCTGGTCCCCCTGGCCCACGGTGAGACGTTTCGGAGGGATCGGCTCGAGCCGCTACTGCAATTGTTGAAGCAGCGCTTGGTGACCTTCGACCCAGCGCCGATGATGAATCCCGACAAGGGGTGCATCACTCCACCGGGAGCGAGGTGCAAGTCCGGCGGTTTCCGACGCCTGGTCGGGATGAGTGTCGCCGACGCCGCCGAAGTGTTCACGACCCGGTCGGCACCGGGACTGATCGCCCGGTTGGTGGCGTTGATCGACCCGCAGCGTTGGCTGAGCACCGCCGATCCGGCCGTTCATAACGGCGATGAGCTCACCGCATGTGCGGACTTCGAGCCCGGCCCGTCGGAGGACGACTGCCTGCCCGCTGCCTGCACCAGTGGTGCGCCGCTGCGGCCGTGGGTGCCGCTGTTTCTCGCCACGGGACATGCTCCTGATCTCGTCGACCCCGCGGGGAAACCGTGGACCCCGAGCCACGCGCGGCTCAGTGTGCTCGAGCAGCACGCGGTGCGTGGGTGGAGGTTGAGCCGTATCAGGGCCACCAAGGACGATCCCGACTGGGCAGGGTTCTGGCAGGGCTATGCCCACCGCCGAGACAGCAAGCAGCGACTCAGCATCGATTGGGACCGCGCATACACCCACGCCAAGAAGCGACTCACCACCGACGGACAACAATCGTCTCGATCCACCCATAAACCCGAACAAAAGCACACAGGGGGGATTAGGGGCATTCGCTGGAAACTTGCGGCGGCGAGAAAATGGGTTCTGCTCAGCGGTCACTTTCGTGAGTCGGAGTTGTGGTCGGCGCTGGTGACAGTGACGTCGGTGGCCTACGGGATCTCGCTCGGTGATGGTCGATCAGTCGCGAACGGCGGACGATGGCTCAGTGTGGCCGGTGGTCTCATCGGTGAAGGCACACTGCTGAAGATGCTGCGAAAGTTCCAGAGACTACAGGACGAAGGCAGTCCGATCCGGTTTCTGGCGCCGTGGAATGCCCGCGACCATTCCGGTGATCGATACTGCCTGGTGACACCACGGCTGGACGGGCGGGAAATACATGCCGCAGAGTGGGAAGCCTACGCCGCCCACCCCGACCCCATCGATCCAGTATGGAGCACACTGGGATTCGCAGCGTGGTGGTGCTATGAGATCCTTCGCGCGATCGAGCCAGGCCCGGGAGAATCAGTGAAGGTCGACCAGCTCGCGGCCGCCGCCCGGGTCAGCCTCAGCACCGTGCACCGGGCACTGCGCAAACTCGAAGACAACAACCTCGTCGACCGCGGGTACGGCTGGGCATCCCGCACCGGCCGCTCACCGCGGCAACTACCACAGATCACCGCAGACGCCGACGATCGCCGAGCCGCCAGGCGTACACGACACAACGCCGAACAGACCGACTTCTGGGCATTCGTCGACCTGATCAACGCCAACTACAGCGCCTCCGAAATCAGCGGCTACGCAACTCTGGCCGACCTCGACGCCGAAACCGCCGACTACAACCGCGCGGTTGATCACTCATCACTCTCACGCCCACCCCTCTCACGCTTCGAACACGACCCACCCCATCACCCCGACGACGATCAGCTCGGCCACAACGATCAAGAACCCGCACCCCAATCCAGTGACGAGGAGGCGCTGGCGCTGCTACGCGACCTACTCGGCGCCACCCTGATCACCCCACCCGATCCGGCCCTAGACGTAAAAGCGTGTGTCAGCGCTCGTGCGCCAGGAGGACTCTTACAGTTCCAGTGAGGACCTGCGAGTTGTCGTTCCAGATTTCGCGGAACTCCACGACTCGTCCGACTCCACGCGAACCCCCGATAGTCACGCCACAAATCGCGAGCGGTCCTGGTAGAACTGGGGCCAGCTCAGCCCAACGAAGTGCTGCCCGGGGAGCTAGCGCCACTGGCAGATGTCGTCCGGACTGTTGGGTACCACCCGCGTGGTACCCAACAGGTATGATCAGAGGTGTGAGTTACGAGTGGTGGTTCGGCGTTTTCACCGTCCTGGCACTGGCTGGGGTTGAGCGCCACGAGGTGATCGAGGTGCTTTACGCCGAGCGTCGATGGCCCCGACGTGCCGTCGACCCTGTGACCGGCCTGTCAGCGTTGACCATCTGGGGTCGCACCGACGAAGGGCGGGCACTGATCGTGACCCTCCGGGCACTGTCCGGCTTCGACCACCAGATCGTAGCCGTTCAGCAGATGACGCCGGATCAACTGCAGGAATTCAGCAAGTGGGAGAAGACGCGATGAGCACAAACGTTTGGCCCGACACCCCCGAAGACATGGCCGCTCTCGCCGCTCGCCTCCAGTACAGCGACGAAGAAGTTGAGCTGCCGCCGACACCAGGCCCTGAGGGCATCATGGTGTCTCGCTCGCTGAAGATGCCTCTAGAGCTGGACAAGCGCATCAAGGATGCCGCGACTGCTCGCGGCATCACGCAATCCATGCTGATGCGACAGCTACTCGAGATGGGTCTCGCGGCGCTGGAGCTCGATCACCCCATCTCGCTCGGCGACGCGATCAAAGCACTGACCAGTCTGCCGAAGACCGCGTAAACACGCGGGTCGTTGCCCATGTAGACACGTGCAACAGCCCGCTTCAACAGTCGGACGCTGGCAGTTGTCTCGGTCGCCCTCGCCAGCGACTGTGTTCTAGCCAACCGGTGGCCGCTGAGATGACCTGCCACGGTGGCAACGGGTCGCGTTCAACGAGGGTCTGCTCGGGCCCGGTACCTGAATAAGTCGTCGAACGCGAACGGCAATCAGGTTCTCGGTGATCCGATTCCGCCGACGTTGGACGATCCGCAGACGATGCTGCTCGTCGGTGAGGTTGTCGAGCCACTCCAGCGCGCGCGCCACCCCGTCGAACGGATCTGCTCAACCAGGCAGGTGATGGCGGCGGTCATGGCTCCGCGTTCGATGCCCAGCACCTGCAGCGCCGCGGCGAGGCCACGTAGCCACTGTCCCTGTAGCGGCTCACATCGGCGATCTTGCCCCACCTCACCGGGAAGTCCGAAAGGATCGGCCAGAATTCGACCGCTCCCCTGGACGCCGTCGGCCGTACCCCGATCGATACGTCGACGGCGCCAGCAACAGTTGAATATGCGACCTCACCAGTCACCCCTTGGGCTGACAGCTCACAGGCATCAGCGACGAACAACGGACCCGGCGCGATCGGCGGCCGCGGAATTCAGGTTGACCGGGCGTCTACCTTCCCTTGTTGCAGATGGCACCCAAACTGGGTGTGCTCAGCGATTGCCCGCAATCGCCTGGTTCCCAGACTCTGGAATGGAGGGAAGCCCAGGCGATTTCGGTCGGCATACCGCGGAGGCTGCTTGATCCCCTCGCGAGGAAAACCATTGCGCTCCCAGTCGCCGCGGACGACGGTTCCGGCCGACAGGGCGTTGCGCGCGCACCTGAGAGGACACCATGACCGACACCAGCTCTGATCAACGCCTCATCGAACCGGCACCTATCAGAACGTTGCACCTCGGCCGGGTCACGGTCAGCTACATTCCTGACGGGTTCACTCCGCTGAATGCGCGCAAGTGGTTTCCGGGCACCACCGATGAGTTCTGGGCTGAGCACGCCGAGTACCTCAACGACGACGAAGACTTGATCGCCCCCGTCAGGAGTTTGCTCGTCCAGAGCGAAGGCCGTGCGATGCTGATCGACGCCGGATTCGGGCGGCCCTTCGGGCTACGGGAATTCCCGACTCCCTTCGGAACGCTGCAGGGCGGAGCGATGTTCGATAGCCTCGCCAAATTGGATGTCGAAGCCAGTGACATCGAAGTCGTGGCTCTCACACACTTAGATGGCGATCATGTCGGCGGACTCTGGCAGCTAGCGCCAGGAGCGTCGCGGCTGCCGTTCGCCAATGCGACGGTGGTGGTTTCGGCCGATGAGTGGGCCCGCCCCGACCTAGCTGAAGAACGCGGAACGTTGCCCTTGATCCTGGACGCGTTCGCCTCCCAGGTCAGCGCTGTCGGGGACGGCGATGAGATCTTCCCGGGCGTGCGGGTTGTCGCGCTGCCGGGTCACTCAATCGGACATGTCGGGTATGTCATCAGCTCCGGCGGGCGCAGGTTGATTGCGTTCGGTGATGCTATGCACTCGCCCATCCAAATCGGACACCCTGACCTCGCAGCGGTCGTCGACTACGACCCAGCACAGTCCACCGAAACCCGCCGATGGCTCATCAACGAACTCGCGCGCCCCGACACCCTCGGATTCGGCGGCCATTTCCCAAACAGCCCATTCGGCCGCGTCAAGATCAGGAGCGGCGCTGCGTTCTGGGATCCGCAGCTGTAGAGCGAGATGGCTTTCGTAGACCTCCGCCTTGGTGCGGATCACGTCTCCGGCATCGGCCGCCTCATCGGTCAACGGATCATCGATCTCGGCCCAGTCGAACGCCAGCCAGTCGCGAACCTCCGACAAGCCCCGGCGCCGCGGTGCGCGGCGGCGGCATTCGTGAAGATCTTCTTCTGACTCAGTCGGCCTCGGGTGCGGGGTCGGACTTGCCCTTGACGACCGACCACCGATCCCACACCGCAGCGGCGAGGGGATTGCGTTGCCGCGGAAGATCTTTCACAGCACGGTCGAGTGAGGCCGGGGTCGGGTCGTGGAATGTCAGTGCCTGCAGCAGCCGTTCACCGACGTTGGGCAGTGTGATCACCGTCGGGATGATCTGCTCGAGGTCGTGGGCGCTGGCAGTGGCCGACTCGACGCTGCCGGCGCTGAGCAGATCAGTGAACAGGAAAGTGTCGATGAGGTGGATCGGTTCCAAGGTGACCACGAGCCCGCGCACCGGCCGGTCCGCGGGGATGCGGGCAAGTTCTGGGATCTTCTCGGCAATCAGGCCCGCAGTGCGGTCGATCTGATCGCGGGCGCGCTGGACTCGCCCGGCCAGGATTTCCAGGCCGGTGTCGTCGCCGATGCGGGCGCTCTCGGTCGAACGCAGTCCTTTGGCCTCAACCAGTAGCACGAACGCGTCGAACACCACGATGTAGTCGACAGTGCGTTTGTTGTCGCGGCCGTAGGTGATTTCCGGATAGACCTGCGCACCATAAGGTTCCAGCAACTTCAGGTGCGGTCCCAGGTGTTTTTCGAACGAGTCGCCCAGCGCGCGTGGGAAGTCGTCGCCGAAGTGGGTGGAGCCTGTGAAGAACAGGCCCAGCGGCGTGATCTTGTGGAGCAGATATGGGCTGATCGGCAGCCGATACCTGGTGCCATCGGTAATCAGCGGGGTGGACAGCAGCGGATTCGACAGCCACAGCTCCCTGCCTGCGACCCCGCCGCGGTTCTCGTCGTTCTTCGCGATCGTCTGCACCGTGGCCAGGTCGGCGGCCAGGTGGGCATCGATGACCATGCGCGCTGTGGCGGCGTCGGCGCCGCCGAACGCGCCCGCGTGCGCGTACTCGGCAATATCCGCATCGGTGAAACGGCCACCGCGCACGCTCGCACCCACGAACACCGCGAACACGATCGTCATGTACACCGGCAGCGACACGCCCAGCACGGCCTCCCAGTCGCCCGAGGTCGGTAGCCCGCGCACCGTCGGGTCGTGTTCGACGAGCAGACTCAACGTGCGGACGATGTCTTCGAGGTCGCCATAGTAGTAGAAGTGCTGCTGGTAGGACATGCGCGTCATCAACCGCCGCATCGCGGGGCTGAATAGCACACCCTCACCGGGGACATCGGGTTGATCGACCTCGATCGCCAAGGCACACAACTTCTCCAACGCACCGTAGGGCACCGGTTCCTCGGCCCGAAAGACCATCGCTTCGGCCAACGCGGTGCGCGCGATCGCGGCCAGCGTGAACTGTCGAACCGGATCACCGGGGCGCTGGTGGACCCCGTTCACCCAGTCGGACTGAATCCGCGCGCTCTGCTGGCCCACCATGTCCAACAGCAGATCCCGATGGAACCGCCGCACTTGCTGAGCGAACTCGCGGTAAGGCACTCGCCGGTCATACATCCGCTCGATCATTCCGATCCTGCCGCACCGGCGCCAATCAATTCCGGACACTCACGCGAACCCGCCGGAGAACAACGTGACCGGATTCGGCGCGCCAGCCACCAGGATGTACCGGTCCCACCGTCGGTGACTGTCGCACCACGATGCGGTGCCGGGCCGGAGCGAAGCTGTCCTCATCCGGGCCATGGTGCGGCGATACTCGGCAGCAATGCCGCGGACACGGGACTGCGGAGCGGTATCGTGCGGCCGAGACTCAGCGCGTATTGCCGTGCGGCCGCGCCGAGCTCGCGCCGTTGCTGTGACTGCGCACCACTGGCATGTCCGCTGCGGACAGGTTTCGGCAGCGACGTTGACCGCCGCGCGCCGAATCCACAGCAGCCGGACACAGCGCTCCGCATGTGCACCGGCACATCATCCCCTGCTGCCACGGTGACATTCCCGATGCCCGCATGGCTCGGCGGCTACCGCCGGATGGAGCCGGTCACTACGCTCGCTCAGGAGCGACATGTGTCAAAGACATTGCCGCACAGCCGAAAGGGACAACTGATGGGCGATCTGAGTTCAGGACAATCCCAGCGGACCCAAGCCGAGGTCTATCGGTCTCGGACGAGACCGTCCAACGAGATCCCCGCCACGGTGGCGGTCGACCGAATCCTCGCTCGCACCGACGATATCGCCGCAACCTTGACCGGTGCGCGCGTGTTCAGCGCGGGCATCGAACTGACGATCGAGGTCCATCTGCGACGCCGCCGAGCGGGTCGTTCCGTCCTGGATGTGTTCGGTCGCGGATATCAAGGCGGAAACAAAGATCAGATCCTCATCGGCATCGAGTTCGACGACGGCCGCACCGCGACCACCCTGCGGCAACCGGAATGGGACGCCCCCGAGGACGTACCTGTGTTGAGCTCCGGGGCCGGCAGCAGCAGCGATGTGCACGGCACCACGCACCTGTATCTGACACCGCTGCCGCCGCCGGGACGGTTGTCGATCATCGTGGCCTGGCCCGCCTACGACATCGCAGAGCATCGCGTCGAACTCGACTCCGACGCGTTGCGTGCCGCAGCCGGTCGCGTGGTAGTGCTGTGGCCGCTGGAGTTCGAAGCCGACCCGCAGCCCGAACCCGAAGTCGAGCTGCCGCGGTTGGAGCCGGGCGGCTGGTTCGCCCACGTAATCGGCTACTAGGTTGCACATCATCGTTGCAGGAGACGCTGTGGGGCTCGGCGCAGCGCTATAACCGAGAACCCCGGCTGCACCCCGTCCTGTTCGGTCGGTGCCCCTCGTCACCGCGTAGTATTTTCTACCACGTGCGTCCGTGCCGGGCGCACGGCTCATTGTCCCTTCGAGGGTTGGTTCAGAACGCCGCGGATGTGCCGCGCCAGCAGAACCGACGCTGAAGGAGACCATGGATGTCGGACCGTTTCTGGCGGTTTCATTGGGCCGATTGCCCTGAGTTCTCAGCTTCCCATGCGTGGTCGGCGTTGTGGGGTCGGGCGCGGTCACCGGACGGATCGCAGACTCGTTGCGAGTGTGACGGCGTGCCGCAGTTCGACTTCCGTGACTGCCGCGGACTGCCCGACTCGGAGGTCGCGGACTGCGGGACATGCGGCGGCACCGGTCAGGTCGTGGTCGATTGCATGTTGTGTGAGGGGACGGGGTGGCAGGACTGCGTACGCGGCTACTCCTGCTTCGCCGATCCCGAGCAGCTGGTTTCCTATCTGCGCGAGCGCGTCGGACCGGTCGGTGACAGCGACGGTGCGGTCATTGTATTCGACGGCTACCAGGTTGACACCGGCTTCGATGACGAGCCGACCGTTATCCCGGAGACTGTCGTGGCACGGCGGACGTGGACTCAGTTCCTGACCGACCTGCGGCAGGCCGTCCCGTGACGACACGAGCGCAGATCCTGGCACGTCAGGAGATGCTCACCCAACGCGTGGCCGAGGTCTTCGATGAATTCGGCGGCCGCGCGGGCGCGGCGCGAATCGCTGAAGTACTGACCAGCCGAGGACTGCCCACCAACAAGCAGGCGGTGCGCTTGGCCATGCGCAAACACGGTCTGCGCGCCGCCCGGCTGCCGCTGCCCCGTGAGGAATTGACCGAACGCGTCATCGCGACCTTCCACACGCAGCGCGGCGAGTTCGGGGCCCGACGTGTCGCGATCGAACTCGCCCGCGACGGCGTTCCAGTCAGCGAAGCGACGGTGGCGAATATCCTGCGCGAGCGCGGGTTACGCGCTCAACACTATCGCGGACCGGGTACCGGGCCAACGCAACACGGACCGGTGAGATTGACCTCGAACCCATTGCAGCGGGTCGGCGCCTGGGCACTGATGGTGCTCGCTGGCGTCGATGATCCGGGCCGGGGTCCCGAGTCGTTGACGCCAGCGGAGGTCGACACCGCGGTCGCGGTGATGTCCACGGATGTCGCAGACACCGCCGATATGCAAGACACCAAAGCGCCAGGATCGTTCTGGCTGGCGGCGTCGTATCTGCTGTGGCCGAATTCACCGATGAACCACGCCGGCCGCACCAAAATCCCACCGGCACAACGCCGTCAACGAATCCAGAGGTGGCGCACCTATCCGACCGGCTCTATCGGGGTGCCGTGTTCGCTGTGTGGGTTGGACGCTTGCGGCTGGTACGGCAAGGTCGACATCCCGTTGGGCGCGCCCATCCACCATCACAACACCACCCCACCAGGACACCAGGGACAACCCCTGTGCCCAGGCTGCCTGGCAAGCCTGCACGCCCTGCCCTACGGCTGCCACATCAGCCCAACCGCCTATGCACTGCACAGCTGGGATGACCACTTCCTGCGACGCGCGGTGACCCAACAGGTGGGACAGACACGGGAACAAGCCCAGGCCAGCGGCCCATTGAAAGCACCTGGTCGCGGCGCACGCGAAGCCGCCGCCCTGGGCGTCATCGCCCGACACGACCAGCCCTTCACCTCCGACGTCGAGCTGATCGGGTTCAGCAACAACAACCGTGACCCGTATCTACGGACCTGGGCCCTGGCGCAACCACTGGCCGAGTGGTTGCGCTGCACACTGCGCGATCCTCGATCCGCGGCAACACTGGACCAGCTGGCGCACATGATTGCCACCCCCGAATCCAACGCCAACACACTCGCCTGGTTGGCATTTCGTGCGCCGGATCGGATCCTCACCGCTGCCGCCGGCCGTCTCGGCGCCATCGGACTCGGCAACGAGATCGACGCCAGGACAACGGCCGAATTGGCCGGATTGTGTATCTCGCTAGCCCGGGTCCTGTAGGCGTATATCAACTCGACCGTGCTCCGTGCACTCGACCAAGCGCTGCGCGGCGGCGGTCGCCAAACTTCTTGCGTGCTCGACACGCCCGAGCGCAGCAGGCGTTCGAGCAGTAGCGGCGCCGCGGGTTCGCATCGCGCGGCAGCGCGGCGCGGCAGACAGTGCAACGTCGCGGGGTCTTCACCGAACTTGAGCCGATCCGCACGAGTTCGAAACGTCGCTCGCCCGTTTCGGGCGGGCAGTCTGCGGCTCTACCAGTAACGTTCGATCGGCCACTGCTCGGTGCGCGAGTGCGGCCGCGGTGATCAGTAGCTGTGTCCGGGTGGCGGGATCCGCCATAGCTGCGACAGCGGCGGGAGGACTGCGGTGTCGGCGTTCGGGTCGGCGCGCAGCGCGCGGATGAACCCATCTACAGTGAATCCCGCGGCCAGGACCTCCGCGAGCAACCGCGCGGCGGCGTTCGTCGAATCCATGCGCCACATCGTTCCCCAAGCGCATTCGCCGCAAATAGGAAGTCGTGTATCTGACACCAGAATTCGGCAAATCGGACGCGTCCGGGTAACAGTTCGGCAAACCTGCTGCCGAAGAGGTAGCGCTGTTCTACGCTCGGCGCCGCCCCAGGGATCCACCGGGGACCGCACAGCGGTGGGTGACGCCCGAGCCCCGCAATCGCTGTCACGTGGTGGGATCCATCCCTTACCGGGCTCCACCAGCGGCCCGTTGTGATCACCGCGCCGGGAGCCGGAACTGTCCAACAGGTGCGCGCGATGGTGCTGCGTGGGATACAGCGGCGTCAACGACTTCCTGCTGGGTGAGGCCGGCGTCGAGTCGCGGTCCACGCGCTCGCCTTGGCAGCGTGCGCCACTCGTTGCGCTGCGCTTCGGTTCGTCGGAACTCCGGTGTCGGCCAGGGTGAATCACCTGTTGCGGGTTGTCGGGCGGGTCCTGGCCGACAGGTGGCCGAACTAGAGCTCTGTGACGGGGCGGGCCAGGTGGAAGCTGCGTAGTGCCCCGTCCAGGCCGATGTGCTTGCGCACGAACGGCGAGAGCCGCGCCGCGTCGGCGTCATCGACCGGGTACCCGCTGGTTACGCAACTCGTTCAGCGCACGGTTAGGTGTGGTGGCGTGTTCGTTCGCCGATTCCGGGGCCTGCGGGAACCGCACTCGTGGAGGTGTTTCGTGGTCACGACCGATGCGGCGCCGGGCTGGACCAGCGGCCGAGTCGACGAAGATCCGGAAGTGGTTCGCCGACAGACCATTCGATGACCGCGGTACCGCGGTCTCGGTAGTGGGCCTGCTTGGCTGCCTTGCGCGCCAGGTACTCCGGATCTTCGCGACCCCAGACCTCGACCACCGTTGTAACCGGGGCATCAGTGAGCACGAAGTCCGGCAACACCAACTCCGTCGCGTCGTAGCGTAACGGCTTCTCGAACGCGACCCCACCCGCCACAAGAGCAGCGGTCATGGTCAACTCGTGGCTCGAATCTGCCGGGACGAAGGTCGGGCTGGTCAGCATGACCGCCATGTCGATGATGGCAGCATGCCCGCCCGGACTGCGTTCGATGGCGAACACACCGATCCGGCGCCCTCCAGCTTTTCTCGCGGCCTCGGAATAGGCGTTGGCGAACCTGGCACGCACCGTCTCGTGCAGCCGCTGCGAGGCGACCAACAGTCTTCGATGATGACAGAGGTCGTAGCGGATGTTGCCTCGACCGGTGTGACCGACCGCGCGGATCTCCCCGAGCACCAAACCCCGATGCGCGGTCTCCCCCTGGGGTCCCAGACCGGCGAGGAACTGCTCAAAACGGGCGGCCGCGGCATCGGCAGTCTCGGGTCGAAACGGGGGGACCACGTATAAGACTTCTGAGAGCGGCTGCCGGTTCACGGTGGTCTCTGCGATCCGATCGCTCAGCGCCGCGTGGCAGTCGCGCCACATTCGCCGTGGCTGGGATGGCTGCCAGGAATTGAGCCGACCGACCTCCCACAACCAGTGCACAAGCCCGAGAAGGGTCGCCGATCTGCGGCCCGGTCGCGCCTCCCGCTCACTCGCCTCCGGAGTGGTGCTCGCTGCCGCGGCCGCGACGGCCAGGCGAAGCGCCACATCGACGCGGATCGAGACACCGTCCTCGGTCTCGCGAATTGCGCTGTGGGCGTAGGCACTTCGCCCGGAGTGCTCAGCAGCACTCTCATAGAACGGACACGCAGTCGCATGAAGATGGGCCTCTCCCGGCCAGCGGGCAAGAAAGTGGCGCCCGGACTGGGTACGGCGGATCACCAGCTTGCGACCAGCCGGATGACACAGACACACCGCATGCTGATCCTCACTGCGGGCGCGGGTGAACGCGTCCCGGTATGCCTCCGGGTCGGCGCGCAGGTCCGCCAGCCGGTAGCGGCGTCCCGCCAAGCGCACCTGATCAGTGTTATCCATGCCCCTCCTACTCCACGGGCCGGACCTAGAAGCCAACCCTCCACCGTAGCGCCGGCCACCGACACCAGCGGCCGTGCACGCACGCCCTACCGGTCCGGCTGGAGCTTGCTGCCAGGCCGCAGTCGTTCGATTGGAACTGCCTCGACGTGATCGAAGGAGTCCAGTCCAGGATCAGCAGGGCGCGGCCTGGTTCGCCCGGGAACTCGACTCTGTCCAGTATCTTTGAGCGGCAACTGGTTTCGTGTAGGACGTCCGGTTTCAGGAGGTCGTGTTGCCGACGAACGGACGGTCGACCGGCGGAACGGATGAGCGCTGGTGCTGGTGCCGTGTTGCAGAGCGCACGGGGCACGGCCATGACCGAGGTAGGTGGTCGCAGGGCAGTTCGCGCCGCGCGACCGCTATGCCACCGAATGCGGGGAGTGCTCGGTGCTGGTTCGTGCCGACAGTGGAGTCGTGTGCGCGGACCGCACCCACGGGCCACTGTTGCGGTGCGTGAACTGCATGGCGATCAGAGACGATCCCGACGCCGAAATCCCGCGGATCACCCCGGCGCCGCCGAATTGATCACGGTGATGGTCTTGGGGTTCACCCTTGGTCCCGACGCCGTGCGTGCCGCGGTCCTGCCATCGGCCAACAACCCGCGGCGATAGGTGTGCCTGCACGCGGGGATTCGACGCGGTATGCGTTGTCCGGGAAGGTGTCGCACAACCGGTGCACACTTATGTGGGCTGGTTTGAGCACGCACATGGGAGGGATCACCGGGATGGTCGACCAAACGGTATTGGGGCAGTTCGCTTTCCGGAATCGGTTCGCCACCGAATGCGCGCGGTGTTCGGTACTGGTGCTGGCCGACGGCGGCGTCGTCCGTGACGACCCCGTGCACGGGCAGATCGTGTTGTGCCTGACCTGCGTGAACATCGATCACGACCGGCACGCGGAGATCCGGTATGTCACACCTGGTGCGGCACAATGGATTACCGTTCTCGTTCTAGGATTCACCCGCCGCTGCTGGCACTGCGCCGCCGAGGTGGTGTGCGTGTCCGGGCTCTATCCGCATCGGCCTGGCCTTGCCGCACACCGACTGATGACCACCCACGACGAGCCGGGCCGCGGGATGGCCTTGGCCGCGCGAATGCTCGACCGGATCGGCCGCCGAGACATCACCGCCACGATCGAATCGGTCTTCAGCCAAACCCTCCAAGCCGACACGATGGCCGTGCTCTGCCCACACTGCCGCAGCATGCAGGGCAACTTCTTCGTCATCGAGGAAACGACGCAGCGTTACCTGACCGCTGGCCTCGAGGGCCTCGACGTCCTCGGCCACGCTCCCAGCCCGACCCGCGAATGGCAACAGATCGTGCACCACCCCGACCTGTCGTGGATGCTGTTCGGCACCGCATAGAGAACAGGCCCGCACCGCCCCCTGCCCGCACCGAAGCCGACCTGGCCTAGGTGCCGAGAGGGCAGGGCAGTGGGATGCGCTGGATCCGGCCGCCGTGGTCCGGCTGATCGGTTGGGTGTGGCGATCGCGTTGTGCGCGTACGTTCTGCTACTGATCACCACGGCCATTGTTGGTTAGCGACGGTGCCGGTACGCGCGAACGCCCGCGACGATGAATCCCGACGCGGCCACCAACAAAGCACCGCTGGCGTTGCCCGACGATCACCAAGACGATCGCCGCGCGCCATCAAGGCCCACCAACGCAGCGGACCGAGGGTAGGCCAGGGCTCCCCGGCAATCAGACTGGCGCATACCGCTGGACGAACCGATCTCCGAGCCGACCGAGTTTGCGACGGACCGACTGGCCCCTCCTCGGGTCCTGTCCGCATTCGACGGCGGCCTGGGCCCAGGTGAACGATCTACCGCCCATGGCGTAGGCCACCGCGATCTCGCGCTCACCTTCGGTCAACTGCGCCAGGACACGCTCGACGCGCGGGTCGAATCCTTCCACCCGGTACAGGACCCGCTCCGGACGCGGCTTCCACAGCGGCTCGAGTGCGACCGGAAACTCGCCACCAGTCACATCCAGCGAGTGCATCCGCAGATCGCCCTTCGCCTTCGACCCGAGCAGGTCGGAGTTGAGACGCGCTTCAACGCGGCGGATCCGTTTGAGGGTCGGAATGGCGAGATCCGGCTCAACGTGTTCCCAACTCGGATCGAACAACGCGGCAATCACTGCCACCAGCACCCGCCTAGTGACCCTCTTCAGCCCCAGCCACCTCCTTGCGAACTCGGTGACCACCTCATGGTCGTTCCGCAGGGCGGCCGCACGAGCTCGCAACGCCGCGCTCCTTCCCCGACCAGCCAACAAGTAGCCGAAGTCATCGAGCCCCGTCCACCGACCGAGCAGATCCGAGAAAACCGTCTGCAAGCCGTCCATCACGCCGTTGCCGTCCATCGCGGCGACGTTGCCGTAGGCCGCGCTCATCACCGGCTCGGCGACGATGCCGCGCACCATCGCATCCATCGCGTCGCCGAACCACTCCGTAGTGTCCACCGGCTGCAAGAACGCCGTCGTGTCCATGGGTGGGAAGAACGCCTTCGTGTCCACCACGGACGCGAACAACGCCGCGGTGGACACTGATCCGGTGATCGCCTCCAGCAGCTTCGAATTCGCCTCCGCCATCCCCGGAATCTCGAAACCCGGCAGATCCATAGACCGGATCCATCCGCCGATCTCCGCCGTGGCGGCGAAGGACTGCGTCGAGATCACGTCGGCCACGGGCGCGAAGAACTTGAGGGTGAGCACCGATCCGGCGACGTCGGCGTAGGCCGCACTCATCAGCGGCGCGGAGACGATGTCGCGCACCATCGCGTCCATCGCGTCGCCGAACCACTCCGTGGTATTCATCGGCTGGAAGAACTGCGTGGTGTCCATGGACGGGAAGAACGCCGTCGTGTCGATCGGCGAGAAGAACGGCGTCGTGTCCACCACGGACGCGAACAACGCCGCGGTGGACACCGATCCGGTGATCGCCTCCAGCAGCTTCGAATTCGCCTCCGCCATCCCCGGAATCTCGAAACCCGGCAGATCCATAGACCGGACAAGGTCTTCCGGCATAGGCGGAAGGAAACTCTGCGCGTTCTTCGCCAGCGCCGTCACCGGCGCCACGGCGCGTTCGAGGTTTTGGTGTGCGTCCGCAACGATCCCGGCCGCAGGCTGGGCCCGGCCGATACGCCGACGCATCGCGTCCACACGATCCAGCGCAGGTTCGGCCAGCATCTCCTGCTCGGCTCCGTCAGTTTCGGCATCGGTCGACTGGTTCTCGTCGTTGTCGTTCACTTGGTGTCCCCACGTTTCGTACGGATCGGGCAATTTCGAGCAGCCCTCATTCCTCAGGCAGGCCAGGAGACGAAAACGACAAACAATCTTTGTGATCTGGAACACATCACGTATTCGGCTGTCTACCAGGATAGATAGCCGATCCGACAATATCGGGACAGCTCGATATGCCAGCGCCCGAACATCGACGATGCCCTGTCAGCAGGCGTCAGCACCTTTCGTGGCGCAGCTCGTCGAGGAAGGTCTCGGTCACGTCGGTCAAGTGGGGTCGGGGCGGTCCGGGAGGATGATCCCGAGTGCGTCGATGACTTCTTCGACGGTGCTGTTCGGCGGGCCTCGCCTCCGATGGTCCATTTGATGGTGATGTCGATGTCTTTGCTGAAGCGCTCGGCGAAGTCCAGGATGTCGTCGATCAGGTCTTCGAGGTTCTCGTAGTTGGTGTCGCGAGCGCAGGCCCTCCCGCGCCCGTCGTGCTCGCTGTCACCGTAATGCCCCAGTGCCCGCTGACAATTCGTGAAGCGATGTCGCTACTGATTTTCGACCACCCAGCCCCGGGCACTTCGCTGGGAGCTCTACATTTACCCGGGTAGTGCCGTTGTCAGCTGTCCCGCTCCAGGAGAGGTCGACCACATGTCCACCAATGGTGTTGCCGCCCGCAGATACGACCAGCAGGTCAAAGACTCCGTTCTCGAAGCGTTGCAACAGCGACTCGCGAACGCCGAGACGACGAATGCGGCAGTGTCCGCGACCGCCGCGCAGTTCGCCAACCTCGACGGTGGCGGGCCGTCGACATCGACCGTCCGCAACTGGGGTGAAACCGCAGGGCTGATCACACCATCGGCCAAACGCACCAAACCTGCCCGCAAGCCCGCCAGCGGCCGCCACAAGGCCGACGCCGTCCAGGTCGCCACCACCGAGCCCGTCGACGACACCAGCCCCGCCGCGCCGACCCTCACCGAACCGGATGTTCCCGAGCCCAACGACGACGTCGATGCCATCCGGGCCGAGGCCACCGCACCACTGTTGGCAGCGCTGGACGAGAAGGACCGCGAGATCGCGCGGCTGCGCGATCTCGTCAGCGACGCCGATATCGACCTGATCGCCCGTAACAAGGAACTCGAGGAAGAACTCGCCATGCTGCGCCCGCTCACCGAGCTGTACCTGAAAAAGCAGCGCACCACCAGCTGACGCACTTCCGCCAGCGAACAACTATCGCGGCCGGTCGCTCGATCACGTTCGGAAAGCCCTCACCCCAGGTCGCGGGCCCATTCCGGTGGATCGTCGCCGGTGTCGGCCCATGTCGCTCCACCGGTCCAGAAAGGGTCTATATGGCACGTGCGGTCGGTGTCGGTGTGGCACTCGCCGGTGTGCTCGGTGAGCAGCAGCCAGACGCTTTCGCGCTGGGCAGGTGCAGGCTGGTCCGCCAGGTGTAGCCGGGTGGCTGCTTGCGGAGGTCGGTGAGCGCGTGGGTCCCGGTACCCCGGCCCCACTTGTTCCGACAGCTTGACATTGCCGTGTACACGGCAACCGTTACAGATTCGACGGGATCCGACCTGCGGGAATCCTCAGAGCCTCAAGGTGCAGGAAGGTGTGCACGTTGTGGGATTTCGAATGTCCGCCGTTTCGACCCGATCCGGGTAAAGCGGTCCGGCCGGCTCCAGTGTGGCAGGGCGATAATCCCGGCGAACTGATCGCCAATCCCGGCCTTGCGCAGTTTCTTCCCGTGCGCAAGTCCGTGCTCGACGGCGCGCACGTGTGGATCACGTTGTGCGAGCCTGGGTACGAGGCGGCGGGGCTGTGGCAGCAGTACCGTGACCGCTACGACCAAACAGGTCTGTGGCCGCTGTTCATCACCCCCGAGACCTGGAACTCGTGCCCGACCGACACCGACCTCGACTTCAGAATCACTACCCTCGCCGACGTCAACGCCGACAGCATCCAGGACGGGCAGGACTGGCTCGACGCGGAATACGCAGTCGAGCAGCCGCATTCGGTCGAGGACGGGGATCCGAGCTTCCGCACCGACGAAGACTGGTCCGATCCCGTGTTCGCTGCGGCACGGCAGAATTTCCACAGCTTCGACTGGACCGACATCTGGGAAACGATCGGTAAAACCTTCTACCAGATGCTGCTGGTACCGACGCCGTATCCGTGGCTCGTACCGGGGCTGCTGGGATGGGACGGGGCATGCAACGCCGGTATCGGCTGGCGCGAACACGCCAGCGTCTTACGCCGTTGGCAGCAGCTGTGGGGGTCGGAGCTAATCGCCCTGGAATCGGACATGATGTGGCTACGCCACCTGCAGCCGGTCGACGACAGGGACACGGCGCTCTCGATCGCCCTCGAGGCGTACCTCTACTGCCCCGATGCCGTGAACCAGTGCCACCTCAGCTTGGACCGCCTGGCCAAAGCGATGCTCGAACCGATGTGGCAGCTCTGGTGGGACTAGGTAATTCACACCGCCCAAGCACACCCAGTGGCAACCGCGAACCAACCACGATCCTGAAAGACCGCTTTCGCCGCCGTCTCGACGCGCGGTCGAACGGTCCGGAGGCGGGTCCGGTTGTGCCGATCGGCGGATCCCGATTCGGGTGGGGCCGCGGTCAGTAGGCGAAGGAGGTCAACACGGTACTCGGGTCGTTGGATCGTGCTCCGTATATGGCGGCGTGCCATTCGGCACACAGTCGCCGCCAGGCCGGCCATGCCATGTCGTCGAGATCGACCGCCTGACCGTCGCCCGCGTCGAGCCGATCGAGCACGGTGCGGGTATCGCCTGCCGGTGTTTCGGCGGAACGCATCGGCCGCTGCGCGATCCCGACGCCCCCGACGACGAATGAGCCCATCCTGTACCGCGGGACGCCGGTACCACTTCGATGCCGCCTACCCTGTCGCGATGACCATCCCCGATTTCACGTTCCGTGAGGGTGATTCGACACCGGCGGAAATGCACGAGACCAATCTGCTGGGCTGGATCGTCGGCGAGGAGGCGCTGCTGGTCGTACTGCCGCGCTACACCGTCGCCCACGTAGACGACGACGGGAAACTCACCAGCGGTGACGAGTTCGAACGCCTGGTGCGCGCGCACGGTGGCCGTCCGATGCCCGACCTGGACCTCGAGTTGGCACCGACCGCACCGTGGCAGGTACACATCGACCAGGCCGCCGCGACGGTGACCGTCACCGGCCCGGCCACCCTGGGCAGCCTCTACGACGGCGGCCTCGACGCCAACGCCGAATGGCACCGCCTGGCCACCCGGCAACACCTCCAGCGACAGGGCATAGTCGTCATCACCGGGTCTTGTCGACCCACGTTCGAGGCCGCGATGGACATGATCGCCTCCGGCCGCGCCAGCTGGGCGCGCGCAGCGCTGCACCTCACCGGAGCCGCCGCATAGCGGCTGCTCCGGTGAGGCCCTGGCGGTGACGAGTTCGGCTCTGGCACTGGCGGATTCAGCGACGACGGCGTGCCGCCGGGTCGGTGCTGGCCTGCCAGGCCAGCAGCGCGTCCTTGCCCGGTCGCGCGTACTTCGCCAGCGACCGCATCGAGGTGTGCCCGGACAACGTCATCAACATCGGCGTGGACGCCCCGTCCTCGGCCGCGTGGGTCAACCGGGAGTGCCGCAACTGGTGCAGCGTGAACGGGCCCCCGGTGAACTCGCCGGTGCTGTCTTCGAACAGCTCGGCCGCCCGCCGATACGACAACCGGGCCCGCCCGCTGCCCGGATCGGTATCAGCCACCGCCACATGCGGTTTCGCTTTCCGGTCGGTCAGGAACAACGGTCCGGCTCGGCGCCCGGCGAGCATTCGCGGCAGCAGCCGGGCGGTGCTGCTCTGCCACGCAACGATATCGACGATGCCGCCCTTGCGCCGCACCTGGGGGCACCGGTTCGCGGTGTCGAGATCCGGAACGTCGAGTTCGAGTAGTTCCTCTGCGCGAGCGGCGGTTTCGTAGAGCATCGTCCACAGCACCCGCTCCCGCAGACCGACATCGAGACCGAGGATCGCGCCCACTTCGGCCCGGGTGATCGCCCGGGACCGGTCCGCCGGCACCGTCCGCGGCCGCAACCGTTGAACCGGGTCACCGACCAGCCAGCCCTGCTCGGCCCAGTAGGTGCAGGCCGCGCGCAGCGCCGCGAGCCGGACGTTGAACGTCTGCGCCGACGCGCCGCCCCATCGGAACCGGAACCAGCCATCGACCCGGTCCGGATCCAGCAGTCCCACATCCGAATCGGCGCCGAACGCCTCGACCAGCGCCTCCAGCGCGATCCCGTACCCGCGGCGAGTGTTGGGCGAGACGATCGTGCGCACGTAGATATCGCGCGCGTCGCCGAGTCGCACGCTGGCCCGGATCGAGCGGACCGTGCCCGGCTCAGCCATCACGATCCGCGGTCGCCGGACTCGGCGCGAGGTGCAGATCGGGGTAGAGCTGCCGGTATTCCTCGCGGTGGCGGGCGAAGTGCTGCCCGCCGAGTTCGGTGAGTACCAGCATCGAGGCGGGCCATCGTTCGGTGATGGCGGGGTCGGTCAGCTCGATCATCTCGGCCAGCGCACCGGCGGGCCACCCGCTCAGGTGCTGGATCGGTGTGTCGGTGCGGGCGAGGTCTTTGACCTGGTTGCGCAGCAGGCCCGGCCGCATCGTGGCGATGCTGTCGGGCACCGGCTTGTCGCGGCTGATCTCGCGCAGCAGCATCCGCTGCAACCAGCAGCTTCCCTTGCCGGTCAACGCCACCAGCTCGGACAGGATCCGGACATCAGCCTCGGCGAGCAGGTGTTTCGGTGTGCGGATCCGGTGATCGGCCAGCCCGCCATGGGTGACGTGTGCGGCGGCAGTCCGGTCGGGTACGTCGATGTCGGGGTAGAGCCCGCGGTAGCACGCGGCGTGGATCTCGTAGTGCCGCCGCCCGTTCGCGGTGGCCCGGACCCGGCTCTCCCGCAATCCGTATTCACCGCTGCGGGTGGTGAACTCCTCGATCCAGGGATCGTAGGCACGGTTGCGCAAACGTACGAGGGTCTCCCAGCTCGGCGTGCCCTTCGCGTGCAGGACCAGCCCGTCCTCACCCGCGGCGTACAGGGCAGCCAGAGCGTTGAACGACACCCGCGACAACAGCCCGCGCGGCACCGAGACCGGCGCAGCGACACCGGCACCGTGGCGGGCGGTCGCGCGCCCGAAGGTGCTCAGCCGCACCCGAATCCGGGGGACCATCATGTCCAGCAACGGCACGTAGATGTGATCGTGGGTGACCTCCACCAGGCTGCGGCGCTCCAGTGCCGCCAGCGTCGATCCGGAGCCGGGGTCGTGCTGTTCGGCTTCGCGCAGCTTCGACTGCACCGAGGAGTAGCCAGCGATCGCCTTGGGGAGCTTGATGTCGTAGAGGATCTGCCGCCATTCCGATGCCGGCGGGGTCTTCTCCCAGTTCGCCGACCGGCGGCGGATGTCGGCCTCGGCCGCCTGGTCGAAGTCCAGGATCGTCGAAAGGTAGAGCCGCTGGCGCGGATTCAGGCCCGCCCACACGGCCGCGGCCTTGCTCGTCGCGGTCATCGCCGCGCGCGTTGTCCGACCACGCGGGCGAGTTCGGGCAGCCCGGCCTCGTGCAGCCGAGTGGCCAGGGCTTCGTCGGTGAGGATGTCCTCGCCGAGCATGGCCTCGATCTCGCCCAGCTTCGCCACATCGATCGCCATCAGGGGTCTCCCTCGTTCTGCCAGCCTCTACCGCAGATAATTTACCGAGTCACCCCGGCGCGGTACGGATGTCGCGCCACGTCGAAGATTCTCCATTGCGGTCACCGTCCGGCTGGTCACCACGAACTCGCGACAGATGAATACGCGCCTCCGCCAGTCCGGACCGCCGAATACGCCACCCTCAGAAGGGAACCCGGATTCATCGCCTACCAGCTGCGCAAGGACCGCCCGACCCGGACCGGCTAGGCGTGAGCGGGATGCCAGAATCAGGCATGCCCCATAATGCCTGCCTGATCGTGATTTCCGGGCCTCCTGGCGCCGGCAAGACGGCCCTGGCCCGTGCTCTGGGCCAGCGGCTCGGTACCCCGGTCGTGATCCGCGACGAGATCAAGCAAGGCATGGTCATCACCGCCGCCGACGACGACCGATCCGGGGACGAGCACGACGCACTGAACATCCCAGCGCTGAACGCATTCTTCGGCACCCTCGAACTCCTCGTCCGTGCCGGGGTCACCTGCGTCGCGGAGGCTGCTTTCCAAGATCGCCTCTGGCGGCCGAACCTGCTGCCGCTGACCGAGATCGCCGACATCCGCATCATCCACTGCACGGCACCGGCCGCAGTGCTGCGCGACCGCATCGTGCACCGCGCCGGTGCCGACCCGCACCGGCGGGCGCACGACGACAGCGGGCTGATCACAGCGATCGCCCGCGGTGAGCACACCTTCGTACCGGTGAACCTGGATGTACCCAGTCTGACCGTCGACACCAGCAACGGCTACAGCCCCGACCTGGACACTATCGCCCAATTCGCCATCCACCACGTCATCTGACTGCCGCGGCCCGACCACCGCCCTGAGGTGATTGGTCACCTGCTGCTGTCCGAGTATGGCAGCGCCGAGACTGTCTCATCATGCCCGCCTCACCGGTTAGGCAGATCCCTCCGCCAGACACCGAGCGCGACAACAGGCGTAGTGACGCCACATCCTCGACCTGCCATGCGCAGACCGTCGCGATTCGCGACCTCGCGTACTTGGTGCAAAACCGATCGACAGCAGAGGCGTGAGACAGTCATCTGCAAAGACGCTGGTGTCGAACCCAGCCAACGGCCGCCGCACCCTCACTGACATGTGCGTCGTATCCGTTCGAGAAGGCGCTGCCTGTCGGTCAGGATGTCGAGCAGATACACCATCGGCACCAGGACGATGTCGGCTGGCAACCGCCCACTGTGCTCGGCGAGGATCTCAGCGTTGTTGTTGAAACCGTGAGTGGTGTTGCGACGCGCATTCCACAGTTGCTGGAGTCGCGATTCAGTGGTCGCATCGGGATTTGGGCCGGGGATGAAGAACTCGTCGGCGACTTGGGTTGCGGCAGTCAGCGCCCGGTAGGCCGCTGCCATGATCAGTGGTCTGATGCGAGCGGGTACCCGCTGCTCGATCGCCGTGATCCGCTTCTGGATTCGATTGGGGGTCATGAGTTGACCGATTCCGTTACTGCCGGTGAAGCTGTCGCCGAGGATGTCCATCGCGGGGAACATGAGCATCAGCTGCGCGGTCCTATCGCGAGGATGACGAGCGATAGCGCTGATGCGAGACAGGAGCTGCTCGAGGTTCAGCATCCACCGCTGGTGTGCCTCAGGTGCGTAGAAACCATTCCCGTCGACGTAGGTGGTGGGGCTGAAGATGTCCAGCATCGTGCTGTTGACCCTTCCGGCCCACCAGTCGATTGCCTCGGAATATGCGGCTTTGTGCAGAGTGGTGTCGTCTAGAGAATCCGCGTCGAAGCCTTGGGAGGTGTTGTAGTAGGTCAGCTCCTGCAAGGAGTCGAGAGGGTCGCGGCTGGCGCCCGATCTGCGACCGCCGATCTGCCGGCCGAACGTGTAGACGATGATTTGTCCAAGGCGAGGTGCGCCGAATCCCCACATGGTTGGGGAGAGGTTGCCGAGAAGCGGTGCGAAGTAGAGTCCACCGAAAATCGTTCCCTCCAGGAGTGCGCCTGACGATTGAAACGCAATCTTGTCTGGATCCGCCTTCGAGCTTTCGATGATCTCGTCCACAGTGTTGTGCTTGAGCCGGAGGAAGACCTGCGGGAGTTTCGACCAGCGGTAGGCGATATCGGCGATCCGAATGTCGTGGACCGAGTGTCTCGGGAACAACGGTTCGGTCGATCCGTCGTCGTGCGTCAGTTGGAGCGAAGCAAGCATGTCGCTCCCCCACTTGATCGTTGCTGGGACTTGGTCATCGGGTACCACGACCAGCATCTGGATGATTCGGTCGAGCCGGGAGGGGAGAGTGGGATTTGCGTCAAGCTCTTGAGCGAGCTGGTTGAATCTGTCCGACAAGTTGGTCGGCATTCCCCCAGGAACTCCCGGCGTGGGTGTGCTGGAGACGTCGAATCTGCTGCGTGAGAGAGCTGGTCCGCGCAAGGTGCTGGCCTTGACGAGATCGGCTGGTTTTGCCGAGACCTCCCAAACAGGAGCAGATTCCGATGGGCGCCGGTCGACGCGCAAACCGAGGTGCTCCATGAGGCCAGCGGGGTCCCCGCCGTACAACTGCGACGGAAGATCGATCTTCATGGTCTGACATCGTGACACGCGCAGCCGCAATGTCATCCGCCCGATCTGTAGGCCATCACGGAGCTCCCGTGAACAGCCACTACCTGAATGCCGGTCCTACCAGTCCGCAACCCAGACGGCGTCGATCTGGTCAAGGATGCGAGTTGCGGTCGAGATCGGTTTTCAGGGGTTGGCCAAGGCATCGAGGGTAGTCATCTTGTAGCGAGCCGGCCCAGACCCCAGACCTGACACGCGATTCAGACTGGCACCCGGGACATCTCAACGGCGCCGGACTCCACGTTACGGGGTAGCTATCCCGACCAACACCGCCCGACCACCACGGCTGAACGTGCAGGCCACCCTTTGCCTAACTGTGGTGGTCGAGACGCCGGTTCCGCGGTGTTGATCTCCAAGGCCAGTTGTTCGGGGCCGATCGAAAAGGGGGGGTGACCTAGTCGGAATCCGCGGGCACGAGAAGCAACGCCCGATACCTTTGCGGCCAGTTGTTCAGGGCAGTCTCCGCGGTCGGGACCACGCTCACCCAATCCGGGTCGCCATCCACCGCGACCTCGACAACCCGGAAAACCGGCACCCCACGCGCACCCAACCGCACCAACTGACCAACCTCGAACATATGTGCAGCCTAGCCCGCGCGGTCGACAGGAATGAGGTCACCGCGGGTGGTGCGCGGCGCGTCAATCAGGGCTGTCGCTGCGAAGCGCTGCAAGGCAACTTCGGGATGCCGTTGCAGCTCTACCTGGCAGCTTTGCTCGGTGGCCTCGACGTCCTGGGCCCGTCCACCCGCGCGCCCTCGCGGCGATATTGCTGTCGAGTTCTCGCTAGGCTCCCGCAGGCGTCAACGCAGAAACACCGCACCCGCTTCCGCCTTCGTCCGGCCGTCGGCGAAGCGCATCGATAGAGGCGCGCGGCCGGTTGATCTCGTCGAGTGGGCACTCTGCAACGCAGCCCGGTGAGGTTGTGCAACTCGACCTTGTGCCGACGCTTCAGGTACCGGAAGGACACCGTCAACACTGCGGCCCGGCCGGTCTGGGGCGACGGCCGCGCATCCCGCAGCACCTTGCCGACACGTCGGCGTCGGCGGGGCTGCATCTCCCAGCGGACGCCCGAACCGCTCCTGATCGGCTCGAGGTGGTTGGTGTCGTTGTGGATCGTGCTGTCCACCAGTCCGGCCGATGGCATGCGCCAGTACGAACCCGGCCAGCACGTCGGTCTCGAAGTCGGCGAGTTCATCCTCTGTCGCTGGAGACCGGAGCTCCCGCAGATCGCGCACGGCCGCAATAACCAACCCACGCTTACCTTCACCCGCACTGAAGAAGGCCCAGCCCGATCACAATCCGATCGGCCGGGCCGATGTCGCTTCCGTGGAGGATTCGGCGCTGATGACGTGAAGGATTGCCCAGGTCCAGGCCGAAACGGGCAGGGTGAGAGCGGTTGGAGGGATCAGGAACTCGTCGACTGTTGGTTGCCTGAGGGACCCGATGGCGCTCCGCTGCTGATCCGTGAACGCGTCAACGTATGGCGCCGGTAGCTGCCAGAGGCAGTCCATGACCATACTGTGCGGCCGACTCGAGGACCGGCCGCACAGAGAAAAGCTGTGCGGCCAGGTCCTTCATGGCTAGCTACGAGCTCGCGGTATCCGGAAAACGATTCCGTCGGTGTTGTCGAACCACTCACGTGCGGCCTTGAGCGCCCGCCAACCCAGATCAGTCAGCAGCCATCCGGCGATAACCGGCGCGGACCACTGAGCGCCAGCGTGCACGACGTCCCACGCCGGGGTCGCCACGATGGTCAACTCGATAGCCGGTGCGGCAACGACATCGACGCAAAGCCCCACCACAAGCCACCTGTGCCTGCGGGCGAACACCGGCCGCCGGCACGGGGGTGACCTTCGCCAATGTAACCGTGTACATTCACGGACCGTCTCCTCATGAAATTCCAAACTCGTCGGGAGATACCACCTCGCGGGCCGGGCCTGTATGCGGCAAACATTTCCGGCTCGGCTCCGCGCGGTGGCTTGAACGGCGCACAGCTTACGGGTGCTCGGGGTGATGCGAAACGCAGCTCCCCGGAGAGCACCGCACCCTCGGGGAGCCTGGGCCTGATGCACCCTGTCCCAGTCCCCCTGTACCAGCGCAGAAGTCGACGAAACAGTCCAAGAGCAGGGCTTTCCTGCCGCCCTCACACTGCTACCGCATTCAGGCACAAGCACCACCGATCTGCGGCATGCTGCTCGACGAATTCCTCAGCGACCTGGTGCACCTCGATGGCCTCTGCCGAGAATTCGATCGCCGGACGGGCGCGACCAGAGCTCTGGATCCGGCACGAACAGTGGCGGACGTGCAGAATTCAGACCGGCCATATTCACGAAGCGTCAGATATGTTGCGCCGCAACAAGTACCAATGCGGGCTACGTGAGAGCGATCAGCACCGAGCCAATTCGCATAGGTGCAGTGTGGCGGGGGCGAGTTCTGTACCGTCGCGTTCGTGTCCGAGGGGAAGAAGCCTGCGCGCCGCGGAACAGTCGTGTTGCGGTGGCAATCAGTCGGGCTCGTGGCGGCTTGGGGCATCTCACCCGGTCGTTGTGCCGACTTCGTTGGCTCGCTGCTGAGTCTGAATAGCCTGGTTTTGCTGGGGTGCGGTCCGCGATGAAGGCGCCGACGAGATGAAAGATCTGCTGGGTTCGTCTGCGTCGTTGGGGTACGCCCAGCCAGGGGTTGACGCGGGATCGACATCGGCGGGAAGAACCCGAAGTTCGGCGAGGAGCGCTTTCACGCGTTTGGCCGGTGCTCCCGTTGCCAGGGCGATATCCCCCAGCGTTGTCGAGCACAGTGCGAGGGAAGTCACCGCCGCGAGCAAGGCCGTCGTGTAGGCGTGCTCAATGGAGCGCAAGTTGTCCAGCTCCGGAGTCTCCGCGACCACAGTGACCTGTGTTGTCACGCCGATGTGCGCGAGCCCGTCGATGATGCTGGCGCGCACCGCCTTCAGCGTCCTCCCGTGCCCGTAGACCCCGTGCTCGGGCACGTGCGCCACCCACGTTTGGCCGCGACGGTAAGCCCGGCACTCGATACCGGCGCTCACTGCGCGTCCTCCAGGTCGGCGATGACCTGCTGGGCGACCGCGTCCGGGACGGGGCTGGGCAAGACCACCTTCCGCCCGCCGATCAGGTAGGTCGCATGCGTTTCACCGGTGCTGACCGCGGTCACGGCAAGCCCACGCTGACCTGCCGCGACGCGGATGCGCACCAGCGCATCGCCCTCTCGCCGTCCCGCGCGCAGTGCCGCGGTGACCTCCTGGGCCTGTTTCCATTCCCGCACGCTGATCACCGGCTCGTGCACGATTTCCGGCGACCACACCCATTTCGACACCGGGTTCTGCCGAGAAACTCCAGGACGACCGGTGCGGGTTGCCCTCCGGTTGTACACCTGGTGGCCAGTCAGTTTCGGGTTCGCGGCCAGGCCCTCGATCCGGGTGTGCGTCCAGCGGCCCTCGATCGGATACCGATCAGGGTCGGCGGCCAGGACAGCGAGGATCTCGCCCGATCTCAGATGCTCTTCCCGGCGCAGGCGGCACAGTTCCCGAGCTGCTTCGAACCGGCGCGAATCGGGATGGGGAGCAAGTTTGCGCTTGGGCCGTACGACACCGAACCGCCCCCGCGCCGGCGCGGGAGCGGTCTCATCGATCACCGCGATGTACGGGTAAGGCGCGTATCCGTGATTCCAGCCGCCGATGGCGTGCTGAATCTGTCCGCCCATCGACATCTCCATCAACGTCGTCCGAAAGACCTCGGCGTCGACCTGGCTGTAACGGCGGGTGCGTAGCCGTCCTGATTCGGTGCCGCCAGTAGGTTCGTTGGCGTAGACCACCTCCACCCCGACCATGCCGAGCTCGTGCTCGACAGTCAGGCTGGTCAGCATCGCGCGCGCCACGCGGTCCGAGCGCTCGGCGAGCACATGGGTGACGCCCATCTGCTCGGCGCGGTCGAGAAGATCCTGGAGCCCACCGTCGCGAGGAAGCGGCACCCCGATCGCCTCATACACCTCCTGCGGGCCCAGGCCGCGTAGCTCCGGGGGAAGCATCCCGGACTCGACATCCCAGAAATGCGCGATGAATTCCTCTCCGGGCTCCAGCCTTTCGGAGGCCAGCACCGCCTGCCGTGGCAGCGATGAGCAGGGATTCTGATTGTCCTTGGTGGAGACGCGACCCACGAATACCGGGCGCCGGGGGCGCAAGTCGGTCTGCGTGAAGTTCGGCAGGTCGGTGAGGTCGATAGGCGGCCCGAACTGAAAGGTCATGGCGCCCTTCCTGAGTCAGCTGAAGAGAATTGATAGTACATGTATGTATCACATTGGTGGCGCTTAGACGGGCTCGAGGAGGACCGGCGATCATGTGGGTTGACCAGGACGGCGACATGAGGCGGAAGGGCAGCGTGCGCGGCGACAAGGCTCCACGGGCCTACACAGACGGCGAGTGGCCACACGCCGCCGTACCGCGGCCGGACGCGCCTGTCCCCGTGCACTACAGCCTCGCCCTGGCCCGCACGCTGGACACCCTGTGCGCGACGCGGAAGCTCTCCCATCGCGCGCTGTCGCTGGCGGCCGGAATCGCGCCGAACGCGGTCGGCAGGATCGTGCGTGGCGAGCTCTACCCCGATCTGGCAACGCTGGCTCGACTGGAGGCAGCCGCCGAGGAGCCGATCTATCCCCAGGGGGCCTATCTCACCCTTCGCCGCCCTGGTGAGTAGTGCGGCAGTCTGACCCTAGGCGCTACGCACAGCTGCCACCTAGAATCTTCGGCGGCAGGGACATTCGACTACGGCAGCGGCTTGGCGAAATGAACCGCGCTGGAACGTACTGGCGTGAACTCGGTTGCCTCGAAGAACCGTCGACGCTCCCAACCACCTGCGCGACGGCTATCGAGCACCACCGTCAACTCGGTCGCCCCGGCCGTAGCGGCGTGCTCGGCGAAGCGGCTGAGGAGCAGGGAGCCGATGCCTGTCCGCGACTCGGTGCTCCCGACCAGCGCGATGTGTCCCTCGGCCGGTCGGCCCGCCAGGAAACCCCACCAGCACGGCGTCACGCGCAGCGACCAGGCGTAACCACCCGCCTCCGCCGCCCGGTGCCGCTCGCCATCGATCGAATCGGCTGTCCTGCAACGGGTGCAACTGCTGCAACCGTTCGAGCAGCGCGCCGTATGCACCCTCGGCCGCGACCGCAATATCCACGACACCAACTCGCAGCACACTCACCTACCGGGCCTCGCACGCGACATCGCGGCGGCCGCGCTGCTCCGCTGCGCCACCAAAGAGGCCCGTGAGACTGGCAGGGACGAGAAAGTCACGTTTAGCGGGCTGATTCAGCGGAGCGAGCAACATCCTCGCCGCTGAAGACGCGCTGAAACTGTTGCTGGAGAGGCCATCTGTCGGGCAGAGCTGGCGGGTTTCGGCGCGGGCGAGGTCGTCCAACTCGTACGGAAGCTGATGCTAGAGCAGCGCAGATTCGCCCCGGCGTACGTGCCGATCAGCGCGAGGGCGTCGAGCACCGGCCGGTGGGTGGTGTTATTAGAGTGAAACTCCAGCACCGACAACATTTTGATCGGCCCGGCCCGGGGTAGTGGTTGGTGTAGGACGAGCGCAAGGGTGGCCTACACGGTGCGCTGATCCGTGCACGGATATCGAATCTTCATGCGTCACAGTGACGTTTATAGTCGGTGTCCGAGGTGGGTATCTGAACCGCACATTTCAGCGGTAGATCTCGGTTTGTCCGCGAGTCAATCCGTTACGCCACTCGGTGCCGGGGTCAGCGACGAGGAGGGATCGCTGGATCCAGTAGCCAGCTCGACCAGCGCGGCGATCCGGGCATTGAGCTCGGCGGCACCGGCGTCGAAATCGGCCAGTAGATCGTCGATCTCGGCGCCGAGCCCTGCGGTGCCGCGCTGGCGGGCGGTGACCCCGGCTTCGTGGTAGTCGGGATCGAGAATGATCTCGGCCATCGGCGATGCGGCCTTGGGTTCGTCGGTCGATGCGATGGCACGCCGGTGCCGATGCGGCGCCGCCCGGCCGGACACGTGGGCGCGCACGATCGCTGTCACCGACTCCGCGGACAACGGCTGGAGAACTGGCCGTCTGCCGGTCACGGGGTCGACATCCGGCAGCGGTGTCCACCCGAACCGATCGAAGCTGGTGAACAACGGTACGTCCGGCCGGACAGTGCCGACCTCGGGGTCAGCAAGGGTGCGAGTTTGGAGGTGATGTTCGAGCAGGCCACGCCCATACGGTTGCGCCACCAGCTCGTGGGTGGTCAGCCAGCGCCGTAGTGCGGCGGCAGGGCACCGGTACGGGTCGCGGGCGGCCTCGATGCATATCGGTGGATCACCCACCAGGACAACATCTTTCGCTTCTGTGACGTCGCCGCGGGTGAGGGCCGAGATGCGGGGCGCGGACAACCCGGCGGCAGCGAGCACCAGCAGTGCGGCGTCACGGCGGCCGAACAACCCGTGTGGCCACCCCAAGCTCGGGATACCGGGCAGCCGCCGATCCACCACGGTCGCCAGCCGCGCCAGTCTCTCGGCGCGGCGACGGCTCAGCGCCTGCCGGATCACCTCGTGCCGGCCCGGTGGCGAGTGTTTCATGATCACGTGTGCATGGTTGATCGCCGTGATGCGCCCGCGCGCCGTCGCGGGCGCATCACCGCAGTGCTCGCTGAGGTATCGGTAGACCACGAGCGGGTCTGTCGGATCGTGCGGCCCGGTCGGCAGGGCGGGGTTGTCGGTGACCGCACACCAGCGTGCCCAGTGTCGCCAACCCCCCAGGTAGCGGTCAGGCAAACCCTCGGGGGGCGCGACGATCACAGCAGCCCCGCCGTGGGGTTGTTGGTCCAGCGGTCGTTGCGGTCGTAGCGGCGCACGGTGCGTTCGGTTTGCCTGGTGTGTTTGCCGACGTCGTAGGGCGACGCACCCCGCTCGAGCAGGTCGGTGTCCAGTCCCGCGCGCAACGAGTGCCCGCTGAACCTCGCCGCGTCCGGTTCGGGGTACCCGGCTTGCCGTGCCCGCTTGGTGATGATGTCCGACAGCGAGCGCCCTGAGAGCGCGGTGAGATCGCGTGGCAGCCCGTGATCGAGGGGCCGGAACAATGGAACCCTGCGCGCCTTCAGATCCGGCCACGGCTGCCGACAAATGTGCTCGATGAGTGGACCCTGGCGGCCCAGCCGCCGCCGCAGCGCCACCGCTCCGTAGTCTTCGCGTTGGTCCGGAGCAGCGGCCGCAGCGGCGCTGTCGTAGGCGGCCAGGACCGTGAGCCACCGCAAGAACGCACACCACGGGCAGTTCAGCGGCGAGGAGGTACCGCGGGCGAGTACGACCGAGGCGGGTGCGGTCGGCGAGGTCTTGGTGCTGCGCAGCCGCACCTGCAGCCAATTGTCTTCCGGGTCATTGGCTTTGGTGACATCGGCGACCCACAGTCCGGTGACCTCGCTGCGCCGAAAGCCCCCCGCGTACCCGAGAACCAGCAACGCGATGTCGCGGCGCGCGTACACCTCGGCCTTCCAGTCCCCGGCTGCGCTCGCGTGCTCGGCGATCGCGGCCGTGATGCGCCGGAGGTCGGTCAACAGGAGCGGAGGTGCTTGGCCGGTCTCTTCGCCCTCCTCCGCGCGCAGTCGGCGGCTGCCACTGAGCACCTCGGTGACCATCACCGTCTGACCGGGATGCGCGAATCCGGCCACGCTGTGCGCGTGCCCGATCGCGGCGTTCCACAACTCGAGCGTGGCCATGGCGTAGGCGTGATCGCCGTCCTCGGTGCGCACGTCGTCGGCAATAGCCAGGTACGCCGCCACCACTTCCGGGTGCGCTGGCAAGGCGGGCACACCCATTGTGTCGCACCACTTTTCGAAGCGCCGCCACGCGCTGGCGTAGCTACGGCGAGTGTTGTCGGCCTTGGCGTGCGCACGACGGTGCGCGGTCGCGGCCCGCGCGGACTCGGGCAGATCCGGCACGTCCGCGGGTTCGACTGCGCGCAGCTCGGTGCCGGTCGCAGTGAGCCGGATTCCGGCGTCGGTCTGCGCGCTGTTGCGGCGGCGCCGGATCCGCGCTCGATCATCACGGGATAGTCGTGGCCGCGAGACATCCTGCGCTGCTGGCTGATTCACAGACCCTCGCCGTCCAGCTCGCGCCACTCGCGGCCGGTGAACTCGGTGAGCAGACCGTTGTTGCCCGCGTGCATCGCTCCCCGCATCGCCATCCCGGTCAGCGCGTCGGCCATCTCCCGCACATCTGCGGGGCTGTGCCCGTCGGGCTGCCAGCCCAGCGTCGTCATCAGCTCGGCCGTCAAGCGCAGCGAACCCGCGGTCTGGAACGCCAGCCGGGCCAGCGTCTCGATCTGGGTTTCGGTGTCAGCCATCGGTTCTCGTCTCAGTTCGGGGGTCTGGTGAAGTATCCGGGCCGCAGTCGCATAGCCCAACGATCGTTTGTCGCGGCACAGCTGTCGGGATCCTCGCTCGACAACGCAGGACGCTTGCCGAGCCTGTCGACCTGCGGGGATGTCATGTCCCGACCTCGCGGGTCCCGTCGCGGGGTGCCGTCTCCTGGCACCGGCGCGATCCGGCCGCGGCGCGATGGCCCAGCTCGGTCCTGTGTGCCCGGTCGACTGTGCATCGGAATCGATCTCCAGCAGCGGAATGCTCTCGATCGCGCTCTCGCGACCGACCTGGACGGTGACTCGACCCGGGTCGATCCACATCCAGCTCTTGGGTGGCAGACGGATCAGTCCGTCGACGGCCTCGAACCGCGCCGCGCGCAGGGCGCGGGCGAGGATCTCGTCCGGGTAATAGTCGGTTCCGATGCGACGGAATCCGTTCCACCGCGAACTCGTTCGAACGTAGGGCCGGTGTCACCGATATTCCGGGGATCCGATCAGGGCGAGCACGTCGCGCCAGAGCCGGCTGCGGAACGCGTCGACCTGGTGAGCGGACGGAGGATCCAGGGGCAAGGTCGCGGCCTTGTAGAACCGATCCAGCGGTTCGCTGCCGGTGTCGCGGGTGATGTCCTCGCCGACGGCGAACTGCCTCGCCCACCAGGTCGCCGCCGAGAATGCCTCGACCGCACCATCGTCCATGCCCGTCCACCCCGCCTGTTCCTCTGTCGTCGGTGAAGTGCCGCGGTTCCGCGCGCCTGCGGGAAGCCACCGGCTGGGTCGCCGCGGAGCCGGTGTTCCTCACGATCGCCGAGCTTACCGGCCCTAACCTCGGAAGCCACAACGAAACGCCGCGAAACCAGGGGAAAAGATATGCGCTGAACTGGGTCAATGATGGTTGGGGTTCCGATAAGTGCCATTATCGGAAGCCCGGACACACAACCACGAAGTGACTATGTAGGCACGACAGGAAACGCCGGAAATCGACTTGGTGCTGAGTGCGAGTTCCCACTGAAATTGTCAGTTCTCATCTGATCTGTCGGATTCGCAAGCGATCTGTCGTACGCGTGACGAGTTCTCATCTGATCTGTCGGAAACGACCAGTTGATCTCGCAAACTGGGGACCATTAATCGGTGCGAGTTGTCGAACGCCATCGAACAGTTCAGTAGCTCACGCCCGTGAGCTGGACACTGAACGGTTTGCCCTCGTCACTCCGGATCGAAACATGTCACTGAACAGGACAGTGAATCGGTAGCGCCGGATGCCACCGAAGCTGACGCAGAACCAGCGTGGGCATTGAAGTGCCTTTTCGTCGGTCCGGCCGTGTCTGGTCAGGGGATGTTGGGGTTTCGACCAGGCGCCAGAGGTTGCGCGGGGCATCCCGGTGACGGTGCCGATGGCGGGGTGGACGCGACGGTCTGGGTCGACGTCGAATCCGATGCCGCCGACCAGCGACACGAGCGCGCGGGCAAGTGTCAGGTCTTCCGGAGTAGGCCGGTGACGCCGGCGAGGAGGATGGCGGTGAAGACCCAGGACAGGATCCGCAGGATCGGCAGGCCCCAGCTGAGGACGAGTGAGGCCTGCGATTTCGTTGTCCAGTCCGTCTTTTGGTTGCCGAGGGCGGCGGGGACGACGTTGGTCAGGGTGTAGTTCACCCGGTTGAAGCAGGGGTAGTCGGGGTACAGGCGGCAGGACACGTTGGCGGTGATCGGTGAGGGGGGCGGATCGCCGGGGTTGTTGTGTGCGTGGGCTGTTGCGGCCGCGTGTGCGGCGGCCGGGTCGGTCGGGACGAAATCGGCGCGGTTGGAGCTGACGAGCACCGTCCCAAGAATGAGGGCGGCGACCAGCCACAACGCCGCGAGCAGCGGGTAGTAGCCGTGTCCGGCGACCGCCAGGTACGTCCAGCGCAGCGGCTTGGAGTACCGCGGTGCCTGCTTGGTGACCTGGTTGGCGGCAGTGAATCTGAGTCGGCGGGCGTCGGCGGGTTGGCCGTTGCGGTCGTAGACCGCGGCCAGGGTGTGCCAGGGCTGGACAGTGAACCCGAACTCGGATGGGGTGGTTTTCAGCCAGGCTGTCGCGGCGGCGCGATTGGTTCGGATCTGCCCATGCATGTCGGTGACCTGCCATCCGATGGCGATCAGTTGCCCGGGGGGAAGAGAGTTGTCCGGGGTCCGCAGGTCGGTGATCGTGGCGCGGGTCAGAGCGATTTTTCCGTCGACCTTGGTCGGCGTCAGCCGCAGTCCCGCGACGGTCGCGCCTTCGAGGTTGAGGGCGATCCCGCCGGGGTTGGCGAGGGTGGCGCCGCTCAGGTCGAGTTGGCCGCCCACGGTCGCGGAGAGGGCCCGGATCGCGCCGGTGGCGGTAAACCCGTCGCGGGCGAACAGGTCACCGGTGACGGTCGCGCCGTCGAGGTCGAGCGCGAACCCGTCGGGGTTGGTGTTGGTGAGGATCGCTCCACTCAGGTCGAGCTGGCCGCCGATGCTCGCGCGGGCCCGGATCGTGCCGGTGGCGGCGAACCTGTCGCGGGCGAACAGGTCACCGATGACGGTCGCGCCGTCGAGGAGCAGGGCGATCCCGCCGGGGTTGATGAGGGTGGCGCCGCTCAGCACGAGCACGGCGAAGCTCGCGCCAGGGGCCTCGATCGCGCCGGTCGCGGTGAACCCGTCGAGGGCACCCAAGCCACCGGTGACGGTCGCGCCTCCGAGGTCGAGGGCGATCCCGTTGGTGTTGAGGATGGCACCGCTCAGGTCGAACATGCCGCCGATCCGCGCGCAGGGGGCCCGGATCGTGCCGGTGGCGGCGAACCTGTCGCGGGCGAACAGGTCACCGATGACGGTCGCGCCGTCGAGGTCGAGGGCGATCCCGCCGGGGTTGATGAGGATGGCACCGCTCAGGTCGAACATGCCGCCGATCCGCGCGACGGCGGCCCGGATCGTGCCGGCGGCGGTAAACCCGTCGCGGGCGAACACGTCACCGATGACGGTCGCGTTAGTGAGGTTGAGTGAGGTGATGTGGGACCTGCTGAGGTTGAGTTCTTTCAACTTAGAGCCGGACAGGTCGATGTCGTGTGCGATGTGGGATTCCGTGAGGTGAAGGGGGTGCTCGAACTGCACGTTTTCGAGATCTACCGGCCCGGTGATCCGTGCGCCGTTGATCCGTAGCCCGCGGGGGTCGACGGACAGGGTGCGATCGAGGAGAACGGCCCGGAGCGCGGCGGCGGGTAGTTGTCGGTCCGTTCCCCAGCTCTGGGCGTGGGCCGGGTTCCGGTCGGGCGATTCCTGAGGAAGATCTGCGGCCAGGTCGAGACGCTCGCCCGCCTCCGCGGCGTCACGGAGCCGTTTGACCCACGGATCCTCGACCTTGTCAGCGGCCATGTCGGTGATCATCTCGCAGACGCGGGCGCGGCCACCGGCAATCGGGTCGAACCTTTGCGCTGCCGCGACGAACTCGTCATCACCCGGAAACCGCAGCTCGAATACTGCTTTCTGGCGGACCCGCCGAGGTCGTGTTCCCAGCTCGGCGCACTCATTCTCGTGTCGCCTCTCACCGTGACGGACCGCTTCGGCCACCGGCGTCCACGAGTGCGAAACCATCTTCCTGGACGAGCAACCTCTGACCAGCCATGTGCGGGAGGTCATCGGTTGCGGCGCAGGCGATTGCGCATCCACTGCCTCACTCGGTTCACCGCCGTGGCGAGTCGGTGCGCGGCGTGCGCGGTGTGCCGCTCGATCCAGGCTGCCGCCGATCGGACCGCTGCCTCGGTGAGTGGATGCAGGATCAGTCGCAGCGTGCAGGCGCTCAGATGCAGGATCAGCGAAGGCTCGTGCAGTCCGACCGGCAGCCCTCAAATGTGGCACTTACGTCTTGCGCTGCTGAACTGATCCTGGACGCCCGCTGAACTTTCCACTGCCCTATTCGCTGAAATACTGTCCTTTTCAACGACGTTCCACAAGAGTGTGTGTGATGCTAGGTGCGCCTCGCAATCAGGATGGCAGTAGCTGACCGGCGGCGTTCGCCACGCGGTTCAGGTCGGGCCGCCGCGCCAGAACCGTGCGAGGTGCTCGCATGTGCGGTCGGGTGTGGTGTCGGCGTAGTCCTTGCCGGTGCGTTCGGCGACCAGCAGCCAGAATGATTTCGCGGTGGGTTTGTGGCGGCTGGTCTGCCACGTGTAGCCGGGGAGCTGGTCACGGAGGTGGGCAAGGGCGCGGGTGGCGATGCCTTGGCCCCACAAGTTTTTCTGCTCGTGGATGTCGCCGATGAAGCCGATTCGGCACTGGTGGCAGATCAGGTAGTTGAGCTTGCCAACCGGGCCGCCGGGCTGGTGCCGGTGCCAGAAGGTGATTGAGCGGAAGTCGGTGGCTTGGCCCCCATCGATCGGTGGCCCGTAGTGCTTGTAGCGGACCGCGCGGCGCGTCTGGCGCCGCTGCCGGATGCGCCGGGGGTCGAGCTTCCGCAGAAGCGGATGCGGTGGCCGCGGCCACAGGTGTTCCGTGTACGGATTCTCTTCGCCGTCGGCGGTGTCGTCGGATGTGTGTCCATCGCGCGCCACAGGCATTCGCCCCCTACGGTTTTCCTCGATTGTCGCGTCGGCCACCGACAGGCCTGGCCCGAATCCCGAGGCCGGGGCCGTTTGGAGAACGTCCGGCTACACCCCGGAGAAGGTGAACTACGTCCTCGGCGAGCTGGCCCCGCAGCAGCTAGGCGGGGTCGTTGTCTTCGACCTCGCCGCCGCCACCGAGCAGTTGATCCGGGCGGGCGAACTTGTCTGCCAGATAGATCGCGGCCTGGTCGCCGTCGACCGCCTTCTCGTTGATGCGCACGAAGATTCGTCCGCGCTCGGCGGCCATGGCGCGCTGGCACTCGGCCTGACTGCCGCACACGCGCTCACCGCGATCGGCGAAGAAGCACAGTGCACCGATTTCGGTGCCTTCCGCGCCGTACGCCTCGCAGTCCCACATGCCGCCACTCTATGCCCACATCCACTGCCACCGTCCCGTCTCGCTCCATCTGCCGCGCTGAATCGATCCGGTGCGAGCGGAGCAGATCGAATGAGACGGGCGGCGGCGTGGAAATCGTTGTCGGCCAGCGTGGCTCCGGCGTCGAGCCAGCAGGTCGGCGGTGCTGGTGGTCATGGGCCATCCGTGGGGGTGGTGGCTGTGGGAACAGGGTCAGTAGGCAAAGGAGGACAGCACCGCGCTGTGGTCGCTGGACCGGGCCCCGTAGATCGCGGCGTGCCATTCGGCGGTGAGTCGCCGCCATGCCCGCCACCCGGTGTCGTCCAGGTCGACGGATCCGCCGCTGGCGGCGTCGATGCGGTCCAGCACCGTGAGGGTGTCGGCGGCGGGCGTGGACTCCTCGGCGGGCGGGGTGGGCACCAGGATGCCCTCGGCGTTGTACAGCCGCGCCGGGCGATCACCCCAGCTGCCCGGGATGGCGATGATCGCCAGGGTCAAGATCCGCACGGTGGTCTGCCACGCCGACAGCGCGGCATCGCCACCGGCTTCCTCGGCATCACGCCACGCCGCGGCGAACTCGGCGATCTCGCGCTGGTCCGGCGTGCGCTGGGACAGCGGGATGGTCTCGGCAGTGACGAATTGTTCCAGCGCGGCGGACAGCAGTGACAGCTGGGTGCGGGTCGCAGTCGCGGTGTAGAGCCCGATGTGCTCGACACCGGCGTGGGTGACACCGATCTCGGTCCGCCGGTCGTCGCTGTCGCGGCCGACATCGAAGTGCCAGTCACGGTGCACGAGAACTTCCAGCGCGGTCTGTAGCGCCGGGTCGACGAGCTGGGCGGGCAGCCGCCACGGCTCGGTATCGTCGCCATCGGGGTCGGGGTCGGGGTCGTTGGCGTGGCGCAGGGCGTCGGCGAAATCGATGGCACAGCCGAGTTGCCCGGCCAGATCGGGATGGTCGGGTACGAGTACTCGCAGAGCGCGATCGTCGGTCGGCTCCGCTGCGACGTCCGCTCCGGTGGGGCGGGTCATGCCGACCAAACCCACACTGTGACGAGTGTCGGCACGCCGCCCGCACTTGCGGGCTGGTGGTCGTCGTCGGTCACGGTGTTCCCCCTTGGGATCGCTGAGATGCGGATTCTGGCGAGTGTAGGCCCGTTCACCGCCACATTTCCCCCCGACGACGGGTCAGGCTAGCGCGAAAACTGTGCGCTACCAGGGTGTTTCCGGTTCTGGGTCCGTTAATTTCCCTTATCGGACACCAACCTGACAGGGGTTCCGGAACCGTGCGACGGAGGTGGATATGTCAACTACTGTCGGTATCCGAAGTCGTGTTCAGCGCCGTGCCTACCGGGACGAGCTCGGCCGGAAGAGGTCGGTATGCCTGGCTAGCGTTGTCGGTGCGGTCCGCCGCGAGCATGCACACTCCGACTGCCAATAGGACATGAATGGCTACCCACCGTCACCACAAATGGCTCAAAGATATCGCCGACCAGATGCAGCGTGATTTCGGCGACGCTCACGCGGCCGCCGCCGAATCCAGCGGAGTGCAGAGGTCAGGACATCATGGTGAAGAGATCTGGGGTCGGTTCCTGCGCGCGTGGCTCCCGCCGCAGTACGAGATCGGGTACCGCAAATACATTCTCCTGGAACACGAGGCCGAGGACGGCTCAGACATTTCCGGGGAGACCGACATCGTAATCTTCCACCCTGCCTACCCCGCCGCGCTGCGCGATCGGCACGAAGTGCTGCTGTCCGGTGTGGTCGCCGCGTTCAGCTCGAAATTGACGCTCGACCGGAGCGGGCTGGCCGAAGCGGTCAGGGAAGCGGCGAAGGTGCGCCGAGCCGCGACGCTGCGGGCGAGGAATCTCCACAGCAGACTCCTGACGCCTTTCCTGTACGGCGTGCTTGCGCACACTCATTCGTGGAAATCGGCGGCCTCGAAGCCGATTGCGACCACCACATCGGCATTGGCAGAGCTCGACGCCGAACACAGTATGGAGCCACGGGAGGCCCTGGACCTGCTGTGCGTGGCCGATCTCAACTGCTGGTCCAAGATGGTGCAGATCGTGTCACCGCAGGTAGCGGCCATACTGCCGCCGAGTGTTTCGCCGCCCGGCGGCCACATTCAGTACTCGTTCTTGAACGTAGGTCATGACGAATCGATTAAGGACGCCAGCGGCCTTGCGCTGCCGCCGGTGGCAGTGCTGATCGGACTGCTATATCAAAAGCTGAGCTACTACGACGATTCCCTGTCCGCCCTCGCCGACGGGTTCCGTGTCACGGACACCTCCGTCTACAGCCTGTCCTCGACCTCGGCGCGTAATCGCCTCTTCTCACCCGATCTGTTCCTCGGGCCGGAGGATCGCGCGGCATTCGAGCGCGGACTCGTTCTGTACAAGATGTACTGGTGAACCTCGGCAGCGACGCCGATGGCGTGGCTGAACAGAATTGGCTGATCCGCGCCCGGGGCGGCCCACCGCGAATGTGTCCACCGGCGGCGACGGCACCGCCGCACCGGTGCCGCCGGGAGGCACTGGTGATGGTGCAGCGCGGCGGCGCCGGGTGCTTTGTCGACACCGACTACCGGGCCACCGACGACCCGGCCCACCTGGCTCTGTTCGTTCACGCCGACAACGTCGAGGGTGGCGGTCCGGAGTCGGTCTCGCCGTGGACCGACCGCGCGACCTCGACTTGACCCCAGGCAGACGTGCCACCGATGAGCTCGACGACCGGGGCGCGATGGCCGCGGCATCCTCTCGAGCCGCTCCCACCTCGCCCACACTGGCCACCGCGCTCGGCATGGAGATCGCACTGCTGCGCATCAACGCAGGACTCGACCGCACGACCATCGCCGACCAACTCGGCATCCCCGGCGGCCGCTACTGCGACATCGAGAACGCCAGCAAGCACGACACCTGCGTCACCGTCGCCGACCTCGGAGCCATTGCCGCCCTGCATCACACCACCATCACCGCCATCCACCAGGCCGCGCTCGACCGCATCGCCCGCGGCGACCTGCCTACCGGCAGCGAACGCGCGGCCCGCGCATGGGAACTCGCCCTCGGCAGCGACACCGACAGCTACTTCACCAACCACGCCCCACAGCCCTGACCAGGTCAGATGACACGTCACTGACCGTTGTTGAATGCGTGGCCGACGCCGACTCCGAAGAGGTTGACCTGCGCGGTAGCCGCTTGGCCGGTCAGGAACTGCTGGAACTCGTCGACTGTTGGTTACCTGAGGGACCCGATGGCGCTGCGCTGCTGATCCGTGAACGCGTCAACGTGTGGCGCCGGTAGCTGCCAGAGGCAGTCCATGACCATACTGTGCGGCCGACTCGAGGACCGGCCGCACGAGCAAAGCTGTGCGGCCGGGTCCTTCATGGGGCTAGCTACAAGCTCGCGGGATCCGGAAGACGATTCCGTCGGTGTTGTCGTTCAGTTCAGAACACATGTCCGATAGCGGTCAGGTGGTCCGGCTATCACCGCTACTTTCAATGACGCGGCCCCACGACGTCGGAACATCGAGAATGGCTTTACGCATCTGACTTTGCCGCCGCCCGCCATATCGCCAGAGATGCATGCCCCGGCGCCGAACGAGGTCGCCATCCTCGGGAACCTTCAGACGTCCCGTGAGTGGCCCCCGCCCATCCCGTCGGATGTCTCTTTGGTTCGGAATCTGTCGGAGGTGCCCATCTGATCTCGCAACCAAAAGTGGTCTGCGTCCTCGCGCGCGCCGGGAGCACGAGCTGGCGGGTGTACAACACGGCGATCCAACTTGCCGGTGCCGGGGGCCAGACGGGATCGCAGAAGGTGCAGTTTGGTTGAAATCCTCATGGTTTGAGTAACTTTCGGCCTATTAGATAAGAATGGTCTAGTCGCCACGCTGCACGCTCAACCCCCCGGTTGCTACAAGCACCCTTCGGGAGATGCGTCACAGTGACGAATCGCCGAACGAGGCCCTCGAAATAGCGGTCGGCAGCTGGATTTTCGTCCCCCGATTTCGACTCCCGAAACGCCGGAAGGCCCTGACGGGTAGGTTCCTGCTTACGGGGCGGCTCGGCGCGGGATCGACGTTCTCTGCTGTCGCTCGTCCCGATCTTCATGTCACTGGCCCGAGTTGCTGGGGCAGCTGTTTGGCTTGCCCCCGTGAAAGCTCCCCTCTCTAGTGCCCAGCAATCGAGCCGATCGTGGCGTGGAGTCCGAACTGAAACAGCTTCTGAGCTCGCGTTATAACAGACTAACAGTACTTCTAACACCTATCTGGAGATCGCCGATGAGATTCGTAAGGAAGCCTCATCTTCCGCTCTGATCAACAAGACCAATCCAAAGGCTTTGGTGTCCAGCGATCAACGCGGACTCTGTAGCTGCTCAATGCGCTCTTCAGCGTGTCGACATGAGGAGTCGATTGAGCTGAAGTACGATCACCATCGTTCGCATGACATGACGAAAGGACTTGGGGGATGACACAAGTCGAAGAGGAGGACCGTGCGGTCCTTCTGGAGAGCCTGTCTCCGTCCGCATGGATCAGAGAAGGAATCGAAGATCCGGACAACTCTGTGGCGATTCTTGGTAAGAAAGGCGGAGTCGGTAAGTCGTCACTCACAGCCATGCTCGCCGATGCCGCTGTGCGCTTCGGTCTGAACGTTCTCGGTATCGATGGAGACCCGCAGGGCAACCTCTCTGTAGCTCTGGACAACGAGGTCAACATGGTCCCAACGGGCAACCTAAAGCTCGGAGGACAGACCGAAGAGATTCCAGACAGAGATACCCTGGTAGAGATCCTGGAAGCCAATCAAGATGGTGTTGTCGACGAGGGCTTCCAACTCTTCGGCTGGGGACACAACTCTGAGGCCGACTTTGTGCGTGGTGGACCGCTAGTGCGTGGAAAGATCGGCACACTCGCGATTATCCCGGCATACAAGGCTCTGGAGAACATCAGCAAGGGGTGGAACCTTGCTGATGTTCGCCGTCTCGATCGTGCGCTGAACAAGCCACTATCTCCAGGCGGTGTGATTCCACGCCGCCGCTGGGATCTGACGTTCACAGACATGCTGCCCGGTGGCGCGGATCTGGCACGGGCAATCCTTTTGGCCCAGAGACGATTTGTACTACTGACAACGGCAGAGCCATTCGGAATGAAAGCGATCGCGGACACCCTGGAGTTTGCTCATGATGTCCGCGACAACTGGGGAAGCCCAAAGCTTCAAGACCTCGGACTCGTATTCACTTCATACAATCCTCAAGGCATCGTCACACGCGCGGAGATGACCGAACTGCGCAATGCACAAGCTGCGGGCGATCCGACCGTCAACGTGGAGATCTGGGAACCGCGGATCTCATCTCGAACCCTGGTACCCAACTCCCAGGGATACCGCGCACCGGTCTCAGCCTTCCTGGCCGACAGCAAACAGCGCGTAGCGGCGACGGAACTGTGCCAAATCGCCGAGGCCATCGTCCTCAAGATCCTCCGCAAGATCGGGCACCCCGACGCGGATGAACTCGAAAGGCTTTGGCGGAAGGCGTGGCCGGAGCTTTCCCCGTGGGCTACGGGTGCGATTGTCGACAAAGAGGTTGCTGATAAGGAGGCTCAGTAGCAATGCCTTTGGAACGTAAGCCGACCATCAAGGGCAGCTACGGCACCGCTTCCCAGACCAAGACGCAAAGCGAGGCCGAAAGCGCCCAGAACCAGACCAGCAAAAACGAACGTGAGCCCAGCCCTACCCCGGAACCTGGAGGCAGGCTGGCGACAGTTACCACACTGAGCGCGACCAACAGTCCAGCTGGCGAGGGCGCCGCAGTCGACCCCGACCCCGACCTCGGCCCACAGCCCGACCCCGAACCTGCCGCCGAAGCAAAGCGAACGAGCTCGACAACCAACCAGACGCGGACCGAAAAATCCGCACAGCCCAAAAAGCCGCTCCGTGCCGAGGCACAACGTCTACGGGATGACCAGAAGGTCAGGGCAGCGCTTGAGGAAGCCTTCACCTCCGCAAGACGGTACTCCGGAGAGTGGGGCAGTGCACCTATACGCATCTCAGAGGACGTGAAAGCGCGCCTCGCCGATCGCCGCGCGATCGACGCAGAAAGGTTCGGCGCGGATTTCGCCGAAACCCATTACATGGAGGCGGCGTTGTCTCTCGTGCCCGAGGACGTGAAGACAGCGGTCGAGTGGGTCGATGCCTATCTGAACACCCTTGGGCTGCACACCCCTGATACCAAAGGCACCACAGGCCGACTCCGCAAGACCACGGCCACCCGTTTCAAGGGAATCTCACGCGATCTGCGCCGCAAACACGGCTACGGAAAGACCGGACACCTTCAAACCGCTGCTCTGATCCGGCTTCTCGATTCGCTCGACCGACTGGATGCTTCATACAACCCCTCGGAGGTCGATCTAGACGAAGCGTGATGGCATTGTCAACGGGATGGATGCTTGCTGAGCAACTACGGGTGATCTCCAGTAGTCAGCCCAAGCTGTAGCTCTCGGGCCCCGGCCGCCGAACACCTGCTCCAGCCAAACGGATGTCGGCGGCCGCAGCGCCCCTCGGCGACGCGATGTCGGCGCTGAGGCATTGCCAGGTGTGTGCAGTCGCCAGTCGAACCGGGGGATTTCGACTGTCGTACGTCACAGTGACGTATCAAGTGCCGGGGAGGGGGAGGGGAGGGGTGAAGCGGAGGAGTCACGCCCGGCTCATACCGGAACTTTCTCAACTGAGCCCTGCCACGGTCGGCACCGCACACCGAAGCTCGCGCTCCAAGCGCTCTACCCACGCGACGACAGTGAGATTCGGGAGCGTGCGCATCAGATCAACCTCAACAAAGGGCTGGCGGCCCCGGATGACGCTGCCACGCAACCATGATGGCCGACGCATTTTCGAACAACCTGCCGTGCGCGCGGCGAGTTCCGCGCCCGCCAGCCGGGTGCCGGATGGATTCGCCGCACCACCCGGCGCGGGCAGCAGACATTTCGGGAGCCGGGGTTGCCTCGGCCGGGATCCTTTCGCGGGATCCCGAACAGCTGCGTAGGCTGCCGGTTGGGGTATCCGGGACACGATGCAGGTGAGAGGTTCAGTCGGGGTGGATGATTCGGAGCGGACAGCAGCCGCGGTATCCCGCAGGTGCAACCATGATGGCGATGCCGGCCGGACCCAGGAGGGATTCGGTGAACGAAGCCTACGATCGACTGAAACGGCCACTATCACTGAGATATCCGGCGGTGGATATCGGCGCCCTAGAGCGGCTGCCGGTCTCGCATAGGTACCGCCGCACATTCGCCGAGGATCTGGCGGCCGCTGGTGTCGACGGTGACGTCGAATTGCTCTCTGTGGCAGAGGAAGTGCGGCAGGCGAGGTTGCCGAGCACTGCCTACCAGATCACGCAGCCCATCCGCAGCTGCCTGGTGTTCTGGCGGGGCAGAGGACAGCGAGATCGAGCACGCGTTGCGCGGCGCAGTCGAAGCTGAGGACACCGCTGTCTCGTCGAGATTGAGGCCGTCACAGTGAGCTGAGTATGTGGTGCACTGTCACAGATGAAGTCAAGGTGGGTTTCGTTCTAGCAGCCGGTGCCTCGTCTGACGACTCCAGTGCGACCGCGCCGGATACTCGATCGTGCTACTGTCTGAGCGACCCGCTTCCGGCGGGATCGGCAGCGCGCTCACTCGGCGCGAGGATTTCAACGGCAACGTGATTTGCGCAGGCACATACCTGCGCTCGCTCGTCGTCCCTTCCGGCAGGTAAAGGAATCCTCGGTGACTACCGATTCTGTTGTCACGCTGACGAAAACCCTTTCCGACGGCCGCACCGCCGTTGTGACCGTCACCCCCGGCTGCACCACGGTGCACGTCGACGGCAAGGCATACGGCACTCATGCGGGTCCGCACCACGTGTTCTATCGACGCCCTGGTGTCCCGGAGGACTTCGTCGCCGCGATCGGCCGAGTGCTGCTCACCGCTGAGGAAGCCGCGCAGATTCAGGCGGCATGGGACGAAGCACAGGCGCGGTGGCCTCGTGACCTCCGCGCCGACCGCGCAATTCTCGTTCACCGCGTCCGGTGCGCTGAACAGGAGTGGTCGGATGCGCACAGTCGACGGATGGACGAGGGAGACTGGGGTGACCCGTTCTGCGACGATGACACTAACGAGGCGCGGATCGAGAAGGCTCGCGCCGAGTTGGCTGCGTTCGACCGCGAGCACGCCGAGCTCGTCGCGCAGCTCGCCGCCGAGCATGCCGCCGCCGTCGAACGCCGCATGTGGGACTAGCGGGCGATGGCCAGCCTCGAGGAGATGGTTCAGCGGGTCGAGCCGTTCGTGTGGCCCGAGCGTGGTGAGGGCGGGGCGGATGGTTGCCTTTCACCCGGCTGCACGGAGCCAGTCCGGGCACGTGGAATGTGCCGCAAGCACTATGACGCCTGGTACAACCGGCAATGTCTCGACCCCGCATATCGCAGCTACGGGCGCCGCGGTTGCTCCGAACCTGAGTGCGGCAACCCGCACCGAGCTCGCGGCTACTGCTCGCCGCACTACATGCAGCACTACAAGGCCGGAGAGTTCCGGCAGTAGCCCCACCGTATGACCAGAGGTTTGTTGCTCCCGTGACCGACTTTTCCAGGGTCAGATCACGAAGTACCTGGCAGCCGTCGACCTGGATCGCCGTATCCGGGTCGACGGCTGCTGGTCGATCATCCGGGGATCAGGAAGCTGTAGCGGTGCAAGCTTTCTGGGCTGGCAATATGTCATAACGATCATTATCGGCGCGGAAAAGGGTCGGCGAAAGTAGTTGTGTGCCCCACGAGAACTCACGTTCCGCTCGGTGCTCGGTTCGGTTGGGACACCGGGATCCCTGGCCTGTGGTTGCCGCAACCATACTCGGAGCGGATGCCGCCCGAAAAGGTCCGCAAGTGTCGAACGGTGGTCGATTCGCCTTAGACGTTCGTCTGAAGCCGTGTTGGCACAGGCAGCACGGCTGTACGAGGAATTCGGCGACCGGAAAGCGGCCGCCGACGTCGCATCGCAGGCAGCGCGGCTCAGCTGGGTGAGAGCCGCCAAACGCTGCCAGTAGTCGGTGCTATGCCGTCGTAACCAGCACTGCCATGTCGGCGTGTGGGATCGGGCAACCCACAACGGGGCGGCGCTATCGCGTGGCAAACTGACGTTGTAGTCCAGCGATTGGCGGGTGTGCGATGGGGTTCTGGCAGAACAGACAGGCGCGCAAGCAGGCTCAGCGCGAACGCGCAGCGCGCAACGCAGCCTTGTCCGTGGCGGTCGGTGTCGAGGTCGCACTCCTGCGGATCGCCGCAGGCAAGCGGCCGAGCCAGATCGCCGACACGTTGAGGATCAGCGTCGTCCGGTACTGCGGAATCGAAGAGGGCGGCGTTGCTCCGAGTGTGTCGATGGCTGAGCTGGAAGCGATTGCCAGCCATTACGGGACCACCTTCAACGCGCTCTATCAGGCCGCGGTCGACCGCATCGAGCGTGGAGACATGCCAACCCACAGTAGCGCCCGCGTGTGGGAACAGGCGATCGGAATCCCCGCCAGCGATGATGACTTCAGGCGCCTGGCCTCACCCGGCTAAACCCCGAACAGGATTCTCGCGGCGGTGGGCGCTGTGCTGATGTGTGGTGGTCGGCCCACCGTGGGACATGCCTGGGATGACCCAGCCGATGCACCTGTGTTGAGCATGGGATCGGCAAGCAGTACCAACACCCGCACGACAGCGTCGTTCTATCTGACTCCCCTGCCGCCGGGCCCCTTGTCGATCGTGATCGCCTGGCCTGCAATCGATCTCGCCGAGCACCGTTGGGGTTAGATTCCGTTGTGCCTGTGAAGTTGACCTGCCAAGTCCGGGGCGGCGCAGGCTAACGACGTTCGCTTTCGCAGGGGAGATCTGCGGCGGGAGACCGGGGGTACGTGATGGCGGCGGTGGTATGTGTGCATGGGATCGGGCAGCAGGTCTCCGGCAACGAGGTCATGCTCGACGCGTGGCTACCCGCGCTAAACAGCGGCCTGGTGCTGGCAGGTGCGGACCGGCTCACCTATGGCGAGGTCGCGACTGGGTTCTACGGCGACCTGTTCCGTCCACGCGGACAGGTGTTGTCCGCGCCGGAGCCGTGGTACGACGCCGACGATGTTGCGCCCGGCCTGGAGCAGGATCTGCTCACCGCGTGGTGGGAAGCTGCCGCGAGGACCGACCCGACCGTGCAGATCCCCGACGACCAGAGCCTGAGCCGAACGCCGGTGTCGGTGCAGCGCATGCTCGAGGCGCTGGCTGATTCCCGGTTCTTCGACCGGTTTTGGCACAGGAAGTGTGAATCCGGGATCACGCCAAAGATTTCGCGATACGGGCCCGTAGCCGATCTACCACGGCGGCCTCGGGCCAGCTCACCGGTGAGGGCCGCCCCCACAGCAGCAGATCCAGTGCCATCGGCGAGGCGCTGATCCGCACATCGGCCACCCGATTCGATTCCGCCGCAGTCACCAGATGCGTGCCGGGACCGAGTTCGACAAGCCAACTTCCGCTGCCGTAATCCAGCAGGACGGTACCCGGCGCGCCCGCTGCAGCCTCGTTCGACACGACGATATCGGGGTCGCCCGCCATCCAGGTCAGCACCTCGTTTATCCCGTCGATCGCGAGCGCATCATCGACCCGGCTCACCTGTCCACCGGCGGTGAGTTCGGCATCGATTCGATGCACCATCGCCTCGTGGGCCATCCGGCGTGCCCATGCACCGACCGTGGACTCGCCCGCGCCCTCCATCCACGTCCACGCTAGGGATCGCGGGTCGAGCTCGGCCAGCAGCGCGGCCAGATCAGTGACCACCGCATCGTGTCGTTCCAACGCCAAGGGAAACGCCACCTGTGCCGCAGCTTCGACATCACCGCCCGCCACCGCCTCACCCGCAGCGCGCAGCACAGCCGCCTTGTGGGCATACACCTGCACGACGTGGCGCACCAAGTCCAGCGCGGTCCAGCCAGGGCAGCTCGGCACAGGGGCATCAGATGGACTCCGGCGCAGTACTTCTGAGAACCTGGCCGCCTGCTCCCGCAGGGCGCGGATGTACTCCTCATGCTTCAGCCAGCTCGATGTCTCGGTATTCGGCGATCGCGAGGCCATGTTCGCCAATCGTAGACCCGGTCGCAGGCTCGAACCGGCCCACGACCGGTATCGACGCCCTATCCACGATTTCAGTTGCCGACGGTACCGACATCGGCCCCATCGTTCCGGATGCGGCATTCATTCCGTGGGAGGGTGAATTATCTTGTGCGAGAGCAGTTCCGGTATGCGTATCGGTTCGGCGGCGGGTGCGCGAAGTCGGCTCGGTGTAACCGCCATGCGCCGGTCCGGATTCGCTGACATGAACCGCTCATCCTTTCGCGCAGCCTCGCACATGCTGACCTGCAAATTTCCCTGGGCTGGGGAAACGGTGGAGCCTGTCAGTTGGCGGCGCTAACGTCGCACCCTGACCGAACGGAGCCCAGACCCCACACAAGCGACGCGCTTCGCCATCGAATTCCTGACGCTGTGGGTCTCGGCAGACACCGACGACGAGTAGCGCACAGCGGCACTCAAATACATCGATCAGAGACTCACAGGTCCCGATGCACTCGACCCGATTCAAGTGATCCGCGGCCAGCTGTTCCTCAACGAGCTCCTGCTGTTGAGCGTCGTCGCGGTGAACGGAGCCCAGCCCGCGGACATTCCAGCAAAGGCATTGGAATGGCTTCGAGACCTCTCTCCCCAGTTGCCCGGGTAGAGCGTTCGCTTGTGCTGACCCGCGAGCCACCCGCTTCGGCTGCCCAGCCTCGACGGTGGGCTCCCACCTTCGCTACGGGATATCGCAGAGCGACCTTGTACGACATGCCTAGACACGCCGGGTCGCCACCTGATCCGAGACAGTTATCGCAGGCACTGCTGGTAACGGCTCCGTCGCGAGAATTCGTCGACGGCTTCCGGCGGGCTCTACGGCCGGTTGAACGGTATGTCGGTGACCTGAGCCGACTCCTGCGGGAACTTACTAGGGCTGAATGAGTGGCCAGAGTTTCTCGGCGATGCGTTGTCCGGCGGCGCAGACCTGGTCGGTGTCGACTTCGGGAGCGCCGGGGCGGCGGACATAGACTTTCAGCAGTTCGACCGGACGGTAGGGCTTGGCGGTGGAGCGGTTGGTTTCGCCGGGCCACTGGTCCCAGGTCTTGCCGGTGGTCGAGTGCGAGCACACCGCAGCGCCGGTTTCGCTGATGGAGGAATGCATCACCGAGGTTGGCCGCCCGGCCACGGTGCTGTTGGGACGCCCGTAGGCGCCGCCGCTGGCACGTAGTGCGAACTCATTAATCACCTCGACATCGACAGCCAGGACCGCCTGACTGGCGCCGGTCCCGGCTGTCCACTCGCATCGTATTCCAAGGCTGTTGTGGTCCATACCATCGCTGCGACCCAGCGCGGCGGTGATGTCTTCGGCCGGCACCTTCGAACACAGATCGACCGACCCGAGCGAATCTGCCGGGTAGGCCACCCGCGGCACTTTGCCGTCCAGGAGGGCCAGGATGACGGCGCTGGCCGCTCGTTTACCGACGGTGGCGATATCGAGTCCTTGGGCCAGGACGCCGGTGGTGTAGTCGAATCCGCGGTCGCTGCCAGCGGCGTGGATTGTGACTCCGACCCCGGCTTGGTCGTGGATAACCTCGACCCATTCGTGTTCCTCGGCGTCCCAACCCCCGCTGCGTTGCAAAGGACCGTTCTGTTCGGTGATAACCGTGGGGCCAGACGGTTTCGCCGCGGCGGCATCGGGGTCGATGTGCACGTCGACGCGGATGCCTGCCTCGCGGCCGCTGGCCGGCGACAGGTAGTAGTGGCAGCCGTGCAACCTGGTGGCGCCGAATGCGACGTTGATGTCCTCGGCAGTGTTGGCGGCGAGGTGTTCGGCGGTGATTAGCCCGCACGGGTCGATCGTGGCCGCGTCCGCGAATGATGCTGCAGCACTGCTGCCTTCGACCGGGGAGCAGCTGGCCACCAGCATGACACCGCATGCGACCGCTCCCAGCATCGGCGTCGCCCGCGCTCGCAAACCATCACCGAAGAACCCCATGACCCCTACCCTTCCCCGGACGATCTGCCGAAGAAGATACACAGTGGTTCCCGGGTGCAGGTGGGCGCCTGGTCCCACAACGGTGGCAACGACAACCTGGCCCGGCGAAGGCGGTTTGGCGCAGCATTTCGAACAGCTCGGCATCGAAGAAGTGACGCTGAACCTCATCGTCCGTCGTGTCGATCACCAACACCATCTCGGGACGACGGCCGCCTCGGCTGGCGCCGATCCATCCCGCCCTGCCACATCAGGACCTCGAGTCCAGCGCACAGTAACTGTGGGACTGGGCATCTCGGCTCTCCTCGCATTTCGTGGGCACATTCGCAAATCCTGACCCCGGTTACGGGTTCGCGGGCCGCGCGCTACCGCACGCGCGTCGACCGGCGAGGGCGAATCCCCTGCCGGTGGGCGCGTCAGCGCGCGGCGATGGCACAGTTGCTTGCCGGTCACGGGATCACGATCGCATCGTTCCTGTCGATCAGCGCGGTGCCACCTGGTGTGCGATCGCTTGATAGGTGTGCTCGGTGATGACGTCGTGAACTAGTCCAGGTCGAACTGCGCCTTCAGGATCGCGATCCCGCCGCGCGGCCGCCGCTGGCCCAACGCAAATCTGCAGATCGAGGCCGAGGTCATCGGGGCCAGTGGCCTGAGCATGGGCTGCGGTCGCCTGACGGCTGAAAGGATCAGGATCATGGCCACCGCTCAGGGCGCCGCGCCGGCTCAAGCAGCGAATCGCGCCCGGATCTCAGCGACCTTCTGCGCGTCCAATCCCGACCATCCCAGGCGAATCGCAAGCATTAGGAATCCCTCGACACTGCTGATCAACTGCCGCAGCAAGACCGCCTCCGTGGGATCCTCGGTATCGGCGTGCTTGAGCTTCTGGGCATTTGTACGAACAACGATCAGCCCCGCGGCCGCCGCCTCATGGAACGGTGACGCGGCGACGACTTGCGCGCCGTACGCGACGCACAGTGCCTGAGCCCGTTTGGTGGGCTTTCCGGCCGACGGGCCCCGAGTGATCAGATAGTCGTTGCCGCTCCGGTTGGTAGCGGCCAACCACTCCAGCACATCGGCCTCCGGGAACGCGGTTCTCAGCAAGCGGTCGATCAGCTCAACCAGGGAATGCGCCGCCTGCGATACACCATCTTCGGAGCTGTCGAGCGCGAACCGCGCGCCTTTCAGCTTCCGGCCCATCGCCGAACTCAACTCCTCTAACGATGCACGGGTCGGGCCGGTGACGAGCGGTCGAAACTCCTCGATCAGCCGCGACAGGTCGATGCCATCACCAGTCTCGGTGGCCTGCAACTCCATGGCGTCGAAGTCGAAGCGAAGATCGATCGCTTTGTGCAGAGCAGCGTCGATCGTCAGCACCGCACGTAAGGCGGCTGTAGGCCCGGTCAGGCCCGTTTTGCCGAGCTCCTTGAGCTGGGCGGGAGTCAGCAGGGCTACGCAGTCATCCAGCGCCACCGCGTAGGGCCGCACCCACGCCGACACCCACAGCAGAAGCTCACCCACCACCGTTGCGTCCTCCAGGATCGCTGCGGCAAGTTTGTCGTAAGCCTTCGCACCAACCAATCGGCGCATGACCTTCTTCCACGTTTCTGTCTTGAATTGCCTTGTCCAGCGGTGGATCTGGTCTTCGAGCACCGAATTCATCCAAGTGGCGAACTCTTCGAGCGCCGCCGCGGTCTCCATGTCGTCGCCCACGGCCTGCTCGAACCAGTCGAAACGCTCACCCACAGGGCGTGGATCGGTCGGATCGGTCACAACGTAGGCAGCCGCGACCAGAGCGTCCAGCACCCGTAGCGTCATCGGTCCAGGACCGATCAGAAGCCGCGTCCGTGCAGGGAGCTGCGCCAGCTCGCGAACCACCGCCGACCGCCTCATCGAAGCGTAGTCCGGGGCATGACCGGTACCCTCGTCACACGCAACCTGATTCGCGTCATCGTCGCGGAACACGATTTCATCACTCATCACTCGCTGCCTCTCCATCCGTCGCGGATGAACCCATGCACGTCGAGTCGGTGACGGAGCTGCCCGCGCGAACCCATGCTCGCGATGCCCCTGATCGACTCCACCACTGGAACTTCCAGCAGTCTTGTACGGTCGCCAGCTTATCGACAGCCACCGACAACGCACGCGAATAAATACCTGCTCGGCAGGCATGCCGTGGGCCGGCAAGGTTGGTTTGGGATCCGGCAATTCGCGCCGAGCGTCGCGACAGCATTCCACGAATGAGGCATCTCCGACGACGATGCCAAGCCCTCAATGCGGACATCCCACGCGGGTGACGCCGCCGACTGTGCGCCGGTGACTCCGGTGGGGCGAATTCTTCGGATCACCCAGCTGGGGCGTCCCTGCTGGGGTTGTGCCGATTGCATGCACCCGCACAGGGTGCATCCACGGAAACAGTCAGCCATTTCGGGTGACCGGGATTCGGGTATCCGTACAAATGGGGTGCGGAGCCAGCGTTGACGCCGCCTTTCCGCTGCCGAAGACTGCTAATCAGTTCCAATCATTTCCAACGTGCTTGCTGATGATTCAGCGGTTCTGCTGGCGCGTGTGGGGATGGTAAATCGACCGGGGCGGAGGGGTTTACGCGAACGCCATTGTCCTGCACGGGAATCGGGCGTTGTCCTTGCGCACCTGATTCGGTGGAATCTGGACGCGGGCCGACACGAAAGATCGACGTGGTTGGTCTGCCTGTTTTTGATGCGCGAAAGTCGCGAATCGAGTTTGAAAGGTCGGAGGTAGTTGTTGTGCGAGCTCGCGCTGTAGCAGCGTTTCTAGTGTTGATCGGCTCCGGTATCGGTGCGGTGACGGCGGCTGGGTCCGCATCGGCGGCAGAGCCGGTGCCAGCGCTGCCAGGCGTGATCGCGGGGTTGCGCCTCGACCACAGCGAGACAGTCGCGGTGGCGAACAGTCCGATACCGTCGCTGCTGGGCATCGGACTGTTCGCGCCGATCGTGAGCGTATCCGTACCCGAGGGGTCCCCGACACCGCGGAGCGAGGATGGTGCAATCGCAGCGTCCATGCCGACAATTTGGGCCGACATGGCCGCTGTCCCGAACGGTCGGATCACGGTCGCCCTGGTGGATCCAGTGCGGTTCGGCGGCAAGGTCGTCATAGTCAAGCAGGTCGTCGAGTGAGTTCGCGTGGCTCGGCCGATTCCGTCCGAGCCACGCTGCGCTGCGGTGCCCCGGCAGCATTCGGCAGTGGGGACGCTCCCATAGCCCCGACGCCGACCGCGTAATCGACAGGCTGGTTTGGCAATCCGTCCGCGCCAACTACCACAGAGCTACGCTGCAGCGATGAATGCCGTCGGCCCGCTGTGGGATCCCCGCGCCGAAGACGACCTGCGACAGGCTGCGATCGACGGACTACTCGAAGAGACCCACATTCTCGACCTCAAGCGCGAGCTCGAAGCCGGACCATCGGCGAACAAGAAGTTCGCCTGCGATATAGCGGCATTCGCGCTCGATGGCGGAACTATCGTTATCGGCGTCGACGAGGACACCACCCCGCCGAGCCTCTGGCCTGTCGATCTCGCCGGTCTCCCGGAGCGCATCGAGAGCATCGCAGCGACCGCCGTGCGTGAGGGAGTGCGGGTCCGGACCACCGCGATCCCAGCAACCGGAGCGCCCGGAACGGGGTACCTCGTTGTGCACGTACCGCCTTCGCCCCGCGCACCGCACATGGCTGGCGGCCGCTACTACGGGCGCGGCGACAAGCAGAATCGCGTTCTGGACCACACTGAAGTCCTGCGGCTGCATGAACGCCAGTTCGCTGCACGGAAAGACATCCTGCCCGAGGTTGGGCAGGCCATTGACGACCTCGGGCCGCGCAATGGCCTCGACTCGATCCTGGCGATCCTCGCCCACCCTCTCGGAGCCCCGGACGATATGCTGGTCCCGCTCACCGAATCGGCGGGCTGGTCGACCGACATCCATCAACTCGTCGTTGACGTCGAATCCTATGGCGCCGTGGCGGATCCCAATTTTCGCAACACCCCCAGGTTTGCACGCAGACCACACGCGGTTGCGATAACCACCGGGATGCACAACGGCCAACGGTGGGAAGGCACAGGGCGCGCAGCCGAGCTCCAGTTCCGCGAAAATGGTGCCTTGTTCCTCGCCTCCGAACGCGCGGTGACTCCTGCCGGGTCACAAGGAAACACCTTCTCCACGAACGCGATCTTCGAAACGCTGATCGTGGAACGTGCTGACCTCCTCGTGCGCCTTGCCGCCCGCATCGCTCAGGCCTACCAGTTCCCTGGCAGCTGGCGATTCGGGCTGATGTTGACCGGCACTCGCGGCGCGACGTCTTACACCCTCGGCGCCGACGGCTTCGGAAGGCACCGCGAGCCATACTCCGAAGCCTCATACCAGCGCACTGCTGACGCCGCTCTGCTCGACCTCGTCAACGACCCGCGAGCCACGGTCAAAATGCTTGTCGGGCCTTTGCTGCGCAGCCTCGGGGTGTATTCCCGCTGGGAGTCGTACTTTGCCGAGTAGCGCTGGCGTGATTGTCGAACCCCTGTCAGTCCCCCACATCGAGGCGGTCATCGATCTCTTGGGGACCGGCGGCCGATACATCACCCCGCATACGTGGTCGGATTACTGGGTGTACGCGACGTTGTTCTCCAGCACTGGATCGCTGGTTTGAAGCCCACGTGGCTCTGCGCCAGGCGATGCACCCAGAAACACTCGGAGCCCAGGTCAGAGCACTTGGCGTCCCCACCGTCCCCGGTCGCGTCAGGCGCGATCCATCAGCACGTCTCGAAGTGGCCGCCCAGTCATCACCGACGCTCTCAGCTACACCACAACGCAACCACCCGGGCCGCCGCCCAGGTCGGCGCCGCCTGGATCCCGTATGCCGCAGGCCGCGGCTGCAGCCTCTATCGGGTTGGACACCACGAACCGCTGCGCATAGCTAAGTCGACAGTTGATTACGCGATCTCACCAGTACCCGAACCCGAGCAGTTCGGTGAAGGCGATCCCGACGACCGACGCGCAGCGGGTGTCGGTCGTGGTTGGCTTCGAGCTCCGCATCGGTGCAGCGCCGCAGCAACCCCGCGATCATCGCCGCCACTTCCGAGCTCGAGCACAATTTGACCTGGAGTAGGTACACACTCCAGGTCCGTAGCGCGTGCGGTCGATCAAATGACGTGTGCGACCTCTGCCGCGATAGCTTCTGCGGCTGCGGCGGGGTCTTCGGCTGTGGCGACGGCCCGGCCTATGACGAGGATGTTCGCACCTGCGTGAATGGCCTCGGCAGGCGTTGCGATCCGCTGTTGGTCGTGTACGGGGCTTCCGGTGGGGCGGATGCCGGGAACGACGGTGAGGATGTCGGGAGCTGTGTTCCTGATGACGGGGAGATCGGTTGCGGCGCATACGATGCCGCCGCAGTTGGCTGTGACGGCGTCGGCCAGGCGTTCGTTGAGCAGTGCGGGAGTGGCGTCGGGTGCGCTGGTCAGTACTGTGACTGCGAGGACGGTGGGCGTTGGCATGCCTGCCGCATCCGCGCCTTCCTCGAGTCCTTTCACCGCCGCCTGCAGCATGGCCTTTCCGCCGGCCGCGTGGACGGTCAGGTACTGGACGCCCAGTGACCCGAGAACCGTGCTGGCGCCGTAGACGGTGTTCGGGATGTCATGCAGTTTGACATCGAGGAAGACGTCCATGCCGAGATCCTGGATGGCTCGCACCGCGTCGTGACCGGCGGCGCTGAACAGCTGGAGCCCGACTTTCGCCACGCCGATGTGGGGTTGCACCGCTTTGGCGAGGGCCAGGGCAGTGCCCAGGTCGCTGGTGTCGAGTGCGATGGCGAGCCGGTCCCTGGCTTTGGTTGTTGAGTGCATCGAGGATCCTCCTAGTCGTTTCCGAGTGGTGCTTCGTATGTGTCGAACGTGATGACGGTGTCGCGCGCTGGCCTCACGTTGATGACGGCTTCCAGTGCTTCGCCGTCGGCGCCGTAGGTGCCGTGAATGTGTTCGAAGACGATGTCGTCCGCTTCGATTCCGAACACCTGCTGTTCTGTGTCGGTTGCGTGCCGCGCTCGAATTTCGTTGGCGGTGCGGGTCACGACGTGTCCGGATGCTTCGACGTACGCGACGACCTGGATACGTTCGTCGGTCTCTAGTCGGGGAGCAGCGGCGACGATGGATTCCGGGAAGAACATCGAGGTTTCTTCGGTAGGACATTCATCGACGTATGTGCGGCTGCGACGGTGGAAAACGCGAGCGCCGTCCTCGAGCTCGAGCAGATGAGCGATGACGACCGGTGGGATGGTCCATTCACGCGCGACGGTGTCCTTGCGCACTGATCCGCTCACATCGCCTCCGAAGACCAGCCCCTGCGCGGCGCGCGCTCGTGCGTAGCGGCCGTTCATCGGCCACCTGGTTCCCCGCAATTCTGGCGGCATGGGAACGGCCCGCATGCCGGGCCGGGCGATCACCAATCCTTCGGCGACCAGGTGCTGCACTGCCCGCCCCGCAGTCTTCAAGTTGACGTCGAAGCGGCTGGCGATGTCGGAGTTGCTGGGAAGCGACTCGGTGTCGTAGTTGCCAGCGAGCACTTCAGCTCTCAGCGTCTCGGCGATCGAGAGGTATTCGGGCTGTTTGGGCATGCTCTGACGGTACCGGAGCGCTGGTGGTCATCGGCAAACCCCTCGCCACCTAGTGGTTGTCCACCTGGTGGACAACCACTAGGTGGATAGGTACCGTGGGCGTACTGGAAGGCCGTGCAGCATCTCGGCCGGGCACATCGTGACCGGCGATTCGCGTGCTTGCCTCACGGCTTCTCTGCAGCGCCGAGCGCAGCCACCGGAGGTGGAGGAGAGCATGATGCAGACACCGCCGATCTCGACGGATCGCTTCTCCGGTCTGCCTTCACGCGACCTCCTGCTGATCGCTGTATGCAGCGACAAAGGCGATCCGGATCCGATCTGTAGCTGGGCGCGAGAACTCGTCCGCCTGCACCGCGCGCGAGAAGAATTCCCCGACACGGCCACCGTGTGCGACTGCCGCCGGGGCGAGGCAATAAGGCAGATCACCGAGTTGGCTTGTGCTGCAGAGCCATCGGCTACGGTCGCACGCTCGATCGGCCTGCTGATCGACCGGATCGCCGCCGCCGCCGAACGTGCGATGCGCTACCTGGCAGCGTTCGGCGCTGGCTCGGAGCAGATGCATGCGGCATGGACAACGCTGGCCGAGCTCGAGCTCGAGTACAGCGACCTCATCTCTGGCCGATTCGACCCCCGTGAACGGGCCCCGTCGTGACGGGCCGCTCGCATCACTGGCTGCGAGACCACCGAATCTCCCGCGAAACAGCCTGACCACCAACATCGACGGCTCCCGGGCCCCGCTCCGGTCGAGCCGCGCCCTCGCACGTCTTCTTTCTGGTTCCGCCACATCCAATGGAGGTGACTCTAATGAGCACATTGATCCCGATCTCGAATCGCAGGCCCCGACAGATCCCACGGGTTTTCGACTTCCAGACATCCATCGAGACGATCCGCGCGCACCACTGGCGAGTATTCAGCGACGCATACAGCGGCTGTGCGTTCACCTGTTCGTATTGCCTGTACAAAGGGCCCGGCGACTACGGTCGGCATGTGAAGGTGTCCCCCGGGTCGGCCGAGGCCGACCCGTCGATGGGCATCTTGGACATCGGGACCACGACCGACCCGTATCAGCCGATCGAGGCCACCGAGCTTCGTACCCGCGGGATCCTGGAAGCGGCGCTCGCCCAGCAGATTCCGGTGTTCCTGCTGACACGTGGAACGATGGTCACCCGGGATCTCGACGTTCTCACCGAGCTGGCCAAGCGGGGCCTGATCGAGGTGTGCTTCTCGGTGATCACCCTGCGCGAAGACTTAGCGCGGACCCTCGAGGTCCGCGCTCCCGCCCCCGCCGACCGGCTCAAGGCCGCCGAACAGGTGGCCGCGGCGGGAATCCCGGTCAGTTTCCACGTCGCGCCGGTGATCCCCGGCCTGCAGTCGCCAGCCGAGATGGACCGGCTCGGGTACGAGTTGGCGTCGCTGTCGGGCAGGCACGTGTTCAACGCGGTCCTGGGCGCTCAAAAAGCGTGGTGGAACACGTTTTACGGTGTGATGGAGGGGGCGGCGGACGCGATCGACTCGCTCGAGTTGTTCCGGGCCGCGTATCCGCGTGAGCTGGACTTCGAGCGGGACGCCGCGGTCAACTGCGGCCTGTCCGATGCCTTGTCGACGCTGCTGCCGTTCCGCGACGGAGTGACCAGGGGTGGCGCGACATTCGTGGCGGAGAACTTCCCGCACCTGACGACCGGCCCGCTGGAAGGCGGCATCTACCGGTGGAAGTTGCCGACGGTGTACGACATGGCGCGGTGGGTGAGCGCGCAGACCGGACCGGTCGACTGGGGTGCATTCTCCGCCTGGTATGCCGGACACACCCCTGGGGACCGGCTGACCGGCCTGGTGCGCGGACTGTGGGACCAGGGCGAGCTGTTCGTCGGCACCGCCGTCGGCCCCGCCGCCGAGCCAGGCACCTACATCGGCGGCGCCGAAATCGTTGAGACAGCACGCACGACGCTGGTCGCGCGGCGCGGAGCACGGAAATGACCGGGCCCGCCACGGACTCGACGACGGCGGGTCAGATCCGCACGTTGGAGCACCTGGTGCGGCGCGCCGAATCCGAGCTGCGGCCGGACGTGTGGGCGTATATCGACACCGGCAGCGGCGATGAGATGACTCTCGCCGACAACCGTCAAGCGTTCGGGCGCTGGCAGCTGCTGCCCCGGCAGCTGGCCGGGGTCACCACCGTCGACACTGGCACGACCTTCCTGGGGATCGGCCTGTCGGCGCCGGTACTGACCGCGCCGATCGGGTGCGACCGGTTCCTGTTCGACGACGGGCTGTGTGCCGTCGCCGCCGCGGCGGCTGATTCCGGGCTGGCGGCGGTGGTCGCTGAAGCGTCGGGGTGGCCGCTGGAAGACGTGGCCGCAGCGGCGACCGGTGGCCCGATGATCATGCAGGCCCACGCCAGCGGGGATGTCAGGCAGTTCGTGGACCTGGCCGAACGTGCCGTCGCGGCCGGGTATCGGGCGGTGTGCGTGACGATCGACTGCCCGGTCCTGGGGTGGCGGGAGCGGCTGCGCCGTCTCAGCGTCTCCATCGATCCCGCTCACTACTCGGGCAATCACCCGGACGGCCGTTTCGCGGCGGCGCTGGTCGGTGAGACCGGGTCGTGGTGGACCTGGCGGACATTGAGCGACGTTGCCGCCCGGCTCACCGTGCCAGTGATGGTGAAAGGGGTGCTGTGCGCGTCCGACGCGATGCACGCGGTGGACTGCGGGGCGAGCGCTGTCGTGGTGTCCAACCACGGCGGCCGCCAACTCGACAGCGTCCCCGCCACACTTGACCAGCTACCCGAGATCCTCGAAGCAGTCGACGGACAGCAGGTGCAGGTGGCGATCGACGGCGGAATCCGTTCCGGCGGCGACATCTTCAAGGCCCTGGCGCTGGGCGCGGACGCGGTGCTGATCGGCCGACCGGTCGCCACGGGCTTGGCGCTCGACGGGCGGGCCGGTGTGAACGCGGTGCTGGACCTGTTCACCGCCGAACTGGTGAACACCATGCTGCTGGCTGGCTGCGCCCGCATTTCCGATATCAACCCTGATCTGTTGCGGAGACGCCAATGACAACTCTCGACCCGACCGGCCTGGCCCACCACATCGACAGCGACGCCGCGGTCCTGATCGACCGCACCGGCCAGCACTGGCACGCGCACCCCGAGCGGCTGCAGCTGTCCGGGGACGCACTGATCGGCGGGGTACGCCGCGACCCCGCCGAGAAAATGGTGGTGCAGGCACCCGCGACCGGTGACCCGCTCGGCACGGCCGCATCCACGACCGCCGAGGAAGCGCACGAAGCGATCCGCCTGGCCCGCACCGAATTTGGCACCGGCGACTGGGCCCGTGCCCGCCCGGCCGACCGCGCGGCAGCACTCGAGCGGTGGGCGGACCTTCTGCACCGCCACTGCGACGAGCTGGCCGTGCTGATCTGCGCCGAAACCGGCAAACCGGTCCGCGACTGCGTCGAAGTCGACATCGCTGGATGCGTGCGGGCGATTCGCTGGTCGGCCGCCGCGATCGGCAAACACGGCGGACACCATCCCGACACCGGCCCACACGCCCTGGCGGTGGTGGCCCGGGAGCCAGCTGGGGTGGTCGCGGTGGTCACGCCGTGGAACTTCCCGCTCGCGGCGCTGGGATACGAAGTGGCACCGGCGTTGTCGCTGGGCAACGCGGTGCTGGTCAAACCGTCCGAGCACGCCCCGTACGCGGTGCTGCGCGCGGCCGAACTCGCGCACCAGTCCGGTGTCCCGGGCGGGGCGCTGGCGGTGCTGCCCGGCGGGCCCAGCACCGGCGCCGCGCTGGGCCGTCACGCCGACGTCGACGTGATCATGGTGATCGGGTCCGCGCTGACCGGGCGAGCGTTCCGCCGGTACGCGGCCGGAACAGGCGCTCAGGTGTGGTGCGAACTGGGCGGGAAGTCGACCGCCATCGTGTGCGCCGACACCCCCGACCTCGAGCAGGTGGCGCGGAAACTGGTGTGGGGCATGACATTCAACGCCGGGCAAATGTGCACCGGCGTCACCCGCATCCTCGCCGACCGCACGATCGCGGACGACCTGACCGCCGAACTGGAGACTGCCCTCGACCGGCTGGTGATCGGGGACCCCCGCGACTGGGACACCGACGTCGGCCCGATGATCACCACCGAAGCCGCCGTCGCCGTCGTCAGCGCGATCGACCGGGCCCGCGCCGACGGTGCAGTTCTGCGGCGCGGCGGCCCGCTCACCACGCCACCGACCCGCGGCGGCGCCTACCTCACCCCGGCCCTGCTTACCGCCGTCACCGCGACCATGCCGATCGTCGTCGATGAAGTGTTCGGGCCGGTCAGCTCACTCATCGCCGTCGGCGGCCCGGACGAAGCCGTTGCGGCGGCAGCGGGTTTCGGCACCGGCATCGCCGCCTCGGTGTGGACCGCCAGCCTCGACACCGCGCTGAGCGTGGCGGGACGGCTCAAGGTCGGCACCGTGTGGGTGAACGACTTCGAGGCCGACGACCTGACCGTGCCGGTCGGCGACCTCGGCCGCGGCGGGTCCGGGCACTCGAAAGGCCTTGCTGTCCTGGACAAATACAGTCGCTGGAAAACGACGTGGGTCACCGTGCGCGCACGGTGACCCCCCCATCCGCCACCAGACCGGAGGCGCGCGCGGAAAAAAACCCCCT